>QCCQ01000006.1 GCA_003278875.1 Prochlorococcus sp. AG-347-L21 | reverse complement strand
GAAGATTAATAGGGAAAGATCCTTACGAAATTGACCTGCAATCTGCAAGAAGGGCTGGCATGGAAGCACAGTCATTAAGAGCAGCAGCTAATGCACCAATTCAGGGTTCGAGTGCAGACATTATTAAAATTGCAATGGTTCAACTAAATAAAAAATTCATAGAAATGAATGTTCCAGCAAAAATGCTTTTACAAGTTCATGATGAATTATTGTTTGAAGTTGAACCAGATTCATTGGAAATTACGACGAAATTAGTAAAGAATACTATGGAAGATTGTGTAAAATTAAATGTGCCTCTTTTAGTTGATATTGGAATTGGAGACAATTGGATGGAGACAAAATAAACCTTATGAAATACTTAGTTTAAGATGATCAAACTTTTTAATACCTTAAGCAAAAAAGTTGAGGTTTTTAAGCCTATTGATGATGTTGTAAAAATTTATTGTTGTGGGGTAACTGTTTATGATTTATGTCATCTTGGTCATGCCAGAAGTTATATCGCTTGGGATGTATTGAGAAGATTTTTAATTTACAGTGATTTCAAAGTAAAGTATGTTCAGAATTTTACAGATATTGATGACAAGATCTTAAAAAGAGCAAAAGAAGAAAGCAGTTCAATGAAGGAAGTATCTGAAAAGAATATTATTGAATTTCATAAAGATATGGATTCTTTAGGGATAATGCGACCGGATAGTATGCCAAGAGCAACTAATCATATATGCAATATCTGCTCCTTCATAACAATCCTCGAGGACAAAGGTTATGCATACTCTAGAGATGGAGATGTTTATTATTCTGTTTTTAAAAATAAAAATTATGGAAAGCTAAGTAATCAAAATATAAAAGAACAAAATGTCAATCAGCAAGGAAGAATGGCTAATGAGGAAAATAGTAAAAAACTAAATCCGCAAGATTTTGCACTATGGAAAAAAGCCAAAGATGATGAACCATTTTTTGATTCGCCATGGGGTAAAGGTAGGCCAGGATGGCATATTGAATGTTCGGCGATGGTTAAAGATGAATTAGGAGATACTATTGATATCCATTTAGGTGGTTCTGATCTGATTTTTCCTCATCATGAGAATGAAATTGCCCAATCAGAAGCAGCCAATGGCAAAAAGCTAGCAAACTATTGGTTACACAATGGGATGGTCAATGTAAATGGACAAAAGATGAGTAAATCCCTTAAAAATTTTAAAACGATCAGAGAGCTAATTGAGTCAGGTATAAGCCCTATGACTTTGCGATATTTTGTTATGACTGTGAACTATAGAAAACCACTTGATTTTACTGAAGAAGCTTTAAGCAGTGCTTCAGAAGCTTGGAAAAACATTAATTTAGCCCTTTCTTTTATGGACCTTACAAAAGGTGCTTTTAGATCTATTGAAAAAAACGAATCTCTCGAAGAGGAATATAGAGAGAAAATCAGTTTTGAATTATCTCAAAAAAAGCTTAAATTTTCTGAGACTCTTGAAAATGACCTTAATACGGCAGGTGCTATTGCAATTATTTACGATTTAGCGAAACCATTAAAAAACTTTTTAAACCAATTTCAAAGGGTTGAAGGTTTTAAAGTAGACCTAAATGAAAAATTTTTTCTAATTGAGAATTTTAAAACTCTAGAAAAGTTGACCGAGGTACTTGGTCTTAAAAAAGAGGATTTAGTAAAAGAAAGTAAAATAAAAGAAGACGAAATATCATCGCTTATTGATGAAAGGATGAAAGCAAAAATGGAAAAGAATTATACGAAGGCGGATGAAATCAGGAATTTGTTAAAAGAAAAAGGTATTGAACTTATTGATCAATCAAAGGAAATAACAACATGGATAAGGGTCTAAATTTTAAGAAAAAAACCAATTTGAAATTTTTGTTTTTTAAATACACCTTTAAATGGGAAGATATTAGAAATATCAGAGAAAATTGAAATACATTACTGTGCTCGGTTCTACTGGTTCGATAGGGACTCAAACTCTCGAGATAGCTAGTGAGCAGCCTGATAAGTTTAAAGCCGTAGCTCTTTCCGCAGGAAGAAATATTAGTTTATTAACTGAACAAGTTAAAACACATAAACCAGAGGTGGTTGCAATTGAGGATGAAAGCCTTATAGAGGATTTAAAAGATAATATTAATAACTTAGATTTGGATGATGCTCCCTTGGTTTTAGGTGGAAAGCAGGGTATTAACGCAGTTGCAGCATGGGATAAGGCAGATACTGTGGTAACCGGGATAGTAGGCTGTGCAGGCTTAATTCCAACAATGTCAGCAATTAATGCTGGGAAAAATATTGCACTTGCTAACAAAGAAACTTTAATTGCTGCAGGACCAATTGTTATTCCTGCATTAAAGAAAAATAATAGTAGGCTTTTACCCGCTGATTCAGAACACTCTGCTATCTTTCAATGTTTACAAGGATTACCTAATTTTGAAAATGCAGATTTTTCAACAGGAGAGATGCCCAAGGGTTTAAAAGCCATACATTTAACAGCTTCTGGTGGTGCTTTCAGAGATTGGGCCGTTGAGGATTTAAAGCATGTCACAGTGGAAGATGCGACTTCACATCCTAATTGGGATATGGGAAAAAAAATAACTGTAGATTCTGCAACTCTTATGAATAAAGGATTAGAAGTTATAGAAGCTCATTATTTATTTGGGACCTCTTACGAAAATATCGAAATAGTTATACACCCTCAAAGTATTATTCATTCAATGATTGAGATGGAAGATTCTTCAGTATTAGCTCAATTAGGTTGGCCAGATATGAAGCTACCAATTTTATATGCGATGAGTTGGCCTGAAAGATTTAAAACAAATTGGAAAAGATTAAACCTAAGTGAAATTGGAAAATTAACTTTTAAAGAGCCAGACGAGTTTAAATATCCATGCATGGGTCTTGCCTATGCTGCAGGAAAATCTTCTGGGACTATGCCTGCAGTCTTAAATGCTGCTAATGAAATGGCTGTTGAAGAATTCCTCAAAGAAAAAATTTCTTTTCAAGAAATTCCAACATTTATAAGTAAAGCTTGTGAATCACATATGGAGAATTTGAATTCGAGTCCCGAATTGGAGGATATTCTTGAAGTTGACAATTGGGCCAGACTTTTTGTTAAGCAAGAAATTAAAAAAGGGAAAAAATACGTAAGTATTGGATAAAAGTGAATATAAAAAAACATCTTCTACTATGCGCAACACCCACAAAACAGAAATGCTTTAAAGGCAATGAAGGTCAAAAAGCATGGGAATGTCTGAAAAAGACTTTAAAAAAATTTGAGAATGATCCCTCTACAAAAAACATACATATATTAAGATCAAAAGCTGACTGTTTAAGGGTATGTAAGAACGGCCCAATTCTTCTTGTCTGGCCTGATGGTATTTGGTATGAGAAAGTTTCTCCAGAAAAAATTTCTGAAATTTTTACCTCACATATTATTAACGGTAAGCCAATAGAAAAATGGATTTTTAAAAAAACACCATTTTTAAATAGTCCTAGATACTAATAAACCAGTTCTTTACGACTTCGTCTGACCAGCAGCCATTAATCGAATGAAAACCATTATGACCTCCTTTTTCGGTTATAAAAATAGTGAATTTATCAATACATTCTTTTCTTAAATTCAAAGTATCCTTATATGGAACCCAGGGATCATCCTCGGCATGAATAAAAAGCATTGGAGGTAATTTTTTTATTGAGTTTTGGATTCTAAATATTGGAGAAGCTTTAATATAATAATCCTCTAAAGAATTAAATCCCCAACTAGGAGCTGTAAATTTCTGATCAAATTCTCTTATACTTTTTAAATTTTTAATTTTTATTCTTAATTTCTCGTTATCAAGGAGTTTGCCTTCATCATAAAATCCCTCCCATAACTGATTTTTTAAGCGGTGAAGTAACCATTTTTGGTAGATAAAATTTCTAGGTTTTTCAATACAGAGACTGCATGAAGATAAATCTAAAGGGGTGCTCACGCAGGCAAGGCCATCTAAAAGTTTTTCTCCTTTGTCTTCATCGTAATCTAGGCAGGCATTTAAAAGAATTGTTCCGCCTAAAGATAATCCAACTCCGTAAATTGGAAGATTATTCATCTTAATGAGATCTTTAAACTCTAAATTAATGAATTTTTTAAAATAATTAATTGCTGAAATAACATCACTGGAGCATCTAGCACAATAATTTCCTTTAGCTAAATATCTCGCAGATCCAGATCCTCTTAGATTTAATTTTAGAACTCCAAAACCATTATTTGCTAATTTCCTAGAGATTCTTCTTAAACCAAACCGTTTAGTTGAGCCCCCTAAACCATGTGTAACGATTACAAAACCCCTAAGGGAGCTTAAGTTTTCAGGTAATTCTAAAAAACCTAGAAGATAATCACATTCAAATTTTTTAGAAAGAATTTTATTAATCGGAAAGAATATTTTTTTATTTTTTTTTGATTTACCAAAATCAATAACAAAAGTATCTCTCAAAGTTTGTAAGTCGCCACCTATCCAAGGTAAAACTTCTCGAAATGGCTTATTTTTTACGTAATCTGAAAAACTAAAAGATATATTATTATTTCTCTCCAACCCCAAGATCCTTTAATTCTCCAATCAAATCATTCAGTACCTTTTTTGCATCACCAAAGACCATTGAGGTATTTGGTAAATCAAATAAATCATTTTTTATTCCGGAGTAACCTGCACTCATACCACGTTTAATTACAAATACCGTTCTTGCTTCCTGCACGTCAAGAACTGGCATGCCATATAAAGGAGAAGAGCTATCATTTTTAGCTTGAGGATTAACCACATCATTTGCTCCTAAAACTAAAACAACATCCGTTGCTGGAAAATCAGGATTTACAACGTCCATCTCTTTAAGTTGTTCGTAAGGAACATCTGCTTCTGCTAAAAGTACATTCATATGTCCAGGCATCCTCCCTGCTACAGGATGAATTGCGTAAACCACTTCTATACCATTTTGCTCTAGTTTTTTTGTCACTTCCCTTAGAGTATGTTGAGCTTGAGCTACTGCCAGACCATAACCAGGAACAATAATTACCTTATTGGCTGCCTCTAAAGTCAATGCGCATTCTTCAACACTGCAAGAAGTTATATTTGTATATTCTCCTGAACCAGAAGAGGCTGTACTTTGTGCCGATAAAGATCCTCCAAAAAGAACTGAGACCAATGATCTGTTCATACCCTTGCACATTACTTGAGTAAGTATTAGACCTGCCGCTCCAACCATTGCGCCTGCTACTATCAAAAGCTGACTATCTACAACGAAACCTGCTGCTGCCGCTGCAATCCCTGAATAACTATTTAATAAAGATATAACGACAGGCATATCAGCTCCACCAATTGGCAAAGTAACTCCAATACCTAATAAAGAAGAAACTATAACTAAAAGCCAAATAGAACTTGTATTGCCGTTTATCAAATCAAAAAAGGCTATCAAGGAAGCAACTGCAAAAACAATATTTACAAAATGTCTAACTTTGCTCTGAGTCCATCCTGGAGTTGACAACCAACCCTGTAACTTTGCCATTGCCACAATTGAACCTGTGAAAGTTATTGCACCAACAAATATGGAAACAGATATTGAAACTTCGTTGATCAATGACTTAAAAAAATCAAGATTTTCTACACTATTAGAAATAGGGAAAATAGCTACTCCTAAGGCCACCAAAAGTGACGACATTCCTCCACAACCATTGAACAATGCCACTGTTTCAGGCATGGAGGTCATAGGTACTTTTTTTGCAAGAATTGATCCGAATAAACTACCCAAGATTGATCCAATTATTATCCAAATCCAAGACTGAATAGCAATTCCAGAAGTGCCTAAATAATAAGAAAGTAATCCTACTACTGATAGCGACATTGCAAATGCAGCTAATCTATTAGCATCCCTTGCTGATTTTACTTTAGACAATCCTTTTATTCCCAAAGCCAGTAAAAGTACTGCTAGAAGATCAATAACGAATTTAATGATTACAGGTAGATTCATGTTAAAAATTACTTCTTATTTGATGGTTTACGACTAAACATTGCGAGCATTCGATCAGTTACAAAGAAACCACCTACAACGTTGAAAAGAGCAAATCCAAGAGAAACTGAACCAATGATTAAAAGTGGTACGTTACCTTCTGCTTTTACAATTAAAGTCAAGGCTGCGAGCATTGTTATTCCTGAAATTGCATTTGCTCCACTCATTAGAGGTGTATGAAGAGTAGGAGGAACTTTTCCAATTAACTCGAGACCTAATAAACTACCTAATAAAAGAACCCAAAGAAGACTTATAAAAGACATAATTTTAAAACCTCAATTTTCAAAAACTTTATTTTGAAGAACAACTCCTTCATCGCTTAATAAACATCCAGAAATTAGTTCATCATCTTTATCTAATTTTATTACACCATCTTTTATAAATGGTGTAATCAAAGATGTTAAGTTTTTAGCATAAAGTGAACTTGCATCATAAGGAACTGAAGATGGTAATTCACCTGCTCCTATAAGTTTTACGCCATCTTTGATAATAGTTTCATTTGATTTTGTTCCTTCGCAGTTCCCTCCCTGAGAAACTGCTAAATCAATAACTACTGCTCCAGGCCTCATTTTTTCAATCATGGGTGAGTCTATTAAAACAGGAGCCTTTTTACCTAGAACTTGCGCAGTACATATAGCAACATCAGCTTCAGATAAATATTTAGTTAAAGTTGCCTTCTGTTTTGAGAGGAATTCGGGTGTTACAGCTTTTGCATAACCTCCCGCCTCTCCTGGCTTTTCCTTAACTTCAGGAAGTTCTATAAATCTTGCTCCGAGGGACTCTACTTGTTCTTTAACAGCAGGTCTAATATCAGATACAAATACTATTGCTCCAAGTCTTTTCGCTGTCGCAACTGCCTGTAATCCTGCAACGCCTCCACCAAGAACCACTACTTTTGCAGGTTGGACTGTCCCCGCTGCAGTCATAAGCATTGGGAAATATCTATCTAACTCACTTGCAGCCAAAAGAACTGCTTTATATCCAGCAATATTGGCCTGTGAAGAAAGAACATCAGAAGATTGAGCTCTACTAATCCTCGGAAGCAACTCTAGTGATAAAGCTGAAATCTTATTACTATTTATAATCCTAAGAAGCTCCTTATTTCCATATGGGTTAAGAAGACCAAGAAGAACAGCTCCTTTCTTTAACTTAGTTAAATTAGCCTCTGATGGAGTTTGAACACAAAATATTAAGTCAGCTTCACCCCAAATTTTTTGATCTACGTTGTTTATTATTGTTCCACCCGATTCTTCATATGATAAGTCACTAAATCCTGATAATTTTCCCGCTGAACTTTCAATATAAACATCACATCCTAGGCTTTTTAATTTCTTTACCGCTTCTGGCGTAGCTGAAACTCTCCTTTCACCAGAGCTTGTTTCGGAAGGAATAAGTATCTTTGTCAATTTATTTATTTTTTTTACATACTAAATATAAATTGAAGATAGTCAAAAGTCTTGGATTTTTGTTAAAAATATATTTTCTTTTCTTTAAAAAATAGCTATCTAGAATATATAAGTACTAAATAATCCAATGAGTATAAAAGCAATCGAATGTCCTGACGGAGTGTGCCACAGTCATCATGGTGGTCATGCTGTTCCAAGACAAGCTATGCAGAAAAATCTAGAAAAGCATGGTAAAGACTGGTGCGAGAAATTAGCAGAGAGAATTTATGAAATGTCAGTTGATACTTATTCACAGACAGTCATGCCCAGTCTCCACTCGGCAGGTTGGCAAAGAAGACATTTAGATTGGGAATTTAAGCTGACAGAAAATGATTCTGAACCTGATGAAGCTCTTGTTGAAGGAATTATTAATGCCACAGAAAGCTTTCTTAGGAGTAGTGAGGTTCATCGATTATTTATTCAAGAATTAGTTCAGGGCACATTCGAGGAAGCAAATGACAAAAAAATAATTTCTAAAGCAATAAAATCTATCATTGAAGAAGAAATTGTTAGTTCACTAAGAGAAAAGAAAGAAACTCTTTTAAAGAAAATATCCGCAAAATTAATATCAGAAGAAAAAGTTAGCGAGGAACTTGCAATAAATTCAGCTAAAGAAGGTTTTGAGGAAGTTGAAAGGCTTCTTGCAAATCACAGCGAAGCAGTCTAACTAAATTCCTTTATATTTTCTTTATAATTGATGAAAAATTGGCTCAAATATTAATTAAAGATTAAATTATTGTTTGGAAGTACAAAGTTGTAACTTATTAGACAATACAAAGGTTCTCTAATGTGTTTATCTATATACAACTTAAATCTTTTCAATGGACAATTTCATTAGAAAAAGGATCGACATAGCGACCTGTTGGGCTACCAACAGAATATCTGCAATGGACACTTTAGAAAGGTATGAAGACAGTTATGCAATTGCAGAGGAATTTAGAGAGTGGATATTGCATATTGGAGAAAAGAATGAAAATTTAAAAGATTCTGTTTTAAATTTCCCAAAGGAATTAAAAAAATTATTAGACCAAAAAGTCAACGATTGAGTAATTAACCTATCGAGTGAAAACCGTCCTACATTATATATATCTTTATTATTATAATTAGTGAAATTAGTTTATATATGGAAAATAAAGAGAATATTTCAAACGTAGAAAATGTTGTAATTGTAGGCTCGGGACCTGCCGGTTACACTGCTGCAATATATGCCGCACGAGCAAATCTTCAACCATTACTTGTAACTGGATTTAATTCTGGTGGAATTCCTGGTGGGCAATTAATGACTACAACATTTGTTGAAAATTATCCAGGTTTCCCAGATGGAGTACTAGGTCCTGAATTGATGGATCTAATGAAGGCTCAGGCAGAAAGATGGGGCACTAATCTATACGAAAGTGACGTAGTCTCAATTAATACCGATTCACATCCATTTGAATTAAAAACTTTAGAAGGAACTATAAAATCTAACTCAATTATTATTGCAACTGGAGCAAGTGCAAATAGATTAGGCGTGATAAATGAAGATAAATTCTGGAGTAAAGGAATAAGTGCTTGTGCAATATGTGATGGAGCCACCCCACAATTTAGAGATGAAGAATTAGCTGTTATAGGAGGTGGCGACTCTGCATGTGAAGAAGCAGCATATCTCACAAAGTATGGAAGCAAAGTGCATTTAATTGTTCGATCAGAAAAATTAAGGGCTAGCGCCGCAATGGTTGATAGAGTAAAAGCTAATCCAAAGATAGAAATTCATTGGAACACAAAAGTTGATAAAGCGGATGGTTCGGAATGGCTTGAGAGAATAGAAACTATTCACTCTCAAGAAGGTAAAGGAGAAATCAATATAAAAGGTCTTTTTTACGCGATAGGGCATACACCTAATACGAATTTCTTAGGCAACAAAATTGATTTAGATAATAAAGGCTATATTGCTTGCAAATCAGGAAGGCCAGAAACATCTATCGAAGGCATATTTGCAGCAGGTGATGTTGTTGATTCTGAGTGGAGACAAGGAGTTACCGCCGCAGGAACTGGATGCATGGCAGCATTAGCTACTGAAAGATGGTTAGCCGAGAAAAACTTAGCAAAAACTATAGTCAGAGAAACTCCCGAACCAGAAAAAAAACTTAATTCATCAGATTTTAATGAAGAAGAAGTTAATGAAGATACTTTCGATTCAAATTCTGAATGGCAAAAAGGCAGTTATGCATTGAGGAAACTTTATCACGAGAGTAAAAAACCTATCTTAGTAATTTTTAGTTCCCCAAGCTGCGGCCCATGTCATGTTTTGAAACCTCAGTTAAAAAGAGTAATTAAAGAACTTGATGGTGCAGTTCTTGGCGTTGAAATAGATATTGATAAAGATCAAGATATTGCAAAACAAGCTGGTATTAATGGCACACCAACAGTTCAACTTTTTAAAGAAAAATTATTAAAAAAACAATGGCAAGGTGTTAAACAAAGAAGCGAGTTTAAAGAAGCGATAGAAAATATTATTTAAAATAAATTTTATTTATTATTTCTCTTTGGATTATTTTTATTAGTAGTAGGTTTAGCACCTCCTGCATTTCTTTCTCTATAAGTTATCCTTCCTCTAGAAAGATCATAAGGACTTATCTCAACTAACACTTTGTCTCCAGCTAATAATTTAATTCTAAATTTAGTCAATTTGCCTGCAGCTCTACATAAACATTGATGACCTTCAGGCTGCTCTAAGGTAACCAAATAAAATCCATTCCCCTGTTCTTTTTCTATCACACCTGAAGTTTCAATCATTAATTAATCTTTTACTAAATTAATAGTATCAGAAAAAGATTGGCTAAAATTGATTAGAGGAAAATTACATCAGTAAAAAAAATATATGCAATTCAAATTGAAAATTTAATTTCATTTATTATTTGAAGTTGACCATAATAAAAATTTGCTTTAGCAATTTTTTCAGAATCTTCTAATTGATCAAAAAAAACAAATCCAAGGCTTTCCCACAATGTAGATCCGCAAACATTATTCAATTCACTTTTCGCTTCTTTTGCAAAATTATCTAGTTTTCGTTCAAGATTTTTAGATTTAGAAACTGACATAATCAAAAATATTAATATAGTACAAAGATACTATATAAGTTGAGAATTGCAATATTAAAAAGGTAATCTCTTTTTTTCTTCAATATTTAGATCTGCTTCCATTTCCCTTAATCTTTTAAGTATTTGTTGGTAGTACTCCTTTATGTAACTCTCTAATGAGGTCATATCTTCTTTTTTAAGTTCCAATACTTCATAAGTTTTGCTCATGTCTGCATCTAATGATTCACCACTACTAGTTACCTCAGCAAAAGCTAATCTTTCAGCAACATTTAAAGAATCTTGAAAAAAGGAAACTACTTTTTGAGTGACGCTAATAAGGAAGGGGGAAACTCTAAAAATTTTCGCCTTTTTTTCACTAAATTTTTCACATAAAGATATAACTTCGTTTGAATCCCATGCTTTGGGTCCAACCAATGGCAATGATGTTCTATGAGTTTTTGGATTATTAACTGCTGCAACAATAACTTTTGCCATGTCTTGAGTATTCATGTATGCGATTTTAGTTGGAGTTCCACTCATCCATACTGCTTGACTGTCTAAAATTGGAATAGCAAATTGACCTATAATTCCTTGCATAAAAGCTGCACATTTGAAAATTGTATATTCTAAATCAGATTTCTCAAGAAGTTTTTCAGTACAATATTTAATATCCATTAATGGAACATTTCTAAATTTCTCTGTTAAAAGAATTGAAAGGAATATTACTCTTTTTACATTTAGAGATTCACAAGCATTGAACAAATTAACTTTTCCATCCCAATCTATTTCATAAATACTTTTAGGATCATCTGGTTTACTAGTAGCGGCATCAATAACAGCTTCAATGTCTTGCAATGCATATTCAATATCAGATAAATTCAATAAGTTTCCTTTTGTCAATTCACAACCCCACTCTTGAAGAAAGGAAGCTTTTCTTGGGTTTCTTACAAAGCATCTAACTTCATGTCCATCTTCTATAGCCTGCTTAGCTATTTGCCTCCCCAGTGTCCCTGTTGCTCCTACTAAAAGAATCTTCATATTTTAAGATTTACTTAACCTGTAGACAATAACTCAATTCGTGATGCGTTCGTGAGAATCAATCTCCCTGAAATTTTAATAATAAAGCCCCACCAACCAATCCTATTGGAATCAGTATCCAAAAAACTGCCGCGATACTAAAAATTTCTTTTGCCATAGTAAAATTGAATCATTACTATAATTTACATTCAATATACATTTATTTGTTAAAAAAGTAGATAATGCAAATATCTTGAAAATTTTAGATATATGAATAATAATTTTGAAGAAGAAAATATTAATCTTCCTAATTTCTGGAACTGGAATGGTTTTAAAGTTTGTTGGAGTGTTGCAGGCGAAGATAATGAAATTCCAATTATCTTTCTTCACGGATTTGGCGCTAGTCGGAAACATTGGAGGAACAATATAGGATATTTTACGAAAAGGAATTGCGCCTCATATTCTTTAGATTTAATAGGATTTGGAGATTCAGATCAACCTGGGATAAGACAAATAGGAAAATTAAATAATGAGATTTGGTGTAATCAAGTGAAAGAATTTATTTCACAGGTAATAAGACCAAAGAACTCTCGGAAAGTAATTCTCATTGGCAATTCCCTCGGATCATTGGTGGCTTTAACATGTGCTGTTTCAATTGATGATCAGATTGCAACAGTTATTGCATCGCCTTTGCCAGATCAAATCCAAGAATATAAAAAGTCGAAGACAAAAAAATCACCATTAAAGAAATTTCAATATGGATTCATAGCAATATTTTTTATGTTTTTCCCTTTAGAGATTATTTTATTTTTGATAACTAAATTAGGGGTTATAAAACTTGGATTAAATTCTGCCTATTTCAAAAAAGACAATATTGATGGCGAACTAATAGATTTGGTGACAAAACCAGTTTTAAGGAGAACTGCAGCTAGATCATTAAGAGCGATGTGTATTGGTATGTCTTCAAGAGATGAAAAATTTCAAGCTTCTTACCTTTTGAGAAAACTTAGCGCCTCTAAAAAAGTTCCTTTTTTATTAATTTGGGGAGAAAAAGATAATTTCATACCTTTGTTTGTTGGTAAAAAGATTGCAAATTTCCATAGATGGGTAAAATTAAAAATAGTATCCAATTCAGGTCATTGTATACATGATGAAGATCCATCAGTATTCAATAGAATCTCTTATGAATGGATTAGAGATTTAAAAATCTTTTAAAATATGAAACATACGTTATCAGTTCTTGTAGAAGACGAATCTGGAGCCTTGAGTAGAATCTCAGGTCTCTTTGCTAGAAGGGGATTCAACATAGATAGCCTTGCAGTAGGACCTGCAGAGTCTAAAGGGATTTCAAGGTTAACAATGGTAGTAGAAGGTGATGATGAAACTCTTCAACAAATGACAAAGCAGCTTAATAAGTTATTTAATGTTCTGGGAGTTGTAGATTTTACTAATCTAGCTGCCGTGGAGAGGGAATTGATGTTACTAAAAGTTTCATCTAAAGAAGATACTAGGAGTAATATCCTTGATATAGTGCAGATTTTCCGTGCAAAAGTTGTTGATGTATCAGATATGGCTTTAACTCTCGAGGTAGTTGGAGATCCTGGGAAGTTAGTTGCTCTAGAGAAATTACTTGAGCCATACGGCATTCTTGAAATAGCCAGGACTGGCAAGGTAGCTCTTAAACGCTCTTCAGGAGTTAATACAGAAATGTTGAAAATAAACAAATACTCTCTAGAAATTTAATTAATTATCTGGACTGCCTTGATGAAGTCTTCTTTCTTAATTTTTTTAAGTACATCTAATCCTTTTATAATCTTTCCAAAAATTGTATATCTCCCATCTAATTCTGGGATCTTAGTCGTTACAAAGAAAAATTCAGTTGATGAAGACTTATTCTTACCGCTCTTAACCATAGCAATTGAACCATTATCAAAAGTATTAACTAAATTTTCAGTTTCATTAGGATTTTTTATTTGATAGTTATATCTTGGTTTATTTTCTTTTTTGAATTTTATTTCTAAAGGTATTGATGGGATTGTCTTATTTAAGTTTTGATTTCGTTCAAAATAAAGTTTATTTTTTGGATTAACACCACCGTGTACAAACGTTATTTGGGGGTAAATTATAATTTTATAAAATTTTTGATTTACGTAAATAGCATTGTCTATGTTTTCCAGAAAGTTTGATACTGTTACTGGGTTATCTTTACCAAATAATTCAACCTCAAAATCACCTTTTGTAGTTTTAAAATTAACTATTTTATTACTCTGAATACAACTAAATCCAAATTTTTTGCAGTAATAATTTGAATCAACCTTATTTTTATAACTACAAGCTTGCAACAAAAACAAAACCTGTACAAAAGATAATGTTCTTATAAAATATTTTTTTTTTATTTTAAGCCCTCCAATTTAACATCCAAAAATCTAGCTAGACGAGCTCCTTCTTCTTCAACTTGAAGTATTGGCTTAAGTTCACCTGCACCGCTTAAAGGGAGAGGTTTTTTTCTACCTTTCAATACTAAAGCAATTCTTCTTCTAGGATTAAATCCCTCACTAATATCCAACTTTACCGATTTAATTTCATCGAAATTCAATTTAACTTCAATATCTTTAAATAATCCTTTTCTTTTTATTTCCACAGATTTTGATGATTTATCAAAATAATTACTTCCTGAACCAAAGTTTATATAAACCAAATACCACAAGTAAAAATTTAATAAATTGGCAATCACACCGTATGCTCCCATTATTATTCCTTGAGGAATAAACAATAAAGTTGAAGGGTTTCCTAAAGGCAATAAGTCCCTTCCTGTGAAGCTAGATATAGAGGCTAAAAGGAAACCAATACCCCCTATCGTTAGCATTCCTCCAATAATATAATTTGAAATTTTTCTTGATCCACCAATTTTTTGTTCGATTTTATCGAAAGACGTGAGGTCTGAATTCATTTTTATCTTTTTTTAGAGCCTAATTCAGATAATTTAACAAACTAAGGGAGTATTCTTACCTAATTTTTAATAAAAAAGTCAGGAAAGCTTTACAAGGCATTGCAGATATACAAATATTTCCCCACATTACTATCAATCTTTGTTACAGTCACTGCGTATCCCGAAGCTAAAAACGATTTCTCATGACGATCGCAGTTGGTAGCGCCCCACAAAGAGGATGGTTCGATGTCCTTGATGATTGGTTGAAGCGCGACCGCTTTGTATTTATTGGTTGGTCCGGACTACTTTTACTTCCTTGTGCATATCTTGCTATAGGAGGTTGGTTCGTCGGAACAACATTTGTTACCTCTTGGTACACACATGGAGTTGCAAGCTCATACCTTGAAGGTTGTAACTTTTTAACAGCAGCTGTAAGCACCCCTGGTGATGCCATGGGACACAGTCTTCTATTTTTATGGGGTCCTGAAGCCCAAGGTAGCTTTGTAAGATGGCTACAACTTGGTGGTCTTTGGAACTTCGTTGCATTACATGGAGTATTTGGCCTAATTGGTTTTATGCTTCGTCAGTTTGAAATTGCTGGCCTTGTTGGAATTAGACCATACAACGCTCTAGCATTCTCAGCAGTAATTGCAGTATTTACAAGTATTTTCCTTATTTATCCTTTAGGACAGCATAGTTGGTTCTTCGCACCTTCATTTGGTGTCGCAGCAATCTTCCGTTACATTCTGTTCATTCAAGGTTTTCACAATATTACTTTAAATCCATTCCATATGATGGGTGTTGCTGGAATTCTTGGTGGTGCTCTACTTTGCGCTATTCATGGAGCTACAGTACAAAACACTTTGTATGAAGATACAAGTATTTATACAGATGGTAAGGTTCAAAGTTCAACATTTAGAGCTTTTGACCCAACCCAAGAAGAAGAAACCTATTCAATGATTACAGCGAATAGATTCTGGAGTCAAATCTTCGGTATTGCTTTCTCAAACAAGCGTTTCTTACATTTCTTGATGCTATTTGTACCTGTTATGGGTATGTGGACATCTTCAATTGGTATTGTAGGCTTAGCACTAAATTTAAGAGCTTACGACTTCGTAAGCCAAGAAATCCGTGCAGCAGAAGATCCAGAATTTGAAACTTTCTATACAAAAAATATACTTTTGAACGAAGGTATGCGAGCATGGATGTCTTCTGTGGATCAACCACACGAAAACTTTGTATTCCCTGAGGAGGTTCTTCCACGTGGAAACGCCCTTTAATAATTTATTAAGAGCTCCAAACCAAAGTATTGAGGAAACTGGTTATGCCTGGTACGTAGGTAATGCTAGATTAATCAATTTATCTGGACGTTTATTAGGAGCTCACATTGCTCACTCTGGACTAATAGTCTTTTGGGCGGGAGCAATGATGCTCTTTGAGGTTAATCATTTTACGTTTGATAAACCAATGTGGGAGCAAGGTTTAATCTGTATGCCACACGTAGCAATGTTTGGCTATGGAATAGGCCCAGGTGGTGAAGTTACTGATATCATGCCTTTCTTCCAAGCAGGCGTGGTTCACTTGATAGCTTCCGCTGTACTTGGTTTTGGTGGTATTTACCATTCATTAGCAGGTCCAGAAAAACTAGAAGAAGATTTTCCATTTTTCTCAACCGATTGGAGAGATAAAAATCAAATGACAAACATCTTGGGATATCATTTGATTGTTCTAGGCGTAGGTGCATTAGCATGGTCAGTAAACTGGTGTTTTATTGGCGGTGCATATGACACATGGGCACCTGGCGGTGGTGAAGTCAGACTTGTAAATCCAACCTTAGATCCAAGAGTTATTCTTGGTTACCTATTCAGATCTCCATGGGGAGGAGCTGGTTCAATAATCGGTGTCAACTCTATTGAAGATATTGTTGGTGGACATGTTTACGTGGGTATTACTGCAATCATTGGAGGAATATTCCATATCTTTACCAAACCTTTTGGATGGGCAAGAAGAGCTTTTATCTGGAATGGCGAAGGCCTACTAAGTTACGCACTTGGTGGAATTTGTGTTGCAAGTTTTATTGCTTCAACATTCATCTGGTTTAACAACACTGCTTACCCTTCAGAGTTTTATGGCCCAACAAACGCTGAAGCTTCACAGGCTCAAAGCTTTACTTTCCTAGTGAGAGACCAAAGAATTGGAGCTAACGTAGGTTCAACAATGGGACCAACAGGTTTAGGTAAGTATCTCATGAGATCTCCTACTGGCGAAATTATATTTGGTGGTGAAACAATGAGATTTTGGGATTTCAGAGGCCCATGGTTAGAGCCCTTAAGAGGACCTAACGGTTTGAGCCTTGAGAAAATTCAAAATGATATTCAGCCTTGGCAGGTAAGAAGAGCCGCTGAATATATGACTCATGCTCCTAACGCTTCTATCAACTCTGTTGGTGGAATCATTACAGAGCCTAATGCTGTTAACTTCGTTAATTTAAGACAATGGTTAGCTGCAGCTCAATTCTTCCTAGGATGGTTTACATTTATCGGTCACCTTTGGCACGCTGGACGTGCTAGAGCAGCCGCTGCTGGTTTCGAAAAAGGAATCGACAGAAAGAGTGAACCAGCTCTAGAAATGCCTGATTTAGATTAATTTCTATATCAACTAAAAAAGCCCTATCTTTAGATAGGGTTTTTTTTTTGCTCAATTTTATTTTCTATATAAATTTTTTCTGAGCCATGGCAAACTTAAACCCATTACATTACTGTAACAACCCTCTATTTTTTCTATATATTTACCTCCTATACCTTCCAAGGCAAATCCTCCAGCACAATACAAAGGTTCATTTGTATCTACATAACTCTTGATTTCCCAATCTTCCAAATTAGAAAAATAAACTCTTGAACTTATTGTTTTTTTAATTATTTCAGTGATTTTAAAAATTTTGGAATTTGAATCAAAATTCCCAATTATTAGAGTATGACCAGTATGTAAAATTCCAAATTCTCCAGACATTTTTTTCCATCTAATAAATGCTTCCTCTTTATTAAATGGTTTTCCATAAGCTTCTCCTTTAAATTCAAAAATTGAATCGCACCCAAGTATTTCCAAACGACCATAATTCAAATTTTCGTGCAATGATATGTTCTGAATATTTTCAGATAAACTATTAGCTTTTTGATAAGATAATTCCAAAGCTAAATTAAATATATTCTTTTCTTGGATGGAAGTTTCATCAAAGTCACTTGATATTTGGATAAATTCGATTTGACAATTTTCTAGTAATTTCTTTCTAGATTGAGAAGCAGAGGCTAGAATTAACACAAATTTTTTACCAAATTATAATTCAATTTAATAATTAATAAATTTTAAAATTAATATAAATTACTAATGGAGTTAGAAGCAAAATTACATGAAATAAAGAAACCAATAATGGTCCTAGGTACTTCCAGTGGAGCAGGGAAATCACTAACGGTTACAGCTATTTGCAGGATTCTTAAAAATTTAGGAGAAGAACCAATACCTTTTAAAGGACAAAATATGAGCAACAACGCTTGGGTTGATTGGGAAGGTGGAGAGATGGCATATTCACAAGCACTTCAGGCTTTTGCTTGTGGTATTAATCCCTCTGCAGAGATGAATCCCATTTTATTAAAACCACAAGGAAACTCAATAAGCGAGGTGATTCACCTTGGCAAAAGCATTGGGACCACCACCGCAAAAAATTACTATAAGGATTGGTTTATTCCAGGCTGGGAAGTAATTAAAAAAAGTTTAAAGTCTATATACGAAGGGAATCCGAATTGCCGTTTAATTATCGAAGGGGCTGGAAGTCCGGTAGAGATGAATTTGATTCATAGAGATCTGACTAATTTAAGAGTTGCTAAATATTTAAATGCAAATTGCATTTTGGTTACTGATATTGAAAGGGGAGGCGTATTTGCACAAATAATAGGTACTCTTGAATTAATGAAGCCTGAAGAAAAGAAGCTTATTAAGGGAATTATCATAAACAGATTCAGAGGAGACCTTTCATTATTTGAAGAAGGGAAAAAATGGATAGAGAATAAAACTCAAATCCCTGTTATTGGAATTATTCCATGGTTAAATGATTCATTTCCTCCAGAGGATTCTTTGGATTTATTAGAAAAAAAATCACTTTTTACAAATCCTGAAATCAAAGTTGGGATTATAAAATTACCTTCTATAAGTAACTTCTCGGATTTTGATCCATTAGAAAATGAAGAAACAATATTAATTGAATGGATTAAAGAGTCACAGAATCTGAGTAAGTATGACTTTATTATTCTGCCCGGCAGTAAACAAACGATTAAAGATCAAATATTTCTTGAAAATTCTGGTTTATCTCAGGATATAAGAGAATATTCAAAGAACAAAGGTAATATTATTGGAATATGTGGAGGTTTACAAATGTTGGGAACAACACTTGAAGATCCTTTTTTTAAAGAGGGGTCCAAAAATTATTCTCAGCAAAAAATTAAAGGGATAGGATTACTGCCATTAAAAACAACTTTTTTTGAAAAAAAATTAACACGTCAAATCAAATCTGAATCTATATGGCCATGCCAATCAGAAATTAATGGATTTGAAATTCATAATGGTCAAACAGTATTGGATGAAAATCAAAGTTCGTTAAAGATTAAACCTATTTTCAAAGATTTAGATCTTGGTTGGTACAAAGAAAATAATAAAGGCGGCTCTATTGTAGGAACATACATTCATGGGATCTTTGAAAATGACAGTTGGAGAAACCATTACATTAATTTGATAAGAAAAAGTAAAAATTTACCAAAATCAAATAAACTATCAATCTGTTACGAAGAGAAGAGAGAAACCATTATTAACAATCTTGCGCAGGAATTTCACAACTATTTAAATCTCAAATCATTTTTAAATTGAAAGAAAAAAAAATAAAAGTAATATGGCCAAATAATAATGAAACATTCGTTTCGGAGGGAGATGATTGGTTCTCATCTGCAGAAAAAGCAGGTTTAGAAATTCCAACTGGCTGTCTTACAGGAAGTTGCGGTGCTTGTGAAATAGATGTTAATGGTAAAACATTAAGAGCTTGTATAAGTGAAATTAAAAACAATAAAAAAAGTCCATTAAAAGTTTCTCTCACTACAGACCCGTTTTGGGAGGAATAAATTTTTTGTTTCTTTAACTAAAAATTTAATTTATTCAAATTCTTAATTTCTTTTCTTGAGAAAGTTATCCAAGATTACGCTGAAGCTAACATTCCAACTTTATTTCCAAACCAACTAAATTATCTAGATTTTTATTTTAGGGTCCCAAAACGCCAAACAAGGCTGAGGTCCAAGGTATTGGCATCAAGATTACCTTCTTTAGAAATAACTTTTCCTATTCCAGTTTGAAGGCTGAAGTCATTATTTAAATTGTACTCTAACCCGATACTTGGTTTGTATAACAAAGCGCTACCGCTATCGACACCTCCACCCCCTCCAGCACCTATGAGCATTTCTCCATAAAGTCGCCAATTTTTCCAGCTCGGACCAAGAATGCCTATCCCCCAGTGTCCTTCTGAATAGCCACCTGCACCTCCTTCATACGCACTTAATCCTTGTCCTGTAAGATACCACCTATCTCCGACCATTAAATCTACTTTACCTCCTAAAAGCAGCATATCCCGCGAAGATCTATCCTTGCGTTGCGCGTCAAAATACAATTGGTGCGCTGGGCGAAAACGCCATTTATTGGATTGTAGAAGGTCTGTTTTCCTTAAAGGTGTTCCTTTTTGATCCTTAGCAAAAGTTTCCATAACATATGTCAAATTGAAGCCAACATATGATGTCTCAAAAAGGCCATCTGGGGCTGTGAGATAGCCGCCGTCGATAATAATATTCAAATCAGGAAAGAGTTGGTATTCCAACCCTAGATTTGCTCGAGCAACAAATCCTCCCCCGGTTTCAACCGCTCCGCCACCGGCACCGCCAATAGTTAGGGCTGGGAGCAGGGCCAGACGATTATCTTTAGTTAGGGGTAATCGATACCCTATCCCGCCCAAAAGTTCAGCATATCCGCCTACGCCACCTGAAACAGCACCAGCAGTTTCAAAAGTGGCAAACCAATTTTCATCAAGAAAGTAAGAGTAATCTACACCCACCAGCCCCAATGAATCATCAAACGATCCCCCGGAAGTTGTTTTGCTGTCGCTAGACGGATAATAGGTACGAATGCGAGCGGCTAGGTGTGATCGATGGCGGCTCACATTGCTCAATTCGGCTCCGAAGTAATCAGCCTCTGTTAGTCCATTATTTTCCCAACTGAATATAGGAGAATTAAAAGGAATATCTAGTGAAAGAGCCATTGCATCGCTGGAAATATCTCCGTTGGGGAAGTCTACGTAGGAATAATTTAACCCCAGCGTACTCCAGCTAAGGTCGAACTTTAGACCGACATGGGGTCGTACCATTAATCCTCCACCTTGAGGCGCTGCACCGCCGCCTCCAGCACCCAAATAACCTCCGGCGTCGATAATTATGTTATCGGTTAAATGATGTTCTAATCCCAAGGTGTAGCCACCAGTAAAAAACCC
This sequence comes from Prochlorococcus sp. AG-347-L21, assembly GCA_003278875.1. GTDB lineage: Bacteria > Cyanobacteriota > Cyanobacteriia > PCC-6307 > Cyanobiaceae > Prochlorococcus_A. The sequence continues at coordinate 52,864 of QCCQ01000006.1, read as the reverse complement.
CCCACGACGTCCAGTCGCAGCGCCGTAAAGAGTTATACCACCATAAAGCCAAGGATTGAGTCGATCATAAGCCCCGATACTGTACAAACCCATGATTTCGCCGGCATCTGGCATATGAATTTCCTCAAAGGAAAAACGCAAGGTTCGATTGCGCCAAATTGATGCCTCCATCATGGAGGATTTTGTCTCCAAAGGTTGATTGATTGAAAAACCTTCTTTGTTACCATTTTTAAAATAACTTTCATCCCCTTTGTAAGATTTCCAGATAATCTTTTTCAACGCTTTAGATTTATTTTCCTCCACCTTTTCCCAATTAATAGGATTAATTTCAGACGAACTTTCCTTGAGTTTGTCTGCAAAGACTCCAAGAAAATTTAAAAATTGACTAAATAAAAATACATAAAAAATCAATTTCATATGAAAACTTTACGGATTCATTAGTCTATTTCAAATTATACTTAAGTAACACAAGATGTATAAATATAATTCTCTAGGTAATTAATTAGCATAAAAAAGACCTCTTTTTCTAGAGGTCTTTATTGGATTGACTAATCAAGTGTATCCTTGTTTCCACTTTTTCAGTACAATCACTCCTTCACACATTTATAGATTATGTCATAAATTTCATTTGCGTGGATGGGGCGAACGCAATGTTACTAAACATAACATGTGCCAGTTATATTTTTTTAAGGATATTTTTTATGAAAAAGCACCCTAATTTAGAGGGGTTCTTTGTTTACTCGTAAAAATCATTTTGATAGGGGAATTTGATTTATAAAAACTGACGATGAAAGGTATTAATCATCTCCAGAGTAGTAGTTAGCACTTCCCCTCCCAAATTAGATAAAGATTTGAAAACTGGTTTTTAGTATCAACTACTGCAGTATTTGTTGAGATTAACTTCAATTCTGTTTAGTTAAGTTTTTCATAATTGCTTCAATTTCATTTTATTGTCTTTGAGTATTTGTATTTACTACTGCGTGATAAATATCAAAATCATTCTCTTCTTTTACCATTTTTAAACATGTTGCTTTATTCAGAATTAATATTACTCAACCTTTCATCGATACTCGGGAAGATTCCATAGAGTAGTTGAAAATAAAACTTATATCTTATTACCTGCACCCTAACTTGCAATTGGATTACTCTTTATAATTTTCGAATAATAGTTACTTTTGATATCAAAATTGATCTATTTAGAAGTCAAGAGTAACAAAAAGATTTGGAAATTTGGAGAAATATTATCTATATTAATTTGATCTAATAATTTATCTTAATTAGATTAGGTATAAAAAACACCCTGCAATAAATCCACTTAAATGACCTATTAAACTTACTCCGGGCAAAAAAGAGAAAATCAATCCTATGAGGCATATTGTCTTTGACATTTTTTGAACTTCATAATTGGACTTAAAACCAACTTCTTTACCTAAAAAATATTTCTTTCCATAACAAGAAGTTAATAGTAAGAATCCAAATAAAGCATAAATTATTCCACTAAATCCTAAAGCGGCATAATTCGGATAGATATTAAAATACGATAAGATCTTTTCGTAAACCCAGATAATAATAAAATTTAAAAAAGAACAAATTAAAACAAATTTCAAATAAAAAAATCTGCTTTTAATTCCAAGTCTTATCAAAAAATATCTAGTGATGATTATTCCACCGAGATTACTTAATAAATGATTTAAATCTGCATGAGTAAGTATTGATGTGAAAATCCTATAGGGTTGATCACTAATTAATCTTGGTACAAAGTAAAAATATTCTTTATCAATAACTCCAATTAAATCTGTTGAAATAAAAACTGAAATTAAAGAAAATCCAGTTAAAAAGTACTGCCAATCATATTTTGATATTGGATTATTAAAAGGCATTTTTAAATTTTTAAATTAAAAAATTTCTTCTTAAATAAAAGAAAAGACCCTGACTGGGGTCTTTATTAATATCTTAATTTATATTACCTTTAGTAAACTTTGCAATGAAAACTTGTTGGGTGGTCTATGCATTCTTTTTCCCAATAATCTTGTTTATTATCTTTGGGCAGTTGATAATTAAAATCATGCATTCTCCAAACATCTGAAGTTGCATTTCTAAGAGCAGTTAATGGAGTGGTGAGTCTCATAAAACCTCCTATACCTATTCTCTTTAATTATCCTCCTATTCAATAGAAATTAATAGAGTATTAATACCCGAGTATTAGTGCTTTGTGGTTGTCGCGACTATCATTTTCAATCCAGTAGAAGTAGAAATAATTAGGGTGTCACAATTACTTCTTCGACTTTGTGGACAACGAGTTGCATAAAACTCGAATAGAGCAAACAAATGCCCTCGTATTTTTTTTTATTTTATTAAAACTTTTTGTTAAAGAATTAGACTTATAAGATAAAACATACTCTTTCTTTTTTACAGGATAATGATTAAAATCTCTTTTGATTAGTTCAAAGTATGTAAGTAAAATATGAGTACTAAATGGGATGACAAATTTTGGCAGAAAGAATTATTAGAAAGTGGAAAATTTAATGATAAATTTTCAAAAAATCTTCTAGAAGATGGACCAAAAAACTTTATGCAAGGAATCTATCTTGGATATATGTATTCAAGATGGAGAGAAATAAGAGAATTAGATAAAGATGATCCGGTAGAAAATATAGGTCGAATGCAATCATCATTCAAAGATTTTGAGAAGAAAATCAAATGAAAATGATACCTACTTCCATAGTAGAAAAATCCGAAATCCCTCATTATACAAAAGCAATCTTAAAGAATCCACCAACACCATATTTAGACAATCAAATATCCCAAAAAACACAAACTTGCAGTTACTGGACGATCAATAACAAAATCCATAAAATTTCATTAATAAATTTTTACTAAGAATTACCAATTATTAAAAATAGAAAAAGATAATAAAAACATGAACCAAAAAATGAATTTATAAAAATAATCTTTTTTTTACTTTTAGAAGAAGCAATGAAATAACTACCTAGTAAAAAAGGTAAAATCGGGAAAGTTCTCAAGATTAAGATATAAGATGATTTAAAATTAACTTTTTCAAAAAATTTATAATGATAAGTTTTTTTAGGATTTTTTATAAACCAAATACTTCTAGAAAACTTGAAATTAATTTTCCTTAAAATCAATACTTGAACTAATCCCAAAAATGTTAAAACTGGAGCAAAAAATAAAATATAGTACAAACCAAAAAACTTAATTAAAATAAAGTCAAAAAATATTGTTAAAGGCAGACCCAAAGAAATAGAGATTATATTCAAAAATATTAAATATTTATAGTGAACATTATTTAATAAAGATTCAATATCATTATTATATCTAAATATTAATGTCAAAAAATAAACCACTAAATATATAAAAAGGACTTTAAAAATTATTGATTTAAAATTCAGTTCTTTTCTATACATATTAGATCAAATATTCCAAATTTATTATCAAAAAACATTCTTTCTATTTTCCTAATTACCATTATGAAGATTTTACCAACTTTAGTATTATGAGTATGTCCTCCACTCAACAAATAAGACAAGGGCATCATACTTTTCTTATTGAGTATAGAAAATTTAGGAAATAATTTTTTAAATTTTTTATAGTCTCTTTTAAAAATTATCCATGAAAGTGCTTGATTTGAATCTAATAAAGGATCATTTGATTCAAACTCCCATGTTGTTTGTTCGGTATCAAACTTTTCATGTCCAACTAGTTTATAAACCAACCTACTCCAGATATTATTACTAGGTTCAACCATAATTATTCTCCCGCCTTTCAAAAGGGATTTTTCCGCTGACCTTAAAAATAATTCAGGATTACTTATGTGATGGAAAACATTAACTAAAATTAAATTTGATATTTTATTTTCAAAATTTAATCCTAGGTCCATTGCATCTATTTTAAAGTCAGTGTTTGAGTTTATAAAAACATCTGATTTTTTAACGCTTTTAATTATTTTGTGCATAAAACTAGCACCGCAACCCAATTCAAGGTTCATTCCATCTAATTCAGAAAGTTGATTTGATATGAGTTCATACCACTCTTTATAAAGAATGCCTAATGCAATATTTAATTTCTCAAATCCAAGTCTATTTTGAGTAAGTGCTTCCCCTTCGTTATTCATATTCATTGCGGTTTTTCAGAATGTTATCACAAGAAAAAACATCTTTTCATAACCCTTTTAAATTAATAATTAAACCCAACCACCAACACTAATAAAAAAAAACAACTATAAAGAAATTTATATTTCTTAGAACTCTTTTCTATAACTGAAATTTGAATTAGAACTCAAAAAATTAACAGTGTTAATAATTCTATTAACCGGAGAGGGTGGGATTCGAACCCACGAATAGTTTCCTATTAAACGATTTCGAGTCGTTCGCTTTCGACCACTCAGCCACCTCTCCGCCTGTTTATAAGTATGCCCATAATAAATAGAAAATTATGAATTATATAATTATCTTAATTGTTAATTCCACCCTGCATCTTTCATCAATTTTAGAGCTAACGAATTTTTTTCTCCAAGGTCTTCAACAGTGACACTATCAGGTGTAAACTCTCCAAAATTCTTTACTATTTCATTCTGATTTACTTCCTTCAAAGGATGTTCAAAAGTTGGCGATGCCAAACCTTTGCTTCCTTCAGGAGATGCTAAGAATTCAAGCAACTGAATAGCTTCATTTTTATTTGTTGCATATTTTGCAACTCCTCCAGCACTAATATTTACGTGTGCAGGATTAGGTGTAAGGACTTTAGTTTTTTTTGCATATAAAGCATCTCTTCTCCCATTAACACCAGCTAACATTCTTGCGACATAATAATGATTAACGATACCTACTCCGCATTTTTTCTTTGAAACTGCTCTAATTATTGCGATATCCCCTGGAAAAAAAGGTTTTGAAACGTTTGAAATCATACCGCTTAGCCAAGCTTTAGTTTCTGATTCACCTTTGTTAATTATTTGATTGGCAACTAAAGATTGATTATATGGACTTTTTCTATTTCTTAAACATACTTTTCCTTTTAAAGAAGGATCAGCTAAATCAGTGTAGTAATTTATCTTGCTAACATCGACCACTTTTGGATTCGCTATCATAACCCTTACCCTTCTTGTTAATGCATACCATTCCCTGTCTGGATCTTTTAATCCAACAGGTACATCATTTTCTAAATTAGAAGATTCTATTGATTGGAGTAATCCAGCTTTAGCTGCATTAGTAATTCTTGCGGCATCTACTAACAATATTAAGTCTGCTTGAGAATTCTTCCCTTCTCGTTTCATTCTTTCGATTAAAGAAATTCCTGCTGCCTCTATTAACCTAACTTTAATTCCTGTTTCTTCTGCAAACTTTTTATAAAGACTTCTATCTGTGTTGTAATGCCTACCCGAATAAACTTTGACTTCTTTTTCTGTTGAAAAAGAAGGTAAATTAACGTTTAGCAAAAATGTACATGTAAATACTGAAAAGATTATTTTTTTAAGTTTTTGCACTTTATCAAATTAGTATCTATGGTTACTTTATACCTATAAAAACAGTTCAATATTTAAAAGCGAACTTCTATACATCAATTTGTATCATTTTTTATATTTCATATGAATTATTTAATCCATCAGTTGTTAAACCCTGAAGAAATAAATTTAATAAAAAAAGAATTAGAGAAATGTAGTCAACAAGATTGGGAAGATGGGAAAAAAACTGCTGGCAGTCACGCCTCAACAGTAAAAAATAATTTGCAACTAAATAGAAATACTGAAGTATCAAAAAAAAACGCACAATTAATTATTAAAAAGATCCTTTCCAGCCAATTAATAAAAAGTTTTTCAATGCCAAAAAAAATACATGGAATAATGTTTACAAAATCGTCAAATAATATGAATTACGGAAGACATATCGATAATCCATACATGTCTTCTGGTAGATCAGATTTATCTTTTACTCTTTCATTGACGAATAAAGATTTTTATAAAGGTGGTGAATTAATTATTGAAACAATGAATACAGAAGAGAAATTTAAATTGAATCCTGGGGAAATAATTTTATATCCAAGTTCGTACTTGCATGCAGTGAACGAAGTTACTAATGGTGAAAGATTAGTTTGCGTGGGTTGGATTGAAAGTTATGTCAAATCAACCGAAAAGAGGGAATATTTATTTGATTTAGATGCAGGTGCAAGAAGTTTACTGGCAAAGCATGGCAGATCTGAAGAACTTGATCTTATTTTCAAATCGTATTCAAATCTCTTAAGAGTTATTGGGGATTAAAAGGATCATTTTATACAACAAAAAGAATATTAATTTGGAATTGATTAAAATGATAAAAAACTCATTTAGTGATGCCAAAAAAGAGTTCAATTGCAATTTTTATCGCGGCCACAAGCGCGTTAGCTATTTCAACGGCTAATAATGATTCAGTTAAAGCAGGAGAAAATGATTTAGGTGGATTAAAAGAATGGAATACTGATATGCCTTTAGATGCTGATTTCATATTAGACGCCGAGGCTCAAAGAATAGCTGATGAGGCTGCAAAATCAAGTGCTTGTATCCCTATTGGAGAGGGTGAGAACTGCTGGTAAATAGTTAAAAAGACAAATAAAAACGCCCAATAGGGCGTTTTTATTTTCTCTAAATTAAATTAGAATTTGAAAGTTGTTTGTAGAACTGCGCCGAATATATCATCGCCAGCTGTTCCATTTCTATCACTTCCACCAAAAACTGTAGGTGTAATAGTTATGGAATCATTAGCTTTGAATTCATAATATGCTTCGTAAGCAAATGGATCTACAGTTTCATCTTCGTTTGTGGTTGGCTGTCCAAAAGCTATTCCGATTCTGTCATCAGCTTGGAACATATCCTGCCAAGTTAATCCAGCAAACCATGCTGTTGAATTGTTAGATGCTGCTGGAGCTCCATCATGGCTAGTAGAATCATATCCAAGAGAAATTGAAGGCATTGCGGCTCCAGTCTCAAGTGGTCTCCACCATCCTCTTAAACCAACTGCAGTGAAGTTAGCTAAACCTGAAGAGGGGGTATGTCCTGCTGATTCGTAGTAACCATCTGTCCAAGCGTTGTATTTCTGGTTAACAATCGCAGATACAGACCATTGATCAGTGGTGTAACCTGCCTGAGTAGCCCACGATTGTTTAGATTGATTAGTAAATAAACCATTCGATGTTCCATTTTGCTTGGAAACAACGTTAGAACTTATAGCAAAGCCATTATCAGCTTTATATGCCCAACCAAATCCTGAGTCGGTACTTGCACCATATGCATCACCATTACCACCAAGAGTAAACTGTTTTGTTACTGGCTTATAGATGGAAGGTGTAGTTGCATGCATATAGTAATTTTCAATTTTTGGTCCTACCCAAACTGTATTACTATCACCCACTGGGAATGTATACCAGATTTTGTCAACCCTAAGTTGATCTGAATATTCAGAACCCATACTTAAGTATGTTCCAAATTCCTTATTAACAAAATTACCAGTACTGTTACCTGCTCTTAATCTTACGTAAAGATTATCATCACCGGTAAAACTGGAGTTGAGATTCATTGTGTATTGATAAGCAGCTGCTATTGAATCAGTACCATCTGTCTTGACCTTGGAGTGGTCAGTTCCCATTAGAGCAAAAACAGCTTTACCATCTAATGTAGTTGTATCTGAGAAACCGCCGGCTTCAAATTCATTTTGTCTAACCTCAAGGCCATCTAAACGACCCTTAAGATTTGCAATATCTTCACTAACTTTGTTAGTGAATGTTTTACTGTCAAGTCTTGAACGTTTTGTTTTGCTACGTGTGTAGCTACTCATTTCTTCTATATTGACAGCGTCGGAAGCTTGAGCAGTAACTGGAGCTAGTAAGCTCAAAGATGCTCCTGCAACCAACATTTGTTGGAAGAGTTTCATTTTACCTCACACTAAAGTTGCCCAATTAATTTGGGTATCTATACTGTATCGAGAGTAACAAAAAAGGAAAGAAATATAAGTTGCAAGGCAGAGTAACTATTTATACAATCATTTTTTTTCTTATATTTAGGTTTGTTAATTCTTCACCAATGGAAAGCCAAGGGATTCTCTTTCTTCTACCCATGATGATGCAACTTCTCTTGCTAAATTTCGAATCTTTTCAATATATTGAGCACGATCTGTAACTGAAATCACTCCTCTAGCATCGAGGAGATTAAATGTATGACTACATTTGAGAACAAAATCAAGGGCAGGATAAGTTAATTTTTTTTCAATTAAATTATTTGCCTCAGCTTGGTAAATTTCAAATAATTTCCTGAGATTATCAGCACTAGATTCAGAAAAATTATATGAGCATTGACTTTTTTCAAATTGAAGCCAAATGTCGCTATATTTCAAATCCTTGTTCCAATTTAATTCCCAGATACTTTCTTTATCCTGCAAAAACATTGCAATCCTCTCTAGTCCATAAGTGATTTCAATTGGAATTGGATTACAATCTATACCTCCGCATTGTTGGAAATAAGTAAATTGAGTTACTTCCATTCCGTCCAACCAAACTTCCCAACCTACACCCCAGGCTCCAAGTGTTGGAGACTCCCAATTATCTTCCACAAATCTTATGTCATGATTTCTAGGGTTTATTCCAAGAGATTCTAGAGATGCCAAATATTTTTCCTGGATTCCCTCTGGCGAAGGTTTTATTATTACTTGATATTGAAAGTAATGTTGAGCCCTATTTGGATTATCGCCAAAACGTCCATCAGTAGGCCTTCTACATGGCTCCGCATATGCAACACTCCAAGGTTCGGGTCCAATTGCCCTTAAAAAAGTATGCGGATTCATCGTTCCAGCACCCTTTTCTGTATCGTAAGGCTGCATAATCAAACAACCTTCATTTGACCAGAAATTATTTAAATTTTGAATTATATCCTGAAAAAACATTAAATTAAAATAGTTGAAAAATTTAGATCAATGGCAGTAGTCATAATAACAAAGCTTTAAGGTAAAAAAAATTTTGAATTCCAAGCTCTCAAAAATATCATCCAATAAAAAGTTGTAATTAAATTAGATTCTTCATAAGAAATTAATTAGGAATTTATTATGTAAAAAAATCCAATGGCAATGGTCCAAAAGTATTAGACGCTTTAGCATCTTCGTCATACTGACATGTTATTAAAATTCCTTCTCCAAGACCATTTTCAGATCTCACAAAAACATTACCAGTTTTTTGATTAGCTTTTAAAAAAACACATCCATCAGCTTGAAGAGAATCTAAATTCCCAAATTTAACTGAGGCGCATTTCTTAGAAATTAATTGTAATGCTTCAATAGCCCTATTATCGCTAGGTGCCATTATTCCTATTGTTAACCAATCACTTTTAAGAATATTTGCTTCTAGTTCCTCCAAAAGTTTTTTCACTTGATTATCACTTAATTGAGGTGCAGTTCTAAGATTATTTAAATCAACTAATTTATTTATTTCCATTCTAATTATACAAAAAAATCTTTAACCAAATGTTCTACCATTCCAAGCCCACATTGAAGCGGGTAAATCCTGAAAAGAAATATAAATCCTATCTATTGGGATCCCCATTTTCTTATATACAAAATTCGATATTGGCATAGCCATTTCTGAGGGCTTTAGAGAACCTATTGACTTGATTTCCAAAAAGCAAGAAGGTGTCATATCATCAAAAAAAATTTGGCAATTATCTTCAATTTTCGCCATAACAAATCTTCTTGATTTTTTAGTTAAAGATGAAATTAGAATTGAAATTTCTTCGAGTAATTTATCTTTATCATTTACTTTTGCTGAAGTCGAAACATTAATATAAGGCATCTTTATGCAGCAAGATAATCTTTCTTAGAATCATTTTCTAGATAAACAGTTTTATTTTTTAAATTTCTTTTTGATGAAAGATATGCCATATCGTATGAACTTATTCCGTTTTTATAGGGATTGAAAAGAGCATTTTTAGACCTGTTTTTTTTGCCCCTCTTGAATTCAATCATCATTAATAAGTCATTAATTAATAATTTAACTTTTTTTGAATAGATGTCTAGTTTTTTTGAGAATGTTTAATTTATTAAATGAAAATAAATTCCAAATACGCAATTAGAATTTCTATTTATTAGATTTGCCTAATAGTTTCTAAATAGATTGTTTTGGAAGTTTTAAATAATTATCAAAGGAAAAAACTTGATGAGAGTAATGATGAAGAATTTTACTCTGATCCAAAATTTGTTTATCATCTAGATGCAAACTTCAGGCAAAATCTATCCGATCTATATAAAAAAGAAATTGATAGTAATTCAACTGTCCTTGATTTAATGTCTAGTTGGGATAGTTATTTACCCAAAGGGAAAAAATATAAAAAAGTTATGGGGCATGGTTTAAACAAACAAGAACTTGAAAAAAACAAAATTTTTGATTCTTATTGGATACAAAACTTTAATTTAAATCAACAAATTCCACTAGATAAAGAAAGCGTTGATTATTGCTTAATGGTAGCCGCATGGCAATATTTACAATACCCAGAGAATTTAACCTCAGAAATTGCAAGAATATTAAGTAGAAATGGCAAGTTTATTATTGCTTTTTCAAACAGAGCATTTTGGCATAAAGCACCAAACATATGGACTACATCTACTGAAGAAGAGAGGGTCAAATACGTAAGAAAAGTTTTAATTTCAAACGGATTTAATGAGCCAAAAATTATCAAAGATTCTAATGATCAAGCTCTTAATATTTTTAAATTTTTAAATAAGGACCCATTTTATTGTTTAATCGCGACCAAAGAATAAATTTTTAATTGCATTGCACTAATCAACAACTCTATAAAAAGTTATCGACTATTTTTCATAGCCATAGTTTTAATTTTTTACTAATATTGGATAGTTAAAATTAATCATATGGGTTCTAAAAGAGAAAAATATCCTGAAAAATGTCCTTGGGATCTTGGACCTAATCAACATTTAGCCAAAGAAGATAACTGGACTTTAAGATTAGGAGAAGCAAATGTATGCTTTAGCAAAAATAAATTAGATAATAACTATTTTCATGTAATTAGTAATGAAAAAGAAGAACAAATTCTTGCCTTTAGAGCAAGACTCTTGTACCAAAAACTACTTGATAAAGGATTTAGGCTGGTTGAATAAAAAACCTAATTTAATAAGCATAGATCCTCGAAAACAAACTTATGCATTTCTTCTTCTTGATTTTGGTTTAAATATTTAATTGTCCTCGATTTTAATATCCAATAATCGTCTTTTCCTACATTTACAAATTCATCCTCATATTCCAATTTTTGGGAATTTGTCTCAAGTGTATTTGGATTAATTTGTTGACTACTATATTTTTTACTAAGGAAACCGATTCCTGTATCTAAGAATTCTTCAACAAAAATTTCAATTATGATTCCATGAATTTTTCTATAAACCATATTAATACAGTTATTTTTAACTCTATATTTATCACCTTTATTCTTACCTGAAATAATCATTTCAATCCCACTCTGAGAATTTTTAAGTAAATTAAAGTTATTTTCTGAATGCACTGCTTCAAATTCTCTTTTTACCCTATGTATACATACTTCAAATAACTGAGAGGCAATAGTTTTAACAATTTTCTCATTTTCTATTTTTTGAATATTTGGTTTAAAGTCTTTACCCAATAAAAAGTTACCTTTATGAATATTATTATTAGTCAAAAAAATACATTTACCTTTGTAACCATTAAAATCATTCTTCCACGTGTACCGATTTTCATAAGCTTTTCTGAAAATCTCCTTACAGTAAACATCTTTTAGATTATCCATTAAGTTTTTAAGTTAGTTAAATAATTTTACAAAAAAAAACCTCCCTGTTAGAGGAGAGGTTTTTTATTTGATTAGATTAGTTTTGAGTAATTTTTGTATTTTCAATATTGTCAAAAGCTTGACCAATTTTCTTAAAGTCAAATCCCATTGCTCTTAGTGCGTGCCATAGATGACCTTGTAAGAAAAAGAAACCCAAATAAAAATGAGTATTAGCAAGCCAAGCTCTTGAACTATAAGTTCCTGAACCTAAATCTACTGTATCAGTAAAATAAGGAGCGAATTCAAATTGAAGTTTTAAGGGTTCACCATATAGATCAACTGGATATATGGTTGTATTTGAAGCACACCAAAAAGCAGCAACAAAAGCCATATAAGAAACCCCAACAACTGAGTATGACAAAATTGCCTCAGCGCCAAGTAATCCTTTTCCTTTAAATTCTGTATATTCTCCAAATTGTTTAGTACAAATATGGAAAACACCTCCAATTATTTCTAGGAAAGCTAGGAAAGCATGTCCTCCCATAACGTCTTCAAGACTATCTATTTTTAAAAAATCAAATTGATGATTCCAGATAGCGGCAATATCTAAATTGTAAATAACTTGTCTTGTAGATCCTATTGCTGGATCATAAATTCCATGAACACGAGCCCATTCAACGAACATAATTGCTCCAAGCCCAAGAAAGATTAGATGATGACCAAGAATAAAAGTTAATTTATCTGGATCATCCCATTCAAAATCAAATTTTTGTGGCTTACTATTTTCTGGGTAATCTCCGAGATCACCCGCAAATTTGTTGGAATGTAATAATCCCCCAGCACCCAATACCGCTGAAAAAATTAGATGTAATGTGCAAATTACAACAATTCCATATGGTTCTGTAATAACACCATTTTCAACACCTCCAATACCAATACCGGCTAGGTGAGGCAAAACAATTGCTTTCTGTGCACCCATTGGAATACTTGCGTCGTAACGGGCCAATTCAAATAATCCAAAAGCTCCTGCCCAGAACATCATTAGGCCTGCATGGGCAGCATGAGCAGCTATGAATTTACCTGAACGGCCAACAACACCAGAATTCCCTGCGTACCAGTCATAGGTGACATCAGATTTTCCGTAAGTTTGTAACACTTGATTTAAGTAAACAGCAAATTGAGCATATTGCTTATCGCTATTGTTTTTACATGTTCTTTACAGATTTAATTACTTATGTAAAAAAAACATATTGTGAAAGAACAAATGTTACAAACAAGGGGAGTAATTTCTGAGAAAGCTTATGCCAATGAAGGGATTTCACCCTTAAGCTGAGAAGCCCATGTTTCAAGGCGCGAATCGGTCAAATCAGATTCACTATCTTCATCAAGAGGCAATCCACAAAAGCTTTCCCCTATAACACTTTTAGACTCTTCAAATGTATAAGAAGATTTATCTACGTAACCGACCATTTCGGCACCTGCTTTTGTGAAGTAGCTATGAAGTTCTTCCATTGCATCACAATAGTTTTCTGTATATGTAGAAGAATCTCCTAAACCGAAAATTGCAACTTTTTTTCCTGATAAACTTAGTTCACCAATATCCTCTAAGATTGAATCCCATGCAGTTCCAGATCTTTCTTCGTCGGCACCAGTATTCCAAGTAGGTATCCCGCAGATAATTCCATCAAGACCTTCAAATTCTGAAAGATCATCCACATCTGATACATCTTTAGGTGCTTCAGCTGAAGAGATAAAGTTGTGAAGACGATCAGCGACATCTTCTGTTTTCCCGGTTGTTGTTGCGTAATAAATTCCTACAGTCATAACTTCAAAATGTTTACATTAAAATAATAAAAACTAAAAGCGTTAAATTAATTTCTTTAAAAACCTTTTCATGTAAAATTTTATACTAACCAAGGTGAAAAATTTTTTTGAGAATAATTTATAAACATTTAAAACCTCGTGTCTAACAATTTTCAAAATAATATCAAAAATCTGGTTGAAGAATTTAACTTTAATGGGCAGAAAAAATTTAAGTTAATTGTTTTATTTGGCTTATTGGGAGATTTTGATAGCTTTGAATATGCAATAAATTTGAAAAGTTTTATTGATAATAATGAAGAAAAAAATTTAGATATTTTTGCAATTGCTATTGGGAACCAAAATGGGAAAGAAAAATTTTGCAAATTTACTGGATTTCACGAAGAAAATTTAATAGTTGTTTCTAATAACCAAATCCATAATAATCTAAAAGTCTCAAAAGGATTAGATATTGGTTTAGGAGGTTGGATCAATATGCTATTGATGTTATCAGGGATAAATTCTTTTAAAACCATTAAAGAAGTTATTAGAGGTTATACCGGCGACCGAGAAGCAAAGCAAATCTATTCAGAATTTGACAAAATAAATGTTTTAAAATTTTTAAAATTTTCAGGTAATTCTTTTAAAAAGGTTTTCGGGGACGGTTATTTGAGACCATTTGAATTAGCAACATTTAGATTAAATAATATGAATGAAATAATTCAAAATTGGAATGATTATATCCTTAATGAAGAATATCTGCCTCAAAGAGGGGCTTCTTTTCTATTAAATAATAAAAATCAAATTATTTATAAATTTTTTTCAAACGATGTGCTTGGATATTCATCAAACATGAGGGATCCCTTAAGATTTTTGACTGATTTAATTAAAGAATAGTTTTTAAAATATTCTTATGAATGTAGATATATTTGGATATTTTGCAGCGATTTTAACGACAGCGGCATTTCTACCTCAATTGATAAAAACTTTAAAAACAAAAAAGGCAGATGATGTTTCTTTAACAACGTTAATAATGTTTATTGTAGGTGTTTTGTCTTGGATTATTTACGGTTATAAAATTTCTTCTACACCAATATTGATAGCAAATTTAATTACCCTAATCTTAAATTTATTGATATTATTCTCTAAAATGTATTTTTCAAAAAACAAAAATGAGTAAAAAAATTTTTAAAAGTAATAAAATCTAGATTTATTAACAAGTTCTTGATTAATATGGAACAAAAAATTTACTGGTCTTGAAAACTTCAAAATGCTGGGTCTGGTTTAAAGGAAGCCTAAACAATGGTGGATATTGGAAAGAAGGTTTTACATGTACTTTTGATGAGAACCCAGGAGTTTTAATAGAAAGTCCTGCTTATGTAACTTGTCGTGTTCCTACATGGAGAGTTTTGACTAAAGAACCAGAAAATTTATATAAATCTCCTCTTATTCCTGACAAAGCAATCTGGAAAATAATTTAAATTCTCAATTAACAATAAAAAACTTTTTGACTGCACTACGGCGAGTTAATATTGCTTTAATAAATATTCAATTAATACCATCTACACACTATTTATAAATATTATTCCTTTGTTAATCTTTGGTTTTCTTCTTGGGAAAAAGAATCCAAAAATTTCAAAATATATAGCAATACCTCTAATAAGATTTGGCATTCCATTAAGTGTAATGGGTCTCATATTAAAGGAAGGTATAGATATAAACCTAATTAAAAGTGCATTTTTAGCATTCTCTGTAATTGGATTTTTAATAACTTTAATAAATATAATCCCAATATTTAAAAGGAGGCTTCCAAATTACACATTGCAGCTAGCAGGCCTAATAGGTAATACATCATTTCTTGGAATACCAATTGCATTAGCTCTTCTACCCTCAACAACTATAAATTTCACTATTGGATATGATTTAGGAACAACACTTTTCGCTTGGATATTTGGACCTTTTTTTCTTCAAGAAAAATCCAACAGCAATAACATACCAAACATAAAGGGACTATTAAATGCATTAATAAATAGCCCTGCATCAAGAGGGATTATTGGTGTAATTCTTGCATATCTTTTTCAAATAGATGGAATTTTAGGGAATTATCTTTGGATTCCTGCGAGAATAGTTATTGCTTTGGCAATAATAATTGTGGGAACAAGACTTGGAATAATTACAAATCAAAATGAGAGGGTTTTGGATCTAAATGAAGAAATTAATTTTTCAATTTTATTAAAATTACTTATTCTTCCCTTTATTATTTTTTTAGTATGTAAATTAGTAAATTTTAACTTCTATCAATCATCTGCATTAATTCTTCAGGCAGCAACCCCAACGGCAATATCAACAATATTAATGGCAGAGGCCTATGACGTGAAACAAAAAATAGCCTCAAAAATTCTTTTTACTACAACTTTAATTTCAATAACTACAATTCCTCTATTAAAAATATTTATGAATTTATTTATTCAAACAAGTGGATGAAAATTATCGTAATTGCATGATTAATGAATATTGTAAAGATTATATCCTGATAACTAAATAATGTCTTAAGATTTAGGATATGAAGTCAGCAAACCCTGAAAATGAATATATCCCTTTAGACCTAAGGATCTCTGTGAGGAGGGATACTCTTAGGCTTATCTCAGAGATGGCTCAAGATATGGGAATAAGCATTAATGAAGTTTTTAGTTTTTTAGCCGAAGATTCTGTCATCGATCTCGAATTAATGGAAGATTTAAATAAAATTGACATCCCAAGTAAGTGCAGCATTGATGATTTAAAAAATGCTCTTCTTAAAAAAAGACTTTGTTAAAATTTTTCAACTTTCCTATTTTTCCAGTCAGATTTATAACCACTTTTAACTAAAAATCTCGAATACTTGTTTAAATCGCTTTTTTGAATTCGCCATAAATTATAAATTCCAAATTTGCCCAATTTTTGATGATTAATTTTTGACCATTGCTGTTGACTGCTAGAGTATTCATCTATCACGACCAATAGAGATTTGTATTGATAATCGGGTTGATCCTCATAATTCTCTCTCCTATCAGTATTTAGCCTTTCTGAAAGATTAATTAATCCCTCTTCAGTGTTTGGTTCGTAAAAAACTATTTGTCTCGAATAATAATGTAATGACGGTTTTCTTATCCCGATCATTGCTAAAGTTTCCTTTCCCTCGCGAATATCTAAAATTAATTTTGAGATATTTCTTAGAGGTAATTGCCTTGAAGTATCCGCTAATTTTCTAATTGGCGACATCAAATAAGATTGTCCAATTAAAAGTAAAATTTGGAGATAAAGTAGGATTTTTTTAGATCTTAAAGAAAATAAGATTATTGCAAGAAGAGTAAATAAAGCGAAGAACAATTTAGCTTTGAAAATAATCCCAGAACCTATAAGTTCGGATGAAAGATTGGGCATTTCGGGATCATTAATTGAACTCAACCAAATATTGGAGAAAAAGAATGCTATTGATAAGCCAAACAAAATTAAAATATTAAAAATCCACAAAAATAAATAACTTTTTTTTATATTTTTTAAGCTTATAAAGCTATTACTTGTTAATAATGCCGCCGCTGGAATTGCTGGCAACCAATAACTAGGTAGTTTAGTTGCAGAAAGGCTAAAGAAGATTAAAACTGACGTTAACCAACATAAAGAATATGTATAAAGGGTTTTAGTGACATTGGAACTTTCTTTTGAACTTTTAAAGAAATCTTTAAAGGTTTTAAATATCCCATAATACAAAAAAGGAGTGAATGGTAATGATGCCAAAATCATTATGTAAAGAAAAAACCAGAATGGTTCTGAATGATTATTGACAACTGAGGTATATCTTTGAAAATTATGGTAACCAAAAAAATTATCCCAAAAAGGCTTTCCCTCTTTTAGAAGTTCTAATACGTACCATGGAACACTTATTAGTGATGTTATTAAAAAACCTTTCTTAAGATTTATCTTAATCAGCAACGTTTTCCAATTCTTTTGACAAAACAAGAAAGACGTAATAGTCAATAGTGCCAAAACAAATGCAACAGGTCCTTTAACTAAAATTGCAAAACTTAAAAATACCCAAGCTGAAATGCATTGATCATTATTTTCACTTGCCATTCTTCTCCAAAACAAAAGCAGGCTAATACTTAAGGTTCCAGTTAAAAGGGCATCACTCACAGCTGTTCTACTCCAAATAATTATTAATGGAGAAAGAGCAAAGCCTAATGATGCAACTATTGGAGTGAGGAATTGCCTATCACTCTTCTGTGGCCAACAAAACAACGTATCTCCAATCATCAACATTAAAAATAATGATGCCAAAGCTGAAGGGAGTCTTGCTGAGAGAGTCCCTAAACTATCCCAAATCTCATTTTTCGGTAATGAGTAAAAAAAACCCATTAGCCAATATGTTAGTGGAGGCTTATCAAAACGGAACATTCCATTGACTTTTGGAGTTAACCAATCACCAGATTCACTCATTGCCCGTGCTGCAGCGGCAAATAAAGGGGGAGTTTCATCCACCAATCCCGTAGTACCTAAACCTAAAATAAATATAATGATCCCACAAACTAAAACTATCAATAAGGTTATAATCCTTTTTTTTGAGTTCATAAGAATCATTTAATATTATTTATATTCATTCATTACTTTATTAAGCCAGTTCACAACTTTGTTAGCAAATATATCTGCGGAGGCATTCTTTTCTACCCATTCTCTACATTTGTGACGCTTTATTTTTTCAATACTTTCTACATAATAAAGCATATTTTTTTTATCATCAGGATCAGCAAGATACCCTGTTTGGCCATGCTGAATAATTTCCATAGGGCCTCCCCTTCTATAAGCTACAACAGGCACCCCACAGGCTAAAGCTTCAACAATAACGTTCCCATACGCCTCATTCCATTTCGGAGTATTTAGCAAACCTCTGCATTTACCTAGTTCTTTTTGTAATGCATCGGTTGATAAAAACCCCATCCAATCTATAGCTCCTTGAGGGAATGATTTTTCTATCTTTGAAGCATACATCTCATCTTCTATAAATCCCCAAACTTTTAATTTTTCGCCAAGTTGATTTGCTACATAAACGGCATCCTCCAAACCTTTCTCTGGAGCCACTCTTCCAACCCATGCCAAGGGCCCCTTAAATGAATCTTGAAAAATATAATTATCTAAGTTAAACCCATTCCCAATAATTGTTGGTTTTTTTATGAATGGATAATCTTTAGCTTGAATTTTCGAATGAAAAGCAAAATTATTTGGATATTTAGCATATACCCTAGAGATTAAATTACTAATTACTGAACTTTCAGAACCCATACTAATAATATGTGCAATAGGTATCTCTAAATTTAGAGTCATCCAGATAGGCAACCAATCATAGGACATGTTCAACAATACATCTGCATGTTTAGCGATATCTAATCCCTTTTCAAGCATTCCTGCTAAAAGAGAATTGTCTGGGATACTCACGGGAGAATTATAATTTTGATGTTGCCAACTAATTTGATCTTCACCTTCAACAAAATGTAATTTTGCTTTTACATTTCTTTCTTGTAACTTAGATTTTTTTGGAGCTACAACCTCAACAGAATGACCTAAAGAAATTAAACCGGAAACTAAAGAATTTAAAGTTAATTCAACTCCACCACCTTTTCCACTCCCTAAGAACCCTATTGGAGTACTAATCAAAACTATTCGCATTATTAGACTTTTTACAAAAAGAAACTAATTAAATAGTAGTATCAGAAAATTTATTTTCCCATAAACTCTTTCTCTGGCTAACAAAAAATACTGAGATAAGAACAAACAACACTCCTATCCACTGCACAATAGTGAGTCTTTCATCTAACCAAAAACCTCCACTGAGCAGAGCAAATACAGGCGTTAAAAATGCAAGAGTGCTAAATCCAGTTATTTCTTTATTATTGGCAAAGTAGAAAAACAATCCATACGCTATTGCTCCTCCAAAAACACTTGCAAATGACATAAGTCCCCAATCAAATATTGACCAATCTGGAATTATTGTGAAATTTGATTGCAAGCAGTGCTTAATAATTAAAGGCAAACTCCCTAAAACCATATGCCAGCCTGTAACTGCAACTGGATCACTTTTAGTACAGGTGAATCTAATTAAAATTGTTCCTAATGCCATAGCAAGAGAAGCTGCAAGCATCCAAAGTTCTCCAAAATTAAAGGCAACATCATTTATGGACTTATCAGACATCAACCACCAATTACCTAAGAATTCTTGTGGAACTCCTAAAAAGACTATTCCTCCCAAGCCAAAAAGTAATCCTAACCATCCTATTGGATTAATTAAATTCCCAAAA
This sequence comes from Prochlorococcus sp. AG-347-L21, assembly GCA_003278875.1. Classification (GTDB taxonomy): domain Bacteria; phylum Cyanobacteriota; class Cyanobacteriia; order PCC-6307; family Cyanobiaceae; genus Prochlorococcus_A. The sequence continues at coordinate 32,959 of QCCQ01000006.1, read as the reverse complement.
ATTGCCCTTGCTAAAATAGCTACCAAAAGCGGTTGAGAATCAATTAGGACAGAACCTAAGCCCGCTCCAGTTTTTTCAATACCATAAGTTAAAAACAACTGAAAAAAAGTTGCATCGACAATCGTAAAAACAAAAAACCACTTCAAATCACACCTATAAATTTTTAAATCTCTTTTAAACAAATATGTTGTTATTAGAACAAGAATCCCTGCAGGAAGTAATCTTAAAGATGCCACAAACTCTGGTCCAGCACTAGATACTAAGGGAGTCATAGCCGCCATTGAAGTACCCCAAAGTGCAAAAGGGAGTATCATTAAAAACCAATTTAGGATTGAATTCATTAGGTCTGCTGATAGTCTTTTTAAAGTAGTTTTATGAATTTACCTTAAAAGAATGATTTGGCCTTTTAGACGAAAGTCAAAAAAAAGAATGGCTCGCATAGTAATTGATGAGCCTATTACAAGTTCAACAAGAATTTCTGTCCTTAAAGCTCTTAAACAAATTGAGGATAGAGAATTTCCTGCTTTAATCGTGAGAATTGATTCTCCAGGTGGTACTGTTGGGGATAGCCAAGAGATATACTCTGCTATTAAAAGACTAAAGGATAAAGGATGTAAAGTCATTGCTAGTTTTGGCAACATCTCAGCATCGGGAGGAGTTTATATTGGTGTTGCATCTGACAAAATAGTTGCCAATCCAGGCACAATTACAGGATCTATAGGTGTGATTATAAGAGGAAATAATTTATCTGAATTATTAGATAAAATCGGCATTAAATTTGAAACTGTTAAAAGCGGTATATTTAAAGATATACTTTCTCCAGATAAACCTCTAAGTGAAGAAGGTAGAAGTCTACTTCAAGGACTAATAGATGAAAGTTACAAACAATTTACTGAAGCTGTAGCTGAAGGAAGGAATTTACCTGTGGAAGAAGTAAGGAAATTTGCTGATGGAAGAATTTTCACTGGTACTCAAGCGAAAGAGTTAGGATTAGTTGATAAAGTTGGAGATGAATTTGTTGCAAGGGAACTAGCTGCAGAAATGGTTAATATTGATCCCAAAATTCAGCCCTTAACTTTTGGAAAGAAAAAGAAGAAAATACTTGGACTAATTCCTGGAAGTAGAATTATTGGAAAAATTATCAATAATATCTTTTTTGAGTTTGACTCATCTAATAAAGTACTTTGGTTATATAAGCCTTAAATCGATATGCCTGAATCAATGAAAATTGATTATAAAATTACACTTATCCGGGGCGCCACAACAGCATCTGGGAATACTGTTAAGGAAATAGAAGCTGCCGTAGTGGAATTAATTGATGAATTAATTTCACGCAACGATCTGAATAAGAAAGATATATTATCCATTACATTCACAGCGACAAAAGATTTAAATGCATGTTTTCCCGCTTCAATTGCAAGAAAATTTAATGGACTTGATTCAGTAGCTTTTTTAGACTGCCAACAAATGCACGTAATTAATGATGTTGAATTTTGTATAAGAATAATGGCTCAAGTTTTATTGCCACCCGATTATGCAATAAAGCACCCTTATTTAAGAGGCGCTGCAAATTTAAGGACAGATAGATGTTAACCTTAATAAAAATAATTTTTCTGCCTTAAATTTAATAGCAGAAGTTCAACGTTTCAATTTCAATTCCTTGATGTTTAAAATTAAAAAGAAACTTAATGTAAATCTTAAAATTTTAAGATTTTTTCTTATCCCAACAATCTTAGTTACGACTCCTTTTTTTAATAACATTCGAGATGCTAAAGCAGGGTTGGAATTTCAATGGGATCAAGACTCTAACTTTAGACGATTAAAGTGGTTTCAAAAAGAAGATAGAAGTAAATTCAGAAATACAATATATTTTTTCTTTAGGCCATCAGACAGAAAAAATGATCTCTTAAAAATTAATCTAGCAATCCCCAACACTTTTAAATCCACTTTAAAAAACGAAAAACTTAGTTTTTGTAAAGTAAGAATAGGCGGTTTTGAGAGTAGAACAAAATGTTTAGAAGATATTCCAGCTGATATAGAAATAAATACTGATGAATCTGGATTACGTTCACTAGATATTTACCCCTACAGTCCAATTCCTTCTAATAAAGACAGTTATGCAATTGTCTTAAAAGTATTTAATCCCAAAAAATCAGGTTTATATCAATTTCATTCATATGGGCAACCCAAAGGAAAATCTTTTTCTAGTTATTTAGGAAGCTGGACTATAGTGATCGATTAAATGATAAATTAAATAAGGATAATTAAACAAATGACTAAAAGAACTTTTGGCGGAACTTCAAGGAAAAGAAAACGTGTATCTGGTTTTAGAGTAAGAATGCGTTCTCATACAGGAAGGAGAGTTATTAAAAGCAGAAGACAAAAAGGAAGAGAGAGAATAGCTGTATAACTTCAAATTTAATGGCCTTACCAAAGGATATGCGTTTAAAAGGTCATAGGACTTTTAATTACATTCATAAAAATTCCACAATCTATCATGGGAAATTAATGACATTTAAAGTCGCAAGATCAAATCCAGATATTCTTTTAACCCATAAACTCACTAATACCTCAAATAAATTTAGGGTTGCAATTGCTATAAGTAAAAAAGTTTCAAAAAAAGCTGTAATAAGAAATAAATTAAGAAGAGTCCTTCAAGAGTGGTTATTAAAAAACATTCAAAAAATTAATAACCACAAACCATATTGGTTACTTGTTAACCTTAAATTTGGAGATTTCTACAATGATAAAAATAAACTTTTGGAGGAATTTCAAAACTTAATGTTCAAATCTAATCTAATTAAATGATTAACATGAATGAAGAAATCTTTTATCAAGGTGGGCCTGCAAAAAGTGATTTAATAATAAATCTCCTTGCAGGTGTAACTATTCTTGGATTACCTTTTACCTTTGCCGCAATTGTTAGAGCATTGTGGTTGAGATATAAAATTACAAACAAAAGAATTACAATAGATGGAGGATGGTTTGGTAAAAACAAAACACAAGTTTCATTAAGTAACATCGAAGAAATCAGATCTATTCCTAGGGGATTCGGATCATATGGCGATATGGTTCTTATTCTTAACGACGGATCAAAGGTTGAAATGAAGTCATTACCGTTATTCAGAGAAAAGCAAAAATTTATTGAAGAAAATATAAATAAAAGATCACAAATTCCAAATCTTAACGAGGTAGAAGGATTTGCTACTAAATCCTAAATAAATTAATTACAAAAACCTTATTTTCCTGTAAAATAAAATGTCTAATAAAATTACACTCTTTTTAATATCGTGATAGGGTTCATTTCTGAAAAATTACTTATCCCGATACTAGATTTTTTCTACGGTTTAGTACCCAGTTATGGATTAGCGATTGTTGCATTGACAGTCGTAATTAGAATTGCACTTTTCCCTCTTAGCGCTGGTTCCATTAGAAGCGCAAGAAGAATGAAAATTGCTCAACCCGTAATGCAAAAAAGGCAAGCGGAAATAAAATCTAAGTTTTCAGGTGATCCAAAAAAACAGCAAGAAGAACTTGGAAAATTAATGAACGAGTTTGGCAGTCCACTAGCAGGTTGTCTTCCCTTGATTGTACAAATGCCTGTGCTATTTGCATTGTTTGCCACCCTCAGGGGATCTCCATTTGCTGATGTTCCCTACAACATAAATCTTAAGGTAGTTCCCCAGGATCAAGTAGCAGCAATTGATCCAAAACCTTATAAATCCCCAAGACACTCTATATTCATTACGGAAAAATCACATTTTCCTGTAGTAGCAACAATCCCTAATGGAACAAAATTAGGAACAGAAGAATCGGTAAAAATAAATTTACAAACAACAAATGGTAATAGCTACTCGGAAGTTTTATCTAAATACGACAATGGATCAAAATTTCTTCCGACTTGGTCGGTTTCTAAAGGATCTGAAAATCTTAAAGTTTCCCAGGATGGTACAGTTACTGCAATTAAACCGGGGGATGCAACAATTGAAGCGAAAATCCCTGGTCTAGCTGCCAAAAGTGGTTTTTTATTTATTAAAGCTCTTGGTCAGGTTGGTTTTTATGTAGATGGAGCAATTAATTGGGATATTGCTGCATTAGTAGGTGCCTTTGGATTAACTCTACTTCTCTCTCAAGTTTTATCTAGTCAGGGGATGCCTGCGAATCCACAACAATCAACGGCAAACAAAATTACACCTGTAATGATTACTGGAATGTTTCTTTTTTTCCCACTACCTGCAGGAGTTTTACTGTATATGGTTGTTGCTAATATTTTCCAAGCATTTCAGACTTTTCTGCTTAATAAAGAAGCTCTTCCTGAGAATTTACAGAAAATTTTGGATCAACAATTATTAGCTAAAAATGAAGTAATAACAACTTCTGCTTCAACGATCTCAGATAAAAGATTACCTTTTGAACCTAATAGTAAAAAATAGTTTGAATTTCACATAATGAATTCTTGGTGTAGAAATTTAGAATTACTCATAAAATCAAGAACCTCATTAATTTGGATCAGGACTAAAGAAGAGGAAAGATTAGAAAAACTTATTAATTTCTCATGTGAAAAACTGAATATAAAAAGATTCATTTGCTGGGATTGTGTTAGCGGAATAAAAGGATTAATAAATGAAGAAGGTAAATTTTCTAATAATCCGTTAGGAGTGCTCAATTGGCTTAAAGGACAAAGTTCTGAAGTTTCTACAGTTTTATTATTAAAAGATTTCCACAAATTTTATGATGATCCATCTATCAATAGAACTATTAAAGAACTATCTTCAGCGCTTAAGAAAACTAATCATAATTTAATTATTAGTTCTCATTTATTTCCATCATCAGAAGAGCTGGATGAATTAATGACAATTGTAAATCTACCTTTACCTGATCAAAAAGAATTGAAAAATCTGATAAAAAAAATTGCTATTAATACCAATTCAAATCTTGAGGAACAAGACTTAAACGAACTTTCTATAGCTTCAAGTGGACTTACAGAAATCAAAGTAAAGCAAGTCACTGCAAAGGCCCTTGCTCAAAGAGGAAAAATAAGTAAGGAAGATATTAAAGATATTCTTGAAGAGAAAAAACAAGTGATCGCAAGAAGTGAAATTTTAGAATTTTTCGAGGCCAAGTCAAGTCAAGATGATATTGGTGGTTTAAATGTTTTAAAAGTTTGGCTTAATCAAAGATACAGGGCCTTTTCTAAAGAAGCTAGAGACTATGGATTACCTATTCCAAAAGGAGTATTGCTTGTAGGGGCGCAAGGAACAGGAAAATCACTAACCGCAAAATCAATTTCTAAGAGTTGGTCAATGCCGCTACTAAGGTTAGATGTTGGGAGACTGTTTTCTAGCCTTGTTGGTTCAAGCGAAGCAAGAACTAGAGAAACAATTTCAAGAGCTGAGGCTATGTCTCCTTGTATCCTGTGGATCGATGAAATAGACAAGGGCTTTGGTGGCGATGCTAGAAGCGATGGAGGAACAAGTCAGAGAGTTTTGGCAAGTTTGTTAACTTGGATGGCTGAAAAAGAATCCGCTGTATTTGTCATTGCTACCGCTAATGCTATAGATAAGCTTCCTGCAGAATTATTAAGGAAAGGTAGGTTTGATGAGATATTTTTTCTTGATTTGCCAAATTCAGCCGAAAGATTAAGTATTCTGGATTTGCACTTAAAAAAAAGAAGACCAAGTTACAGTTTTCCTCTATCTACTATCGTCGATAGAACAGATGGATTCTCAGGGGCAGAACTTGAACAAGCAGTAATAGAGGGGATGCATATTTCATTCTCTGAAAATAGAGAGCTTATGGAGAAAGATTTAATAAAGGCAGTTTCTGAATTAGTTCCTTTATCAAGAACTGCTAAAGAGCAAATTGATTTCCTAAAAGAATGGTCATCTACAGGACGGGCCCGCTCTGCATCTTGAATAAAATTTAATTTTTAAAATATTCCATAAGTTAGGAATCATTAATTTAGTTAATTTTTAATCAAAAAACCCAAATAATGAATTGAGATTAACTATCTTAATTAATGTAATAATAAAAAAAGAGTGTTAGATCAAAAATTAATAAGAGAAAACCCAACATTTGTTGAAGAGAATTTATCCTTAAGAGGAAAAGTTTACAAGATATCTCATATACACGAATTAACTTTAAAGAAAAAAGAAATTGACATAGAAATATCCAGTCTCCAATCTGAAAGTAAAAAATTAAGCAAATCAATCGGTCAAATTATTAGAAAATCCCAAAATAATAATTCACAAGAATTAAATGATTTAAAGAAAAAGGGAAACGAATATAGAATTAAAATTTGTGAACTCGAAGAGAAGCAAAGAATAATAGACAAAGAAGTAGATGATGAGATTTATAATTTGCCAAATTTTCCTAGCAAAGAAGCTCCAATTGGGAAAGATGAAAGTGATAATTTACAACTAAAAACTTGGGGGGATCCTCTAATAAAAGAGAATATTAAATCACACTGGGAAATAGGAGAAAGTCTTAATATTTTTGACTCTGCAAAATCAACCAAAATATCAAAAAGTCGTTTTATCACTCTCATAGGGAATGGTGCCAGATTAGAGAGAGCATTAATTAATTTTATGCTCGATATGCATACTAAAAATGGTTACTTGGAGTTAATGCCGCCAGCTTTAGTAAATACAGAAAGTCTTACCGGATCTGGTCAATTACCTAAATTTTCAAATGAAAGTTTTAAGTGTTCCAATGACGATTTATGGCTTTCTCCAACAGCTGAAGTTCCACTAACTGCTTTTCATAGAAACGAGCTTATTGATCCCAAGCAGCTACCTATTAAGTATGTTGCATATAGTCCATGCTTTAGGAGAGAAGCTGGCAGTTATGGAAGGGATACTAAAGGTTTAATAAGACTTCATCAATTTAATAAGGTTGAACTCTATTGGCTTTGTGATCCAAGTAAATCTTTGGAAGCTCATAAAAAGATTACTTCTGATGCAGAAAGCATTTTAAAAAAGCTCAACTTACCCTACAGATTAGTAGATATTTGTACTGGTGATTTAGGCTTTTCTTCTAGTAGAACATTTGATCTTGAGGTTTGGCTTCCAAGTAGTAAATGTTATAGAGAAATTTCAAGTTGCAGTAATTGCCTTGAGTTTCAAGCACGTAGGTCATCAATAAGATCAAAAATTGATAAAAAAAATATATATTTACATACCTTAAATGGCAGTGGTCTTGCTATTGGAAGAACAATGGCCGCGATTCTTGAGAATGGGCAACAAACAGATGGCAGCGTCAAGATTCCAGATGCACTAGTTCCATACTTTGGATCAAATTTTTTGAAAACTTCTTAATATAAAACAATGAATGTATTAACTTCAATAACAGTACTTGGATTCCTCATATTTTTTCATGAGATGGGGCATTTTCTAGCAGCAATTTTACAAGGTATTTATGTTGATGGATTCTCTATTGGCTTTGGACCCGCAATTATTAAAAAAAAATTTAGAGATATCACTTATTCATTCAGAGCCTTTCCTCTTGGAGGCTTTGTATCCTTTCCTGATGAAGAACTAAATAAAATTGATCCTAAAGATCCAAATCTTTTGAAAAATAGGCCCATTATCCAAAGAGTTATTGTAATCTCGGCTGGAGTATTCGCCAACTTAATACTTGCTTACACAATATTAATTATAAATGTAACTACCGTTGGTATTCCATTTGATCCAGAGCCAGGTATTTTAGTTTTAGCGACTCAACCTGAGAAGGCTGCCTCTATTGCTGGATTAGAACCTGGAGACAAAATATTAGAATTGGAAAGTAGTACTTTAGGAATTGGGGATCAAGCTGTTTCCACTTTAGTTAAAGAGATTCAAAATTCATCAGATAAACCAATTTCAATAAAAATCGAAAGAGATGGGATTTTCAAAGATTTAACTTTAATACCAAAAAATACTGATGGTAAAGGGACAATAGGTGCTCAATTGCAACCGAATATAAGGAAAGAAGCTAAAAAGACAAAAAACTTTTTCGAACTTTTTAAATACACCAATAATGAGTTTTCATCACTTTTGGTAAAAACTATTCAAGGTTATAAAGGATTACTAACAAATTTCTCCTCAACAGCTCAACAATTAAGTGGACCTGTAAAGATCGTTGAAATCGGTGCACAATTATCTCAACAAGGTGGAACAGGTATATTATTATTTGCGGCTTTAATTTCTATAAATCTAGCAGTTCTTAATTCACTACCCTTACCATTATTAGATGGAGGACAACTTGTATTCACTTTAATTGAAGGATTTAGGGGGAAACCTGTACCTCTCAAGGTACAAATGGTTGTTACTCAGTCCAGTTTCTTTCTTTTAGTTGGACTAAGCGTTCTGCTTATTATCAGAGATACTAGTCAACTGTTAATCGTACAAAGATTATTAAACCAATAAATAACTTTTAAAAACTGCTCTTCAAGCTGTTAATATATAAATTAGTTTAAAGATTAATTAAATGGCCAAAAAGTCCATGATTGCAAGAGAAGTTAAGCGAAAAAAACTTGTAATAAAATATGCTGCAAAAAGGAAATCATTATTAGATGAATTTAATGCCGCAAAGGATCCAATGGAAAGGTTAGAAATTCATAGGAAGATTCAGGGTCTTCCAAGAAACTCTGCACCAAATAGAGTAAGAAATAGGTGTTGGGCAACTGGTAAACCTAGAGGAGTATATAGAGATTTCGGTCTTTGCAGGAATCAGTTAAGGCAAAGAGCTCATAACGGTGAACTTCCTGGAGTAGTTAAATCAAGTTGGTAGTATTAGTTTTTAAGTTTAGTACTACATTTTCTCAAAAAATAATATTCATAGAAATTTAAAATTTATTTTCAAGACATTTTTAAAAATTTTTATAGCTTATCTAAATAATTTCCTCAATATGTCCCCATTAAATGTAAGAATGAATTATGTATAGATTTATAATTTAAAAAGTGGAAGGACAAAATAAGTCGATCACGTTTGACGGACGAGAGATACGACTAACTACAGGACTATATGCTCCTCAAGCAAGTGGATCAGTAATGATTGAGTGCGGTGATACCTCACTATTAGTTACAGCAACAAAAACTGCTAAAAAAGAACCATCAGACTTTCTACCCCTGATATGTGACTATGAGGAAAAACTTTACGCGGCAGGTAGAATTCCAGGTGGTTTTATGCGTAGGGAGGGTCGCCCACCAGAAAGAGCGACTTTAATTTCAAGATTAATTGATAGACCAATGAGACCACTTTTCCCCACATGGATGAGGGATGAAATTCAAATAGTCGCGTCTTGTCTTTCTCTAGATGAAAGAGTTCCTGCAGATGTTTTTGCTGTTACGGGAGCTTCAATAGCAACTTTACTTGGAGAAATTCCTTTTTATGGACCAATGGCCGCTGTAAGAGTGGGGCTTATAGGTGATGATTTCATCTTAAATCCTAGCTTTAGAGAGATTGAAAAAGGAGATTTGGACATTGTAGTTGCAGGATCCCCTGATGGCATAGTCATGATTGAAGCAGGCGCAAATCAATTATCAGAGCAAGATACAATCGAAGCTGTAGATTTTGGATATGAGGCTGTTACTGAACTTATTAAATCTCAAGAAGATTTACTAAAAGATTTGGGAATAAAACAAATCAAGCCAGCAAATCCTGAAGAGGATAAAACATTACCTTCTTATTTGGAAAAAAATTGCTCTAAAGCTATTGATTTGGTTCTTAAGAAATTTGATCAAACAAAAGAGGAGAGGGATCTTGAACTCGAAAAAATAAAAACTGAAGCACAAAGCAAAATTGATTCTCTTAAAGATGACAATCAAGTAAAAGTTTTAACATCAGAAAATGAAAAATTAATTCACTCTGACTTCAAAAAACTAACAAAAAAATTAATGAGGTCCCAAATCATTAATGATGGGAAAAGAGTTGATGGGAGAGAACTTGATGAAGTTAGAAAGATCACAGCTTCTGCTGGCATTCTTCCAAAAAGAGTTCATGGCTCCGCACTTTTTCAAAGAGGTCTAACTCAAGTCTTATCTACTACAACACTTGGTACCCCTAGCGATGCTCAAGAGATGGATGACTTAAATCCAAGTACTGAAAAAACATATTTGCATCACTACAACTTTCCTCCTTATTCTGTTGGTGAAACTAGGCCTATGAGAACACCCGGGAGGAGGGAAATTGGGCATGGAGCACTTGCAGAAAGAGCAATAATACCTGTTTTACCTGGCAAAGAGACCTTCCCATACGTCTTAAGAGTTGTGAGTGAAGTTTTAAGCTCTAATGGTTCCACTTCTATGGGATCTGTTTGTGGAAGCACCCTCTCATTACTAGATGCAGGGGTTCCCTTAAAAGCTCCTGTTGGTGGCACTGCTATGGGTTTAATCAAAGAAGGTAAAGAAGTTCGAATACTTACTGATATTCAGGGTATTGAGGATTTTCTTGGAGATATGGACTTTAAAGTTGCTGGTACTGAAAAGGGGATAACTGCGTTACAAATGGATATGAAGATTACAGGTTTGCCTGTCTCTATTATTTCTGATGCGATTAAAAAAGCCAGACCAGCTAGAATACATATACTAGAAAAAATGCAAGAAGCAATTGATAAGCCTCATGAATCATTATCACCACACGCGCCTAGACTGTTAAGCTTTAGGATAGATCCTGAATTAATTGGAACAGTTATTGGCCCAGGAGGAAGGACTATTAAAGGTATTACCGAAAGGACCAATACAAAAATTGATATAGAGGACGGAGGAATCGTAACTATTGCATCTCATGATGGTGCTGCAGCAGAGGAAGCTCAAAAGATTATTGAGGGCCTCACTCGTAAAGTACACGAGGGTGAGATCTTCTCTGGTGTCGTAACAAGAATAATTCCTATTGGTGCTTTCGTAGAAATATTGCCCGGGAAAGAAGGTATGGTTCATATTTCTCAATTATCGGAAGCACGAGTCGAGAGGGTTGAAGATGTTGTAAGACAAGGTGATGAAGTAACAGTTAGAGTCCGAGAAATTGATAGCAGAGGAAGAATTAATCTTACTTTGAGAGGTGTTTCTCAAAATGGAGGTATGTCTTACCCTGAGCCAACTCCTACTCCTGTCGCCCCGCTTGGTTAATAAATTAAGTTATAAATATTAGATTCCTTAATTATTTCTTTTACTTGGAGACAAACTTCACGATGATTCTTTTTATTGCTTGAAGCAATAATTATTCCTCCTTGTTCAAATCCTCTTTGATTAAAAGAGAGATTTTCATTATCTAAATTTGTTATTGCACCTCCCGCTGCGACTAAAATAGCTGCAGGAGCCGCAAAATCCCAATCTTTAGGAGCACTCTTACCTGGCAAACTTAAAGATATATAAATATCACTTTCTCCCCTTAAGATAGATGCAATTTTGCATCCTACACTCCCCATTACTGTAATTTTTTTGAATTTTAATAAATTAATTAATTTCTCTAAAACTACATTTCTATGATTTTTGCTTGCAGCTATTGTCATTTCTTTAAAAATTGTATTGCTCAATAAACTGGCTCCTTTTTTATGTCCAAGCTTGTTCTCACACCAAATCTTGTTTCCAGCAGCAATCCATAATTCTTCCTTTTCAGGAATTAAAACAACTCCGATATATGGCTTTTGCTTATAATTCAAGGCTAAATGCATAGCATAATTACCCGTACCTTGAATAAAATCCTTTGTACCATCAAGAGGATCAAGAATCCATAACCAATCCGAATTTACATCACAAATTTGAGATGATACCTTCACGTTTTCTTCACTTAAGATTTCCCAATTAATATCTTTATACTTTTCGTTAATTCCTTGAATTATTATCTCATTAACTTTTAAATCAGCTAACGTTACTGGGTCATCATTATTTCTTACGATATTGCTTTTATTGTTTGTATCTCTTAGCATTTGGGAGTAATAAAGCAAACTATCACAAGCTTCCCAACTGAGAATCCTCAGATCATCAATAAGGTTATTAATAAAAACTCCAAATGGTAATTTAACCACAATATGAACAATAATTCTTCATTCTCGCATAAAAGCCAAGAACCTGAAAATAGTGTTTTATATGTTGTTGGCACTCCAATTGGAAATCTTAATGATATGTCCTTTAGAGCGATAAATATTCTTAAAAATGTTTCATTGATAGCCTGTGAGGATACAAGACAAACTAAAAAACTAATGCATAAGTTTCAAATAACTAATAATCTAATAAGTTTTAATAAATACAATTCCTTTAAAAAAATCCCAAGAATAATCGACGATCTTAAAGAAGGAAAATCTATAGCAATAGTTAGTGATGCAGGTTTACCAAGCATTTGTGATCCCGGAGAAAATCTTGTAAAAGCGGCCAAATCTAATGGATTAAATATTATTTGTATTCCAGGCCCTTGCGCTGCATTAACTGCACTTGTTTCAAGTGGATTCCCTTCCTCAAAATTTACTTTTCAAGGTTTCTTACCTAAAAAGAGAAAGGATAGAGAGGAAGTATTAAAAGAAATTAGTGAATGTGAAAAGACTTCAGTTTTATATGAATCGCCTCATCGTCTTAAAAAACTGCTAATTGAATTAAAAGAATATTGTGGAAAAGAAAGAAAAATTGTAATTTTTAGGGAATTAACTAAAAAATTTGAAGAGCATATTGGAACAAATGCAGAAATGATATTAAATTTTTTTGACCGTAAGGAAGTTCTGGGAGAAATTACAGTTGTTATAGATGGGATACAGAATGATAAATTTCTAGAATTTGATAAATTTGAATTAAGAAAAGAACTTAATGAATTAATAAATGCAGGTTTAAGTTTATCTTCAGCATCAAAATATTTAGCAAAAAAGAAGGGTCTCACTAAAAACATGGTTTATAGTTTGTACTAAACTTAAAATTTTTATTATATAGAAATGAATCTTCTTAAAAAAATAACTTATTTAATTCTATTTAACTCTAGCTTATTTATTTTATTAATTGTTGGCTTACAAAATAATGAAAAGACATCAAAGGTGAATTTTATAATAAATGAAACAGTTAAATTACCAATTGGTTTTATTTGTGGAGCAAGTTTTATAGGTGGATCAATAGCTGGAAGTTTTATATCTTTAAAGATTATTAATAAAAAAGAATTATCTTCTTAAAGTGCTATCAATTTATCAGGAGTAATTATTCTTGAAATACCTTTAGAAAGCAATTTAGAAGCAGCCAACCTAAATACATCAGTATTTGGAACTTTTATCACTTTTTGGAGTTTGTTACAAAAACTTTTAGCAATCTTCATATCAAAATAAATTTCAATTGTTTTTCTACTTAATTCATTTTGCGAGAGAAATTGCCAATCTGGATAATCTCTTAAAAACTTAGTTTGCAATTCAAGTTTATTATCAACTATCAGATAAACCATCTTTGGAAAAATTACATCTGATATTGATATAGAAGATAAGTCTTTTTGGATATTATGATCAATCTCAAAATTCAAAGGGGTGATCTCAACAAATGATTCATCTAATATTTGTGAAGAATCAAGGGATGTCTCTTCAAAAATATTTTGATTACTATCAATCTCATATTCATCGTAATTTTTAGAGTATGTTTCAAACTGATTTTTATTATTTTTTAAAATCTCATTAAATTTTTTCTCGGTCAAACTTTTCTTTAAATGACGAGAGATGGTTAGTTTTGTGAAGTTATATTTTTCAGCTAAATCAATTATGCTAATTCCTTTAATAAAATCTTGAATAATATATTTCCTCTGATCTTCTGTTAATTTTTTTGGCACAAATTTTTTTGTAGTGAGATTATTTATAATAAATTAGCTTAAATTTTGATAAAAAAGAAATTTTCCAATAATTTTTAAGAGAACTTTAAATTTACCATTGATTTTTTCTTCATTTACAAACTGTATAATTATGGTTATCGATTAAAGTTGTTTATTAAAAAAACATTTTGGATAATATAAATGAAGGATTAATACCAAATATCGATTTAATCCCAGTTATTCTTTCTGGAGGAACTGGTTCAAGGCTTTGGCCCTTATCAAGGGCAAGTTACCCAAAACAATATCTAAATATTGATGAAACTAACAATTTTTCACTTTTACAAAATACATATTTAAGATTATTAGGACTTAAAAAACTAAAAAATCCCATAGTTATCTCAAATGAGGAGCAAAGATTTATAGTTGCTGAGCAAATGAGAGAAATAAACGTAAAACCTAATTCAATAATTCTTGAACCTTTTGGAAAAAATACAGCTCCAGCCATTACTCTCGCAGCATTGCAAACTCTTAGCAATAGTAATAACCCAATGTTGCTTGTCCTTTCATCGGATCATAAAATAGAAAACGATGAGAATTTCAGAAAAGTTATCAAGGATGGTTTGATTGAAGCTAATAAGGGAAGACTAGTGACATTCGGTATTACTCCTTCATATCCAGAAACGGGCTATGGCTATATAGAGTCATACAATGAACTTACAAAAGAAAGCCCCTCAAGTAAAATAAAGAAATTCGTTGAGAAACCAAATTTAGATCTTGCAAAAAAGTTTGCAAAAGATAATCATTATTCTTGGAATAGTGGAATTTTCTTATTTAAAGCTTCAGTCTTTCTTAAAGAATTAGAAAAGTTTGAACCTGAGATAATTAATAATTGCCGTACTGCCTTAAAAACGGGCTCAAAAGATCTAGATTTTTTAAGAATAAATGAAGACTCTTTCAAAAAATGTCCAAATAAGTCTATTGATTTTGCTTTGATGGAAAAAACAAATCTAGGATCTGTTTTTAACCTTAATGCTGGTTGGGATGATATTGGGAGTTGGAAGTCTGTTTGGAATAATTCCAAAAAAGATACAATGGGTAATGTAACAAAAGGGAAGGTATTACTTGAAGAATCGAAAAATTGCTATTTAAGAAGTGAAGATAGGTTAATAGTTGGAATAAATCTAAATGAACTAATTATTGTAGAAACAAAAGATGCGATTTTAGTCGTAAGTAAAAAAGCCACACAAAAAGTTAAGGAAATAGTTCAATTATTAAATATCAAGAGATTTAAAGAGGGTAAAGATAATATAAAAAACTATCGACCTTGGGGTAACTATACAAGTATTGATAAAGGTTCTTCTTGGCAAGTAAAAAAATTAGAAATCAAAACTAAAGCTAGCATTTCACTGCAAATGCATCATAAAAGATCTGAACATTGGATTGTTGTTAATGGAACTGCAAAAGTTGAAATAAATGAAAAAATCTCAATTTTAAACAAAAATGAAGGTGTATATATTCCTTCAGGAGCAAAACATAGATTATCTAATGCAGGCGATATTCCACTTATTTTAATTGAAGTTCAAAGTGGATCGTATTTGGGTGAAGATGACATTGTCAGATTTGAAGATTTGTATGGAAGATCTTCTTAAAGAAAATTTTTTAATAGGTATAAAAATTTTAAAAATCTTTTTTATTTAGGAATATATACTGAAATACTTAAAGTTAATTTAAAAACACAATTCTTGTATTGTGATCTATCCATTAGTAAAATCAACTAGTGTATGGATGCATTATCAATTTTAATAAGAAAATCATTTCTTATTTTGGTTAAATATATGATATGACTATTCATTTTCTAAAACTTTGCTTCCTTAGCTCAGCTGGATAGAGCAACTGCCTTCTAAGCAGTGGGTCGCAGGTTCGAATCCTGCAGGAAGCGCTTAAAAAACTTTTTATTATTTTTCAAAGATTAGAGAAAGGAATAATTTCTTCAAAAAAATTTAAAATTTCGTTATGTATTATATAAGATATTATTTTAATCAAATAAGGAATATAAATAAAAAATTAAACTTAGAGAAAAGATCATTTTATATAGGCACTTTTTTCCTTTCCTCTGCAATCCCAATTAGTATTTTCTTCTATATTTTATCTATATTTAGTTCCATATATAAGGATAGGATTTATAGGGTAAATAAATATAATCTTTTACTTCTAATTTGTTCAGGTTTGATGATAGTTAGTACTCTTAAATCGTTTATAAATCTTGATCTCTCCAAATTTACTGATTTTAATAATACTTTCGGAATAGTAATTGGATTATTAAATTGGCTACCTTTCTTTATTATTTTTATAATCTTCCAAAAATATTTAAAAACAGTTGAAGATAGAAAACTTTTTTCAAAAATATTAATTTCAAGTTCAATCCCTGTCATCATAAGCTGCATATTACAGTATGGGTTTAAAATTTATGGACCTTTTGAGACTTTAAATGGATTGATAATTTGGTTTCAAAAGGAGATAACTTCTCATGGAGTGACAGGTTTATTTAATAATCCGAACTATACAGGTATCTGGCTAACTATATTTCTTCCTTTTTTAATTTCCGAAATTAAAAATAAAAAGGAAGATAAAATCAAAAAATATATTCTAATTTCAATTTTAATCTTAACAATTTTTTTCATCTTTCTAACTGGTTCAAGAAATGCCTATTTGGGTTTATTTTTTATATTTTTAATGATTTATGGAATTAGAGTTTTTTTATTAATTCCTGTTTCATTATTCTCTTTATTCTCATTTGAATTACTAAGGAATTCTTTTTTTGAATCATCCTCATTTATGAATAATATTCTAATAAAAAAAATATTTAGCGACACTATTAATTTTTCATCTTCCTCTATGGCTTATAAAACTTTATACTCAAGAATTGAAGGGTACAACATCGCCTTAGAAGGCATTTTAGAGGAACCTTTATTTGGATGGGGACCTTCTATTTTTCCACAATATTATGATTTGAAAGAGGGTATTTGGGCCAGTCAACATACTCATAATATGCCCTTGGAGCTTGCATTTAATTATGGGTTACCGACTTCAATAATATTAAATATTTTTGTTTTACTTTTAATAAAAAATGCATATATAAAATGCTATGAAAGCTCCTTTAACAAAAATATATTTACTATTGATAAGGCTTGGATTACTGCTTCATTAATAGTTGTAGTGAGCCATTTGTTTGATATCACTTATTATGAAGGAAAAATTAGCTTGTTAATTTGGATTTTATTAGCAGGATTGAAATGTATAATAGACGATAAAAGTATTAAAAAGTCCAATATCAACTGAACAATTTCTATTTGATATTTTAAAGTTCATGATAAAAAAAATTGCCCTAATTACTGGAATTACAGGACAAGATGGGAGTTACCTATGTGAATTTCTGATTTCTAAAGGGTATGAGATTCATGGAATTAAAAGACGAGCCAGTAGTTTTAATACTGGAAGAATAGATCACTTATATCAAGACCCGCATAAAACTGATAGGAACCTTATTCTTCATTACGGAGATTTAAGTGATAGCACAAATCTAATAAGGATTATTCAACAAATTAAGCCTGATGAAATATATAACTTAGCGGCACAAAGTCATGTAGCAGTAAGTTTTGAATCCCCAGAATATACTGCTAATAGCGATGCATTAGGAACTCTAAGAATTTTAGAAGCATTAAGAATACTAAATCTTGAAAAAAAGACTAAATTCTATCAGGCAAGTACTAGCGAATTGTATGGTTTAGTACAAGAAGTTCCACAAAATGAGAACACTCCATTTTATCCTAGAAGTCCTTACGCTGTTGCAAAACTATATAGTTTTTGGATTACTGTTAATTACAGAGAAGCATATGGAATATACGCATGTAATGGGATTTTATTTAATCATGAAAGTCCAAAAAGAGGGGAGACATTTATAACTAGAAAAATTACAAGAGGTCTAGCAAGAATAGATCAGGGAATTGATTCATGCATATATTTAGGAAATTTAGATGCCAAAAGAGATTGGGGACATGCTAAGGATTATGTCAAGATGCAATGGTTAATGTTACAACAAGACAAACCTGATGATTTTGTAATTGCCACAGGAAGGATGGAGACAGTTAGAAAATTCATTGAAATATGTTCAATGAAGTTGAACTGGAATACTAAAAAAAATAAGCCAGGTATTAAGTGGGAGGGAGTAGGTATTGAAGAAGTAGGTAGGAGAGTTGATAATGATGAAATTGTAATTAGAGTTAATCCAAGATATTTCAGGCCTACTGAAGTTGATCAACTGATGGGGGACTCAACAAAAGCCCTAAAAATACTAGGCTGGAAGCCGGAAATTAGTTTAGAAAAACTAATTGAAGAAATGATCGCTAATGATTTAACTGAAGCAAAAAAAGAATTAATGCTGAAGAAAAAAGGATTTACAATAAATAATTCTTATGAGTAAAAATTTTTAATATATGAATGAAAAACTTATTTCAAATGATGATCGTATATTTGTTGCCGGATCCAAAGGTATGGCAGGTAGTGCAATTTGCCGAAAACTTATAGAAAAAGGATATGGATCAAAAATCAATAAAGGATCCTTATTATGTCCGACAAGAAGTGATTTAGATCTATCTGATATAAAGTCTTTAGAAGAATGGTTTAAAAAAAACAAGCCTTCAGTTATTGTTGATGCTGCCGCAAAAGTTGGAGGGATATTAGCAAATTCAAAATATCCTGCTGAGTTTTTATTAGAAAACCTAAAAATACAGAACAATCTAATCGAAGTTTCATGGAAATTTGGAATAAAAAGATTTTTATTTTTAGGAAGCAGTTGTATATACCCAAAATATTCAGAACAGCCTATTTGTGAAGAGTCTTTATTAAATGGACAACTTGAGGACACAAATTTAGGATATGCTCTAGCTAAAATATCTGGGATCAAATTATGTGAGTTTCTTCGAATTCAATATAATTTTGATGCAATTTCATTAATGCCAACAAATTTATATGGCCCTAAAGATAATTATCATAATGAGAGTAGTCATGTAATGGCTGCATTGATAAAGAAATTTTCCATTGCAGTATTAAATAATGAAAAAAAAGTAATATGCTGGGGTAGCGGAAAGCCTATGAGAGAATTCATGCATGTTGATGATTTAGCAGATGCAGTAGTTTTTGCGCTTGAGAGTTGGAACCCTGATTCGGAGAGTTCTCCATTAAACAAAAATGGTAAAAAACTAAACTATTTAAATGTTGGAACTGGTAAAGATATTTCTATCAAAGAATTATCATTGAAAATAGCAAAAGCATCTAATTTTGAGGGAGAGATCATTTGGGACCATACGAAACCTGATGGAATGCTTAAGAAACAGTTAGATATTTCTAGGATTAAAATTTTGGGTTGGGAAGCAAAGATAGATCTTGATTCAGGAATAAAAAATACAGTAAAGGAATATCAACAAATTTTATTAAATCAAAAAAAGAATAAAGAAGACATTAATATAAATTAGAAATAATTATGAAGCCATATTAAAAATATAAAATGAAATTTAAAATTAAAAATATATGTTGTATTGGAGCTGGATATGTGGGAGGACCAAGTATGGCAGTAATTGCTAAAAATTGTCCAGATTTAGAAGTGAATGTTGTTGATATAAATGAAGAAAGAATTAATAAATGGAATGAGAAAAATTTAGATAAATTACCAATTTATGAACCTGGTTTAAAAGAAATAATAGACCAATGCAGAGGGGTTAATTTACATTTTTCTAGTGATGTAAAAAGACATATTGCAAATGCTGATATGATTTTTATCTCAGTTAATACACCTACAAAAACGAAAGGATTAGGGGCTGGTCAAGCTAGTGATCTTAAATGGGTAGACTCTTCGGCAAGAGAAATTTCGAAATATGCCAAAGGTCAAACAATTGTTGTTGAAAAAAGTACTTTACCTGTAAAAACAGCCCAAACTATAAAAACTATTCTTGAAGAATCCATAATCGACTCAAAGCATGATTCGCAAAATAACTTGAAGTTTTATGTCTTATCAAATCCTGAATTTCTTGCAGAGGGGACTGCTATTAATGATCTAGAGAATCCAGATAGAGTTCTTATAGGAGGTGAAGATAATCAGTCCATAGAAGCACTAGTTGATATTTATAAGAATTGGATCCCGGAAAAAAAAATAATCACTACTAATTTATGGAGTTCTGAACTTTCAAAACTAATAGCAAATGCTTTTCTTGCTCAAAGGATTAGTTCAATAAATTCTATTTCGGCTCTATGTGAATCTACAGGAGCTGACATTTCGGAAGTTAAATTAGCAATAGGTTCTGATAAAAGAATAGGAGATAAGTTTCTTAATTCTGGGCCAGGATTTGGAGGAAGTTGCTTTAAAAAAGATATTTCAAACCTTATTTATATATCAAATCATTATGGACTAAAAGAAGTTTCTGATTATTGGCAAAAAGTGATTGAGATTAATGAATGGCAAACTAAACGAATTACAAAACTTATTGTAGAAAAGCTATTTAATACAATCAGTTTCAAGAAAATAAGTGTATTAGGTTTTTCTTTTAAAGCAAATACAAATGATACAAGAGAATCTCCTGCAATAAAAATTTGCAATGATTTATTAGAAGAGAGTTGTAAGATTTCAATTTATGATCCCAAAGTTCATCCTAAACAAATAGAGGATTGTTTAAACCTTAAACAATCAAAAATATTTTCAAAAAATATTTGTGGAGAATGGACTTTCTCAAATTCTGTAATCGAAGCTTCTCAAAATGCTGATGCAATTGTAATCACAACCGAATGGGATGAATTCAGATACATAGATTGGGAAAAAGTTCATAAAGACATGAGAAAGCCTGCATGGCTTTTTGATACAAGATCTATAGTTGATGTAGATCTTGTTAATAAGGCAGGTATCAATTTTTGGAGCATTGGCAGAGGATAATGAAAGTTCCCTTTATCACTTTTTAACTGTTTAAAAAATTCAAACTTTTTATATTCAAAATGTATCTTTAAAAAAAAATGACTAAGAAAATTCTAATTACAGGCTCCGCTGGTTTCATAGGATTCCATTTATCAAAAAGATTATTAGACTCTGGTTATGAAGTAATAGGGTTTGATAATTTAAATTCTTATTACGATATTCAACTAAAACAGGAAAGGTTAAATCAACTAAATAAATTATCAATTGAAAATAGTTATTATTGGAAATTTATAAAAGGGAATTTAGAAGACAAGGAAAAAATGATTCAATTATTCAAAGAATTTAAGCCTTGTATTATAGTTCACCTTGCTGCCCAAGCAGGAGTTAGATATTCCATCGTTAATCCTGAGGCATATTTAAAAGCAAACATTTTTGGATTTCAGAATATCCTTTATTGTAGTGAAAAGTATAATATCGAAAATTTAATATACGCAAGTAGCAGTTCAGTATATGGTGGAAATACTAAAACTCCATTTTCAGAAAGCGATCAGGTCAACCATCCTGTAAGTTTATATGCAGCTTCTAAAAAAGCTAACGAACTATTTGCTCATGTTTATAGTCATCTTTACAATATCCCTAGTACTGCTCTAAGGTTTTTTACAGTTTATGGCCCTTGGGGTCGACCAGATATGGCTCCAATGATATTTACCAAAGCAATAATAGAAAAAAAACCAATACGAATATTTAATAATGGAGATATGCAAAGAGACTTTACTTATATCGATGACGTCATAGAATCAATCTTAAGATTAATAAAAAAGCCAGCTAAAGCAAATAAGAATTTTAAAAAAGAGCTACCTGATTCTTCTTCCAGTTGGTGTCCTCACAGAATTTTTAATATAGGTAATAGCAATCCTGTACCATTAATGAAATTTATAAACATATTAGAATCAGAATTGGATCAAAAAGCTATTAAAGTTTTCGAACCTATGCAATTAGGTGATGTTAAATCAACATATTCTGATACAAGCAAATTAGAAAATTGGATTAATTATAAACCAAAAATTTCTCTTGAAGAAGGTATCAAAAAATTTATTATTTGGTATAAAGAGTTTTATAAATTAAATTAATATTACTAAATCTTTATTCATATCCATTTGGATTCTTTTTATTCCAATTCCAACTATCTTGACACATTTTTTTTAAGTCTCTTTTAGGGAACCAATTTAATTTACTAATTGCAAGCTTATTATCAGCAATTAAACAGGCCACATCTCCAATTCTTCTATGAGAAATTAAATATGGCACTTTACATGAGTTTGATTCTTCAAATATTCTTATCAACTCCAAAACACTTGTACCAACTCCAGTGCCCAAGTTAAGACAGACTACTTGAGGTTTATTTCTTAATAAGTACTGCATGGCCTGGAAATGACCATCTGCTAAATCCATTACATGAATATAATCTCTAACTCCAGTTCCATCAGGAGTAGGCCAATCATTGCCAAAAACTTTTAAAAACTTTTTTTTCCCTAAAGCAACTTTGCAAATATCTGGAAAGATATTAGTTGCATCATTATTGAAATCCTCTCCTAGTAAACCAGATTCATGCGCCCCTATGGGATTAAAATATCGCAAAAATACAATTCTCCATTTATTCGGAGAAGAAAAATATAAATTCCGAAGAATTTTTTCTACAGTTAATTTAGTTTCACCATATGGATTCTCTGGTCTTGCAATTGAATCTTCATTAGGATTATTATTTAATCCTCCATAAACTGCAGCACTACTACTAAAAACAAAGTTATTACATTTGTATTGCTCCATAACTTTTAAAATATTTATAGTGCCGCTAACATTGACGTCCCAATAACTTAAAGGTTTAAAGTTGGACTCTCCAACAGCCTTAAGACCAGCGAAATGCATTACACAGGAAATATTATTATTTTTTAATTCTGCATCGCTAAAAATTAAATTAAGAATTTTTTTATTTCTAAAATCACCTTTGTAAACTATAAGTCTTTGCGTTTGATTTATATCTTTAATATTTGCTAATTCACAAATATTATCTAAAACCTTTTCAGAACTGTTAATGAAAGAATCTAAAATAATTAAATTAAAACCTGCATTTAGTAAAACAACACATGTATGAGAGCCTATAAATCCTGTTCCTCCAGTTATTAATATTGTATTCATCAAGTGATTTTATTTCAAACAATATATTACTATCTTTTAGAAATCTAGGTATCTAAATAATATTTAAAATTTGATTAATTATTTCAAAATATTTTTTAGTTATGATTTTCTCACTAAAATTTTCAACAATAAATCTCCGAGAGTTTTGTGAAAAAATTTTTTTTAATTCTTGATTATTTTCTAAATTAATTATCCAATCCTTAAATTCCTGACTCTCTCCATTCTTAAAAGATTGACCTAGATTATTTGAAGTTACCAATTCCTCTAGATAGGAACCACGAGGAGAAATAACTGCTATTGGAGTTCCGGAAGCTAAATGACCATATAATTTTGAAGGAGCAATTAAGTTCCCGGCATTTTCCGACATTGAAACTAATGCTAAGTCAGCTGATGTCAGGGAGAAAGGAAGATCATCAAAAGCTTGATAATCTAATAACTTAATATTACTTAATCTATGTTTTTTTTTAAATTCTTTGATTAATTTATTGTGATAACCATTCCCTATAAATAGAAATAATATTCTTGGACTGTCTTTCAATAATAGTGAAGTATCTAAGATAGTTTTAAAATCATGACATCTGCCTTGATTACCTGAATACAAAATTACAAATTTTTCTTTTAATTTATATTTATCTACAAACCAATTATTACCTTTCGAAAGAGGTTTAATTTTTTCAATATCAGCCCAACTTGGTATTACTGATATTTTATTTTTAGTATAAGGATAATCTTCAATAAATTTTTCTGCCATAGGTGAACTTAATGTAATGATCCTATCAGCATTTGAATAAACATATTTATTTATAAATAACCAAATTTTTATTAATATATTTCTTTTACTGATTAATTTATTCTCGAATAAAATATTTGGATATGAGTCATAAATGATGATTATAAATTTTGTCTTTCTGATTAAAATACTAAACAAGGAAATAAATGGAGCAAAAGGAGGTTCCGTAGTAAATATATAAAGATCAGACTTTGGAAGAATAAAAATTAAATTATATATACTATTAATAGAAAATAAAAAGCCATTAAATATTCTCCCTAAGAAATTCTTTTTAAAAAACCTTGATATTCTTGTTCTTATAATTGTCCTATTTTTTTTAAATTCAAATAAATCTATATTATTTTTCTGGAAAGCATAATGAGGCATTCCACATAAAATTGTAAATTTTAAATCAAGTTCGGATAATTTATTTGTCAGAGACCCAAGCAATTGTCCTGTAGCTGCATAATCAGGAGGAAAGAATTGAGTTATTAATGTGATTCTTTTCATATTAAAATAATACAATATTTAAATTTTTGAAAAAAAGATTATAAATTTCATTTAAAAATCTATTCAAAAATAAGGTTAACTTTTTCTGACCAGTTTTTATGTGCAAACAAATTTAAATATCTTTTTCTTTGATTAGAGATAATCTCATATCTTTCATCTACTGATAGTGAGAAATATTTATAAATAAGATTAGAAAAATCATTAACATTTGGCTTACACATAAATGGATATTTTTCACCAAGTAATTCTGGTATAAAGCCAACATTAGATGACAATATGAAAACTCCTGATGCCATAGCTTCTAATAAAATCAAAGGAGAGCCTTCATTAGGGGAGGTAAAAATAATACAATCATTATCTAAGAAAAGTTTAGATTTCATTTCTCTTGAAATATATCCTAAAAATTTATGATTATTTTCATTTAAAAAATTGACCAAACTTTTTTGATTAGGGTATCCAGCTATTGTTGAAAATCTTTTATTTAAGGATTTGTTCACGTTAAAAAGATCTAAATAAATACCAACACCTTTTGAAATTAGAATATTCGAGTAAAAAAAGAATTTAGTTCTTGATATTTTTTGAGGTATAGTTACTTCTAAATTTATAAGAATATTCTCTAATTTAGGATCGAGAGTATTTTGTAAAACAAAAGTTTTATCTTTAAAATTTTTTAGAGGTAGATTATTTGATAATTCATTAGAAAGTATAATAATTTTATAAGAACAGCTTAAAACAAATTTTTGTAGATATTTTATAAAATTAGATTTTTCACTATAACTAATATCAGATCTATGAATATGAATTATGAGTTTTTCAGAAAATGGCAAAAGTAAAATTATTTGAAGAAAATTTTTTAAAATACCAAAGTCAGAATTAAACGAAACTACCATATATAGAAAATCTGCATCTTTAAAAGACTTTTTAAATCTATTAAGTAAAAATAAAAAATAGTTTTTAAAAAAAGAAAATAAAGATAATATTTTTGAAAAAAAATAGAATCTCATATTATGGAATGGTTTATCCTCAAAAAAATATACTCTTGAAAAGGTTCTTATTTTTTTAAATAGTCTTAAGTTGGACTCCGCAATACCATTGGTATAATTCAAGCTTGGAACTTCTATTAATAAAATAATTTCTTTCATTTAAATTTTTATATTTAGAATCGACTTAAATTATTAATTGTACTTATTGTAATTTATTGAACTATTATTACCATAATAAAAACCAGCTAATACAGCAGGAACAAGAGGAGTAGAAATAGGCACAGATGTCGCTAGAAGAGTTATAAATATAATTAAAATATAATTAGGTACTTTATTTTTTAAAATTAAGGGAAGTATAAGCAATAATGCAGATATAATACCGAATATTCCTAAAGAAAAAACATAATCTCCCATAAATGACATAAACTTTACTTGGGCTTGAGAGTCCAAAAAAATACCAAATTCGGGATTTATAATTTCTGAAGATTCTACAAATCCATTAAATGCATGTGGCAATCCAAAATCTTTATAAAAAGCTAGAAAAGGAATTATCAAATGTTCTAATCGTCCAGAAATACTTCTGTCAGCGTTCAAAAGTGATATAAAGTTTTCTTTAAAATTACCGTCAATTAAGATAGAAATAATTGAAAATATTCTAGTTTCATATTGGATTGAATAGAAAATAAAAATCGTAAAAAGTATACATAAAAAAAATATATATCTTAAATTTTTAATATTGTTAGCATAACGTATAACATCACCTATATTTATTATAAACGCAAGTATAGAACTGAAAATTAAAACCAATATCAATGTTGCTGACCTTGCTATTGTAAAAAGAGAAATCAAATTTATAACATGAATTAAAAGGTCTTTTCTTACATTATATTCTGATTTAATCAATATAATTAGAGAAAATAAAATAAGAATAACTCCAAAATGAAAAGGTTCTGGAGTCAAAGATGAGAGTCCCCTGCCACCAAAAAATGCGTTGGAAGTTCTTGCATAAAGAAAAATATTTATTATTGACGGGAAATATAATTGCAAAAATGCAAATAATATATATATATAATTAGCAACTTTTATTATTTTTTTGTTAACCAAGTTGTTTTTAAAAAAATAAGAAAAAATAAAAAGATAAAAAAATAAAGATAAATAGTTATAAAGTCCTCTAACTAAATAATATAATTCACCCTTAACGGAAAATGAAGATATAAACAAAGCTATTAAAACTAATAAAAACGAAATTCTATATATTTTATTTATATGAAAACTACAAAGAGAAAAAGCTATACCTATCAAACCTATCAAAAATGTATAGGGCTGAGTATCAAATAGAAATAATCTAAAAGTAACAAAAGGGAATAAAGATGAAAATAAAAAAGTATTTGCGAATATTATCTTTAAGCTTAAATTTTTATTATTCATTTTTTATTATGTATTAAAAATAAAATTACTAACTTTTGCTAAAATACATTATTCAATTAAATAAAATTTTTAAATAACTATATTCATTTCTAATTATAAAATAATACCTTAATTAGAACATAGCAAAAAAGTCTTTAAATATTTCAATAATAATATTAATTAATCAGGTCTTACTAAAATTGAGTTACAAAAATATGCTTTTAGTCATCATTACTAAAGTTTAAATTCTATTTGAAGTTATTATTTAATTTAAGAGCAATTAATTTTGAGATTTCTGAAATAATTATATGAAAAATATACTATTTTTCTCATCATCTATAATTTCAGCACTAATAACTTGGTTAATAGTCCCAAAAATCAGGGATATAGGTCTTAGATTTAACTTGATAGACTATCCTGATAAAAGAAAACAGCATATTACCCCCATTGTTAGACTTGGGGGAATAGCAATTTTCCTAGGATTTGTAATTTCATATCTAGTTCTGATTAGTTTAGGCAATAATTATTTAACATATCCCCTTTTAGATAAAAGGATTCAGATAATGCTTGTAGGAGCATCACTTTTCTTTTTAATAGGGTTAACAGATGATTTGATAAATTTATCCGCTATAAAAAGATTAATCATTCAATTTTCAATAGCAGCATTTATTGTTAGCCAGGGTTTTGTTTTTAAATCAATCAATTTTTCAATTTTTAATCAGATAATTAACCCCATACCTTTAAATGAAAGTATCGGTTATGTTTTGACATTAATTTGGATAGTGGGGATTATAAATGCTTTAAATTGGATTGATGGTCTTGATGGCCTGGCTGCAGGCATTTCCATAATAAGTTGTATAGGTTTTTTTATATTAGGTTTGATTAATAATGATTTATATTCATGTTTTTTAAGTTGTATAACAATTGGAAGTTGTTTAGGTTTTTTAAAATATAACAAATATCCTTCTATTATAGTTATGGGCGATGGAGGATCTTATTTTTTAGGCTTTATAATTTCTTGGTTAGGTTTACTATACAATTTTAACCCAAATAAAGTCTATAACTCAACTTTATTTATAGGCATATTATTTTTTATATTATTATTCCTAGGTGATATGATATTTGTGATACTAAGAAGAATATTATCGGGAAAATCTCCATTCTTTCCAGACAGAAATCATTTACATCATAGATTACTAAGAAAAGGTTTTAATCATAAAAAGACAGTTCAAATTATGTATCTTATTAATATATTATTAGTTTTAATTGGTATATTAATATCATTAAAATTTTAAGTACATGTTAATCAAAATTATAAGATTATTAACTTGTATGATTTTAAATTTATTGATATAGTTTTAGAAACTATTATGAATAAATGGTTGAAAAAAATATATACCCTGAAGATAACATTATTAATTTAAATATAATTTATAAATTTATAAAAAGAAATTTCAAATACTTAAGCTATTTTTCCTTAATTGGCATGCTTTTTGTTGGTTCTTCTTTAATTAATCATAAAAAGACATGGAAAGGGCAGTTTAAAATAGTAGTCGAAAAGGTATCTGGATCAGTTTCTAATGGTAATACGAGCAGATCTGGAGGGGCGCAATTTATTTTTAATCAAATTACAAAATCTTCAAATGATTTAAATACTGAGCAAGAGATCTTAAAGAGTCCATTTATTTTACTTAATGTATATGATTTTATTAATGACTTTGACCCCTTTTATAAATCCCAAGGCATTCAATATAAAGATTGGGTAGAAAATATTAAAGTAGAATTCGTCGAGGGGACTTCGGTTTTAAGTATTACTTATACTGACAAAAGGAAACAAAACATAATACCTGTATTAGAAGAAATATCTAAAAAATACCAAGAATACTCTGGTAGTAAAAGATTAAGAGATATAAAATTAAGTTTAGATTACTTCAAAAAGCAAATTGATAAATATAAGAAAAAGGCAATTTTATCAAATCAGAAATTAGATGATTTTGCTTTAAAGCATGATTTAATCTATCTAAGAATTGCTAATAGAATGCCTAATCAACAAAATATAAATCTAGTTGGATTTAACCCAACTTTAGATATCGAAAGAAAAAGAACGGAAGAATCAAACAAAATACGAAATATAGATAAGCTTATTGAAAGAATTAAATCAGACAAAGAAAACCCTGTTTCCATAATTTATCTCTCAGAAATCATCAACAATCAAATTAGTCAAAATTCGGAGATGGAATCAAAAAGAGAATTGATTGAAAATATAAATATCAAATTAATTAATAATCTTCAGATTTATAATGAAAATGATAAGTCTATCCAAGACTTAAAGAGGCAAAGAAAAACTTATACTGAATCATTATATGCTCAGACTTTAGGATTTTTAGAAGCTCAAAGAAAAAGTTCAAAAGCTAACTTAAAATCTTTAGAACGCCCCCCAGGTGTAATTACAACATACAAAGAACTTCTTAGGAGTGCATCTAAAGATGAAAACTTATTATCAAAATTAGAAGACCAATTTAGAGTAATTTCATTAGAGAAAGCTAAGATTAAAGACCCATGGCAACTAATTACAAATCCCACTTTAGATAGTAATCCAGTACCTAGTTATAAATTAAGAAAAATAATATTAGGTTTACTTGCAGGATTTTTGACAGGGTCATTAATCCTTATTCTTAAAGAGAAAAAAGAAAACAAAATCTATACAAGTTTTGATATTGAAAGTATTCTTCCTGGAATTCCAATAGATATTTTTAAAATTTCAGAAAAAGTTAAATGGGAAGAATATATTCATTTTATTTCAATTGGCATGGCAGAAAAATTATCTGGAAACATAACAATGCTTTCTTTAGATATTGAAGATGAAAATGAGCCTAATTCTATAATTAAAATGTTCAATAGTAATTTTGAAAATATAAAAATCAAAAATACAAAGTCTATAAAGGAAGCATTTGAAAATGATGAATTTCTTTTATGTATTAAAACCTCTTTTTCATCAATAAATAGTCTTGATCGAATTCTAAAAAATTTATCATTATTAAATAAAAAAATTATACGAATTATCTTTATTGATGATTAAATTATGAACCTGTGCTTTTTTTTTTTATAATAAAAACAATTCATTAAAAATTAACCATTCAAAATATGCCTAAAAAATTTAAGAAATTAATATTTTTAAAATTAATTGTACTAATTCAGATATTTCCAATTCTCTTTTCGTTCAACAAGTATGGTATAACTTCTGAATTATATTCAATACCCTCTCAAGACTACCTTAGAAATATTCCAAAAAATAATTTTTATATTTTAGGATCAGGGGACAAATTAAAAATTTCCGTTGCTGAAGACGCTAAAGAACTTGATTCAATTTTTACAATAAATGGTAATGGAACAGCCAATTTAAAACGACTAAAAAATATTTACGTTGAAGGGTTAACTTTAGAAGAATTAAAACTATTACTCAATAAAGAATACTCAAAATACGTTATCAATCCAGATGTTGATTTAGAAGTTTATTCATACAGAGCTGTTAAGGTTTATATTGATGGGGAAGTAGAAAATCCTGGTCAATATATATTAAATGGGTCATTTGATCTCCAAAATGAAAACATAAATCAAGATTTGAATGAAAATCTAAGAAACAGGACTTTTAATAATTCCATCTCACTTAGTGATGCTGCAGTTTACGAAGACCAAGATTCATTCCCAACAAAAACTCCTATAATTTTCCCTACATTATTTGATGTAATCAGAAAAAGCTCAGGTATAACTGTTAATGCTAATCTCCGTGAAATTATAGTAACTAGAAAAAATAATCTAACAGAAGGAGGGGGAAGAATTAAAACTAAAATTGATCTCTTAAAAGTGCTTAATCTGGAGGATCCTAATCAAAATATCAGAATTCTCGATGGGGATACAATTTTTATACCGAGGGGAGATAATTTAGCATCAGTTGATATAGCAAAAGCAATAAAATCAAATATAAATCCAGCGACAATAAATGTTTATGTAGGAGGAAGAGTTGAAATGCCAGGGAGATATCAAATTGCCAAGACATCAAGCTTGAGCGATGCAGTTGAAATTGGAGGCGGTACCAAAATATTAAAAGGACCTGTAAGATTAATCAGATATAATAATAATGGAGAAGTTAGTAAAATAAAATTGAGATATAAGCCTAATAAAAAGAAAGGTTCCTCCAAAAATCCTTATTTGAAAAATGGTGATATTATTTATGTAGGCAAAAGCAGTTTTAATATCGCATCAGAAATAATTAACGATGTAACTTCTCCCCTTCAAGGCTTAGTTTCAATTTATGGACTATATAAAGTATTTGAGTAAATATTGTTTCTCTTCGATTAAAAAATTTTTTTAAAGTAATAAAATAAGTATAATAATTATTAATTTGAAATTATCAAGATTTTTGATGTTAGCAACGTTTTTAGATTTACTTAAAGATATTTGGGACTTTCTCAAAGTAAGAAAGAAATATTGGTTAGCCCCTTTAATTATAACTTTGATATTAATGGGAAGCCTCATTATATTCACTCAAGGATCTGTTTTAGCTCCATTTATTTATAGCATTTTCTAATTTTTAATTTGCTCAGAATATTCTCAAAAACAATAGTAATTTCAATTTCTATCTTTATTGGATTAATATTTTGCGAAATTACTGGAAGAATTATAGGTCTTGGCAAACCTATTCTTTATGAAATTGACCCTTTAGTTGGCTACCGTTTAAAGCCTAACCAAAGAGTAAGAAGATTTCAAAATAAATATATAACCACTGATCAAGATGGGTTTAGGATAAGTAAGTTTCAAAAAGAAAATGCATATTCAGAAAAAATAGTTTTTGTAGGAGACAGTGTCACATATGGTGGTTCTTATATTGATAATAAAGAATTATTTTCACAACTATTTTGCGAGATTTCAGAAAATAATTACTATTGCTTAAATGGTGCAATTAACTCTTGGGGAACTCATAATATGGGCAGATTTATATCAAATTTCGAACTCTATTCAAAAGTGGAGCCTAAAGAATTTATTCTTGTATTTCTTCCAGGGGATGAGAAAAGGAATCTAAGATCTTTTACAGATACTCCTTATTGGGCAAATGAGCCAAAACAACCAAAAGCAATAAATGAGGTTTTAAAATTTTTTCTAAATGCAAAATTCATTCCCTCACTTAGTAACAAAAGTACTTCTGATAATAATATTTCAAGAAAAAACAAATATAAACGAATAGAAAATGCTCAACTAAAAGATTCTATTGAAGAATTCAAACTTCAACTTTCTAAATCTAAATATCCAGTGAATTTCATAATCACTCCCCCAGAAAGATGGTTTAAAAGTATATCTAGTGAAGAAATTAAAACTTATAGTCTTTTATTAGAAGATATTTCTAAGTTAAACATTATAAAAAAATCATGTAATCTATATGATCTAATCAGAGATAAATATGAACCTGATTTATATGTTGACGGTATACATCTTTCAACAAAAGGTCACAAAATTTGGGCTGAATCAATAAGATCCTGTTTATTTGATAATAGTTAATATTTACCTTAACAAATTATTTTCTTTTAGAAATAGTTTTCACATAATTGTAAGCTGTATCATTCATATCAAATTTATCAGTAAAAGATATCTTTATACCATTTAGATAAATATCTGAAATTATTTCTTTAAAAATTTTACTTGGGAAAACAGATTTTTTTGCATAATTAATTCCTTCTAAATTTTCAGGAAGATCCTCAGGAAATTCTTTAATAATTAATCCATTTTTTCCAGTAATCTCTGGCGTCCCTCCGAAATTAGAACATATTACGGGCACTTTATCATGTATTGCCCCTACTACAATATTTGGACACCAATCATATCTATCAAAATGTATTAAGGCTTCTGATTTAGAAATAATGTATCTAGCGGAATCAGGGTTAATCATTCCTAAGTAAATAATTCTGGGATTATCATGTTTTAATTTATCCGGCACATTTGATAAAACCACCAAATTACCGATATCAGATTCATTAAATTGATTTATAACTTCGTTTATTCTCTTTCTCGATGAAAATCTTCCAGCTACAGAAAAAAATTTTCCATTGAATCTCCTTTTTAAATAAGAGTATAAATTAACTGCATATTCTGAAACAAATTTAATATCTAAGGCCCCATTTACAATTATTTTTCCTTCGGGTAAGGATTTGAAAATATCTAAAAAGCAATTTTTAGAGAATTTGCTTTGATAAATTAAAAATGAACTTTTATCAATCAAATCAGATAAATTAGATTTGATCTTTTCTTTATCAGAAAGGTCACCATCAATTCCGATTCCATCTAATCTTAAAATCACCTTTTGTTTTATTTTTGGTCTAAAATGCTTCCAAAGAGGGGAGT
>QCCQ01000005.1 GCA_003278875.1 Prochlorococcus sp. AG-347-L21 | reverse complement strand
TGTTAAAGATGGAATAATAGACGTAGAAGTTGATTCTGATAATAAATAAGATTTAAAATAAACAAAGAATACTAGACAGGCTTGAATACTAAAAAAAGAATTTTTAAAATTATTTGCTTATTTTTTAATTAAATATAAAAAGTCTTTAATTATTAATATTTTAATTTGAATTATAAGAAGATTGTTATAGATCTAAAGCTACTTCTATAGCTGCTATTAAGTTTTCGTCAAATGGTTTAACACCTGGCTTGAATCTTGCAATTACTTTACTATCTTTCCCTATCAGAAACTTTTCGAAATTCCATTCAACATCTCCTTCAGGTTCTACTTTGTTAAGGGTAGTGTATGGTTCTGTGGTGTTGCCTTTGGCATGAACTTTTTCATAGATTTCAAATTTAACTCCATATTTTGTTGTGCAAAAATCTTTTATTTCTGAAAGAGAGTCGGGTTCTTGTTTTCCGAAATCATTACAAGGGAATGCAAGTATTCTTAGGCCTTTGCTTGAATATAAATCATGTAGCTTTTGAAGATCCTCATACTGAGCAGTATTTCCGCAATAACTAGCTACATTAACAACTAAAATTACTTCCCCTGAATATTCACCAAGTTTTATGGATGATCCGTCTGCGGAAAGAACAGTAGTATTTTGCACATCAACTTGCATGTCTTAAAAAAATCACCCTTTGAAGATAGCATTGTATAGGCTTTATTGTGTTTAATTTATATGGTAGTTTTGGTTATTTCTTTTGTAAGTTTTAATTTTTCATCTATTTAACCATTTATAATTAGTATTATTGATCAGTTTAAATTTGGACCCTTTAGACCCACTTACTGAAATTATTAATTCCGGTCAAGCTTTTTCACCTGCAATTGCTTTAGAAAGAATTATTTGGGCAATGATTGGAATCTTTTTTTTAGGAGCAATTTCAAGATCAATGAATAATCGCATGCGAAGCCAAAATTGGTTTGGTAGAAATATTTTATTTAGTTATTCTAAAGATAAAAAAATTACAGATGATACATCTTCACAACCTTCTGGTGATGAGGAATAAGTTTTATAAATATGAAAGAATCAATTTTTTCTAAAAAGAGAATTTTATTACTTGGTAGTGGCGAGCTTGGAAAAGAATTAGTAATTGAATCCAAAAGATTAGGATTAGAAGTTGTCGCAATTGATCGATATGAAAAAGCTCCTGCAATGCAAGTTGCTGATTATTCAAGAGTAATTGATATGGGAAATAAAAATATTTTAAAAAATGTTATAAAAGAATTTAAGCCTGACTATGTTGTCCCAGAAATAGAGGCACTTTCAATTGAAGCCCTAAAAGAACTCGAGAATGAAGGATTCAATATTGTTCCCAATGCCAGAACTGTAGAAATTACAATGAATAGAGATAAAATTAGAGACTTAGCCTCTAAAGAATTAAAAATAAAAACTGCAAAGTTTGAGTATATTTTTGAATTTGATGATTTAGAAAAAAAAGCAGATGAAATTGGATTCCCACTTTTACTAAAGCCTTTAATGAGCTCTTCAGGAAAAGGTCAGAGTTTGGTTGAAACAAAAAATGATTTACAAAATGCTTGGAAACAGGCACAAGCAAATTCAAGAGGAAAGGTTAAAGGTGTAATTATTGAAGAATTTATTAATTTTGATTGTGAGTTTACTCTTCTTACTGTAAGAAAAGAAAATGGTGAAAATATTTTTTGTTTACCAATTGGACATCTTCAATCTAATGGAGACTATCAATGTAGTTGGCAACCTTTAGAGATTAAGGAGGCCTTAATTATTAAAGCTAAGAAAATGACTAGTAGAATATTAAATAACCTTAATGGAGCAGGATTATACGGAGTAGAATTTTTTATAAAAGGAAGTGAGGTTATATTTTCAGAATTATCTCCAAGACCACACGACACTGGTATGGTTACATTAGTTAGTCAAAATATTAATGAATTTGAATTGCATTTAAGGGCTTTTTTAAATTTACCAATACCGCGAATAGATCTAATAGAACCCTCTGCAACCAGAGTTATACTCTCTAACAAAGAGTATCTAAACCCTATTTATGAGGGTCTTAATGGAGCATTAGAATTTGAAAAGACCAAAGTGCTCATATTTGGCAAACCAGTTTCCAGAAAAGGCAGAAGAATGGGTGTTGTTCTCTCATCAAATTCTGATATTAACTTGGCTAGAAAAAATGCAGATGAAGCTGCCCTTAAAATAAAAGTCAGTACTACATAAATATTAAATAAAAATAACGAAAAAAATACTTATTTCCTTTGTTTTTCTTCTAAGTCTTTATGGGTATGATTTAAGTATGTTGTCTCTTTCTCAATGATAGAAAATTACAAAGGTTGGGATATAACTTTAAATTGGGATAATAAAAATTGTCTCGAGAGGGATACTATTAAAAGTAATTTTATTAATCAAAAGGAAAAATGGATTGGTGTTCACCTAAATGGTGAGAAAATCTATGGTTCTTCTCTAAAAGAAATTAGGCATATTATTGATTATCCCAGTTTGCATGCAAAGTAGGTTAAAAGATTTTTTAATTATCCTGATTATTTTCATTATCTTCAATAAGTTCATTAGCAATTTTTCTTAAATCTCCCTTAATCGATACCCATGTAAAGGCTATTAAAAAAATTGAAGCAGATATTGCAACAGTGATTTTTTCGATAGGGGACATTCCAAGTGCAATAGCAAACATTTCAAACCAAATACTAATTTTTCATTATATTGAATTTTTTTAAATAGTTAGAATCAATTTTTTTTTTGCAATGATATTTAATTAATCAAAATATAAAATATAAATTACTTATTTTATTTATTGTTTCTGATTTAAATTTTATTCAGTAAAATTTAATTATGGAAAAAAAAAAGTGCCCCCAATGTAAAAATTTAATTTTAAAAACTTCCCCAACGTGTTTATATTGTGGTAGACCTAATAAATTTATAACTAAGGAATACGTAAATAAAAAGTGGAATAAAGATAATAATAAAAACGTATTTAATTATATTTTTATCTATAAGTATATTATATTTATTTTATTATTAATAGTTACAATCGTTATTATTAAATTTAGTTAAATATCATCAAAAAATCACTCCATTATTTCATCTAAAACTTCTTTAGTATTTTTTGATAGTTTATTTTTTTTAATCTGCTTTATTGTTTCTATCATATTACTCTTGTAAGGTTCTGAATAATAATTATATCTACTAAATACTTTTATAAAACGGGAAATTACTATTGGATTTAATTTATCAAAGTCAATTATCTTTTTTGCAATATAGTTATAACCAGAACCATCCTTTGCATGAAAAGTACAATTTCTTGTTACGAATGAATTTAATATAGCTCTTAAAGTGTTTGGCGATTTTGAATCAAAAAACTTGTTTTCAAATAATTTTTCAATGCTGCTTTTTTTTTCATCTATTTCTATAGATGCATTAAATGAGAACCAACTATCCAAAACGACACTATTATTTTTCCATTTTTTGAAGAATATATTTGAAATAATTTTTCTTTCAGGACAATTAATTCTACTGAAAGAATTCATTGCAGCTTTTGCTAGCGTCATCGAATTACTATCGACATAATTAATTATTTTGCCTTTAATTTCCCTATCATCACTGCTTAAAAGTAGTTTCCAAATAGTTTCGATTAGTTTTCTTTCATTTTTACCTTCTGGCCAAACCTTATCAAGATTTTTCTCTATTTCTTGGAGCTTAAAATGTAATTCTTTTTTTAATTTGGTACCGAATAAATGATTTAATTCGTCAATAGTTTTATATATCTTTAAAGGGTCTATATTTTCTATCTCCGATTCAATTTCAGCAAATGTCGGAATACTTAGTAATTCTGATAAAAGGGATAAATTAATATTTTTATTTTTTATAAATGATATTAAGGTGCTTATCAATTTATTTTCGATTTTATGATCTGGTTTTTCATCTAATCTGCATAAAATAATTTTTTTATAAAATACTTTTACCGTATTAGATAGTGTAAAAAAATCTTTTTCATATTTTAAGATTAAAAATTTTTCATCCAAGGTAGTGTCTGATTCCCAGTCAACAGGTGAAGAGAATTCGCGAAAATAAGTTACTAAAGGAATTTGGAGGTGAGATCTTATATTCTTAAAAATAAATTCTTGTTTTTTTGTTTTTAAAACAACTGTTTTTTCTATCGTTTTATTATCACTGCAAAATATAGCCAGATTTATAGGAATTATTAGAGGTAAATTATTATATGTGTTCTTCTTTAGTGGATTACTTTGTGTGGCTTCAATTGTAAGTTTTTCTCCTGTTTGATCCCAGATTCTCTTGAATTTAATTTTTGGGGTCCCATTTTGCTTGTACCAGATTTTGAACTTTTCAGGATCGATTTCCTTATTGTGCTCTAAAATTTTATCGACAAATTGGTCTATTGTTGCAGCCTTTCCATCATATGTTGAGATGTAATTACTAAATCCTTTATAGAAGTTTTCATCTTTTACAAGCTTATTAAGCATTCTAATTATTTCTGCTCCTTTCTCGTAAATCGTGGTCGTATAGAAATTGTCTATTTCTTGATATTTTTGAGGCATTACAGGATGCGATGTTGGACCAGAATCCTCTCTAAATTGGTTTCTTCTAAGAAATTTTGCATCATCAAGTCTCTTGATTTCTCGATTATGAACATCTGCAGTGAATTGTTGATCCCTGAATACTGTTAAACCCTCTTTTAGAGATAGTTGAAACCAATCTCTACAAGTCACTCTATTCCCCGTCCAATTATGGAAGTATTCATGGGCGATCACAGCCTCTATTCTTTCTAATTCTTCATCAGTTGTTGTTTCAGAATTAGCGAGTATTAGCTTTGAGTTAAAAATATTGAGACTTTTATTTTCCATTGCTCCCATATTAAAGTGCCTGACTGCCACAATATTGAACAATGACAAATCGTATTCAAGGTTATATTTATCCTCGTCCCACTTCATAGATTTCCGTAAGGAATTTATTGCATGTTGAACATATTTTTCATCGCCATACTCAACATAAATATTTATTTTTACTTTTTTATTCGATTTTGTTATGAAATTGTCTTTTACACAACTAAGTTTCCCTGCTACCAATGCAAATAGATATGAGGGTTTCGGATATGGGTCTTCCCAAATTATTTCATGTCGATTATTTGCAAGATTATTTTCTTTTACGATGTTACCATTTGAAAGTAAGACAGGGTAATCATTCTTGTCTGCCTCAATTCTCACGGTGTATTTGCTTAGAATATCAGGCCTATCAGAGTGAAAACTTATCCTTCTAAATCCCTCCGCCTCACATTGCGTAGTTATAATTCCATTGCTCTCATACATTCCTAAAAGGGATGTATTTTCCTTCGGTTTAATTATTCCTTCTATTTTTAATACAAAATTATCTTTGTTTATATTTTCAATTTTTAAGTTATTTTTTTGTTTTTTGTAGTATTGCTTTCCCAGTGGTGAGTCATCCATAAATATTTTTTTTATTAAAATATCCGTACCATCAAGAATTAGATTTCTGGTATTCTTATTTTTTTTTATCAATTTTAGTTTGGTCGTGACATTTACAGCATTTTTTTTAATTACGAAGTCCAAAAAGATTTCTGGAATTTCATAATCAAAAAATTTGTAATCTTCAAGTTTTACATATTTTGAAATATTATTTTGGGTTTTTGGATTGTTCATCTTTACAAAGGAGTTCAGAAGTTAAAATAACTAGAATACTTATTTTGAAATTATAAGTTTGGCTCATTATCTTCTATTTCACAAAAATGTGTTTTAATCTCCCCAGAAGGTAGTAGTTCGTATAAAGAAGGATTATTAATATCAGGTGATCCGTCCTTATTAAATTGATACCTCCAGTCCCATTTTTTATCTGTAAAGGAAATATAATCTTTTCTTAGAGAATATGGAAGCATAAGTTTTTTTTTATTCCAATTTATATTTATAAATGCTCCAGGCTTTAACTCAGATATCTTTTCTACTATGGAAAAGTCTCCATTAATATTATTTCTCATAACAAGATTAAGCTTTGAATTTTCACATACATAGCTACTATTTAAAGCTAATAAAAGTATTGAGGTAATAAAAAATGAGTGAATTTTTTAAGCTCCTTTTAAAGTAGATTTACTTTCAAGCCAAATGACTTAATTAAAGATCTTTTTTGATCGATTTAAATCATAATAGATTGCATACTCTTTAGATCTACAAGATTACAATCTAATTCCTCTTCATAATCCTGAACTGAAATAAAATTATTTAAAAAACCTGAATATTTGGCATCTCCGCCTATGGTGCTTGAAAGTATATATTTTGGATTGAATTTGTTAATCAATTTAGGGATTACATCAGCACCTTTTACAAAAGAACCAACTAGCGGTAATTCTAAATTTTTTGTAGGAGTAATTACTGCATCAAGACTTTGCTTGTTTAAATTTTCATCGAGATATCCATGGGGTTCAATATAAAACCCATTATCTAGATCGTCTTTAACAATATATCCATTTTCTATTTGTGGCACTGGAGCCCCAGCGGTTGCTTCAAAACTTAAATTAAAAAGATTTGTCTTTTCAGTTGGCTTAAGCACTTTAATTGAACTAAAACCAATATTTTTTAATGTTTCAACAGCACTTCTAGGGCAAATTATAGGAATATCCTTTCTGAACATTTCTAATGTTGGAACATGACAGTGATCAGGTAATCCTTGGGTTAACAAAATAATATCTATATTTTTATCCATTGAAATTTCTTCTTCTAATGTTCCTTTAAAAAACCACTCACCTGGAGGGAATATTAAATCTCCCTTGAGCCAAGGATCAATAATTAAATTGGTCTTTTCAAATTTTATAAGCCAACCATTTGAACCAAGGTAGGTCGCTTCAAAAGTCATTATCAATTAATTGTTTTATTTGACTATAAGGTACTTTTGGCTTTATCGAGAAATTACTAATTTAGATTAGTTTGCTTCATTTAAGATTTGAAATGACTTTCTTTTTAGATTAAATATTAAAACTTGATTTTCTTTATAACTAATCTCAAAGTTTTCTTTTTCTAGCATTTGTATTGGTATTAGCGCTAATCCTCCTGTTCCTGAAAATATGATTGGAATGGTGCTATTTTTAGTCCCATTCATTTTTTGTAAGTCAATAGCTTGAGAAACTATTTTTCTGGCTTTATCAAATCCGTAGTCTTCTATCAATTCAGGCCATAAAAAGTTAACTAATTCATATTTCGAAAACTCAATTTGTATTGTTTTCATTAAAAAATAATAGATACATAGCGATTAAAAGATAAAAATATAAACTTAATTACTATTTTTAAACCTATCCATGACTAGTTGCAACATATCCACTACATCACCATCAGTTAAATTTAAATCCTTCTTTAAATCATTGCAAGTTAAATTCATTTCAAGTGCCGCTTCAGCCATATGATTAACTTTTTGGTTATCACCGCCCAATGAAATAAAGGGATTGAAGTTTTCTATCATTTAATGCTTGTTGTTACCACCTAGTTCTAGCTAAGAAATAATCAATTATCATTTATTGATACAGAAGCTTATAAATATGTTATTTAATATTTAGAAAGTTTTTATTTTTAAACTAGGGATATTGATATACCTTTTGATATCAGTGCAAATCTTCTGGCTCTAACTAGTAAAGGAAATATCAAATTTGTTCGTTTAGTTGATTTAAACAATCTAGAAAGAATTAAAAGTAAACTATTCGAGGGATTATTTATCTGTTTGCAAATAGTATTAATTGCATCTGCCCCATGAAAGATCTCTTTATCTTTCAGGAGAATAGCTCCTTTATCTAGGTCATAACCTTTATCTAGGAGGGATTTAATTAGAGTTAAATTTTTACGACCATCCAAAATTTTAATATTTAACTTGCTTTTGATCTCAAGGAGCTCAGCAAAATGGTTGCAGAATGGGCATTCTCCATCATAAATAAAGGTATATTTGGAAGTCATTTGAAAAAAACAGTCTTGTTGATATTAAAGTGCGCCAACAAAATGGTTATGCCTCGATAATAAAGCAAAAAAAAAAATTTTTGTGGATTTTTTTTAAAGGATAGTTAAACGATTCTAATAATTACGAAGAAATGTCTCAATATAGATATATTTTTCATAAAAATCTGTATGCTAACTCGGAGATATTATGTTTTAAAATCATGAATTTATTAGCTTCTTTTGCTTTAGGTGGTTTCAACCCATGGGCAGCAGGCTTTGGAATTGGTTCTTTAGTCCTTTTTGGCCTTGTTGGTCTTGTGGCAGGCCCAAACCTAAAGAATTTTGACCCTGATGCATAAATTTTCATATTTAATATAGATTTTAAAAGACTCATTTGAGTCTTTTTTTATGCGGTTTTTTAAATTTATTTTTAGAATCAATCTAAATTATATTCCGCCAAAAATGTTGTTGAATCCTTTTTATCCATTTACTTTTCTAAAAATCTCTTCTCTTAAAGCCACTATTGTTTTTTTATCAATACTTCTAATTAAATCAAATTTGCTCAGATTAAAAGGGGGCCTAATAGGAGGACTTTTTGCCTTGATACTCATATCGGGGATTTTTGCCTCTAGTACCATAGCTATAGGATCTTTAGTTTATGCCTATCGATTAAAGAAGAAATCTAATCCTAATGATAACCAAATGCAGGATTTAGAAGCTGTAAATATTTAAGATATTTTGTGAATCAAATTCAGTTGGATAACCTAAAAAGGAGTTCCAGGTACAAAATGCAAGACTAAAAATCCAAAACCTGCAGCAAAAACGATTGATACTGCGATGATAAGAAGACCCGATGCCATCCCCCCTTCTTTAAAAGCCATTTAGTTAGTTATTTTTAAATTAATAATAGGACATATTTGTTCCCAGGTAATAGTTCTATTTACTCATATATCATCCAAATTTATTATTTATGGTGAATAAAAGTAAAAAGATGGAAGTCAATGAGATTATAAAGCCAAATATTATTAATGGTTTAGATTTGACGTTTTCTTCTTTCTTAAGCTCACTTTTTGAAGAAGAAAAATTTCTATCTTTTTTTTTATAAATAAGATTGGAAAAAGGTTTAATCACGATAAATTTTAGATTTAAGCTAATTACCCTAAAGTTTTGAACAAACTTTTATGGTAATCAACAACATTTTGACAACTTATTACAGGTGTAAATTCCATATGAATGCCAAATTTGGCTCTCCATGGAGCAAAATGCTCAAAAATTTCTTTATCGCTCTGTGCCTTACATAAACAGACTACTCTACCCTCTCCTGGAGCATGAACTCTAAATAACATCTCAAATTTATCTGTTTTATCTGATTTTGCAATTTCACCATTTTCCCAAGCTTCTACAAATAATTGATAAGCTTTCACTTGATTCTCAATATCTGGGAATTGGCAGTCAGCAAGAAATAATTGCATTGGAGTATTCTTATGGTTTTTTACATTATCCCTCAAATACTTATTTATTAATAGGACTGTTTGAATTTGAAGATCAGAAAAAGAATATGTTCCTAAATAAAGTGAGAGGAGAGAGTTTCAAGGAATTTCCCAATATCTTTTTTATATAAACTATCTGCGATTTTTAAAGAGAATAAATCATAATCATTTATATCTTTTTTTTTATCAAAATTAATATTTCCCTTTAATGAAATATTTTTCATGATTTTATTGATCACTATTTAAAACTTAAACAAAAATAAGTAAAAGACAAATTTCTTTACATTATGTTTTTTATGAGAGAACTTTCAAAAGTTAATTGATAATAATTAAATTATTTAATTTAATAATTAATTAATTTTCCTAGAATAATTAAAAAAACATTAGTTAAAGAAAAAATTACAGTTAATAGAGATGCAATAACTGGTAATAAATTGAACCATAACTGCGAAGTTGTCATTTTTGAATCAATAGGCAGAAAATTGGTTCTTTTTTTAATTCTTATTTGCAACCAGAAAACAGATAATGGATAAATAATTCTTGAAAACGTAATTAATTCAGAAGGTAAGATACCTTTTTTTGAATAAAGTATAAATCCTGAAAAAAAGTATAACGTCCAAATTAGAACTCTTTGAATAAAAATTAATCTCCTGCTTTTAATAGACACTATTAATTAATAAACTTTTATAGTTTTAGTCATTTTATATCTTTCAAAAAAAATGTTATTTATAATTACTTTTTCTTTACGTATAATTTTCCATTCTTTTTTAAGAAATAATTTATAACTTATTAAACTTGCTTCAGTTGAAAGAAAATCTAAACCTTCTTTTTTAGCTTCATCTTCTAATTTATGAAGTAACTTAGAGCCGAAACCTTTTCTTTGGAATTTGCCTTTACAGTAAAATAAAGCAATTTTATCGGAGGGATATCTTATGGCGAAAGCAATAATTATTCCTTTTTTACTTAGAAGCCATCCTTTCCCTTTAGTTATTGATTTATCAAAATTTGGATTATTCCAAGCTTGGCTTGCCCAGGCCATTTTTTGCTCTTGACTATAAATTTTTTTATCTAAAGATTGAATGGAATCAAAATAAACCTTTTTTAATTCCAGTTGATCTTTAATAGTAATTTGTCTTAAATTCATAAACAAATCTTCTATTTAGTATGCATAGTAAAAATATAGTCGCAATTGGTGGAGGAGGGTTTGGACGTTCTCTAGGCTCTCTTGAAATTGAAAAATATCTAATTTCATTAATTAATAAAAAAAGACCAAAAATTTGCTTTATTCCAACAGCATCTGGTGATAATAGTTTGTACAAACTAAATTTTTATAGAGCATTTTCCAAACTTGATTGTATAACAAGTCATATTGATTTTTTCTCTAGAACAGAAAATTTAGAAGAAAAAGTTTTAACTCAAGACATCATTTATGTTGGTGGAGGAAATACAAAAAGTATGTTAGCTGTCTGGAAAGAATGGAATTTAAATGAAATTTTACGTAGTGCTTATGAAAAAGGAATTGTAATGAGTGGTGTAAGTGCTGGAGCTATTTGTTGGTTTGAAAAAGGTATCACTGATTCTTATGCTGAAGAATTAGCCA
This sequence comes from Prochlorococcus sp. AG-347-L21, assembly GCA_003278875.1. GTDB lineage: Bacteria > Cyanobacteriota > Cyanobacteriia > PCC-6307 > Cyanobiaceae > Prochlorococcus_A. The sequence continues at coordinate 80,493 of QCCQ01000005.1, read as the reverse complement.
TAATAGATTGTCTAGGAATCGTCAAAGGAATTGCTTGCCCGCATTTCGATGAAGAAAAAGAGAGGGAACCTTATGTTAATGATGTTATAAATAGAGAAATTATTAAATCATGTATTTGTATAGAGGGAAATTGTGCTTTGCACGTCAAAAATAATGTTGATTATTCCTTTATAGATTTTGGTAATGGTAGAAAGTGTTTTAGAGTCTTTAAGGAAAATAATACTTTAAAGAAAGAAATTCTATAAAAAATATATGTATTTTAGATTTCTTCATTTTTTGAGATTGAAGTAAATTCAATCCCTTTGTATTTTACGAAAGATGCAGTCCAAACTTCTTTTGATAGATTGCCAAGGTATTTTAGAAACTGTTGTGTGTCTCCGTCTCTTATCCATTCAGATTTAATGAATGGAAGCTCTTTCTGCATTCTTTTAGGATGCATATGTACCAGGAGCAAACCTTTTTCTTCAGAAGCCCTTTTTAAAGCTCCTTCATCACTTCTTTGAAACACTCTCATTAGAAGATTTAAAATTACCTCTTCTCCAAGTTTCTTGAGATTTTCTGATTCTTCTAAATTATCTTTAATTTCTTTACCTCCAAGAGGCATTGCTCTAACTAAGTTTTGCTCTATTAAAGCTATTGCAATTAGATAATCTTGGCTAGCCATATTCTAAAATAATACTTTTTTGATATTCTAACCTCTCGAGTTCATGAAAATCTTTCATGAATTAAATATCCATGATAAGAAGAGATTAAATAATTTATAAATTATTTCTCTATACAATTTATCCTTTGTTTTTTATTTATGTTAATTAGTAAAATTAAAGTTATTTTTATAAAGTTTTTTTTGTTTATATTTTTAGGGTTTTTTGCAGGTCTTTATTTATCATGGCCTGGTATATTAATACCAGGAAATTGGAAATGTTTTAATGAAATTATTGCAAATTCTGCAGAAGATAAAATTTCTTTTAAAGCTGCATTAGAGATTTCCCCCAGTTATTTGCTAAAGGGTAAGAATAAAAAGACGTCTTCAAAAATAAGAATCGTAGCTGATGCGTGTTTTCGTTAATATGTTACAGGATAAAATTTGAATACTAAATAATGAATAATAATATAAGATTTGAATTGTCTTTTAAAAATATTTCTCAGTTAGAAAATAAACTTAATTTCTGCAAATTTAATAATATAAAAAATATCAATATTCCATGTAAGGGACTTATTAAGAAGGAATTATTTAATTCAACTATTAAATATATATCAAAAAACTTCAATGAATTTAATGTGACCTATCACTATAGTCTTTATCATCAATATTCAAAAAATAAAGTCGAATCATATCGGAATTTTTTAGATTTTGTTAAAAATTCTCAGATTAATAGAAATTATGAAATTTTGCTTGTGTCGGGTTCAAATAAGAAAAAAAACTTTGACTCAGTTGATGTATTAGCTTATTTAAAAAAAGAAAAAAATTTAAAAGTTAAATTAGGTATAGCTTACAATCCATACTTGAAAAAATATTATAATATTTCTTCGGAAAGAGAAAGGTTCGAAAGAAAAATTTCGACTGGGTTAATAAATTCAATTTGGTTTCAATATGGCACAGATATTAAAGTTCTTCAGAATGAGTTGACTTATCTCAAGAAAATAGCAAAAGATGAAAAATTAAATCTATTTGGAAGTTTATTTATTCCTTCTAAACAATTTATAGCGCGTTTTAAATTTCGTCCTTGGAAAGAGGTATACATTTCAGAAAAGTGTTTATTTACCTTAGATAATTTTTTTGATTTTACAAGTGATCTAGTTAGTTTTTATAAAAATAATAATATTACTCCTGTAATTGAATCTGATTTTTCATCATCAGAGAAACTTGATTCTGTTTATAGTTTCTTAGAAAATGAAAGATAATTTCCGTCAATATAAAAAGCTATGAAAAGTGATGTTACATATGACTTATTAATAATAGGTGGAGGTATATCTGCGTGTGTTTTTGCTTCGAAGTATCTGAAAAATAATATAACAAAAAAGGTTGGATTAATTGAAATTGGTCGTGGACTTGGAGGGAGATCAAGTACAAGAATAAGCAAAAAATATAAAGGATGGAAACTAAATCATGGTTCTCCAAATTTTAATATATCTAACAGTAAAAATAATCCTCTGTTAAAAAGATATATTGATGAATTATTGGACAATAAATATATAAAAACTGACGACTCAGACATATTTCTTCTAAATGAAGATTCTAATTTAGAAACCATAAAAAAATCTGAATTTTCTTTCGGTGTTAATTATCTATCTTTAGATTCCATGAGTGAATTATCGAAAAGGATAATTGAGTCAAATAATTTAAAAGAGAAAATTGATTTTTTCTTTGAAACTTTAATAATTGATATGGAGTTTAATGATGAGGAATGGTTACTAACATCAAAAAATGGCGACAAATTTAAGTCTAAATATCTAATTTGTTCAACTAATTTGTTGTTACATAAGAGGTCTTTAAAAATTTTAAACGTAAATCAAATTCCATTAAGAAAAGCTATTCCTATTAATAATGATAAAAAAATAGATTTACTATTAAATTTCTTAGAAAAACAAAAATTTATTCCAAGGTTAACTTTTTTAATTTATACAAATGAAGATTATAGTTATAAAGATTATTATTCTAAAAAACAAAGGTATTTTTATTTAAAAAATAATTTAGAAAAAAAATATAGATTTGAAAGAATTATTTTTCAGCTTCAAGATAATAATAAATTAGGAATTGTAGTACATTCAAAAAACGCAGAGTTAATTAATTCCTATATAAGTGCAAAAAATGAAGAAGTTTTTAAACAAAAAATAATTACAAATTTTAATAAACTGTTTGAAGAGAATTCTGTAGTACATAAATTAACTTTTAATGAAAAAATATCTATCATGAAATGGAGAGCTTCACAGCCTACTGGTCTTGCCGTACCATTATCTTTACAATTTAGTGGTAAATATAGAATTGGATTTTGTGGAGACTGGTTTGAAGGAGAAGGATTTGGCAGAATTGAAGGCTCAATTTTAAGTGCTTTATTATTGGAGAAAAAAATTAAAGACTTAATTAAATAGTTTTTTCAGAATGTTATCTATATCAGTGTTTTTTTCAATAATGAATTTGTTTGTATTATTTTTTATGCTTTTGGGTTTGAATTTTTCGTAATAAATGCTCCATGATTTTAAGAAATCATTCTCAGCTTGTTTCTTATCCTTCCCCCTTTCTTTTATATCTCTTTGGACAACTCTTTTCATGCACTCGCTTTTTTTAGTTTTTATTTCTATAAAAATATAATCCTTATTATTTAAAGTGTTTGAGAATTCTTTAGCAAATATACCCTCAACAATTAAATAACTAATATTATTTGTTTCGTTTAAGATATTTTGTATTGTTTTCTTTTCGAAATTATAAAACCGATCACAGATTGAAATTCCATTTTTATAAATAAAATCAAAATCTTTTTTGAATAGTTTGTTATTAAAACTAATACTTCTATCAAAAAAACCTTCTACAAACTTTGGTAGTAATTTACTTATTAACCCTGTCTTATAGTAATTGTCGGTACTTAACACAATACCATTTTTATTTTTTTGTATTATTTGATTTGATAAAGTTGTTTTCCCGCTTCCGGAAGGTCCACTTATAAAAATAAGCTTCATTTTTATGATCTGTTTTTAATAAGATTTTAACTTTACTATTAATAAATACATTTAAATTTTAAATATATATTTTATCTTTTTTTTAGTTTTTAAAATAATTTATAATACCTTGCAATGGCTCGTAAGCTTGCATAAATATTAAATATGTGTCTTTATATAATTGTAAATAAATTATTTCTATTCAATTAGTTATTGTCTTGTTATTAATTCCTCTGGAATTTGATAATATTAAATGAAGAGCTAATTTTATTACTTATATATTGCAATGATTTCTAAATTTCTCAGCAAACTAAAATCAATTTTATTTAAAAGTGCAGTAACACCTGAAACTCCTTTAAAGAAAGAAAAAAAAGCAGCAAAGCCTGCAAAAACAAAAACAAAAACAAAAACAAAAACAAAAACCAAAACCAAAGTAGTTAATTCTAAGAAAAATGTTGAAACTTTGACTACACTTCCAGGTGTTGGAGCAAAAAGCGCAAAAGCATTGTATGAGGCTGGATTTAAAACAACAAAGGCAGTTATCGCCGCTGATGAAAAAGACCTTCTCGCTGTGTCAGGAGTTGGAATAAATCTAGTTAAGAAGCTTAAAAAGCTTAAATAGTTAAATTTTTTAAACTCTATGAAAAATTATTAATATTAAAAATTTATAAAAACTTTATAAGTTATAGGCGATTATCTTCTTCTTGCTTTTCTTCTTTGCTGCAATTTTCTTTTGTATTTTTCAATAGGGGTTTCATGATGCCTAAGTCTTTTTAAATCTGCAAAGATTCCAGATTTAGATACTTGTCTCTTAAATCTTCTAAGGGCAGATTCAATACCCTCATTCTCTCCTACTGTTACTTGTGTCAAAATTTTCTAAATAAAAAATATTCTAGCACTTCAGCAGATTTTTTTAAACACGAAACTTCTAGATTTTGGGTTGACGGTTTACTTTGCTAATTTTCAGCCCACTCCACAAATCTTTTTTTGTTACTTTTTATATCTTGTAATGATTCAAAATAATATTTTTCCCAATTATCTTTAGGCAGTCCTAGAAATAACATTAGGTTTAATGGGTATTGATCGCTATCAGCACAATTTCTAAAATCATCCCTGAATAAAAAGATTTCCTTTTTTAAAGCAATTGCTATACCCAATTCAATCATTACCCCTTCATCTGGTGGATTTCCATTAACAATCGCAAAAATACAATCACATTCTTTTAAATCATGGAAATTACTTTTTGCGACCTCATATGCCCACTCACTTTCTTGTTGAGTTAATCGTTTTGCTCTCTCAAAGGGTTCAAATACTTCTACATTCAAATCATTGAAGATTTCAATAAATTCATGTAACAAAGTTTTAGTTTGTTTTGAAAATCCATATGGATTAGCCAAATATAATTTCTTTCTCAAATTAAACCTCTTTTTTTGATGTACTCTTCGCGGTCACTTTTTGAATTAAGAGTATTTTCCCAAGGGAAAACAATCCATTGACTTTTTTTTGTTTCATATACTGTATTCCACCATTTAGGTTTGATTTTACTAAATAATACAAAAAACATTGCTCCTTCAATATTCTTGAAGGTCGTCAATGTAGTGCCTGTTTCATAAACATCATCTACTATTAGTGAATTCTTTATTGGTTCTGAAATTAATTCAATTTTTAATTTATGGCTTAGTGCTACAGCAAGACATAAGCCGCCACGAGGAACTCCATATATTCCAGAAAATTCATTAAACCTGCATTTATTAGCTATTTGTTCTACGCTCTTATCAAATTCGCTCCATGTAAAATAAATTATCATCTTAATTTTCGTTTTTTTCTGTATTAGTAGCGTAATTAGAGGCAATTACACTTAAAAGTGCGACTACTTGCTCATTTGGACAATTTGTATCTTTTTTTAAATTTTCGCATTCATTTATTATCTTGGCATATGTATCCTCAACTATCCCGTTCATCTGATTAATACTAAAAGAATATGGTTTGTTCATTATTAAATTATTAGTTATTTTATTTTTACTTAAATATCCTACGAAGTAAATATTTTTAGTATTTAAATATAAAATTATTCCCACATGGGGTCATTTAATTTTTCATTTTTAAGTGAAGAAGGAACATAAGTATGCAAAGTTTCAATTTTTATAGCCCATTTTTTAGAGTTTCCCTTTAGACTTTTGCTTTCAATTAGGTTTGTTAGGGGAATCCTTTTTCTAATTTTAAGAAGTCCTAAACAAACTTCCCAGGCTTCATGATTTTTATAAATATCTAACCAGAAATCAAAAATATTTTCCAAGATTTCTAAAGGGATATCAAATGGAATCCCCATTGAAGGACTTGCAATTAAATAATTTTTGTTTATCAGTTCATTTAATAAATTATTTACGTTTAAATTAATAGCTAAAAGAATATCTTTTGCTGATTCATTACCTATTAATTCTTTTCTATGGCAATCTAAAAGATTTTCATCCTCAAGGATATTTTCATCGCAATTTTTTATTCCCACAATCCAAAAACCTTCTCCATTTTTCACTCCACTAGCAAGAAATAGATATTGAGTTGAATTCTCCAAGATTTAAAATTATTTTTTCCATTTTTAACATTTACTGCTTGATATGAAAATAATTTAGCTGTGGAATTAACAATATGAAGTCCTCGTAAAAAAAATTTTGTTGTTATAGTTAAATTTTGGAAAATGTTTGATTTAAAAGAACTAAAATTGATGTTTTTAGATCCTACTGATTTAATAATTAATAATATAAATAAATATCTTTATAGTCATAAAGCAATTAAATTTATTTTTTCTTAGGAAATAATTTTTCTATTTTCTCCTTTTGCAAGTATTCATTTTTAGTTCTAATTTTTTTGTCTTCTAGGGATTCTTTATTAGTACTTACAGCATAAATAATATAGAAAATCATGCCAGTAAATATTAACCCTACAAAAATTATGAATATTCCAATAGGTTCACTTGGACTAAATATCTTAAGATCTAAAGCTGTATTTAGGGAAATTATCATCAATAAACTAATTCCTTAAATATATTTTATGGAAATCTAGTTGATTTCCTCGTATCCAAAAAATGTTGAATTGTCTGAATTCTTATACCCATTAGAGGCTTCCTGTGGGTTTTGACTGTCAATTTTTCTTGCTTTAGCATGAATCATGTTGAATGGGAAAATCACAGCTCCTACAAAAAAATGAAGAATTAAGAAATCTGAAGGTAATCCATTTGTCCAATCAGGGAAAAATAGCAATGTCATCAACGATTCGTACATATTTGTAGTCAAATAAACCTCTGACTATTATTACTGAACTTATCGCAATACTTTTAATTATTAATAAATTGAAATTTAATTTGCTTTTAATAATTATCAGATTTAATTGAAAAGACCATTTTAAAATATTATTATATTACTTATAAAGTATTTACTAGTAGCTGTTGTTAAAATTATTTTTTGTCTCACTTTTACTTATAATTTTTCAATTAAAACCTTGTATAGGTTTAACTTTTGATACGTCAGATCCTAGTGTTAGCTTGCTACAAAATAGGATCTCTAATAATTTCTCTAAGAAATATTGCAATGCTATCCAAAATGGTCTTTCCAAAGATGAAGCAATGAAATTAGCTATTGTAAAAACTGAAAACATTATATCTTTCTCTTACAATCCTCAGAAAAAATGGATTGAGAAAAGTGACTTGGCAAATCAAATTTCATTGCAAGTAGTAAATGATTGTGGATGGTCGTTTGGATTAATTGGAAAGGAGGGAGTTGATTACTTTAAATCATATTTTCTAGAATTTTACGAAAAAACTACTCCTGAAAAAAATTTTTCAGGATAGAGTAGGTTAATGAATAATATTTCAGACAAATTAGTATTGACTATAATTTTGATTACTATTGTTTTTGTATTTGGATTGATTTTTTCAGTAAAGTCTCCAGAGAGGAAGGTTATAGATTCACCAATAATGTGGAAAGATGATTATTTTAATATCTCGATTGTTAAGAGCAGTAATATAAATTCAGAAAGAATAAGAATAATTTAATGAAAAAGTTGCTTACTCAAATAAAGGTTCCTATTAAAGGATATACAAAAATATTTTTTCGAATCTCAATCAATTTATTATTCATTGTTTAATTTAAGTAGTTCAAAAGAACTGAAGCTAGTTTTAAATCATCATTAAACCATGCTCGTATCGCCATAGCCCTTCGAGGATCATAAAAATTTTGTTTTCTATACCAACTAAGAACTTCTGAATCTGATTTCTTCCCATTACAAGACAAGCAACATGGTACGCAATTACTTGTACTGCTAATCCCCCCTTTTGACATTGGGTGAATGTGGTCGAGTGATTCTGAGGGTTTACCGCAATAAATACATTTATAATTAGTAAGTTTATTAAGTGATTCTCTCCAATTTTTATTACTTTTCTTGGGACAAAACTGATCAAGGTAAATTGCATCTTGTCTATGCATAAAATTCTTGATAATTTTTTTCTGATATTAACAGTTTTTTTTAAAGTATGATTGAAAAAGATAAGATAAGAATTCCTAAAGCAAATGTTTCTTATGAAAAGAATAATTTTCACCTATTAATGAAAAGGGCAATTTATAGTTAATGCTTTATTTATTAACAACATTATTAGGAAATTTTGATCATTCTTTATTTAAAAGTTTTTATATCTTTTTGATATCGTTTTTTTCTAATACGTTCTCAGCTATTTCTGGAGGAGGAGCAGGATTATTACAATTACCTGCATTGATTTTATCTGGAGTTCCTTATTATCAGGCTCTGGCTAGTCATAAATTAGCAACAGTTGCACTAGGAATTGGGGGTTCCTTAAGAAATTACAAATCTTTAGGTAATGATATAAGTATTGCTTGGCAAATTTTAATTTTTGGATTACCAGGAGTAATTTTGGGAGCTTCTGTAGTTGAATATATATCAGAAAAGTATTTGTACTTAATTTTAGGAATAATATCCATATTATTAGCTTTTTACTCATTCCTTAAACCAGATTTAGGTTTATCATCTGGTAATAAAAAGCTTAATTTTGTTCATAAAATTAAATTTTTAATTTTTATTTTTCTTACAGGTATATTAAATGGTTCTATTTCTTCAGGAACTGGATTGCTTGTAACAATACTATTAATAAAAACTTTTGAAATGGATTTTCTTCGAGCCATAAGTATGACATTTTTTACTGTTGGTATTTTTTGGAATTTTGTCGGAGCTTTATTTTTGGCAAGAATAGGATCGGTTCCATTAAATTTATTGATAGTTTTAATAATTGGCTCTTTTACAGGAGGATTTTTCGGAGCTCACCTGTCAAAATTAAATGGGAATATACTTATCAAGAAAACTTTTATAACAGTTTGTATTTTGGTTGGTATTAGCTTATTGATTAAATCCACAAATAGCTTTTTATAAAATTATTGGAGGATAGCTGCACATTTTGGCAAAAAATCTTAAAGCAGGATTATAAATTAAAAAAATAAATTAATGATTATCATTATTTGTAATCAAAGGGGTTAATGAATTACTCGTTTTATTTAATAATACTTTTAGACCATATTTAATAAAAATAAAAAAGGCCTCACATATGTGGGGCCGAGTGATGGGGAACCTTATTTTTAAACCAATTTCTTAAAAAATGCAACCCCCTATCTGTAGTGCAATTAATGTCTACTTAATACACTACAGATAGTGCTTTAATGATTTTCTTATATGTAAATTAAAAAATTCTAAAAAATTATGTAATTTTTAAATTTATGAGCAAAAATCCTATTTTATGATTTCAAATGTTTTTGGGTGATTTTACTTGTTAAAAATGTCCTGCACAGTATCATTCGTAAGAACTTTGCTAGTTAAAAGCTTTAATGATTGAATTAACTTTACTTACTCTTTTAAATTATGTTGGGGATAATTTCTGTGAATATAGAAGTATAGGTCATGATAACTATAAATCCTTACTTCTTTCCTACAGTGATGCAAGTAATAAATTTGGACCATTAGAGGTTAAAAAGGTTATTGAAAAGTCAGAAAATTTTAAAGTTACGGCTGTTGCTATTGCTGCAATTAAGTGCCCTCAGCATATAGTTAAGTAATGAAGTTTGAATTAAAAACTGAAAATGAAAATTATTCAAAATCAATTTCACAATTTTTCGGTATAGTTTTTTTTATCACTTTGATAATCATCTTTTGTGATGTTGCACTCAAAGTAGGAATCATATCTAGAAATCATAAAATCGAATACAACTGTAGGCTTTTATCTGTTGAAAAATCTAAACCTCATTTTAAGAAATTATCTAAGCTTTCTAATCTGAAAAGTAAACAACAAATTTGGGAATTTTGCATGGAAGTTATTAAATAATAGTTAGCTAGATGCTGATGAATAGAACTTTAATGCAAATAACCAGAACTTTCTTGAAGTTATAAGAAATACTGAAGCAACAATAACTTCAAGCAATATTTTCCACAATTGAGAAAGTCCTAGAAAAACTTCAGAAGGAATTGTAGTTATAAAAGCAATAGGAATGAAAATACTAAAAAAAACTCTTAAAGAAAATGAAAATGAATTTAGAGGAAATCTTCCAATATAAAGAAATGATCTTAATACTTCTATTGCATTCCAAGTCTTAACAAACCAAATAGTAGTAGTAGATATAAAAAACCATATGCTATATAAAATACAAATCGAGCAGCTTATCGTAATGAAGGATAGGCTTAGAAAACTTAAACTTAAATTTATTTGATTTATTTTTATGCAGAAGAACAACAAGAAAAATCCAAGCATAATTTCTAAAAAGCCAGATGGATTTATTTTTTTTAATGAAATAAAAAATTGACTATCAATAGGTTTCAAAAGTACGAAGTCTAATGTTCCTTCTCTTATATGTTTAACTATTTCTGTAAGATTTGGATTAAACCATGTATTTGTTATTCCATTCAAAATTGTATAAATGCCCTGAACTATTAGTGCCTGTTCAAATTTCCACCCTCCAATATATCCATTATTTTGAAAGAAAATAGATAAAAGAAAAATACTCCCTATTAAACTTAAAATTGCAGTAATTAAATCAATTAAAATATTTGTCTTATACTCCAATTCAGAAGCTAAAGAAGTATATAAGAATTTTTTATAAACTTTTAGATATTTTCTTAAATTCATGAACCCATTGCTGTATATTTTTTCGTACCTTCAATCCAGATTTTCTTAAATAATGGGAAAAGTAAAAAGATCCATATAATTTGCATACTTAAGCCCCTGCTAATATTTGTTTCATTACCTGACAGTAAGTTTGCAGGAAAATCAATTAGATACGGAAAAGGAGTCAGATAAATCCATGATTTAACATATTCAGGAAATGAAACTACTGGTGCCAAAAGACCTGAGAGAAATAAAGTTGGAATAAATAGCATTCTTTCTATTGATGATGCTTTCTCTGTCCAGAAACATAGACATGCAACTATTGACTGGATTAAAAATTGAATCAAGAAGGATAAGAAAGTAGATACTATCGATAAGAGTAAAATACCTAAATTTGGTATCCATATACTTTCTGGATTAAAAATAAAAAAGAAGAATGCGATTATTAGTGCAAAAGGAAATCTTGTTATTTGTTCAGCAAGATGTTGTGCAAAATATCTGAAAAATGGATTTAAAGGTTGAATTAAATACGGAGATACTTTCCCCATAAGAGAATCCTCTTCAAAACTAAATACAACCCAAACTACAGAAAACTGTCTCACAAAAAAAGCACATAAGAAATACCTAGAAAGCATTACATCACTAATGTTTATGGATTCATTGAGATTATTATTTGTCCAAATGTTTAACATGAAAAAAGGGATAATACCTGAAATTGCCCATAATGCAATTTCTACCCTGTATTCCAACATGTTTGAATATTGGACTTTTAATAAGGTGAATATTTTACGGTTAAACAAATTAAATATCATAATCTTTTTTGATTAATACCTTCCCAATAACTTCATCTATGGGTGGTTCATTTATAAAAAGGTCTTCAATATCAAAATTATTTAAGATAGTTTTTAATGAAGAGGTAATAGAGTTATTTTCAATTTTTAAAGTGATTTCATTCTTTATTTTATTTTTAACAGTAAAACCGGAATTTTCTAATTTAATTGCATCCTCTTCTGAGCGACAAACTATTAGTATTTCTTTAACGGGAGAAAGTTTTTTTAATAATAGGTCAAGTTTCCCATCATATGATATGGCCCCTTCGTGTACACATATAACTCTTTTGCATAGCGATGTAATATCTTTCATGTAATGACTGGTTAGGCATATCGTTGCATTAGTTTCATTATTATATTTTTGAAGGAATTTTCTTAAATTTCTCTGAGCATTAATATCTAATCCAAGTGTCGGCTCGTCTAAAAATAAAATATTTGGTTCGTGCATCAAAGCTGCAAGTAATTCTGATTTCATTCGCTGACCAAGTGAAAGTTTTCTAACAGGTATGAATAGCTCTTCATCAATTTCAAGCATTTCCGATAGTTTTTTTATTCTCTTTTTAGCTTCGAACTTATCTAAGTCATATATTGATGCATTCAAATAGAATGATTCAATTGGAGGTAGGTCCCAAATAAGCTGTTGCTTTTGTCCCATTATTAAAGTGATATTTTTTAGGAAATTTTCTTTTCTTCTGAAAGGTAAGTAGCCTGAGACTAAAATCGAACCTTCACTTGGATAAATTAAGCCACAAAGCATTTTTAAGATTGTTGTTTTCCCAGCTCCATTAGCACCAAGAAAACCTACTATTTCCCCTTCTTTAATTTCAAAACTTATATCTTTTATAACTTTTAAACTTTTTGTTTGTCTTTTAAAAAAATGTTTAATTGTTCCTTTTAAACCCGGTTCTTTTGAAGAGATATCAAATGACTTAGATAAATTTCTTACATCAATAATATTTTGTACCATTTAAATTTTTTTTTACTTTGGATTTATATTTAAATAAATAGTTAATTATTTTATTTTAGAAAAATTTTTAACAAATTAAAAAATATCTTTAAACGATACAACCAGCCAGTTAAAAAAGTTAATTGGATTAAGTAACTCGCTTACCTTATTTTTATTTTCATAATTTAATACTTTTAAAAAATCAAATAAAAAATTATTTTTCTCTTTATTATGATTGTTTTTTTTAATTACATTACCATTTTCGTCAAGAAGCTCAATTTCTTCTTCAAAAAACCATTGCTCTTTTCCGTTAGATAATTTTAATATAACTCCAATACCTTTCCCGTCAGTTATTCTGAAATCACTTATCTTTGCAATTGAAGAAACATTTATTGCATCAAGAACTTCTTTTGTAAACCTATCCTTTGATAGTCCTAAATTTATTTGAACCGAATTACCTATCTTTGCCTTATCTAGAATTGACATTTTTAGGTCATTATACTTATCGGGTTTAGAATTATGTGGCAAATTATAAATAATTGATTTATTTTAATTAAGATTTTTTGAAAATAGTATCAAGGATTCTTTTTAATATAATTGTCAATATTCTTAAGAAAACAAATAATAGACCGAACCATCCTAAAACAACCACTATAGATAGCAAACTTGATCCTAAATCACGCTGTAGCCAATTCTGCATATCTTTTTTCTAAGTTTGATATGAGTACTATAATTTAATAAATTAGTTGATGAAGTTGAAAATTACCATCATTCAGATTTATTTAAATTTTTTGTTACCAGCATATTTTATAGAAATGATTTATAAGCTAAAATTAATTTATTAAATAGTTTAATATTTTGGATCTATCTTTAAACTCATACCTTGGAATATTTTTTATCATTATTGGTATAATAGTTAGAGTTGATTTCAAATTCTCTATTCAAAAAGATCTCTAATAAACTCTTTTTAGCACTATAAAGCAATATTTATTTAAATTAATTATTTTAGTTACTGTAAAACTCCAAAGACTAAAAAAGCAGCACTTAAGCTGCTTCTAAATGGTGGCGGGGGGGAGATTTGAACTTCCGACCTTCGGGTTATGAGCCCGACGAGCTACCAGACTGCTCTACCCCGCGGCATATACATAGCATACATCTGAAAGGGTTATTTTTCCTGTTTTTTAGGATTCTTGGAATTTTAATTTACCTTTAACTTCAAGTCTAACTCCTTCAGAAAAATTAAAGACCTTTTCTTCGATGTCTTGAATTCTTAAGTCAGATATCCATTCTAACTGTTTAAGTAAGTGGAGACTGACAGCATGCTTTGCTCTTTTTGAACCGTCTTCTACTTTTAAAGCTAACCCAATACCTTCGTTTACCTTACAAAGACATTGTATTCCTTCAGCACCACCTTTACCTATAACTTTTCCATGTGAAGCTTTAATTATTTCTGTATCAAATTTATTGTTGTCACTAATCATTGTTGGGTTTGTTGTCATAGCTCTACTGATTTGTTCTAATTCGGCATTTTCAGAACTGCTTAGAAGTGAATATAACCTCGACATTTCTAGTAGTTTTAAATAAAGAGTGGGGGCACCACAATCATCACGTTCAGCGTTTATTTCTGATGATGGGATTTCAAGTAATTCAGAAACAATTCTGAATATTTCGATTTGAAGTTGATGATCTCCCCTTAAATAACTATCTAATGGCCAATTCATTTTTTTGCATGTAGCTAAAAAAGCAGCATGTTTCCCGGAACAATTATGTTCTAATGGGCTAGTCTTGGTTTTTGGACATTTCAGATTGTTAATATCTATGTCATATTCCCATAAAATTTTGAATGCTTCCCGTGAATGCAGTTTTGATCCACTATGTGACCCACATGCTAAAGCAATTGATTTTGATTCATTATTGATTTTTGATGCAGCTCCACTACTAACAAATGGAATTGCTTGAAAAGGTTTTAGTGCTGACCTCATGAAGCTTTTATATTCTGGATTTCCTGCACACATTAAAACCCTACCTTTTATATCAGTAATAACAGCATGAATTTTATGGATTGACTCAATATTTGATCCTCTAATTAAGGTTGCTTGTATAGGAGGATTGTTAGAAGTGTAGAGGTTTTTAAAATTAGAACTCATTTAGAAAGTGTTATGTTGAAAAAACAAAATGCCAGACAAAGCTATGACTGAAATAATAGAAAGAATTTGAATTAAATTTCTTAAAATAGGCTTTACCTCAATTGAGGCAATAAGTATTTCTTTTTCTCTCAAAACTAATGGTTTTTCCCATACTTGACCGTCATACCATCCTGATTCCTCATATTCAACTTTTTCGGAAGTTAATCTTTTAAATATATGATTCCAACCTAAAAATAACCTTATCGTAATTAAAAGAGGAATTGATAAGCTGCTAAATAAACTTAATAAAATATATTTTAAAAGGGACGTTTTGAAATATACACTTCCTGAAGAAATAACAAGAAATATAATAAAAGCTCCCACCCAGAACTTTATCAATATAAAAATAAGTGACTTTTTTGTTTTTGGCCAAGAAAAAATTCTAGATTTTGATAATTCTATGAATTCATTTGTGGGTTGTTGCTCTCTTGGGACAGGACATTTAGATTGACTCATAAAATAAAATTATGGAAACAAAAGATTATCTCCATTACTCCAGAATGATTCAAGGTCATAATATTTTCTTATTTCTGGTTGAAAAATATTTACTATCAAATCACCATAATCGAGTAAAGCCCATTTCGCTTCGTTAACCCCTTCTTTTCGTATCGGTTCAACTTTAGCCTTCTCTCTAAGCTCTCCCTCTACAGAGTTTGTTATGGATCTAACCTGAACATCAGATAATCCTTCTGCAATCAAAATCCATTCACTTATAAATGATACTTTGTCAATTTTTATAAGTTTTATATCTCTTGCCTTTTTTTCATCACATGCTTTAGCTGCCATTAAAACCAAACTTTTATTGTCCATATACATTTTCACTTGAAACTGATTTCTCTGAACCTTCCTGCTGAGATAATTCTGATCTTGCTTTTTCTGCACTTTTTCTTAAGGCATCTAATCTATCTTCAAAGAAACTTCTTTTTTTCTTTTTTCGTGTCTTTTCTATTAACTCCTTTAATGCTCCTCCTAGACTTTTGTAAGCATTTGGAATGCTGTAGCCAAATCTACAAGCAAGATCTATAGCTCTTTCATCTGCGTAAATAGCATCTTGTAGCTTTTTTTCAGAATTATTTTTTAAATATAATCTATATCCTGCAAAACTTGATAAACCAAGAGCAAGTAATAAAAGTAAACCATCTTGCACCCAAAGCTCACCTATCGCTCCTCCAAGTCCTATTGCAAGAGCTGCCATTTCCCATCCGTCTCTTGGAATTGTGTCATTTTGAATTTTCCCTACTTCGTGCCAGAATAATAAATTTCTGTGGTCAATTGCGTAGTTATCCCATTCATCTAAATCTATTTGGATTTCTACTTCGTCGCGACCAATTTCCTCAAGTGTTATTAAAGGTGGGTCTATAGCAGCAGCAGCTTCAACAAATACCCAACTTTCATTCTCTGGAGGCAACAAACTTTTAAGTCGCTGAAGTTCGCTCATAAAAAATTAATTTCTTTCAATACTATAGAAACAAATGTTGCTTTTCAAGTAACTTGATTAACATCTGATGATTTATAAGTAGCATGAGATAAATGAAGGTTTAAATTATGCCTCTAAGAGGTGATCTTAAAAAAATACTTATTCTTGGTTCTGGACCGATTGTTATAGGACAAGCATGCGAATTTGATTACTCTGGGACTCAAGCTTGCAAAGCTTTAAGAAATGCTGGTTATGAAATTATCTTGATAAATTCTAATCCAGCATCAATAATGACTGATCCTGATATTGCTAATAAAACTTATATTGAACCTTTGACTCCTGAAATTGTTTCTCAGATTATTTTAAAAGAAAAACCTGATGCGATTCTTCCTACTATGGGAGGTCAAACTGCTTTGAATCTTGCTGTTAAATTATCAGAATCAGATTTTTTGAAACAAAATAATATTGAATTAATTGGTGCTGATTTAGTAGCTATTAATAAAGCTGAAGATAGAAAATTGTTTAAAGAATCGATGGAGAAAATAAATGTAAATGTATGTCCATCTGGAATTGCATCTAACCTTGATGAAGCTATAAATGTATCAAAAAAAATTAGTTCTTATCCTCTTATAATAAGACCTGCATTTACATTAGGTGGTGTAGGAGGTGGTATTGCTTTTAACCTTGAAGAGTTTGTCGAATTGTGTAAATCAGGTTTAGAGGAAAGTCCAAGTAATCAAATATTGATTGAAAAATCACTAATAGGATGGAAAGAGTATGAACTAGAGGTAATGAGAGATACCGCTGACAATGTAGTGATAGTTTGCAGTATTGAAAATTTAGATCCTATGGGTATCCACACTGGCGATTCGATTACTGTAGCTCCTGCACAGACTTTAACAGATAAGGAGTATCAGAGATTGAGGGATTTGTCATTGAAAATTATTAGAGAGGTAGGAGTTGAAACAGGAGGGAGTAATATCCAATTTGCAATAAATCCATCTAATGGAGAAGTAATTGTCATAGAAATGAATCCCCGTGTGAGCAGATCATCAGCTTTAGCAAGTAAAGCAACTGGATTCCCCATCGCTAAGATTGCTGCTTTATTATCTGTCGGTTATACACTTAATGAGATTATTAATGACATTACAAAAAAAACACCTGCATGTTTTGAACCATCAATTGATTACGTAGTTACTAAGATTCCAAGATTTGCCTTTGAAAAATTTAAAGGCTCTTCAAATACTTTAAGTACTGCTATGAAATCCGTTGGTGAGTCAATGGCAATAGGCCGTTCTTTTGAGGAGTCATTTCAGAAAGCACTTAGGTCATTAGAAGTAGGTATTTTTGGATGGGAATGTGATTTGCTAGATGAATTTAAAGACGAAAGTCATATTAAAAATAGTTTAAGAACTCCCACATCTGAAAGAATTCTTTTAGTTAAAAAAGCTATGCAGCTTGGTAAAACTAATTCATATATTCGAGAGTTAACAAATATAGATTTATGGTTTATCGAAAAACTCCGTAATATCTTTAATTTTGAAAATGACTTTTTGAAAGAAAAGGAACTTTATTCCCTTGATAGGGATTTGATGTTACATGCTAAACAATTAGGCTTTTCAGATCAACAGATAGCAAAGTTAACTAATTCTGAATTTTTTGAAGTGAGAAGATATAGAAAAAAACTTAATATAATACCAACTTATAAAACTGTTGATACTTGTTCAGCAGAATTCTCATCCTCAACTCCTTATCATTATTCAACTTATGAGGAAACTTTCATCAATTTTAATTCTCAAATTTTAGATAGCGAGATTTCAGAAAATTGTATTTCAAAAAAAATTATGATTCTTGGTGGAGGTCCAAACAGAATTGGTCAGGGAATAGAATTTGATTACTGTTGTTGTCATGCATCATATCAAGCCTCATCAAATGGCTATAAAACAATAATGGTTAATAGTAACCCAGAAACTGTATCAACAGATTATGATACCAGCGATATTTTGTATTTTGAGCCCGTAACTTTAGAGGATGTGCTCAACATCATAGAAGCTGAAAATCCTTATGGTTTGATTGTTCAATTCGGAGGTCAAACCCCACTGAAATTATCATTACCTTTATTTGAATGGCTTAAATCAAAGGAAGGTGTCATAACTGGATCAAAAATCCTTGGGACGTCTCCAATATCTATCGATTTAGCAGAAGATAGGGAGGAATTTACAAAAATACTTGATGAATTATGTATTAGACAACCTTTAAACGGTATTGCGCGTAATCAAAATGAAGCAGAAATTGTTGCAAAAAATATTGGATATCCCTTAGTTGTAAGACCCTCTTATGTTTTAGGTGGAAGGGCTATGGAAATTGTTAAAGATGAGAATGAATTATCGAGATATATCTCTGAAGCAGTTAAGGTATCGCCTGATCATCCAATACTTCTTGACCAATATTTAAATAATGCAATTGAGATAGATGTTGATGCTTTATGCGATTCACAAGGTTCGGTTGTAATTGCAGGTCTAATGGAACATGTTGAACCTGCCGGAATTCATTCAGGAGATTCAGCTTGTTGTTTACCATCCATTTCTCTTTCAACATCTACAATAGAAAATGTAAGGAACTGGACTAAATTAATTGCACAAAGATTAAATGTTGTTGGTTTAATTAATTTGCAATTTGCGGTGATAAATACAAATAACAAAGAAGATAAGTTATTTATTCTTGAAGCAAATCCTAGAGCATCGAGGACAGTCCCATTTGTATCAAAAGCCATAGGCAAACCAGTCGCAAAATTAGCTACCCAGTTAATGCAAGGTTTTACATTAGAGGATGTTAATTTCACAGAAGAATTTTCTCCAAAATTTCAGGCAGTTAAAGAAGCTGTTTTACCTTTCAAAAGATTTCCTGGATCTGATACACTTCTTGGTCCTGAAATGAGATCTACTGGAGAAGTAATGGGTCTAGCTAAAGATTTTGGAATTGCTTATGCTAAGTCGGAATTGGCAGCAGGAAATGGTGTCCCTTCAGAAGGAGTAGCTTTTTTATCTACAAATGATTTAGATAAAAAAAACCTTGAGCAAATTGCTAGAGAACTTTTGAAATTAGGATTTAAATTAATTGCAACAAAAGGTACAGCTGCATATTTGACAGCTTTAGGTATTCAAGTTGAAGAAGTTTTAAAAGTTCATGAAGGCAGACCAAATATTGAGGACCTAATTCGTTCGGGACTTGTACAATTAATAATTAATACTCCAATCGGCTCTCTGGCTCTTCATGATGATGCATATTTAAGACGTGCTGCTCTAGAATATAATATTCCAACTTTTACAACTATTCCTGGAGCAAATTCAGCTATCAAAGCAATCAAAGCTTTGCAATATAATAAAATTGATGCTTACTCTTTACAAGAAATCCATAATTATTAGGATTTCACTCTAAGTTTTTTAGTTTTACTCTTAATTCATTAACTAAAGTGTTACGACTAATTGAAAGTAATTTGACAGTATCTTGGTGCATCTTAAGTTGTGTATCTGCTATCTGTAATAGTTTTATAGATTCTTTTATTTCATTAGAAAGTTCATTTATTAAATATTTTTTCCCCTCAAAGGTTAAAACTGGATTTGTAGAATCATTTGTGTTTTCGCTCATGGAATTAACTTTTTAATAAATAAAATAGAGTTATTATTTTTTAATCAATTGCTTTTCACATAATTCTTTATAAATTCCAGGTTTATTAATTAAATCAATATGTTTTCCAACTTCAACTATTTCACCTTTATCGAAAACAACAATTTTATTTGCTTCTTGAGTAGTGGCTAATCTATGAGCAATTACAATAGTTGTTCTATTTTTCATAGCTCTATTAAGTCCTTCTTGGACTTCAGATTCTGATTCAGCATCTAACGCACTTGTAGCCTCATCTAAAAGAAGAATTGATGGGTTTCCCAGTATTGCTCTTGCAATTGCTATCCTTTGGATCTGCCCCCCTGAAAAATTTGACCCTCTTTCAGTTATCAAAGTTTCATATTTCTCAGGTAGTTTTTGAATAAAGTTGTGAGCGTTTGCTATTCGGGCTGATTCTATAACTTTTTCTTTGCTATAGTTTCTGCCCATTCTTATAATATCAATAATTTTTCCTGAAAATAAAAAAGGTTGTTGTTGTACTAGTGCAATTTTTTTCCTAATATCTTTTGTATTTAGTGATTTTAGATTTTTATCATCAATAAAAATGTTCCCATTATTTGGACTTATAAACTTTAATATCAAAGCTAACATTGTACTTTTACCAGCCCCTGAAGCACCAACAAAAGCTGTGACTTCCCCCTCTTTTATTTCTAAATTGATATTTTTAAGAACTTGATTATCTTTTTTGTAAGCAAAATTAACTTTCTCAAAAAGTATTTTGCCTTTAATATTAGATACACTTCTTAAGTTTTCTTTATCATCTTCGATAGGTTCTAGATTTATGTTTTTTAGCCTTTTTATCGATGCTTCTGCCTGTTTATAGTCATTAAAATTTGTACTTACATGGCTTATTGGGTCAATAAGCATCAATATTGCAGCAAAGAAACTACTAAATTCTTCGCTTGTTAGAAGGCCTAGATTAATTCTTGAGGCTCCTAAGCCTAATATTGCTAATATTCCAAATGCTTCAACAAATCCTACAACTGGATGTTGAAATGCAAGTAATTTTAATGTTTTATATTTTGCATTTTTATTTGCTATTAATCTTTTATGAAATCTATTCTCAATCCAATTTTCTGCAGCAAAGGCTCTTATAGTTGACATTCCATTTATTGATTCACCTATTAAACCTGCTAAATTACTTGTAGATTCTTGACTTTTTTCAGATGCTATTAAAACTCTTCTTCCAAAACTATTAATCGAAAGAATAATTAATGGTGCTAAAACAAAAGTTGATAATGATAGTGACCAATCTAAATAAAACATATAGATTATTACCGCAAATAACTGCAAAATACATGGAATAGTATCCTGAGCTGTTTTATAAATAACTTCGCTTACCCTATCTGTATCTTCTGTAAGTCTATATGTGATATCTCCAGCTGAAATTTTTTCAACAGAATTCATCTTTATTTTTTGAATTTTGCTAAATAAATTTCCTCTCATTACTTCACTAATTTCTAAAGCTGGTTTTGCTATGAAAACATCCTGTCCAAATTGAGCAATTTTCTGAATTAAGAATACTAATAAAGATTTAACTATTATGCTAGTAACTTTTGATAGGTCACCAGATCCAATAGCTGGGATTAAGTTTCCCGCAAAATAAGCTAACAAAGGCCAACAAGCTACATAAATAAGCATGCATATAAAACCTTTGATAAACCTATTCGAATATGTTCTTACTGGTGGTATTAGTCTCAAGATATTATATATTTAATTATTTATCCTACTTTATCAATATCTTTAGGTAAAAAAACAATGAAATTGGATCAATTCTTAAAATGGAAAAATTTGGTCTCTTCTGGTGGAGAAGCAAAAATTTTTATCAAGTCAGGTTCTGTCAAAGTTAATGGTGTAATAGAAACTAGAAGAGGAAGAAAATTAAATAAGGGAGATAAAGTTATATTTCTAAAAAATGAATTATTTTTCAAATAATTGGCCTATTAAACTCAATATATATTAATATGATCTCCTTGGAGTTAGTATTTTGAGAAAGTCTGTTATTGCTGGTAATTGGAAAATGCACATGACTTGTGCTGAGGCTAGGTCTTATTTAGAAGAGTTTATACCCTTAATAAAAAACATAGATGAAGATCGTAAAGTTGTTATTGCGCCTCCTTTTACAGCTATTTCAACTTTTTCTGATCATTCTGATTTTGATTATTTAGATATTTCTAGTCAAAATATTCATTGGGAGGATGAAGGAGCATTTACTGCAGAAATTTCCCCAAAAATGCTTCTCGAACATGGTGTAGCATATGCAATAGTTGGCCACAGTGAACCAAGGAAGTATTTTAGTGAAAGTGATGAACAAATTAATAAAAGAGCAGTTTTTGCCCAATCTAGTGGACTTACTCCGATAGTTTGTGTTGGAGAAACATTAGAACAAAGAGAGAGGGGAGAAGCTGATAGAGTTATTACTAGACAGGTTGAACAAGGATTAGAAAATACAGATCCATCAAATTTAATAGTTGCTTATGAACCAATATGGGCTATTGGGACAGGTAAAACATGTGAGGCTAAAGATGCTAATAAGATATGTTCATTGATTCGGAAATTAATAGGTTTTGATGATGTGATTATTCAATATGGAGGATCTGTCAAACCTAATAATATTGACGAAATTATGTCAATGAGCGATATAGATGGGGTGTTAGTTGGAGGGGCCTCATTAGATCCGAAAAGTTTTGCAAGAATTGCAAATTATCAATAAGAAAGATCCATGGCCAAAAGGCTGGGGACAAAAAACTTCAATTATGGGGGTTATTAATTTAACCCCAGATTCATTTAGTGATGGTGGAGAAATAAACTCTTCAAAAAAAGTTTTAGATCAAGTTAATCATTTTTTGCATAATGGAGTGGATGTTATAGATCTTGGTGCTCAGAGTACAAGGCCTGGCGCTGAAGAAGTTGGTTCTTCTATAGAAATAGAAAGATTGATCCCATATCTGAAATTAATAAAAACTGAATATCCAGATGTTTTAATATCAATTGATACCTTTAATTCTGAGGTCGCTTATGAAGCTCTTTTAAATGGCGCTAATTGGATAAATGATGTCACTGGAGGAAGAAGAGATAAAAATATTTTGGATGTTGTATCAAATTTCAATTGTCCCTTCGTCATAACTCATAGTCGTGGTAATAGTCAAAACATGAATCAACTCTCTAATTACCAGAATCTATTGAGTGATGTTAAGTTCTCGCTTGATAATTTAATAAAGAATGCTTTAGAAAAAAATATATCTGAAAAAAATATAATAGTGGATCCTGGTATTGGTTTTTCAAAGGATATCATTCATAATTTGGAAATCTTGAGAAACTTAGATGTATTAAAAAAATGGAATTTGCCAATTTTGATAGGTGCTTCAAGGAAAAGATTCATAGGAGAGATTTTGAATGAGAAAAATCCAAAAGAAAGGGATATAGGAACACTAGCAATAAGTTGTTTATGTTCTCAATTTAATATTGATATTGTTAGGGTGCACAACGTAAAACTAAATTATCAAGTTCTGAAAGTAGCTGATAGGATTTACAGAAATTTATAAAATTATTATTCTTTAACTCCTTCGATTTTATCCTCTACCTCTTGGTATAGTTCTTTCAACTGTTCTATATTTTCATCTGAAGTTTCCCAATATCCCCTACCATTAACTTCAAGTAAAGTTCCAACAATTCTTCTGAAGCTATTAGGATTAAGGTCCATTAATCTTTTTCTCATCTCTTCGTCATTTATAAATGTTTCATTAGTTTCTTCATATACAAAATTATCTACTTGACCACTTGTCGCACTCCAGCCAAGAGTGTAATTTAGTCTGTTAGAAAGTTCTCTAACTCCTTCATAACCAGATTTGAGCATACCTTCATACCACTTAGGATTTAAGAGTTTTGTTCTTGAGTCTAATCTGATAGTTTCTCCAAGTGTTCTAACTTGAGCATTAGATGTGGTGGTGTCTGCTATATAGCTACTTGGTTCTTTCCCATCATCTCTTAGTGTCTTAATCAATTTTGTTGGATCTGAATCAAAATAATGACTTACATCTGTTAGTGAAATCTCTGAGGAATCAAGGTTTTGAAATGTAACATCTGCTGTTTTCATCACTGACTCAAATACCTCTCTTTTTTGATTCATCTCACCTGGATTATCAGCATTAAAAGCATATGTTTTGCGTGACAAATACATTTCTTGTAATTCATTTTCTTCCTCCCAAGTTGAATTTTCTACGGCTAAATTAACATTTGAACTATAGCTTCCACTTGCATTAGAGAACACTCTCGCTGAAGCTTCTCTTATAGAGGTCCCTTCTTTTTCTGCTTGTTCTAATGAGTGTTTTCTAACAAAGTTAGATTCCAATGGTTCATCAGCCTCAGCCGCTAATTTGACTGCTTGATCTATTAATGCCATTTGATTGATAAATAGATCTCTAAATACTCCTGAACAGTTGACTACAACATCAATTCTTGGCCTACCTAATTCTTCTAAAGGGATTAATTCTAATTTGTTGATTCTCCCAACAGAATCTGGTTTTGGTTTTACACCAACAAACCATAAGATTTGTGCCAGTGATTCTCCATAAGTTTTGATGTTATCGGTACCCCATAAAACACAAGCGATTGTTTCAGGCCAAGTTCCCTGCTCTTCCTTTTGTCTTTCAATTAATTTGTCAACAACAGACTTTGCTGCAGCTACCGCTGCTGTGGTTGGGATTGATTGAGGATCAAGTGCATGGATATTTTTGCCACTTGGCAAAACACCTGGATTTCTTATAGGATCTCCACCTGGTCCAGGTAAAACATAATTTCCATCCAATGCTTTAATAAGGCTGTCCATTTCTTTATCTGCGCAGACTTGTTCCAAGCAGAAAAGTAAGTAATCAAATAATTTATTTAACTCCTTTTGATTAACTTCATTAAATGAATTTAATTTGCAAACTCTTAGCCAAGGGGTAGGTAAATTTAGACCAAAAACTTTTAGTAAGTCAAAAAGTTTGGAAAGAAGTGATTTTTCTAAATAAACTCTGCCATTAACGATTTTTAAGGAGTTGACCATCGCAAAAATTGACTCTCTTGAGGTCTTTATGATTTTTTCATTTAACTCCACAAATTTAAGTTCACCTTTATTATTACCATCGTAAATTTGATCAATAGTTAATCCCATTGATTCTGCAAGTAGCCCTGGTAGTGATCTCAATCCTTCTTGTTCTCTTTCTAAAGACGCAATATTTACAAGTGTTGCAACCGCTTCTTCTGCTGTAGGAGCTTCTCCAATAGTATGAAGACCGCAAGGTAATAATCTACTTTCAATTTCCATTAACTGTTTATAGACATTACCAACAAATAAATCTCTTTCATCAAGTGAAAGTTCTTCTACGTTTTTTGCAGGGAGCTCTACATCTTTGTCAAGGTTACATTGTTTAGAAGTCTCAACTATTGCATTAACAATTTGAATACCTCTACTATTTTCTCTTAATTGTTGATAAGAACCAACAAGTTCACTTAATTCTTTAAGTCCTTTGTAAAGCCCTGCATTTTCCGCTGGAGGTGTTAAATAGCTTATTGTTGAAGCATACCCTCTTCTCTTCGCAATTGTTGCTTCAGAAGGATTATTCGCAGCATAGTAATACAAATTAGGCAATGATCCAATGAGAGAATCTGGGTAGCATGTTTCACTCATGCCCATCTGTTTTCCAGGCATAAATTCAAGTGAGCCATGAGTTCCAAAATGAAGAACAGCATCAGCACCCCAGATTTTTTCAACATAGGTGTAATAAGCAGCAAAACCGTGGTGAGGACTAGCACTTCTTGAATAGAGTAATCTCATTGGATCACCTTCATAACCAAATGTAGGTTGAACTCCTATAAAAACATTTCCAAAATGTTTTCCATAGATAAGTAGATTTTGTCCATCACTATTTAAGTTTCCAGGAGGTTTACCCCAATTCTCTTCAAGTCTTTGGGAATATGGTGTGAACTCTTCGTATTCTTTTACTGACATCTTATGAGCAATATTTAACTCGGGAGAGCCATCCATTGCTTCAGGGTTGTTAATTACTTTTTCCATTAATTCTTTTGAATTGCTTGGAAGTTCATCTATTTGGTAACCTTTCGATTTCATTTCAAGAAGTACTCTATAAATTGAACCGAAAACATTTAAGTATGCTGCAGTACCAACATTTCCTTTGTCTGGTGGAAAACTAAATACTGTAATGGCTAATTTTTTATCCTTTCTTTGTTTAACCCTTAATGTTGACCATTTAATGGCTCTCTCAGCGATCACATCAACTCTATCTTGAAGTGTATGCGCCTTCCCTGTGGCATCATCACGACCTGAAAGAATAATAGGTTCAATAGCTCCATCAAGCTCTGGAATTGCAATCTGAAGTGCTACCTGAACCGGGTGCAAACCTAAATCACTATTTTCCCATTCTTGTGTGGTTTGGAATACTAGTGGAAGTGCGACCATGTAGGGTCTGTTAAGGTTCTTTAGAGCTTCAATAGCTTTTGGATGATCTTGTCTTGCTGGTCCACCAACTAGTGCAAATCCTGTTAGAGAGACTACTCCATCAACAATAGGTTGGTCTTTATTTATCGAATCATAATAAAATTCATTAACTGGTTTAGAAAAATCTAGACCTCCACAGAAGATAGGAAGTACTCTCGCTCCTCTATATTCCAATTCTTGAATAACAGCAACGTAGTGAGCATCATCTCCTGTTACTATATGACTCCTTTGAAGTACCAATCCAATTGTTGGGGTTTTGTCATCTTTAGGGTTTAGGTCTTTTCTATTATTTTCCCAATTTTGATATTCTTTGAGAGTTTCAAACATGCAAGGAGAAAGAGGATGCCAAATTCCTAAATCTGGGAATGTTTCAGGGTCTTGAATTTTGAATTCTTCTATTTGATCTTTTATCATCTCTGAAACAGCATACTTTTCAGAAATCATTAACAAGAAGTTTTTTAAGTTCTCAGTGGTACCACCTAACCAGTACTGAAAACTCAGAATAAATGTTCTAGCATCTTGAGCTTTTTCTACTGGCAGATATTTAAGTATTGAAGGTAGTGTATTTAATAACTTCAACATTGAATCTTGGAAACTTGCTCCATCAGATTCTTTTTTCTTTTTTATTAAATCTCCAATAATGCTTTTAGATTGACCTAGTTGGGCCATACTAAATGAACCTAACTTATTTAATCTCATTACCTCTGGCATGGAGGGGAAAACAATTGATGCTTTAAGTTTGTCTTTAAATGGAGATACTGCATCAACCACTTTTTGAGCGAGGTCTTCAATGAAAATTAGAGAAGCCACGAATATATCTGCATTAGCTACATCTTCTTTAAAATCTTCAAAATTACTATCATTCCTAAGTTCTTCGATAAGATAGCCGCTAAGGTCTATACCTATTGGGCCATTCATCTTATTTATTGACTTTGCAGCTTCCGTTAAGGAATTTTGGTATTGTGGCTCAAGGACAACATAAACTGCTTTTATTACAACTTTGTGTTTGTTATCCTCAACAGGAGATACTCTGCGGTTTGCTGAGCGGACCTGCGTAAACATTGATTTTCTTTAAGTATTTCTACCAGCCTACGAATGAAAAGACGTTATTGTGTGCAATATAAATAGCGTGTAACAACCTTTAAAAAAAGATTTTAAAAAAAAATGATTGAAAATTCTAAAAAACCCATACCAGTACTTGTATCCGGAGCTTTAGGCAGAATGGGTAGCGAAGTTGTTAATACTGTATTAAATTCTAAAGATTGTGAACTTGTTGCAGCAATTGACATAAACGAAAAGAATAATGGCTCAAATATTTCTGAATTATTGAAGGTAAAAAATTGTGATGTTTACGTTTCAAATGATTTGGAAGGAACTTTATGTTCTGTTAGTCAAAACTATAGAAACGAAAATATCAAACCTGTGTTCGTTGATTTCACTCATCCTGATTCTGTATATGAAAATACCAGATCAGCTATTGCATATGGTGTGTCACCAGTGGTAGGAACTACAGGTCTAAGCCCTTCGCAAATACAAGATTTGTCTGTTTTTGCTCAGAAAGCATCAGTTGGTTGTGCAATAATTCCTAATTTTTCAGTAGGTATGGTTCTTCTTCAGCAGGCGGCATCTGTAGCTGCAAGGTTTTATGACAATATTGAATTAATAGAGATGCATCATAATCAAAAAGCTGATTCTCCTAGTGGAACGTGTATAAAAACTGCAGAAATGATTGAAGAATACCCAAAGAAATTTAATCAGAGTCTAGTAAAAGAGTCTGAGTCATTGAAAGCTGTACGGGGTGGACGTAGAGATTCAGGAATTAATATACATTCTGTACGATTACCAGGATTACTCGCTCATCAGTTAGTAATAATGGGATCTCCAGGTGAAACTTACACAATAAAGCATGACACTATTGATAGAAAGGCATATATGCCAGGAGTTTTACAGGCTATTAAAAAAATTGGTAAATATGAAACTTTAGTTTATGGACTTGAAAAATTGATTTTTTAAAATGTTAATTCCAATTAATTCAGGTCAAATTTCAAAACTTATTCCTGCAGTTGGTACAGGAAGTCAATTTAAGTACGCGTTGGGGAATCCGAGAAAAATTCTTCAAAGAGTAATAATATCTTCAATTGGTGGATTTATCTCATTAATTATTAGTTCGACTGGAGATCAAACTAATAATTTCTGGTTATTTCTATGTGTAGGTTTCTTTTTGTATATCATCTGGGGTCCAATTCTTGAATCTAGTAGAAAAAATTTGCAATTAAGAAAATATAAATTTTATTCTATATTTGATGGCTTTGTATCAGATATTTATAAAAAAGAAAAGATTGAAAGTTCAAGAGAACAATCTGATAGGCAAGGTCGATTGGAAGTTATTGAAAATAAAAGGACTTGGTTAGTACTTGAATTAGAAGATGAAGATGGTTATTTGGAAAAATTAAGTTTTCCTATGGAAAATAAGCACAGTCAAATCAGGGTGGGTTCAAGTATTAGATGTTTAATAACATCTGATAACCGTAATTTTGACAAAGATTTTTATTTGACTGATGCTTGGCTTCCTGAAATTAATTTATGGGTTGGTGAGTACCCCTATTTATTAAGACCAGCATTTGAGGAAATTTGCTATATTTATTTGAATAGATAGTCGATCCTCATATAATTAAAATGAAAAATAATTTTAATTTTAAAATTGTTGGATCAGGTCCCACAGGTTTATTACTTTCAATTGCACTTTCAAAATTTGATTGCAATATTTTTTTAACTGATTTATTACCAAAAGATAGATTAATTGATAAAGATAAAACTTACGCAATTACTCACTCAACAAGAAAAATCTTATCTAAATTCAGACTTTGGGAAAAATTAGAACCATTTTTATTTGGCTTTGATACCCTCTCAATTTCTGATAGCGTAACTTCTGCTTTTGCCAATTTATCAACTTCTGACTTAGATGATGATATAAGTATTTCTGGAAATATTGGTTGGGTAGTTAAACATTCGGATCTCATGAACGTATTTTTTCAAGAGATTGATAATTATGAAAATATTTTTTTTATGAATCCACAGAGTTTATTACGTAAAAAAATATTATTTGATTATCAATTCTTTTCAACAGGAGCAAACTCACTTGATAAAAAAATATTAGATTACGTTGATATAAAAAAATCTTATAGTCAGTCTTGTTTAACTTTTAAAGTTTCTCTTAGAGGCCATTGTGAAAAGCGTGCTTATGAAATATTTAGAAAAGAAGGCCCTCTTGCATTATTACCTTTAGAAAAAAACTTATATCAAGTAATCTGGACTTCAAGTACATTAAAGGCAATTCAAAGGTTAAATTCTGACAAGAATTTTTTAATGGATAATTTATCAACAATCTTGCCAGATAAATTTAAGTTGGACCAAATAATTGGCGAATTTAATATTTTTCCTGTTTCATTATCCTTAAATTTACCAGTTTTAAATTTAAAAAAATTCGTTTTTGTAGGAGATGCATTTCATACATTTCACCCTGTTGGTGGTCAGGGTTTAAATACTTGTTGGAGAGATGTTAATACTATTTATGATCTTTTTAATAAAAATACTGCTATTACTAAAATGCAATTGATATTATTTAAATTTAACTATTTTTCAAGCAGGATTTTAGATATTATCTTCACTATTTTTATAACTGACTCTTTGATATCAATTTTTGCTAATAGAAACGTTTTTTTATTTCCAATTAGGAAATTTTCATTTTTACTTTTAAATAAATTTCTTTTTACAAGAAAATTAGTCCTAAATCAAATGACTAAATCTCTCATTTACTCAAGTATTAAATAGAACTCATGAACAATTATGTATCTAGAGAAATGATAATTTATTTATTTAATGTATTAGGTTTAGATGAATCTACTATTGAACTCGGTATAAAATTATCTGTAAAAAATAACACTCCATTACCAATATTATTATGGAGTTATGGAATGCTAACTATTGAAGAACTAGATAAGTTATATTCATTTTTATTTCAGAAAATGGATTAATAGTCCTGTTATAATTAGTTCATAATCTATTAAAGAACAATTAAAGTTTTAACTAGAGGAAATCAGGTATCAAGAAAATCTATAGAGAAGCTTGATTTATTATTATTAATACTAGAAACTATTGACTTAAATGGTATTCAATCCCTTTACGCCTTATCAAATAAACTTAATCTAAATGAGGTTTTTCCAAATAAAGTGACCATTTGGAAATTAAGGAACAACAATCCATTGAGAAAATCTTTTGTTACTAACAATATTAAACTTAACGAATTCGATGCCTTAATTAGAATTACAGTTGAAATGTCTAAATATTTATATCCTTATATTAGAGAGATAATGAAATCTAAAGAAGATATTGAACAGAATTCAATTGTTTGGAATGATTTTAATAAGAGATTTGTTGAGTTGATTAAAGAGAGGTTTAATATGGATAGTATTAGAGTTAAAAAGCTTTTAAATCAAGCTGAAAATGATGAGACTATCATAAAATCTTTGCTTATTTTATCTTTTTGCATTTCAAATCAGGGTTATCAAAAGTTGAAGAATTTTTTATACGATTTTTAATATGATGCAAAATAAATTGTCATTTCATCAATCTTCAGCAAGCCTCGAAATAATGGGACTGCCAGATTATTCCAATAATGAAAATAAGGATCAAATATCTATAATTTCTCAATGGAAATTAACCATAGTTGATAAACCAGTTATTGAAGGAAAAATTGAACATTTAGGGCCTATTATGAATGCTTTTTATATTTATTCAAATCTTTTAATCAAAAACGAAATCCCAATATATGAGTCTAAATTAATCGATATAAAAGCCGATAATCTCCACATACATAATATTGTTCTAAAGAGCTCTAAACCAAATGTAAAGCCTTTAGTTTTAAAGATTGGTAATTCACTGCTTTCAGATACCATAAATTGTTTTGATCAGTTAAATGAATCGCCAAAAATAAGAATAAAAAAAACTGATATAAGTACTAAAATTACTAAAAAATCAAGATTTGGGTTTAATAAAAAAATTAACTTTTTCAATTTTTTTATGCCACCGTTTTTTGCTTTTTGCTCTTTAATTCTACTCTCTTCTTCTTTAATTTATTTTTATAGTCCTTTTGAAAATATAGAAAAAAAAGAACTAATAAACCCTGAATAAAGAGCAATTAGCATCTTAAATATAAACACGATACTATAGGATAATTTCTTTTCAGAGTTATTCAAATTTATTCTTTGAGCTTTGATTTATGGCAGATTTAAACATCCCAAATTTGAATATTAGATCTGATAAATATATTTTTAAAAAAAAATTTAATTTAAGAAGAAAATCCAAAAGAAGACTATTTACTGAATCTTTCTTTTTGTTTATTTTGAGTGTTTTATTAGTTTATATAATTTATTTAATTCCAAATAAAAATTTGCTGTTGCAAACTCTTCCTTCGACATTAAATAAATCTTTTTTATTATTAATTGATCTGTTTTCATATCTCTATGAAATATTCTTGGTGATTTTTATTTTTGTTTCTTTATTTACTGCTCTTATTTTATTGATAGGTTCTTTTTATAGGTTATTTAAAGTCTCTAAGATAAAGTCAAAACAAATTATTTATAAATAATTTCAAATAGGCTGCATTAGGCCGCCACTTCCTGAATCAGAATCATCATCATCATTTTCTGCTTCTTCTCCAAATAATGCATATATGCCAAGTACTATTGATGAAATAATAATAGATAAGGGTAAAATCGAGGTTTGTATTCCGACGTCTATATATTCACCCATGAAATAAATAAAATTTCAATAAACCTAACCGAAATCTTACTGATTCGCGGATTTTATATAATTATTTAATAATTTATTCTCTTTTAATAAGTTCTTTATCGAAATTATTTATTTCTCTTTCAAATGATCCGAACCACAACATTAGTTGATCAATTTGATTTTGAATTTCAGTTACACCTAAACCTCTTATAGTGATGATTGATAATTGTTCGCCTTCATTAAAATTAAATTTATTTTGAACACTACTTGCTAAAGAATTTTTAAGAATTTTAAAAGTAGAATTTTTTAGTTTTGTCTCTATCAGGATGTTTGGTTTTTTGAGCTTGATCTTATTAAAACCGCATTTTTTAGCTAGTAATTTTAGCCTCATTATCATAATTAGGGACTCAACAGGTTTGGGTAAGTTTCCATATCTATTCACCCAGTCTGTAGCTAATTCAGTTAATTCATCATTATTTAAACATTCAGTAGCAGATTTATAAGCCTCAAGCTTCTCTTCCCTGTTTAATATCCATGTTGCAGGTATAAATGCATTTATTGGTAGATCAATTTGAGTGTCGTTTACTTCAGGTATTTCTTGCCCACTGATTTCTGAAATAGCTTCATGGAGCATTTCTATATATAAATCATATCCAATAGCATTAACCTTTCCACTTTGTTCTTCTCCTAGTAAACTACCAACACCTCTTATTTCCATATCTTTCATTGCAAGTTGGTATCCACTTCCCAGTTCTGAAAAGTCTTTTATCGCTCTCAATCTTTGTTTTGCAGCGTCATTAATTTTATTTATATTTGGATAAAATAACCAAGCATGTGCTTGTACACCGCTTCTACCAACTCTTCCTCTAAGTTGATAAAGTTGTGAAAGGCCAAATTTGTGTGAATCTTCAATAATGATTGTATTTACTTTAGGGATGTCTAATCCACTTTCAATTATCGTTGTGCATATCATTAGATCAACTTCTCCATTATTAAAAGCTATCATTGCATTTTCAAGCTCTGTTTCGTTCATTTGCCCATGAGCAATAATAAATTTTAAGCTGGGAATCATATTTTTTAATTTGACTACAGCTTGATCAATATCAGAAATTCTTGGAAGAACATAAAAAATTTGCCCTCCCCTATCAAGTTCTTTATTAATTGCAGTTCTTATAACGTTCATATCTATTTCGGATAAATATGTTTTTATTGATCTTCTTGATGGAGGAGGAGTATTTAGTAAGCTCATTTGTCTCAGTCCAGATAAGCTCATATAAAGAGTTCTTGGAA
Source organism: Prochlorococcus sp. AG-347-L21 (assembly GCA_003278875.1). Classification (GTDB taxonomy): domain Bacteria; phylum Cyanobacteriota; class Cyanobacteriia; order PCC-6307; family Cyanobiaceae; genus Prochlorococcus_A. The sequence continues at coordinate 47,044 of QCCQ01000005.1, read as the reverse complement.
TTGGAGTTGCCGAGAGAGTTAAAACGTCTAAATTTGTTTTGATTTTTTTTATTTTCTCTTTTTGCCTTACTCCAAATCTTTGTTCTTCATCAATAACAAGTAATCCTAAATTTTTAATTTCTATTTCTTTTCCTAAAATTTGATGTGTTGCTACAACTAAATCAATTTTGTTATTTTTCAAACCTGCATAGATCTCCCTTCTTTCATTGATGGATTTGAATCTATTGAGTAATGAAACTTTTATAGGGTAAGGTGAAAATCTATTATTTAGTGTTCTCCAATGTTGCTGAGCTAGGATTGTTGTTGGTGCTAGTAATATTACCTGTTTGCCTGATGTTATAGCCTTAAAAATAGCACGAACTGCGACTTCTGTTTTACCAAATCCTACATCTCCACAAACTAACCTGTCCATTGGCTTATCGCTTTCCATATCAGATTTTATTTCCTTCACAGCAGTAATTTGATCTGGGGTTGGTTGATAAGGGAATGATCCCTCTAATTCATCTTGCCAAGGACCATCTTCTGGGTATATGTGCCCCTTTAATTTTTCTCTCTTTGCATAAAGTTTTAATATATCGACAGCAACCTTTTTGATTTGTTTCTTATTTTTATCTTTTATTCTTTCCCATTCTGTCCCCCCTAATTTATTTATTTTCGGCTTTATTTTTCCGCTTGATCTATATCTGTTGATACTACCGAGTTGATCAGCGGCAACACTTATCTTCCCATCTTGATATTGAATGACTAAATAATCTCTTGAATCTCCAGTTAAATTTATTTTTTCAATTTTTATAAATTTTCCTATCCCATGATTTTTATGGACTATAAAATCACCGGGACTAATCTTATCTACATTTATATTTGAATTGACACTTCTTTTTTTTCTTCTTATGAATACATTATTAAAAAGAGATTGTTGTGAAAATAATTCTTTATCTGTTATCAGGACAACTCTCCATATCGGAAGATAAAAACCCTCGATTTCATAATTGTTCTTATTTTTTAAAATTAGAGGAGTTGAATTATTAATTGACTTAAATGCTTCATCAATATCATTAGGATTGTTTAAGAAGTTTGTATTACATTTGTGCTCAAAAAGTAAAGTCCTTGTTCTTAATGGCTGTGCTGATAATATCCATACTTTTTCATTATTTTTTATTTTTTTATTTATATCATTGGATAATTTTCCTATATTTTTAGAGTATGAATTTAATCTTTTATCATTTAACAAAAACCTATTATCAATATTTACTTTAGATTCAAATTCATAAAACTTTATTAAATTAAAATTTCCCAGTGAATTTAATATTTCGTCAAACTTTAAATGCAAATTAGGTTTGGCTTCAAAATTTATCTCATTATTTTTAAGGTTCTCATTTAATTCATGCACACAATTATCAAAATTACTTTCTGAATCTAGATACCAATTATTTGCAAATTTTTTACAATCTTCTAATTCATCAATTACAAGAATTGTTTCCCTATTTATAAAATCTATTATATTTCTAGGTTCTTCTTCAATGATTCCTAAATAACGATCAAGATTATTTTTATTTATATCTTCGGAATTAAAAATACTGTTCTTAGATAAATTATTTAACTTATCTTTTATTAACAAATTAAATCCAGCCTGTATTATTTCAATATTATTAATACTTTCTAATGTTTTCTGTGTGTGTGGATCATATTCTCTTATTTTCTCAATTACATTATCAAAAAATTCTAATCTTATAGGAAACTCATTATTTACAGGATAAATATCTATTATTTCCCCTCTCCTACTCCAAAATCCTTCTGCTGATGTCACATTTTCCTTTGTATAACCCAGCAAAGTTAGTTTATTTGCTAATTCTTGAATCTCGATTTCAACTCCTTTTTGCAAATTTATCTTGTTTTCAATTAATAAGTTTTTATTTATTAGATGAGGTTGTAGTGATCTCTCTGTTGATATGACAATATTGAGTTCATTTTTCTCTTTTTCTATTAATTTGGATAAAACAGTAAGCTGACTAAATTCAATCTCTTTGGATTTATTAATTGATGAGTATGGTAGATGTTCTGTAGGAGGATAATATAAAACTTCTTTATTGTTTATACTTTCAAAATAACCAATCCATTTGTATGCAATTTCTTCATTAGGACAAATTAATAATATATTTTTCCCCTCTTTTTTTGCGATGCTATCCAAAATTATTGATTTAGCATATCTACTTGAACCAATAATATTTAATTCATTATTTTTTGAAATTCTTTTTATTAATTCAGAAGTAATTTGTGAGTTAGAAATATAATCAACTAAAGTATTTAAACTCATTTATAGTTATCGATCTTGATTACAAATATCCGATATATTATATTAGATTTTATACTGATTGTGAATTATATTTGATGGATTCAGCCGCAATAAATTCTTTTATACCCACGCTAGATCAGGTAGACAGTTGGTACGAAATCTTTACACTTTTACCAATATTAATTGCTCTAGAATTATTATTATCTGCAGATAATGCTGTAGCACTAGCTTCTCTTACTAAATCCCTCGACAGTTCAGAATTAAGGTCAAGAGCCTTAAATATTGGTATAACAATATCTTTATTATTTAGGATTATTCTCATCATTTTATCTAATGTTCTTCTAAAGTTTATTCTTATTAGAGTTTTCGCTGGTTTTTATTTAATATACTTATTCTTCTCTAATGTTTTTTTAAATTCAGATATAGAAAACGCTGAAAATGGGACAGATAATAATAAAAATAATTTTAGGTTTTTAAGGGTTGTAGCGCTTCTTTCAATTACTGATTTTGCATTTTCTATAGACAGTATCACTACTGCAGTAGCTATCAGCGATCAATACATATTAATTATATTTGGAGCATTAATTGGAGTATTAGCCTTAAGATTTACATCCGGGATTTTTCTAAAACTTCTGGATATATTTTCTAGATTAGAAACAGCCGGTTACGTAGCAATTTTAATCGTTGGAATTAAACTTTTACTAAATACTTTAATTAAAGAATCTATTCTTCCAGACTATTATTTTTATATTTTGATTATTTTTGCTTTCATTTGGGGATTCTCTAAAAAAGAATCTAAAAATTATTCTTAGAGATATTCTCCTACTGATGGATTTAATTGTTGTATCAATTGATTTTTGCTAGAAATGTTTTTGCCTTCAAGTTTTGCTTCTAACAAAATAATCGGATCAGTTTTAGTTGAAATTATTATTCCTTCATTTGCTATTACAGCAAGAATAATACCTGTTTTTGAATTATTGCTCATGAAAATGTATTTTTCATTCTTAATTACATCAATACTCAAAACTTTGATTTTAAGTATTTTTAAGTTCTTACCTCTAAATGTAGTATTTGCTCGCGGATGTAATGCTTTTATTTTTTGAGAAATTTTAATTGCCTCATTACCCCAATCAATTTTAAAGTCTGATTTTTCAATCATTCTTGCGTAAGTAATTTCTCTTCCAAGGGTATTTTGCTTTGTTAATCGAGGATTAGTATTTTTATTAATATTTTCTTCGATTAAAGATGTAGCTTTTAAAAATAATTTTGCAGATAAAATACTAAGTTTTTCCGATAATGTATTAAAATTATCGATGTTATTGATTTTAATTTTTTCTTCCAACAATATGTCGCCAGTATCTAGTCCCTCATTCATTTTAATAATTCCTACACCAGTAAATTCATCGCCTTTCATTAGGGACCATTGAATTGGGGCGGCACCACGCCATCTTGGAAGTAATGAAGCATGTGCATTCCAACAGCCAAATTTTGGGATTTCCAATATCTCTTTGGGTAAAATTTTCCCGTAAGCTATAACAATAAACAAATCACAAGAAAGTGATTTAAGTTCATTTATAAAATCTATATTGCCCCTAATTTTTTCTGGAGTATAAATTTTTATAGATTTTTGCTCAGCATTGTTTTTTACAGGTGAGGCTATTAATTTATTTCCCCTAGATCTCTTCTTATCCGGTTGGCTAACTACTGCTATTACCTCGTGCTTAGATTTAATAAAAATATCAAGGCTAGGAATTGAATATTCAGGTGTTCCCCAGAATATAATTCTCACGCGTCACCAGTTATTGATAATTCATCCACCCATATATGTGGAGAAATCCCACTTGTTGTTACCTCCTGGCTTGATTCAATATTTACTATATTTTTCAAAAGATATTTGATATCCCCTGCTACGGTGGCAGATTCTATAGAGATTTTTTTACCGTTTTTGTAGAGCCATCCATCAAATGGAAGAGAAAATGAACCTTGACTTGCTCTGACACCTGCATGGATTGCATTTAACTCTTCGATATAAACGAATTCTCCCTCATAAGTAGAGTGATCTAGTGATGGTTTTAGATCAAAGTTTTTTTCTGATTTTTCAACTACGATCCAATCAGGGGATACTGAAACTTTTGATCCTAGTCCAGCGTGACCTGTAGGGATTGTTTTAAATATTCTTGCAGTTGATTCAGAATGTATAAAATTATCTATTCTCCCTTTGTTAATTAAACATAGTCTTTTGGTAGGAGTTCCCTCTCCATCAAATGGTGATGAAGAAATATTCTTTTCGTGAAGACCATCATCATAAATATTAAGTGCTTCTGTAGATAGTTTCTCTCCAATAGAATTTTTGTTAGATAAACTCACTCCATCTAGAATGCTTCTAGCATTAAACATTGAGCTAAAGGCGTTAATGATAGTTAAAAAAGACTCTGGGGAAAAACATATTAAATATTTATCAGTTTTAATAGATGAATAATTTAAATGAGAAATTGTTTTATTTGAAGCCTCTTTAATACACGACTCTATATCTAAATCATCAGCTCCATATCCAAGTTTTACGGAACCTGAACTACGAGGCTTCTTATTTTTCTCTTCTGCTCTTGCATATAAATATAGTGCTGCTTGACTTTTGGAATAACTTCGAAAGGCACCCTCACTATTTGCATAAACTCTCTCAATGAAACTCTCAGATAAACCATTATATGGAACAGATTTTATGGATTCATGACTTTCTATTAGTTTTACTTCTGCTCCTCTTAAAAGAGTAAGTAATTTTTTTATTCCAATAGGATTTCTTTTTTTAAATTCTTTAACTTTAATAGGATCCTTAGCTAGTGGTGAAAATTCTGTAGTTTCATTCTTATTGCCGAAATCAGAAGCTATATTTGCTTGCTTAAGAGCTTTTCTAATACCAGATTCACTAATATCACTTGTTGTAGTAATACCGACTAGATTAGATTGATTCCAAACTCTTATAGTTAAAATTTGCTTTTGTGATGCCTTAAGTTGTTTAGCCTCTCCTTTATCTACTTGCACAGAATAATCATTAGAAAAGCTTGCTCCATAATCCCATTTTTTAAGATTTAGGAAATCTGCAGCTTTAGAGATTTGAGTTGTGATTTCTCTTGAATTCATATCCTATCTTCCTCCAACAGTGATTGAATCAACCTTAATATGAGGTTGGCCAACAGTTACGTTGACACTTCCACTAATGGATCCACAGAATCCAGGAGCCAATTCTAGATCATTTCCGCACATTGATATTTTTGGCATAACTTCTTTAGCCTCACCGATCAATGTTGCTCCCTTTACTGGACGAGTTAATTTTCCATTTTTAATAAGATATCCTTCTTCTACCGCAAAATTAAATTGTCCTGTAGCACCTACACTGCCACCACCCATTGATTTGCAGTAGAGACCTTCACTAATACTATTGATTAAATCCTCTTTCGAGTGCTCCCCTTTAGCTATATAAGTATTTCTCATTCTTGAAGCTGCAGCAAAAGAATAATTTTGTCTTCTTCCACTCCCTGTTCTTTTATGGCCAGTTCTTAGTTCACCTGCTCTATCGGATATGAATTTTTTTAAAATTCCATCTTTTATAAGAACTGATTTTTCGGGTTCCATACCTTCATCATCTACTGATAATGAACCGAAGGATCCTTCTGATATCCCTTCATCTATTGCTGTTACAGATTCATGTGCAATTTTTTCATTCAATTTATTCTCAAATGGTGTTGTTCCTCTCTCTATTTGAGTAGTTTCAAGTAAATGACCGCAGGCTTCATGGAATATGACGCCACCAAATTTATTGGCTAATACAACAGGCATTTGTCCTGCATCAACATAATTTGCATACAACATGTTCATTGAACTTTCAAACACATCATTAGCTGCTTTTTCGTGATCCCATAATCTGAATTCATTAGGCATTCCTGACGATCCAAATCTTCTACTTCCACTAGATCTATATTGGGCATCACTTGCAATTACGTTGAGTCCAACTGTTTGATGCAATCTAATATCTGAGACATAGGTTCCGTCACTGGAGGCTATAATTACTTCTTGAAGATTTCTTGAGTAACTTCCTTTTCTAGTTATTATTTTATTATCTTTTTTTAAAGACTTTGTGCTGACTAGTAGTTTTTCACTTATCTCATGAATAGATGGAACTTCATTAATCCATTTTCTCTTGGATAAACTATAGTCCCTATGTTTATTTAAACCGTTAAATACTTCTCTTTTGTTGTCTGTTATGTCTAACATCTCAATAGCTTGAGATACCGATCTCATCAAGCCATGCTTTGTTAAATCATTTGTACTTACAAATCCATCCTTTTTTCCCTTGAAAATTCTAATCCCAGCACCCCTTCCAAATGATGGACTTACACTTGTAATAAAATCTTCTTCAGCTAAAACGCTTGAGTTGTCAGTATTCTCTAAAAATATTTCTACAAAATCAGCACCAAGTCCAATGCCGTAGAAAATAATTTCTTCTAATAAATCTTTATTGCAACTACCAAAAACGATTTCATTTGATTTGATTTGTGACGAAAGCATATGAGTCTATAAATCTTCTCTGTATTTAAGATTATCTAATCGAAGGTTGAAAATCTTTGCTATAAAGAGGTTTCAATAAGTATAGTCTTAATAATTGGTAACCGTTTGATAAATATTTAGGTAATTTTTTAAAAGTTTTAGATACTTTATTTCCATCACTGTTTGCAATATCGGAAAGAACCTTATTATTCTCTACTATTTTATCTAATCTTCCATAAAAAGATTTATCATAAACGTCCATTACTACAGGGAAAACTCTAGCTGCAGTTTCATTTGTTTTATTAATAACAAACTGGTCGTAATCTCTGGCATCTAAACCTAAAGAGCTGTAGAAATCTTTTTTAATTCCCAAATCCCTAGCATACATAGTTGCAAATACAGCTAATAGAAAGAACCTAGACCATAACTTAGATGTTAATGGAAGATTATTCAAAAAATATCTAAACCTATGGAAGTAGTCAAATAACGGGTGTGTAAAAGTGGAACCGCCAATGGTAATTTTTTGGCTTAAAGATTTAACAGTACGTGGCTGAGCTTTCATTAATGCGTCAAAGAAATCCCCATGTCTATTTTCATCTTGACACCAATTTTCAAAATAATTAAATAGAGGAAAAATTTTGCTATCAGGATTCTTTTCGAGATGCCTATAAATTGCTATGTATCTCCAATAACCTATTTTTTCGGATAAATAAGTAGCGTAAAAAATACTTCTTGGAGGGAAATAAGTGTAATCTTTATTTGCAGTTAAAAAACCTAAATCTAACTGAAGTCCAAAGTCACTCATTGATTTATTTAAAAAACCTGCATGTCTTGCTTCATCTCTGGCCATATGTGCAAAACATTCAGCAAGTAGAGGGTTTTTGACTTTAATTCTCTTACTAAGTTCCTTATAAAGTAAAAAACCTGAAAACTCTGAAGTACAACTTCCCTCGAGAAAATCAACGAAAAGCTCTCTTGTCTCGGGATCTAATTTTTCTGCAGCGCCTTCAAATTCACTGTTTCTCACAAAATGATGTCTATTGTAATCCTTACGAAATTCCTCACATATAGCTTCCAATTCCTCCTCGTTTATTGATAAATCCATATTTTCCATGGCCTCAAAATCTGTTGTATAGAATCTTGGGGACAAAATTGTTTCTTTTGCTGGTGCCTTCCCATTATTAATATCTTTTTTATTTTTTGATTCAACAGTTGATTGAGCCATTTTTTATTCGGTTTATTAATACTATTATTTACTATGATTTGTATTTTCGAGGAAAAAGTTAACTTGGTGTTATTGTTTTCTCTAATTAAACCCTATTAACTTTTGCCCATTCAATCTTTGAAGTATTCTTGAAATAATTAATTTTAGGGTAATTCTTTTTTCGTCAATAAGAAAAGATTCAATAATACTTGGTTTTTGATTAGGTTTTGATACGGAAATACTTTTTAATGAACTAATGTCATCCTTCTCAAAGGATAACCAAAAATTACATATATCTTTAATTTCACAATTTATTACCCAACATTTGTCCCCAGCAATAGGTCTATTTGTGTTAATGAGATTAATATTGTTTATTTCTAAACCTCTTTGATTAATTTCCTCAGTAAGTGAAGGTATTAGGTGGTTGTTAATAAATTCTTGGAAAGGCTTTTTCTCTACTGGGAGTTCTTTTATGGGTTTGGTTATAAGTTTTTCGGGAGTATTAATTTCATTTTTAATAATATTTTTAGTAGCAGAATCACCATTATTTATATCCATATTGATGACTTTTTCTGAATTATTTACTTTTATTTTCTCAGAGTTTGATTTAGTAGTGTTGTCTGATATTTCTTTATTTACTTCATTATTTTTGTCTAAATTTTCTTCCATAAAAAAAAACTATTTATTTCATTATAAATTAAAAAAACATATTTTAATTAATTTAATTTTCTACCAATCATTATCAGCATTATCCCAGTCATCTTTAATATCTTGATTTGAATAACTTTGATCTTTTTTTAAATTATTATCATTCATATTTTTGACTACTCTGTAATTAACAGAAATTGTTGGTTGAGTTTCTCTAATATCCCTTTGTGGCGGCATCTCAACGTTTGGTTCCATTTCTTCCTCATTATCATTAAATGCAAAATCATCTTCCACATTTTCGAAAATTGTTTTTCTGAAACTATTACTAGAAATTGTGGTATTCAATAAAGTGCTTACAAATAAACCAGAAAAAAACGAAATACTGATTAACTTACCTATACTTACTTCTTGGAGGGTCCATTTAAAGTATCTAAATGAAGTCTTCTGATTATTATTTGTATATAATAAAATTTGAAAAATAATAATAAAAAAAAGAGTTAAAAGTAAATATTTTTTCTTAAACATAATTTAAAACGTTATCTTAAATTTTTTTGGTTAATATTTCCATAATATATTTTATGAAAATTTATTTATGTTAATTCTAAATCAATTTGATATTTAAGAATATCTACTTTTATTATTTTTACTTCTATTGCATCTCCAACTTTATATGATTTTTTGGATTTTCTTCCAATCAATAGATTTTGCCTTGACCTGTATTCATACCAATCATTATTAAGAGTGCTTACGTGGACTAAACCCTCTACATTTAGTTCTGATATCTCAACAAAGAAACCATATGTTTGCACTGATAAAATAAACCCACTATAAATATTACCTATTAATTTTTCTGCTTTTCTTACTTTTTTTATATTTATCATATTAGATTTATATTGGTTAACTTTGTACTTGAATTCATTATGTTTATCTATAACAAACTTGTTAAATAATACTTCTAGATTTTTTGAAATTGATGAATTAAATATATCCCAATTTACTAATTCTAATGAATTACTCTCAGAAATATTTATTTCTTTTAAATTATTTTTCTTTGATTTCTTACCATTTATTATCATATTAAAAATACAGTGCTGATTTATAAGATTTGTGAAGTCAAATCCAGGAATTGTCCATGGAGAAATAAATAATTTTTCTGATTCATCATTATCAGGATCTTTAGATATCAACCTTATTTCATTGTCTTTAAATTCATTAATTAGAAGTTTATGTAAGATTCTTTTTTTATTATCGTCGTCACATAATTTAATTACTTGACTAAATGTCAAATTGCCATCTTCATTAAGCTCTAAATCATTATCAATAAATTCTGTATATTTGATAATTTCATTAGCATTAACGTAATCTATTCCATTTGAGATGTATCCTGCACTTTTTAAGCCATATTGATTTGAATGTTTGAACCATATTAAATTAGCCTCATATAGTATTGGTGAAAGGTAAGTTTGGCAATCTTCTTTATTTAATGATTCAAAATATCCTTTTGAATATTCAGCTGGATTGTGAATAAAAAATTCTTCTAGTGCTTGTATTTTGTTGAGTGGCGCAGGAATTTCAAACTTACCCTCCAAAAGATGGTTTTCTCTGAATGAACATGAAATTTCTAGTATTTTATCTAAATCGTCGACATATTCCTTTATAGGTTTTAATACCCGAGAGGTTACTCTTGATTTGCTTTTTCTAGATAGAAGCGCATCAGTATGATCACTTCCAACAATAAGAGTACATTTTACTAAAGTAAGATGAAATGACCAATCAATTATTTCATTATCACTATTTAAATTGATACAGAGGCTTATCGCTTCATTCTTTTCACCAAATTTAAATTCAGAATCATTTCTTATGGCTTCACCAAGGTAGTTTTGCCAATCATTTAATAAGGGTAATGATTCAAAGCCTTTGAATAATACTTCTAGAGATTTTTTACTATTTAGATCTACTCTTTCTGCAAGATTATTTGTGTGTATCCATAATTTAGTATTTTTATTTTTTACTTGCTCTATTTGAATCATTGGGAGCATTGGAGAATTATTAGAATTCCAACTTTTGAATAAAAAAGAGTTTTTATCTGTGAGGTCTATCCTCTCCCTTTGTTCTATTTTTTTTGATTCAATATGATTTAAATCGTATGATTTAACGATATTGCTTTTAGATAAAACAAAGTCTGTATCATAGTCTTCATTATTGTTTAGTTTTAGTTCTTGTATCACATGACCTAGTCCTTCTTCTTGACCTATTGGGAATCTATCAATCTCAACTTTTACTATATTCTTATTGTCTGGATTGAAAGTGTATTTTTTATTCTCTTTTGGAAGTTTAATTTTAGAGAGGATCCTATCGTCTATTGGGATTGCATATACATCATTGTTTATTATTTCTACTTTAGAAAGAAGTATTTGATTTGATCTTTCAAGAATACAATCAACTATTCCTTCAGGTGATCTTCTTCTATATCCCTCTTTTATTATCCTTACTAAAACTTTATCTCCATTCCATGCATAGTTAAGTAGGTTTTCTTTAATGTAGATATCTTCTTTGTCTTTTCCTCTTACAGCAAAACAATAGCCTTTGCTACTACATCTTATTTTGGCGACAAGATGATCATTATCCTTTATGCAAGTATATTCATCATTTTCATTTTTATTAATTATTTCAAGTTTTTCTAGAGCTGTTAAAGCAATATCTAATTTATCCTTATCAGATTTCTTTGTTATTTTTAATAATCTGCATAATTTTTTATATTCTAACCCTTCTGACTGATAAAGATTATCAATTATTGAAGATGATGTGAACATGATCTAAATGAAATTATAAATTAATTTAGGGGTATACACTTTATTATTACACCTTATTATCCAGGCTTAAAACTAATTATTTTCTTTTTCTTCTTTTTCTTCTTTTTCGATGGTGAAAGAGTTGATAAAAAGCTTTATACCAATGATAAAAAATGTAATGGACGCTATTGACTTAAGAACTACTTCGGGTAAAAAACTTGAAATAGAACCACCTGTTAAAGCTCCTAGTAAACTTGCAAAAACAAGTGCTGAAGAAGATCCTAGAAAAACTGCTAATGGTTTATTTGAAGTGCCACTTATAGTTAAAGTAGCTAGTTGAGTTTTGTCACCTAATTCAGCTATGAAAACGGTTAAAAATGTTGATAGTAATAAACTTAAAACCATTTATAAATAATTTTTGAATGTTTCATAAGCTAAAAATATACTTATCAATATCATTAAAGTACCAGTAGATAAAGCAAATTTGCTGGGAGATATTTTTTTTGATACCCATTTACCAATAAGAACTCCTACTATGCTAGAGCTTATTAATGCTAGAGAACTTCCAAAAAAAACAACTATTGGCCTGCCTGATTCGGCAGAAAGCATTAATGTGGCTATCTGCGTTTTATCGCCAAGTTCAGCAATAAAAATTGTTGTAAAAGTCGTTATAAATATTGAAAAAAAACTTTTTTCTAGATTGTTTTCTTTTTTTTCTAATTTACTATTCATTTTCCTGAAACAGCAATTCTAAAAGTTTTCATCTCTTTACTTTGGTATCCATAATTTGATGAAATATGTTCTTTGCAGCAATCTATTAAAAATTTATCACCAGATTTCAAATATCCCTTAAATGAAGTTGAAAATTCACTTACACGGCAAAAATGTGGTCTGGTTTCATAAATTAAGCATTTTTTATTTTCTCGGTCCAGGTTTTTACACCAACCGTCTTTAGCCGTCATCGAATTTATCAAAGCTATATCTTCTTTGTTAAGTTTGTTAGCCAAATCGCTTCTTTCGTTCAAATCGAATTTACAACATGCTCCGCAATTTTCTATACATGTCCATGATTTCATAATTTAATTCAATCTTGTAACGTATCAGTACAGTTTCGACATTTATTTGTAAAAATAGTATCACAAAACATATTCATTAATCATGGCAACACTTATTCCTTTGGCTGTAGTTGCGTTAGCAGGACCAGCAATAATTGCTCTTGTATTTTACCGTAAATAAGAAATTCTTTTTGGTGACATATCTAAAGGGTGTTTATTGGGATTTAGATGGTACCATCGCAAATACTGAATTAGAGGCTCATTTACCTGCTTTTAATAATGCTTTCAATGATCTTGGTATTGATTGGAATTGGGATACTAATAAATATATAAAACTTTTGAAGATAAATGGGGGCAAAAATAGGATTGCTTACTACGCCAAATCGAATAATGATGATTTCTCGGAAGATTTAATTCTAAAAATTCATGAAACAAAGCAGTTACATTATCTAGATATTATAAAAAAAAATTACGTTAGTTTCAAAACTGGTGTTTTTAGATTAATAAATGAATTACATAGAAAAAAAGTAAGACAATTTATTGTTACTTCAAGTTCAAGAAATCAAGTTAATCTACTTGTTGAATATCTTTTTAATGGCTTCAACCCTTTTGAGTTCATTATCTCAAGTGAAGACGTTGAATTAAAGAAACCAAATCCATTACCATATTTAAAGGCAATACAATTAAGTGGTATAAATGAAAATAATTCAATTGTTTTTGAAGATTCCAATCCAGGATTGAAATCTTCCTTGGCAGCTAACTTGCCTACAATTTTTGTTCCTTCAAATATCCCAATTGTTCTTGAGGAAAATATTAAATTAGATTGTATTTTAGACAGTCTTGGTGATGAGAATAATGTGGCAAATGTAATTAAAGGTCCTAAACTAAAAAAATCATATGTTGACTATAGCTTTCTAAGTGATTATTTAGCGTCTTTTAGTAATGCAAAAAACTAATTTTTCAAGAATTACTTACCAGTTAAATAATTTATTTTTTGGGTTTCTAAGTGATACTTGGAGGACAAAATCTATTGGTTTAATTTCTGTTTTGACAGGTTATTTTTTGTTCGCAAATTTTCTTACAAAATTTATATCTGAAGGTAAAAATGAGTTGATAATGGTTCCAATAATTATAGTTTTTATTGAAATCATTATAAGAATTAAACCAGCGGCAAGTTCAAATTTTTATTATCTATGGACTGTAGTTGATAAATTAAGAATTGGTGCAATTTATGCCGTAATACTAGAAGCATTTAAATTAGGATCTTAAAAGCTATTCCTCCTCCTCTTCTTCAATAGGATAAACAAATCCTTGAGCTTTCCCAGTTAAAACTGATTTACCTAAAGATATAGCTTTTTGAGCTGCTATTGCAGCTTTCCCTTTCCAGACAGCGTGCCTTTGGTTCCTTTTGCTCTTTGATTTTTTCTTCTTTGGTACAGCCATTCTGTTTCTTTGTTTCCATATAATAATATAACCTTTAACTGGTTATCTCGAAAACTTTTGATTATATTTTGTTTATATACGTCAATTTTCTAAATAAGCATATATGCTTTATTAATCACTTGTAAAGATTAGTGTTTAGATCACAATTCTCATATTCAGATTCTAAATCAAGTTATTCGGATCTTCTAGAAGATATAGAGACGGGGAAAATAGAATCAATATTTTTCTATCCTAGGCAGAGAGAAATTGATGTTCTGTATAAGAATGGCGATAAATTTAAAATACCTATCCTCTACAACGATCAATTAATCCTTGAAAAGGCTACTGCAAATAAGATAGATCTCACTATTAACAATAGTAGAAAAGAAGCCTCAGCTGCTAATTCATTTGCCTCAATAAGTCTTTTCCTGATTTTTATATTAGCTATAGTCTTAATCTTGAGGAGTACATCAAAATTGGCTTCCAGAGCATTTGGTTTTACCAAAAATCAAGCTAAATTTGTAACTATTGATGATGTAGAAACGAGATTCGATGATGTAGCTGGCGTCCCTGAAGCCGCTGAGGAATTAAAAGAGGTAATAACATTTTTGAAAGAACCAAAGAAATTTGAAAATCTTGGAGCAAAAGTTCCTAAGGGAGTTCTTCTAATAGGCCCACCAGGAACTGGTAAAACATTATTAGCCAAAGCAATTGCTGGTGAATCTGGAGTGCCTTTTCTCTCAATATCGGCATCAGAGTTTGTAGAACTTTTTGTTGGTGTTGGAGCAAGCCGAGTTCGTGATCTATTCTCTAAGGCTAAGGAAAAATCTCCTTGTATAATTTTTATTGATGAAATTGATTCCATTGGTAGGCAAAGAGGGTCTGGGATCGGAGGTGGAAATGATGAAAGAGAACAAACCCTTAATCAGCTTCTAACTGAATTAGATGGTTTTGCTGATAATTCTGGGATTATTGTTTTGGCAGCAACAAATAGACCAGATATTTTGGATGCAGCATTATTAAGACCAGGTAGATTTGATAGGAAAATTGAAGTAATGCTTCCAGATTTAGATGGAAGAAAAAAAATTCTTTCAGTTCACTCACTTTCCAAACCACTTTCAAGCGAAGTTGACTTAGGATATTGGGCTTCTAGAACAGTTGGATTTTCAGGAGCAGATCTTGCAAACTTGATGAACGAGAGCGCTATTCACTGTGCAAGAGACGAATCTAAATTAATCAGTGATCTTCATATAGAAAATGCTATTGATAAAATTACCATTGGCCTCAGATCCTCATTAATAACTTCTCCTAATATGAAAAAAATCATTGCTTATAACGAAGTAGGCAGAGCAATTGTATCCGCTGTGAGAAATGGAATTGAATCAGTTGATAAAATTACGATTTTACCTAGATCTGGATCTATAGGAGGGTATACAAAAATATGCCCTGATGAAGATGTAATTTCTAGTGGATTGATTTCAAAAAAATTATTATTTTCAAAAATTGAAATTGCTCTAGCTGGAAGAGCAGCAGAAACGATAGTTTTTGGGGAAGGTGAAATTACACAATGCTCCATGAATAATATCTCTTATGCGACGAATATCGTAAGGGAAATGGTTACAAAATATGGATTTTCAATCATTGGTCCAGTTTCAATGGATTCTGATAATAATGAAATGTATTTAGGAGATGGATTATTTAGAAGAAAGCCTCTCATAGCAGAAAATACCAGTTCTAGAATAGATAATGAAATCATAAATATTTCTAAAATTTCATTAAATAATTCAATAAAAATATTGAAAAAAAATAGAGTCTTACTAGATAAATTAGTTGATATACTTTTAAATCAAGAAACTATAGATAAAAAAGTTTTTAAATTAACAACTTCTAAATTGTTGAAAGTTTGATTTAATTGATTTAAATTAAAAAAAATATTTTCTTGATAATTAAAAACAATACAAAGAAGTTATTAGTTACACTTTCATTTTTACTTATTCTTCCATTTGTACAAAAACAATGGTTTAATTTGTATTCACTCAATATTAATGATATTTCCTTTTATTCAATCCTTTACTATTTGAGCGGAGTAATATGTCCATCTTTGGTGTATATAAACTCTTTGAAAAACTATACACACTATAAATTTACTAGGGAAAAAATCCATAGTATAAAATTAATTAAAGGAAAAAGATTATTATTCTTAGTAGCAGTAAATTTAGTATTTCTCTCTTACTTAATAGCTGATTATATATATATAAATTTTGATCTTATAATTAATTTATTTCTTGATGGAATTAATGTACCAAAACCGGATATTCAAGAATTATTTTTTTTCATATTTTTAATTTCTATCCTATTAATTTTTAAGAAATCTAAGTTTCTATTAAAAAAAATAATATTGGTAAATTATATTTTGATTTCTCTCTATCTTTGGCATCTTCAAATTAATAATATTAGTGTTGATGATCAGTTTCATATTTATAGATATTTTGGTTTAAATGATTTGAATTTAATTAATCTTTTTATCCTAGTCGCCATAGAAATTTCTTTTTATACGTGGTCCTTTTTATCATATAAAACTAATTTGAGCGATTGGATCGTGCCTAAACCTAAAAAAGGGGATTTTACCCCCTTTTTGAATATATTTATTTTTTATTTTTTTATAATTATTTACTACTCATTACTTACTTAAATGTTTCTAATTCTTCTATAGCGCAGAAAAATATTCCTTACTACCTTTGGGGTCCTCTAACATTGTTTTCTCTCCAGGGGTCCAGTTTGCTGGACATACTTCATCAGGGTTTGCCGCAACGTATTGATAACCTTGAAGAATCCTTAGCGTTTCATCAACATTTCTTCCTACAGGAGCCTTGTTAACAGTCGTATGCATAACTACTCCTTCGGGATTAATAAGAAATAAACCTCTATCAGCCTCCCCATCATCATTTAGAACATTGTACGCCTGGCAAATTTCTCTTTTTAAGTCAGAAACTAACGGATAGTTAATATCACCTATACCACCTTCATTCCTTGGAGTTTGTATCCAAGCCAAATGACAGTGTTTGCTATCAACTGATACCCCAAGTATTTCCGTATTAAGTGCCGAGAAATCTTGGTATCTATCACTAAATGCAGTGATTTCAGTTGGACATACAAATGTAAAATCTAATGGATAAAAGAATAGAACAACCCATTTACCTCTTAGACCTGAAAGTGTAATCTCCTTAAACTCTTGATCATATACTGCTGTAGCACTAAAGTCTGGTGCTTCTTGGCCAACTCTTAAGCTCATAAAAAATTTGTCCTTATTTAAATTATGTATGGTCTAATTGACCGTAATAAGTATTATAATTTTATTAATAATGAATTAGCAAGTTTTTTTTTAATTCAATGAAATGGCACTATTCCTTTACTAGGAAATTTACAATTTTGAATCACAATAAACTTTTAAAAAATCTCAAAAAGGAGTTAATTAAATATCCCATTAACAGGCTTGATAATAAAAATTCGAATTAAAAGAAATTTTATTTTATTTAAGATTCCTTAAAATTTAACTCTCTATAATTAGGAATATTCTTTTTGATATTTTTAATTATGGCTAAATATATTGAAAGACTAAAGGAAAAAGTTAGAGTAAAAAAAATTGATTCTAATCAGCCAATTGGAGCTTGGATTTTCGTTGTAATTTTGAATATAGTTGGATTTTTGGGTTATTTTTACTTAAAGGTAAATCATATAGAACTAGGAAGTTAAAAATTATCTTATTTCCTTCTTAATTGAACGACAAAAATTTTTTAGTCTTTCATTTCTCGTTAAGTCAGGTAAAGTCCAAATTGATTCTGTCTCAGGTAATGGATCTTTGCTCCATTCTTTGAATTCTTCCATTATCGAAGCATTATTTAATTTTGATGTATATTGTTTTCTTTTTTTTAAATATTTTCTTATCACCGTAAGATTTTCCTCAATATATTCTCTCATAATAAATACATAAACTTATATTAATTTATCATCTATCAAGTTCCACTTTAAAGAAAAGATTAATTAGACATTTTGAACTGCTTGAAAAAGTCCAAAAGAATAACCTCCTATTAGAATCCAGCCAAGTACGCTTGATATTATTGTAGATCTTCTATTATGTCTCCTTAAAGCTGATTCAATCATTTCATTAACTTCATCTCTATTAAGGTATTCTTTCTTGGAATTTTTTTTCATTTTTTTTCTTTTTACAATAAACGAATTTATAAGAAAGTGAGCTTAAGAAATTTTCTTATAAGTAAGGGTTTTATTTTTAAAAATTTTATAAATATCTTTTATATTCATAAAAAAATAGATAATAAAGTTTTAAGAGAAATTTTTAAAATAATAAGATAAAATATTTGCACTGAAGCATCATATTTTTTATACAAACAATGAATATTAATGATGAATCTGTTTTAGAAATGCTTAATAAACTTATTATTATTAATAGGCTAAATAAAAATCAAATTCTTCAAATGGTGAATTTAGTTTCAATATCAAATGATATCAATGATTTAAAGGATAACTTGAAATGGGAAAGTTCTAAATCATTTCATCAAAATATTTAAAATACATAAACTCCTTCTTTGATAATTATTAATTCTTGAGATTTACATAAGAGATAGTTAATATTTAATTGAATTAATTAAGAGTTTTATGAATAATTTATATAAGCTGTTCAAATAAATTTTTGATAGTAATTTTTCTGATAAGAAACTTGCTCTTGATTACTATAATTAATTGTTGTTTTCTTATCCTTGCTAAATGATTTAATTAATATTGTAGAAGTGATTATTATTAGTATTATTAGTAAATCTCCAACAGTAATCCCTCTTTCCTTTAGATTCATGATAAAACATATATTTTGTCTAAATATAGCCTTTATTATTTAATAAACTAATATTTTTTACAAACGTGCTAAAAACACATATTAAGAAAATATAAAAAGAATATAAAAAAATTGAGACTATAACCTTTTAAGTCATATAAAAAAAATAGATGAATTCATCAGATGGAAGTCAAAAAAAAAATTAGTAGCTCTAACACTCCTTATTTTTTCTCTAAGGAGATGATTATCACAAAAAAATCACTTAACGAAAATCAACTCAAATTTACTTATCAAAAACAGTTAATCTCAGATCTAGATAATAAGCATAAGGAATGGTCAAAATCGATTAACAGTAAATTTTAAAAGCTTTCGTTGATGATATTTAAAAGTTTATTTCTTTTAATTGTATTTTTTTCTTCCCAATTAAGTTTTACTTCATCATTAATGATAGGTTTTGCTTCATAAGCTAGATACCAAAGAAAAAATCCGATAGGAAATAATAAAATATGCATAGCAAAATTAGTTGACTTAAATCAAATATAGTGCAACACTTATAATGTGCAAGTGTGACACTAATTTTTTTAATTATGCCCTCTCAGAGGAAAAGAATTGGTTTTTTGCCAAGTGAAAAAGTGCATGAAATTATTGAAAAATTGTGCATTGCTAATGAGTTTAGTCAGTCAAAAGTCACAGGTTTATTGGTTGAGGAAGCGTTGAGGTCTCGAGGTGTGTTAAATGAATCTTATGATCATAATCAAAATGATAAAAGGGATTTTATAGACTTTTCTTTTGATCAAGAAACATTTTCTGAAAATAATAAATCTTCACTTAATGTAGACGAATATGTAGTTAATAAAAAAGTATTATCTGATGATATCAAAATGATGCATGAATTTATTGAGTTTAAATATTTTAAGAAAGTTATGAAGCGAAATAATAACATTATTGAATAAATAGTGTCACACTATTAATGTTTATATGAGAATGCTTTTCAATGGAATTTAAAAATTAAGTAAAGATAAATTTTTATAATATTTCTAATCAACTTCTTAAAGAGGGATCCAAAATAAATTTAATCTTTAATAATTTAGCGGACTAAATCCTCGTGGAGATATGAACCTTAGCCCGCTTTAAAAAAATAGCAATAATAAAATATAAATACAATAAGTATGTAAATTTACTTTTGATTTAACATTGGAATATAAACACTCTTGATATAAATGGCAGTAAGTGAATTAAATGAAGATACACAGGATCAAATATCTGATCTTCTTGAAAATCTTCAGCAAATAGAGAAACTTAAAAATAAAGATATACGAATTTTGATTGATAAGATAGTTAGAAAATATGGAGGAAAAGTAGTAAATAAATGAAACGCCTATTAATCCCACTATTAGTTTTGCTTACTTTACCAAGTGTTGTTCGTAGCTCTCACTTAAATAACCAGAGAGAACTTATAGTCACCTCAGAAAGCACTAGTGATTCAATCGAGTTGGCAAAATACCTTAAAGATAATGGTGTAGTTAAATATTCAGCATATTGGTGTCCTAATTGCCTATATCAAAGTGAATTATTTGGTAAGAAAGCTTATAGAGAACTTAATGTAGTTGAATGTGCAAGAGATGGCATAAACAGTCAAACTCAATTATGCATTAATAAAAAAATTAAAGGGTTTCCAACATGGGAAATAAATGGAAAACTAATTTTAGGTGTACTTTCACTTAAAGAGTTATCAAAGTTGACTGGATTTAAGAATTAAGGAAAATGTAAAATTAATTAATGGCTAGATATTAAAGATTATTTCTTGAGTACCTTTCATACATCCTCCAGCTGGATAGTTAATTACTTTTTTTGATATTAATCCAATACTTATAGCAACTATTCCAATACCAAATAAAGCTCTTGATCTTTTGCTTGTGATGAGATACTTCATTGGGTATTTATAAGTGTTAAATAGTAGTGATCACTAAATTATAACGTGGATTTTTTGTAAAAAAAAAAAATAACAAGTAGCACTAAATCTATGATTTTTTAAAATAAGTTTTTGATATTAGATATCTTGAAAATCCTTAATTAATAAATGCTTATATATCTTTTTTTTAGTATTTTTATTTTGTATTTGACAGTCTTTTTATAATTAAAATGAGACTTTTATTTTTTTATGAAAAATGAAGAATTTAATGTGACTCAAGGAATGGCTTTGTTACTTTTGAAGCCATTAAATTTACCCGCTAACTATGTCTTAAATCTCATAATTTATATAACTAATCCTAGTAACAAAATTGGATACTAATATTCTTCCCAAACTGGTTTGGTTCTTCTCCAACCTTGAGCGATTAACTTTCTCCATAAATCTCTAGCTTTATCAACTTTAAGTTCTTCTCTAGTTGTCATAAGAGGTGGTTCTTTTCCTAAAACACCAAGAATTCTTCCAGAGTCAATAAACATATATTCAAAAAATTTATCTTTATTTTGATTATTCTTTGAAAACCTTTTAACCCTTGAACGATTCGAATTTATAAGCCAAAAATTTTCTGTCAATCTTACTTATTTTATGTTTTCTCTATTGGAGCCATTGTTAATCCATTGCTGAATAGTTGCTCATGATATAGTTCTGCCTGTTCAAGATTACCTCTCCATACCTCTGCAGATCCTTTCTTGTCAACTTTGATAGTTAATTCCCATGCCCTTCTTTCACTCATTCTTGGGATTATTGTTAGAAGACAATTTGCGACATGCTGAAAAGTATTGAAATTGTCGTCAAGAACTATAACTCTTGCTTCTGGATATTTTGCTTTAGATTTTTTTAGATCTAAGACAGTGCTGAGTGAATTAAACATTATTGTCTTTAATAGTTTAATTAAATTAAAATTACACCTATGTTCTTCAATTGAAAAGTATTGAAAATGTCTCGAGCGTGACTTGAACACGCGACCTGCGGGCTATGAATCCGCCGCTCTAACCAGCTGAGCTACCGAGACATGGGAATATTGTAAGGCATCGGTTGTACTTAATTACCATTTTGAAAATTTATTTGTTTGTGGGCCTCATATATAGCAATACCGCATGCTACTGAAAGGTTTAGACTTCTAACACCTTTTTCATCATTGTTTCCAGTCTGTAAATTCGGCATAAATATTGATATTAAAAAATCGCTTTTATCAATAATGGAATCGGGTAATCCTGAATCTTCTCTCCCAAATAGCAAAATATCATCTTGCTTAAATTTAAAATCCTTCAAATATAATCCATTTTTTTTACTAAAAGAAATAATTCTTTTTGTTGATTTTGACGCTAAAAATTTTTTAAAATTCTCATACTGATTGACAGTAACTAGAGGCCAATAGTCTAATCCTGCTCTTTTTAAATATTTATCTTCTAGCTTAAAACCCAAGGGCTCGATAAGATTTAAAGGTATATTAAACGCAGCACATGATCTGGCAATATTACCAGTATTCTGTGGGATTCTAGGTTCAAAAAGAGCGACTTCCAATTTTAAGTAGGTATTTCAATACTCATTTCATCTATTTTGATTGCTCTGCCGTTTATAGCCAGCCAATTATTTTTTGATATTTTGGTTATTTTCTTTTGAAGTTCGCCGATTCTTTCAATATATATATTACCAATTTTATATTCAGAGACCAGACTCCAACCTACTTGTTCTCCAACAATAATTGTTATGCTTTTTCTTTTCAATAAGAGACTTATAAGTGAATTCATTTTTGTTGACCATTCAATTTGTTCCTTACCAATACTTTTCATAACGAATCCGCCAATAGAATCTATTAATAATGGACCTTCTTCTTTTCTTAATGTATTTAATAGATCTGTCGTTTCTATTAATTTCCAATCTTTTGGCCTTCTTTTTCGATGTAAATTAATTTTATCTTGCCACTCTTTGTCATCCAATTTGTTTTCTGATAAAGCGACATATGATAATTCTTTTTCTCCCTTTGCAAGATGCTCTGCGAATTCACTTTTGCCACTCTTCGTCCCCCCTGTAATAAAAACTATAAAAGATGAATATTCACTAGAACTTAAATCCTTGGCATTCATAAATTCTCTATTATTTAGAGAAA
The DNA here is from genome assembly GCA_003278875.1 of Prochlorococcus sp. AG-347-L21. GTDB lineage: Bacteria > Cyanobacteriota > Cyanobacteriia > PCC-6307 > Cyanobiaceae > Prochlorococcus_A. Next base: position 24,163 of record QCCQ01000005.1, on the reverse strand, counting down.
TACCACCATGTTGCTAAAGGGATAATTGTGGCAGCAATTAACAAACCTACAACTATATAAGTAGCAGTTGAACTTTCAGTATCTTTTGATCTCATAGTGTTAAAATTTGGATCCACTACAGGGTTGTCAATAGATGAAGGCTGACTTTTTTCGTAATTTATGACAGTCTTTTGTTGAGTAATACCAAAATATTTATTTATACTAGGAATTTCATTTGCGTATATAGTCGAGGGGGTAAGAATAAAAATTAAGCCTGTAAAGATAAAAGAAAGTATATATTTATTGATGTTTAGGTTCATGTTAAAAGGTTTTGGTTAATTATATATTAAAAACCATATTATTGACTAATTTTAAATGTACTAAACAATATAATATTTGCATAATTTAATTAGAAATAACATATTTAAAATATGGGATTCAATGGGAAATCATTAATATTAATCGGTGCCATACTCTTTATTTTTCAGATAGCAAATTTTATTTCAATAGAAACAATCACTCCTGAGCTTGAAAGAGCACAAGTGTTAGCCGCAATAGCTTCATTAATTATTATTTTGATAGGTTTTTTATTTAAACAATTCGAACCATTAGCTGGTGAGAAAGCAGCTTTAAAAGGAGAAAATAAGTTTCTCTTCGATAGAAACATGCCGGATGAAGTTATTGATGAACTTGCATGGGGTTCTGAAGCAATATTAACTTCTACAGCAGCGGCAGCAATCTTAATCCACAATGATGGCGTAAATATATTGAGGAGGGGAATCACTTCAAGTAATGATTTTAAACCTGGGGAAACTTGTCTGAGATCTATAAAAGATATGAAATTAATATCATTAGCAAACACTAAATTTTATCCTGGAAGAGATGAATTTTTTAATTTTTGTGCCGAAATTCCATCTATCTTAGTTGTTCCTATAAATAGTAAGGCTTTTATATTGATTGGAGGTTGGAGTGCTAAGTGTTTTACGAAATCTGATGAAAAATGGATTAATAACTGGTCCAAAAAAATTAATAATATTTTTACAAAAAATAAAATTTAAAAATAAATTATTGACTTTACTCTTTTATCTTTTGCTTTAAAACTTACTGATTCAGTAGTTAAATTATAGTAAGCATTTTCTGAATTTATTTCATATTTATTTTCGTTATTTTCATCTTTTATTATATATTTTACTGGATTAAAAAATTCAATTATGTTATCTGAACCCAAAATGGCTTTTCCTGAACTTAAGATGATATTTTGATTTTCAAATCTTATATTACCCTCTAATAGATAATTAGTATTTTCTATATTCCAAATAAAATTATCAGCATATAAAAAATCCCCATCTTTTTTAAAAGCTTTTAATTTAACATTCCCTTTCAATTTCAAGAGTTTATTGTTGTCTGATAATGTAGATTCTTCTGAACTAATAATATATTTAGTTTCTTCTCCATTGAGAATATTAATAGTAGGTTTTTTTAATTCGAACTCTAATTCAATATTGTCATAACTTGAATATGGACTTGTAATTGTATATATTTTATCTCCACTTTTAGAGAAAATTGTCATATCTAAACTTTCTATTTTTTGTATTACTTTATTTTCATCAATTACATTTGGTATGCAACCAAGTATAAATAATGGAAGGATAATTATTAATCTATAAGTGTTGCTCATACTCCAGTTTATTTATGATTGGAGTGGGTTTAGGAAGACTTGAGTTACTTACTAATAATCCCCAACTTAATTGTTTTTTCCAAGGAATTTCTTCTGCGTATATAGAACCAAGTTGCTCATTAATTTTTGTAGATAATTCGGGCAATAAAGGTATCAATAACAATCCTATTATTCTGGTACTTTCTAAAACGTTATAAATAATTTGTTTAACTAGAGGTAGATTATCTTTATCTTTTATTAACAGCCATGGCTGATTATCATTCAAATACAAATTTGTATTAATTGCTAAGCTAAGGACTTCATTAGCAGCTAGATCTAATTTGTAGTTATCAAAGTTATTTATATAGTTTTCGACAGCAATTTTGGCAGAATTCTCTAATTTGTTTTCACTTAAAATTTTTTCATTATTTGGCACTTTATTATCAAACCATTTTCTAGACATAGATGATGTTCTATTTAATAAATTACCAATTGTATTAGCTAAGTCATTATTGATAATGTCAACAAATCTTTTGTCTTGAAAATCCCCATCATTGCCTAGTGATATGTCTTTAATTAAGTACCACCTTACAGGATCATTTCCATATTTTGTAAGCAATAAATCAGGGTCGAGTACATTTCCCAAGCTTTTACCCATTTTTTGCCCCTCTCTTGTAAGAAACCCATGCCCAAAAACCTTTTTAGGAACTTTCATATTGGCAGAAATGAGCATTGCGGGCCAATATACAGCATGGAATCTCAGAATATCTTTACCAATAAAATGAACATCAGCTGGCCATCCTCCATTAATTGATATTTCCAATGAATGTTCTGTCGCGTCAGAGCTAATGGCACTTAAATATCCAAGTAAAGCATCAAACCATACATAAAAGGTATGGTTATCGTATCCAGGGACTGGAATTCCCCATGACACATTTGTTCTTGAAATTGAAAAATCCTTTAATCCTCTAGATACAAAATTTATAATTTCATTCTTTCTTTCAATTGGCTCTATAAAAGAAGGTTCGTTGATTATTTTCTCAATTTCTTTTTGATATTTTGAAAGCCTAAAAAAGAGATTCTCTTCATTTTTCCATTCTAGATTTTTTTGATGTATGGGGCACTTGTATGTTGAGGAGTTTTCTGGATTATCTTTAAATTCTTCACAACCGACACAATACCAACCTTTTTGAACTCCCATATAGATATCATCTGATGCTCTTACTCTTTCATAAAATTCATTAACAACAAATTCATGATTTTTTGAGCTTGTTCTTATAAATTTATCAAAGGATATATTCCAATTTTTCCAATTTTTATTAAAGACTTCTGAGATTTCATCACAATGTGATTTTGGTTCAATACCCTTTTCATTAGCTGTTCTTTGTATTTTTAAACCATGTTCATCAACACCAGTGATGAATATAACATCTTCACCTGCAAGCCTTTTATACCTAGCTATTGAGTCACAAATTATTGTTGTATATACACTTCCTAAATGAGGTTTATCATTAACATAGTATAAAGGTGTAGTAATGACAAAAGTCATAAAGCTTTTTTATTAATACTAACAGATATTTTTTAAACTAATAACAACCTTTTATATTTATTCTCTTATTAATAAATAAATTCTAAAAGATTACTATCATTTATAATATATTTAACTTTATATATTTTATTACTATATAATTCTATTGATACAAAAAGAGTAATAAGTATTTCTAGTGAATAATCTGGAAAATAAACCAAAGCAATATTTTTTTTATGATTAATCCACTTAACGAATATAATTTTATAAAAAGGTTTTTTTTCATTCTTAAAAAATAATTTTAAATACTTTAATTTATCATTTTTAAATATATTATTATTCTCTGATTGTCTATTTTTTGAAAAATCAATAATCTTAGAGACTGAATCTTTACTTAGAACCTCGTAATTATTAATTTTGTTATAGACTTGCCTTTGTATAATTAAATCTAGATATCTCCTTAATGGTGACGTACATTGTACGTACATTTTAAGGCCTAAAGATTCATGAAATCCTGGTTTAGTAGTTATGTAACTTTTCCCCATATATTGTTTTAATATTATATATTTAATATCACTATCTTTGTATCTATTAAGTATTTCAGATGGATTGCAGTTGATCTTTTGAATCCTAAATGCAGCTGCTAAATCATATTTATCTATAAATAAACTTGTAACATAGCCCATTAATATCATTGATTCTGCAACTATAATTTGTGATATTGATTTTTCTAGTTTAGTTAGTATAATCTTATCCTCATATAATCTAATTTTATTATTAGGACTTTCAAAAATAATTGCTCCTTGTTTCTTTCTGAATGTAATACTTTTTTCTAATAAATTTTTAATCTCAATTAATTCTATTTCTTCTTTAGGTTCTATTTCTAATATTTCATTTGCATCTTCATATGTTAATTGATATTTTGGTTTTATTATTGCTTCAGTTATTTCATATTTATTTATTGATCCATCGTCATTGAATTCTATTGCTGCACTAATGGTCTCTGAAACTTTATTTTGAGCTAGATTTGCCTTTTCAAGAATATCCTTAGGGAGCATTGGTACATATTGATCAATTAAATATAAACTGCTATTTCTCTTTCTTGCATTTAAATCAACATTAGAGTCATGCAAAAAGAGTTTGCATGGATTACTAATATGTATCCATAAATTTTTTTTATTTCCTTCTTTTATTTCTAATGAAATAGCGTCATCAACCTCATGTGGATCATCAGAGTCAATAATATATGTTTTTATATTAGTTAAATCTTTCAAGTATTTGAAATATTAATTATAGCTTCAACTATATTCAATATGAAATTATCCTTCAGGATTTACGAACGGTAAAAGAGCTACAATTCTGGCTCTCTTAACAGCTAGTGTGAGATCTCTTTGTTGCTTAGAGGTTAAACCTGTCATTCTTCTTGGTAAGATTTTTCCCCTCTCAGTTATGAATTTTTTTAGTAGTTCTACATCTTTATAGTCAATAGGATCTCCTGGTTTGATAGGTGATAGTTGTTTTTTAAAAATTGAATTAGGCATGATTTAATTTGATTTGATTACTTAATTTCTTTGTGAATTGTCATTCTGTTTAAATGAGGATTAAACTTTTTTAGTTCTAATCTTTCGGTTGTATTTCTACGATTCTTTTCAGTAGTATATCTTGAGACACCATTTGATCTCTTGGGATCTGTGCTTGTCCTAGCTTCAGTACATTCCAGGGTCACTACAACTCTTGTCCCTTTTTTGGCCATTTTAATTAATACTCTATTGTATAATTCTCTATTGTACATCTTTAACAAACTTTTTTGAAGATATACTCATTTCTTTTATCATCATTGATTAAAAAATATATATGAAAGTTTCTCAAAATTGGTTGAAAAATTTGGTAGAAATTACTTCTACTCCTGAAGATCTCTCTGAGAAATTGTCTATTGGCGGATTTGAGGTTGAATCATTAGAAGATTGTTCAAAAAATGTAAATGGTGTTGTTTTAGGTAAGGTACTTTCTGTTTTGAAACACGAAGGATCCGACAAACTTTCAATTTGCCAAGTCGATATTGGTAATTCAAAGAATTTACAAATTATCTGTGGTGCGCGGAATATTAAACCAGATATTTATGTTTATGTTGCTACTGTTGGTGCGAGATTAAATGCAGTTGATTTAGCTATTAAAAGAAGTGAAATTAGAGGTGTCATTAGTGAAGGAATGATATGTTCACTGCAGGAACTAGGTTTAGAGGACTCTAGCGAAGGGATAGAGATCATTGATGAAGAATTGGCCCTAAAACATGAATTGGGCACGCCAGGTTCAGACTTGCTTCAATTAAATGATTTTATATATGATTTAGCTATTACAGCTAATAGACCTGATGGAATGTCTGTTATAGGTATAGCCCGTGAAATTTCTGCCCTTTTAGAATCCACTTTAAATTTTCCAGAATTAAACCATAAATACGATATTCATTTACTTAAGGGTATAAAACTTTGTCCAGAGGCTATAGAATCTAATTGCATTTATACAATAAGCTGCATTGATGGAGTAAATGGAGAGAAATTATCGCCAAATTGGCTTAAGGACCGTATAGAAAAATCAGGTATAAAATCAATTAATCTTCTAGTTGATTTGACAAATTATATTCTTTTAGAACAAGGTCAACCTTTGCATGCGTTTGATAAAGATAAACTTTCAAATTTAATTGGTAAGGAAGTTTCTGCAGAAGATTTCTCTGTAAGAAAAGGCAAAAATAACGAAAGCCTTATTTGCTTAGATGGTAAAGAATATGATTTAAATGACAATATCACAGTTATTACTTGTTGTGATAAACCGGTAGCTATTGCTGGGATTATAGGCGGTTTAGAGACTTCTGTAAGTGATACTACCTCATCTATTTACCTTGAAGGCGCTGTTTTTAATCCAGTTACTATAAGAAAATCTTCCAAGGCTGTAGGCATTAGAACAGAATCTAGCAGCAGGTATGAAAAAGGGATTTCATCAAAAAATACAATAAGTGCAGTAACTAGGGCAATTAATCTTTTAGAAAAATATTTTTCTATTAATTCACCAACCATCAATACTTCAAATTTAATAAGTAATGAGGATATATTTATTAAACTACGGAGAAATCGAATACATAAAATTCTTGGTCCATTAATAATTAACGATCAATTTGAAAAAAGAAATTTATCTGATAATGAAATAGTTGATAAATTAACACTCATAGGTTGTACTTTAAAGAATAAAGAATATGGCTGGGATGTAGCAGTAATTCCTAATAGATCACATGATTTAACAAGAGAAATAGATTTAATTGAAGAAATAGCTAGATTAATAGGGTATGACAGATTCGACTTAAAACTTCCTAATCCAATTAAGCCTGGAAAATTGTCATCAGAACAGTTGGCATTGAGAAAATTAAAAAATGGTTTTATAGAAAATGGTTTTAACGAGGTACTTAGCTATTCTCTTGTTCCTGAAGATAATGAAAAACTTATAAAGATTTCTAATCCTTTGTTATTAGAAACAAGCTGTCTTAGAGATAATATCTGGAAAGAACATTTGGAGATAGTGAACCGTAATATAAAAGCTGGTCAAGCAAGTTGTTATATATTTGAAATTGGAAATGTTTTTCAAAAGAAAACTGAGTTCATTCAAGAAGAAGTTCTTAATGGTGCAATTTATGGAAATAAAAAATTTGGAAAATGGATAGATTCGGGTAAGGATAAAGATCTTAATTATTACCAGGCCAGAGGAAAGTTAAAGGAGGCTTTATCATCTTTAAAGATAAAAATTGATGATAAACCCACCGATTTAATTGATTTTCTTCATCCAGGAAGAACAGCGAAATTAGTTATTGAAGGGAAAGATGCAGGTTATTTTGGCGAAATACATCCAAAACTAATTTTAGAAAAGAAGTCATTAAAAAAAGTTTATTTATTTAACATAAATCTTTTTAACCTCTTGGAAGCTAGTACAAGAAAAAATAAATGGATTCCAATAAATAAGCAATACCCAATTGTTCCAAAAATGGAAAGGGATATAAATTTTGTTTTCAGTAAGAAATTTTTAATTAGCGAAATTACATCACTAATAAGAAAAACAGGAAAGAATCTCCTAGAGGATGTAAATTTACTTGATGTTTTTGAAGATACTAAATTTGGAGATGATCATATAAGTTATACATTTAGATTATCTTATAGAGATAAAGATAAAACATTGCTGGACTCGGATATTGCATCAATTCATTCAAATATCATTTCTAATGTTGAAAAATGTTTTAACACTAAATTGAGGAATTAATTGTATTACTAATCTCATTTAAGACTAAAAACTAGTCTTTTCATAATTCTTATATAAGAAAAATAATAATCCTACAAAAGTGATTAATGTTGTATGATAAAGTTCATGATTAATCTTCTATCTCTACTTTTATCTTCAGTGCTGTGGGTACAAGTCCCTCAATGGTCAGATGATTGGTCAAAATGTGCTGTTGACATACCAGATGCATCATGTCACTGGTATATAACTGCACCAGATAATACTTTTGGCGAAGGATTTGATTGGGCAAGCGCCCCTTGGTTTGATGCTAACGGATTAAGTGATATCCCTAGTATTGACAAACAAACTGCAATGGAAAAGCTTCAATTCAAGTAGTACTGTCTTTAAGGCAGTACATGAAGACGCAAAACCATTTAATACCAAGACTTTCTTGCCCTTATTAATTTTTTGGACATTGAAAGGACATAGTTTTTGATTTATTATTCAATTTTTAATTATTCTTAGGCAATAGACAATTTGTGCATGATTAATCTAAATAAATATTTTATCTTATTAATCTATTTTAAGACTATATTATAGACTTATAATAAGTCTCATTATAGAAGTACTATACAAACAATTTTTAAAAGTAAATTTTATTTTAATTTCATTTATACATCAGTAATGTTTCTTTAAGATTGAATGAAAATATTTGATGAAAACAAGAAACATTATATTAACATTTATCTTATATGAGACTATTAAATAGACTTATAAATAGTCTTATTTGAGAATTAGTATACTAAGTTCTATATAGATTTTTTAGCAATTGATACGCTTCATTTAATTTTCTCATTTGATCTGTTGATCCTCCTGCATCTGGATGCGTCTCTAAGGCTATTGATTTATAGGCCTCCCTAATTTTACGGAACGTATGAGCAGATCCTGCGGATGTTGATAAATTCAATAATTTAAGTGCTCCATGTACTGTCATTGTTGAGTCCAAAGTTTCAAATGAATTAGATCTATTATTTCTCTTAAATCTACTTACAAATCTTCTCATAAGTGTTGGTATTCTATTTATCAGATCTGATGTAGCAAAAGGGTCTTCTAAAACGCCAATCATTAATAAAACAATTTCAAGGGATGGTTTTTTCTTTATCCAAAATGGGCATAATTCTGACATTAATTTATTGGCTGCACTCCACGTAAAGGGTAGATTTTCAGTCCCATCAAGATTTGGCCATATATCCCTTTCAAACCAATCCATCGAAGCGTCTACAACATGATCATTAGGAACTGATCCATATAAGGTTTTCCAATGACTAATTATCTCAATTCGACATTTTATTAATTCAGTTTCTTTAATTGTATTAATTTGAATATCATTAATATTCTCCTTTAATTTTTCACTATTAATACTTCTTCTTAGATTTTTTACTTTTTTTTCAACAAAATTGGGAAGGCTTATGTTTAAGTTGGCTTTTTCTTTATAATGATTGTTATTTGTAAATCTTTTACTCAACGATATTTCATTAACTTCTTTTTTTACGTCTGATTTAATTAATACCAATGCAGTATCTTCATCAATATTTAAATTTTCATTATTTTTATTCTCGTTAAAGTCTATTTCTTGCTGTTGGTTCTTAGGTAGTAAATCATCTTCTTGAAGAAGTTCTTTAAGTATCTTTTCTATTACAGGTCCTCTTGCTCTAAATCCCCACTCTTTTCGTAATTGATCAAACCTGGAAATTAATTCCTCAGGTAAATCAATTGAAATTCTTTTCGTATTTGAATTTTCAGGAATATTCAATAATATTTTCTTGAATAGTATGGAATTTATTTAATTTTATTCAAAAAAAATTGAAAGTCCATACGGAATATTGTTATTAAATTAAAACCAATTTATTTTTATGTCACAAGTCAATTAAGTATCTTTTTATAATAAATTCAAAAATGTTTAATTGTTATTTCAAGTCATCTAAAGAAAAAAAGAGTTTTTATCAACATAAGAAATTAGAAATGCTCAATTATATTAAGGATTCACTTGAACGTAAAATTGCTTCAGTGACAGCATCTATAGAAGTTCTAGAAAGCCAAATAAGCAGGGATAAGGAAGTTGAAGTAACTAACTAGTATTCAAACAAAACTTTCTAAAAGTTTTTCAGGGCCAAATTTCTTTAAATAATTAATATTTGAATTTTCAGTTACTAATAGATATCCTGCAAATCCTAAACCGTTAATACTGAACCCATGAATATGATCATTTTTTCTTTTTATAATAGCGATCCATTTATTAGTTATTAAAATGTTGTGAGGATATATCGGTTTCTTATCACTAATAGGGTCCCCAAGTCCTAATTTGTTGCATAGTTCTAAGTAGAATTCAAAAAGACATGATGGATTTTCTAAAAAATTAAATTTGGATACAATAATATTTTTTTTAAGCTTACTATCTAGATCTTGATATGAGTTCATCTCTAAAAACCACTTTTCTCTAGGGCATGAGATCTCACCTTTAGATCTACGCAGAAGTTGAAAATGCCTGTGAGGTTGACTTGCTCCCGCAATTGGAGAGCTATTGAAAAACCATAATCCACTAGTATCTTTATTAACTTGTTGGATCGCTTTCCAATCTTTAATATCTAACCATCCATTTTGAGGTTTCCATTCATTTGTAATAAGTAAAATATGACCTTTTTGTACAGGGTACTTATTTAATATTAATTGATGATTATCACCAATTTTTTCAATTTCTAGTATCTTTTCCCAAGGACAAAATGGATTTTGCTTAGGACCATAAATTTTTTTTTTATTAAATTTTGAAGTATCGAGTTTCCTAATTATGAAGTCGTCTTTTTCATATAAATCTCTCGTAATAATAACAGTTTTAAGAGGATATAATGATTCATTATCAATTGATAATCGAGTTTGTTCTAGTGCTTTTTTCCAATATATTTCTAAACTCATTTAAAAAAATTTATCATTATCATTTTAAAAAAAAAATTAAACTTGTAATTACTTTTTATTAAATTGATATTCTTTCAATTTTTTCAGAGATACTGATTCTAAGACTACAATATTCGTTGACTCTAATATGACTTTTGGTGCAAGACCGTCTAATAATGCTTGCTTCCACCTATCAAGACAAATACACCAATGATCACCATCCTTTAGTCCTGGGAAGGAATAAATAGGCATGGGAGTTATTAAATCATTACCTTGTGATTTACTATATTTCAGGAAATTATCATCCATTACACAACATATGGAATGATTCCCTCCATCATTTTTGTCATAGTTGCAAAATCCATCTCTGAACCACCCTGTCATAGGTGCGCAACTACAAATCTCAATTTCTTCTCCAAGGACATTTAACTGATTTTGATTATTTATGGTCATAGATTTTTTAATAATAATAAAACACCAACATTTCTTTAAAAAAGGTTGACGAGTATGGGGGGTAAGGAGGTAATAATTCTAATAAGGTTTTTTTCATTATGGATTGGGACTTTACTGAAAACATAGCATTTAAAGCTCTTTATGAAGCTTTTAAAGATAGTGATGAAACTTCCGCATTAGAATTTTTATCTAGTGATGGTGCTTCATATTATCTTGAGTTAACACAGGACGCCGCGGGTGAGGGACTTGATCTGGGTGATAATGAAACGATGGAAGAACTGCAGGAAGAAATTATTGAATATTTAGAAAACAACTAAAAATTCAGCTTAAGCGCTGAAATATTTAGCTTTTGAGTGTAGTGAAATTATAGCTGTAGTACTTTGTTCTGGATGGAGTTGTTCAGATTCATCCATGGTCAAGTTTATTCTTTTTGCATCCAACAATGATAATTGTATGTTTGAATCAGATACTTTTGGACATGCAGGATAACCAAAAGAATATCTAGCTCCTCTATATTTTTGAGCTAGTATTTCTCTATTTTTGTCTGGTTCTTCAGATCTAAAACCACATTCAATACGAATTAATGCATGGACATACTCAGCTAGAGCTTCTGCTAATTGCACTGTAAGTCCATGGAATAACAAATAATCGCTATATTTATCTTCTTTAAATAATTTTTGAGAATATTCACTAGCAATATCGCCCATGGTTACTGCCTGCATAGGAAATATATCTATCGGTTTATCATTTTTCAAATCACAATAAAAATCAGCTATGCATAGATTATTTCCAGATATTTGTCTTGGAAAATTAAATTGGGAAATTTTATTTAATGATTTCTTATCAAATAAGAAAATACTATTATCTTTTCTCCCGCACTTGAAATATCCATAAACTGCTTTGGGTGAAATAAGTTTTTTTTCTATAATTGTCTCTAACCATTTATCTAACAATGGTTTAGCATATGAATCCAAATAGTTATTGTATTCATCTACGCTTTGGTTTTTCCCTTTTTTTATTTGCCATTGTCCGCTAAATAGAGCTTTTGTATCTAAATAAAAAATTAATTTATTTAAATCTATATCAACGTCGTTCAAGACTTTCGTTCCCAAGAAAGGAGCTTTAATTGGTTCTTCTTCATTTATAAATTTAGATCTTATAAAATTTTCTTTTAAATTTAATTTGGAAGTCTCGGTATTTATTGATATTGATTCTTTAACAGCTTGAGAGTTGGATTTTGGTGAGGCTAAATTAATATTTATCCCCTCATTGTTTATGAAACCCTCTGTATTTGACCAATTACCCTTTTTTTTATTATCCATATATTCATTCATGAATTTAAGATCAGTGAACGCATCTTTTCCGTACAATATTTTCCCTTTATATATTTTGCTGCAATCCTCATTTACAAATTTTGGGGTTAAAGCTGCGCCTCCTAATATTACTGGTACACTAATATCTTCATTGTTAAAAGCCTCTAAATTATCTTTCATAAATGCAGTTGATTTAACAAGTAATCCGCTCATAGCTATGCAATCTGCATTGTGCTTCTTTTGTGCATCTATAATTGCTGAAACATCTTGCTTTATTCCAAGATTTATAACGTCATAACCATTATTTGTAAGTATTATATCTACCAAATTTTTTCCAATATCATGTACATCGCCTTTGACAGTGGCAATTAAGAGTTTTCCATTTGATATATTTTCATCTACAGTATCCATATATGGTTCTAAAATTGAAACCGCAAATTTCATTGTTTCAGCGGATTGGAGTACAAATGGTAATTGCATTTGACCTGAGCCAAATAAATCTCCTACAACTTTCATCCCATCTAGTAAAAAGGTATTAATTATTTCAAGAGGTTTATATTTTTTTAACGCATTATTTAATTGATCCTCTAATCCTATTTTTTCTCCATCAATAATATGATTTTTAAGTCTTTCTTCAAGAGTTAGGTTTTTATTTTCTGAAGATGCTTTTTTGAAATCTTGAATAGATAAATCTTGAAAAGCCTTTGTTAATTCTACTAATGGATCATAAATACAAATATCATCTTCAAATTTTCTTTTATCATAAATCAAATCTAAGCAAAGCTTTTTAGTTTCTTCAGAAATTTTTGATAATGGCAAAATTTTATTTGGTGCGATGATAGCAGAATCTAATCCTGCTTTAATGCATTCATCTAAAAATATTGAATTTAGATTAATTCTTGATAATGGTGAAAGACCAAAACTTATGTTTGATATCCCAAGTATGATATGAATATCTGGGAAATTTTTACGAATTTTTAAAATAGCACTAATAGTTTCTTTAGCGTTTAATCTATCTTCTTCTATCCCTGTAGATATTGGCAGAGCTAATGGATCAAAAAATAGCTCATAATCTGACAAACCACATTCTCTTGTTCTACTAATCGCTCGTTTGACAATTTTATATTTTTTTTCTGAATTCCTTGCCATTCCATCTTCATCAATTGTTCCGACAACAAGACCTGAACCGTACCCTAAGGCTAAATTTAGAACTTGATCAAACCTTTCATTGCCATCTTCGTAATTGGTTGAATTTATAATACATTTACCACCAGCTGACTTTAATCCACTTTCCATTTTGTCAGCATCTGTAGAGTCAATCATTAATGGTAAATTTATGTTGGTAACTAGTCTTGAAGTAATTTCTTTCATATCTTTCACTCCGTCTCTGCCTACATAATCGACATTTACATCAAGAACATGAGCGTTTTCTTTTTGTTGTTGCTTGGCAATTGCAACTAAGCCATCCCAATCGTCGTTATTTAATAACTCCCTTACCTTTTTCGATCCACTTGCATTTAATCTTTCTCCTACTATCAAAATTGAATTGTCTTGTTTATATGGCACAGAGTTATATATTGATGAGGCAGATGGAATAAAACCGCTTGAATTTTTTTTTCCATTATTGTTAGTCCTTTCATTATCAATAATTTCTTCGATTATTGAAGAAAGGTATTTTATATGTTCAGGTGTTGTCCCACAACATCCACCTATTAATTGAACATTAAAGTCATATATAAAATTCATTAACTGCATTTTTAATTCTATTGGCTTTAATCTATAGTGAGCTACGCCACCAATATTTTCAGGAAGACCTGCATTGGGAATACAGCTTATAGCGAAGGGAGAATTTTCAGACAAATATTTAATATGTTCCTTCATTTGCTCAGGGCCAGTTGCACAATTAAGTCCAAGGATATCTATATTAAATGGCTCTAATATTGTTAATGCAGAAGCGATATCAGATCCAACAAGCATAGTACCTGTTGTTTCCATTGTTATAGATACCATTAAAGGTATATCAATATTTTTACTTTCAAGAATTTCTTTTGATGCTAATAAGGCAGATTTAATTTGTAAAACATCCTGACAAGTTTCAATCAAAAGAAGATCAACTCCTCCATCTATAAGACCATATATTTGTTCTTTATATGATTGCTTTAATTCATCAAAATCTATATGTCCTAAGGTTGGTAATTTAGTTGTTGGCCCAATCGATCCTGCTACAAACCTTGGTTTATCAACTGATGAGTATTTGGCGGCAGCTTTTTTTGCTATAAATGCCGCATTTTTATTTATCTCATAAGCCTTATCCGCAATATCATATTCATCAAGAACTATTGATGAGGCTCCAAATGTATTAGTTTCTATAACATGACAACCTGCTTCTAAAAATGAATTATGAACCTTCTCAACTACCTCTGGCGATGATAAAACAAGGTTTTCATTACAACCCTCTAATTCTTTTCCTCCAAAGTCATCTGCAGTAAGATTTAAGTTCTGAAATGATGTTCCAGTACCTCCGTCAAAAATAATTAATGGTTTTTCATCTCTATTTAGATAGGTTCTGAAAGATTCCATTTTTAGGTAAAATTAATTTATTTCAGTGAAATTCTTGTTACCCAATTATCATAGTCTTGAGAACGACCTTCTGTTATTTCTATAAGCTTACTTTTTAATTTATTCATTATTGGTCTTTCAACATTTAATTCAGTTGATTCAATTTTTTTAACTGGTGTAATTTTTGCTGCTGTACCAGTTAGAAAAACTTCATCTGCTATTAATAATTCTGTTTTATCAACAGGCCTCTCAATTACATTTATTCCAAATGATTTTGCTAATTCAATTACACTAGCTCTAGTAATCCCCTCAAGGATATCTTGATCAACACCAGGAGTGATTAAGTCTCCATTCCTTACAATAAATAAATTCATACCACTAGCTTCGCTTACCTTACCACTTGAATTTAATAGCAGGGCTTCATCAAAACCCGATAAACTAGCTTCTGTTTTGGCTAATGAACTAGTAATATATGCTCCACTTATTTTTCCTCTTAAGGGGAGAGATCTATCTTCTTGTCTTGTCCAACTACTCATTCTACAAGAAACACCATCTGGGGATAGATAATCTCCTAGTTCAATACAATAAATAAAGAAATCTGTTTCAATATTGTGTAATCTTGGCGCTATACCTAAATCGCTTGTGTACACAAATGGTCTTATATAAATAGGTTTTTCTGGCTTATTTCTTTTTATAACTTCTTCTAAGGCTTTAAAAATATATTCTTCAGAAATTTCATTTAAGAGTAATTTTGCACTTTGAGATAATCTTTTTATATGTTTATCAGTTCTAAACAAAAGGAATTCTTCTTTGTTTGTTGGGTTAGGTATCGCGCGCATTCCTCCAAATGCAGCAGTACCGTAATGTAGTGCATGAGTAGCTATTGATATTTTTGCTTCTTTAAATGGAATACATTTACCTTCGAACCAGGCGTATGGAAGAAATTCATGCATATTTAATTTATTTAATTAAGGTAAACTTGTTTTATCCTACTTACGTATTCTAAACCTTATTTATATATAAAAATGCACAGGATATCAAATATAGCAGGAAATGAAAAGAATAAAGATGATTTAATTGAGCAACCAGCTGCAGATTTTATTTTTATAACAAGTGTCAAGGCTGATTTAAACGTTATATCAAACTTATTGTTAGAAAAAGAATTTGCTTCATTAAAAAATAATATAAGAGCTTTAGAAATTTCTAATTTAAATTCCTCAGCTCAAATTGATAATTATTTATTAAAAACAATAAATTATGCAAAAGTTGTAGTACTTAGAATATTTGGAGATAAAGGTACATGGAACTATGGAATTGAACAACTTTTAAATTGGCAAGCAGTTAATAAAAAAAGGAAGTTAGTAATCCTATCAGGTACCATTGAGCAGGAAATTTCCTTATGTGAAATAAGTAGTATAGATAAAAATATTGCATTAAATATTTCTAGATTACTAAGATCTGGAGGACTGGATAATTATAGAAAGTTTCTTAATTGTTTAAATTATTTAGTTGTAGATGAAAAATTAATTCCTGATGATTTTTTGAATATTACTTTTTATGCAGATCCCTACTTATATGATTGGAAAAATGAAAAAGGCGAAAAGATAGGAATAATATCCTATAAATCACTTTTTTTGGCTAATGAAATTGAAGTAAACGAAAAACTTAACTTGCAATTAAGAAAATGCGGACTATCTCCTAAAACATTTTTTATTTCAACACTAAAAGATCATATTATTCAGAAGAAATTAATAGACATTTTTAAAAAAGAAGATATTAAACTAATAATTACCACAACTTCATTTTCTTCATCTCAAATCAAAAATAACGATTTAATTGAAAATTCAACAAATATTTTTACTTCTCTTAAAATTCCAATTTTACAACTTCTTTCCTCTAATAGATCAAGAAAAAAGTGGTTAAATTCATCTATTGGAATGAATTCATCTGATTTATTAATGCAAATAATTATTCCCGAATTTGATGGAAGAATTACTACCTGTCCTTCAGCATTCAAAGAAATTATTTCTAAGAAAAATACACTATATAGTGAAATAACTAGTTACAAAGCTGATCAAGTAGGTATTCAATGGATTTCAAAATTTGCAACAAATTATGTGAAACTTCAGAAACTTAATAATTTTGATAAAAGAATTTGTTTAGTAATAAGTAATTATCCAGTAAAGAACGGAAGAATTGGTAATGGCGTTGGTCTAAATACACCATCTTCAATAATAAATATTCTTAATTGGTTAAAAGAAGAAGGTTATGACCTTGGATCTGGTAATTATCCTCAAGATTCTTCGGAATTAATGTCAATGCTTATAAAAACTAGAACTAATGATATTGAATCTCAGAATAATAAACCATTAGATTACTTACCACTTAGTGAATATTTAAAATATTGGAATTATTTAGAACTTGATCCCAAAAATATTATTGTTAGTCGTTGGGGTAAACCATCTGATGCGATCGATCTAGATAATAAAGGCTTCTCAATAAATGGTATAAGATTTGGAAAAATAACATTATTGATTCAACCTCAACGAGGTTATGACGCTTACACTGATAGAGATATTCATTCTCCCGATCTTCCACCTCCCCATAGATATTTAGCACAATATTTTTGGATTGAAAAAGTTTTTAATGCAAATGCTATGTGCCATATTGGTAAACATGGGACTGTTGAATGGTTACCTGGTAAATCTGTAGGTTTAAGCAATAAATGTTTTCCAAATATTATTTGTCCGGCAATACCAAACATATATCCCTTTATCGTAAATGATCCTGGAGAAGGATCCCAAGCTAAAAGAAGAACCGCTGCAACAATAATTGATCATTTAACTCCTCCTTTGGATAGGTCAGAATTATATGGAAAATATTCAATATTAGAAAATTATTTAGACGAATATTCTGAAGCAAAATTATTAAATTCTAATCGGATTGAAATAATAGAAAAATCCATTTTTGAATTAATTAAAAAAGATTTTAGCGAAATTACTTTAAAGAATAAAAATAATCAAATAGAAGAAATTGATTCCTTTCTTTGCAAAATTAAAGAATCTCAAATTAGGACAGGTTTGCATATTTTTGGCAATCGGCAGAATGACATTAATGAAATAAATTTATTCTTGTGTATTGCTAGAGTACCAAATGCCAACCGAATTGGTGTTATTCAATATATAGCAAAAAATTTAAAACTAGATTTGAATCCTTGGACAAATCAATATGATCAAATGTTAAGTGAAAAGGATAAAAAAATATTATTGACTTTTTCCAACAAAAACATTTTAAACTTTAGAATGGCTATTGATTTTTTGGAACAACAAGCAAAGTATTTAATATATTTGTTTTTTTACAAAAAGAATAACAATATAAAAAATCTAGAAAAATATAAAAATCAGAAAATAATAGACTATTTCTTTAATGAAAAAAAACATAATAAGTATTTTTTATTATTAAAAAAAGAGATTCTATATCCAATCATTAATTCTTCATATAATGAGAAATTATCATTTATTAATTCATTAAATGGACAATATGTAGAAAGTGGTCCATCTGGAGCCCCTACCAGAGGTAAAACTGAAACTTTACCCACTGGTAAAAATTTCTTTTCTGTTGATTCGAGAGGACTTCCAACTGAATCGGCATGGAGTGTTGGTTGTCAGTCCGCTTCACAAATACTTGATTTATACAAACAAGATAATGGAGAAGATTTAAAAAATATAGCAATATCTGTATGGGCAACATCCACAATGAGAAATGGTGGTGAAGACATTTGTCAAATACTATATTTATTAGGAGTACAGCCTATTTGGGATGGGCCTTCAAGAAGAGTAGTTGATCTAGAAATCATTCCTTTATCTGTTCTCGAAAGACCAAGGGTTGATGTTACTTTAAGGATTTCGGGAATGTTTAGAGATGCATTTCCGCAGTTAGTTAAATTAACTTCTAAAGCAATAAATCTTGTTTCTAATCTTAATGAGGATGATAAATTTAACCCTCTTGCTGGGGCTTCAAGGAAAGGTAATTCAATTAATCGTATATTTGGGTCAGCGCCAGGTTCATATGGAGCTGGTCTGCAAGAACTAATTTCAAATTCTAATTGGGATAATATTGATGATTTTGGAGAATGTTTTCTTAATTGGAGTAAGTGGATTTACAGTGATAATCTTGAACCTATAGAGGATAAAAATTCATTAGAAAATGCTCTTAAAAATGTGCAGTTAGTTGTTCATAACCAAGATAATAAGGAACATGATATTTTAGATTCTGATGATTATTATCAGTTTCAGGGCGGATTATCTTCAGCAATAAAAAAATTGAGCGGTAAATTACCTGAAATGTATCATGGTGATTTATCAAAATTTGGATTGTCTAAAATATCAAAATTACAAGATGAAATTAATAAAGTTGTTATATCAAGAATACTTAACCCTAAATGGATAAATGGAATGAAGGATAATGGTTATAAAGGAGCGTTTGAATTTTCAGCTACACTAGATTACTTATATGCTTTTGATGCTTCTACTGAAGTAGTTTCGGATTGGTGTTATGAGGAAGTTTATCAATCATGGTTATGTGATCTGGATCTTAAGAATTTCCTTCTAGAGAATAATCCATGGGCTTTAAGAGATATTGCACAAAGATTTCTTGAAATTGTCAATAGAAAAATGTGGAATAATTGTTCATCAGATGTCATTGAAAATTTAAAGAACATAATTATTAATACTGATTCAATCATTGAAAAAAACGAATTCTGAATTATCTACCTAATAGCGAAAGTCCGTGACTATCAGTTCCGCATGTTTTTAGCATTGAATATTTATCTGCTAATTTATCTATTTCTGAACATACAAATAAACTAGGATTCCATACTTCATTCAGTTCATAATCGTACCAAACCTCTATTCCATCAATACCTTGTATTTTTGCCTCTGGAATTAATTTATAAAAGGGAATTCTGTATCTTGCTGGATGTGCAAGAAATGATAAGCCACCAGCTAAATTTATTGCTTTAATAACTGATTTAATGTTTAAATCATTACCTATTGGTGACTCTCCAAGGATGTATGGATTTAGATATTTACTTTTTATATCTATTCCCAATCCAATTACATGTACTAAACATCCTAGAATCAAACAATTAATTTCTATACCCGAAATTAATGTAAAAGAATCTTTAGGATAATTTTTGAGTATATTATTTTTTTTTATATATTCATGAGCTTTAATTGTATGATGATCAGTTATTGATAAAAATTTCAAGTTATTTTTATAAGCTTGTTCTAAAAGTTCATATGGTTCTAGACTTCCATCACTAAATTTTGTATGACAGTGAAAATTAATATTTTTAGGACAACTATTTTTATTAACATTGGAAGTTAATTTTACTAAGTCTTCCCTATTCATTACTTAATGAATTCTCATTTTTATTTCTAATCTTTGCATATAATTGTATTGATGCCAACATGAATATAATTAGTCCAACTACGCTCCATGTAGCAACACTAGTTGGAAAATTATTTTTAAAAATAACTAAAAGTACAATTATAAATAATAATAAAGTAGGCAATTCATTTAATAATCTAAGGGTTTTTGCTGAAATGGTTGAAGTGCCATTTTGTAATGAATACATTATTTTATAACAATAAGAATGATAAATTACTAATGCTAAAACAAAAGAAATTTTAATTTGCAACCACTTCTCACTTAACCAACTTGGTTGCATAATAACCATGCATATAGCCATACTTAAAGCTAGTATCATCCCAGGTGTTGTGATTATGTTCGCCAACCTTTTCTCCATCAAGGTGTATTGTTTATTAAAGGCAATTTTTAATTCATTATCCATATTTCTAGATTCTTCATGGTATATAAAAAGTCTTACTAAATAAAAAAGTCCCGCAAACCAAACGATTACACCCATAATGTGAAGTGATTTAAACCAGAGATATGCTTCAGCTGCCAAATTACTAGATTAATTTAAAAATATATATTTTTAATATAGTTATATTTGACAATATCAATAAATCTATTTTTCAAAAATTAATTAATATTTATAACTCGTTAAAATATTCATATATATCATTTACTGAATTTTTTCCAAGTCCTTTAACTTTTGATAAATCCTCTTTACTAGCTATTCTTATCGCGTCTATTGATTTAAAATGCTCAAGCAATTCTCTTATTCTTGATGGTCCTAATCCACTGATTTGGGACAATTGAGATCTATTCATTCTTTTAGATCTTTTGTCTCTATGAAAAGATAATGCAAATCTATGTGCTTCATCTCTTACCCTTCTTAATAGAAGAACTCCTTTTTGATTTTCATCAGTATCAAGAGACTTAGTAAAGCCTGGAATAAATATTTCTTCATTTTTTTTTGCTAATGAACATATAGTTACTTCTTCCTCAAGATTTAAATCTTTTAATGCTTTAATAGCTGCATTTAACTGTCCTTTTCCTCCATCAATCATTATTAAATCAGGCCAATCTGATAGAAGTTCATTGTCTAATTTACTATTCGTTTTATCATTTAATATTGAAAAATCCCCTCCGCTTTTTTTAAATCTTGACCATTTTTTAAACCTTCTATGTATTACTTCATATATCGAAGCAAAATCATCACTATGTCCTACAAAAACGTTTGGATCTTTAATTTTATATTTCCTATAATGCTGTTTAGAAGGAATCCCATCAATAAAAACGACTTGTGATGCTACAGGGTCACTACCTTGTATATGGCTTATATCATAACCTTCAATTCTTTTAGGTTGTTCGCTTAATTCAAGTATTTGGGCAAGATCCTCAATTGATGATTCATTATCTTGTATTCCATTTAATATTCTATCTAATTCCAATTTCGCATTTTTTAAAACCATTTCTACAGTTTCATGTTTTTTATTTCTTTTTGGGATTAAGATTTTTACTTTATTTTTTCTTAGCTCCGTTAACCAATCCTCTATGGTTGCTTGTTTTGGAAGGTTATATTGAATAAGAATTTCTGATGGTATTTCTACGGCTTCAACATTCATATAATGCTCTTCTAATATCTTTTGTAAAATAAGATTTTCATCTTCATTATTTAATTTTTGACTATAGCCAATTCTTCCAATAAGCTTACCAGATCTCATTTGGAAAATTTGTATACTAGCTACATTTTTTTCTGAAACTATTCCAAAGATATCTCTATTAATAGAAGAATCAGGTATTGATATTTTTTGTGATTCAGTTAATAATTTTAAACCTGAAATTTGGTCCCTTATTTTTGCTGCATTTTCATAATCTAAATCATTTGAAAATTGCAACATTTTTTTTTGTAAAAATATTTCTAAGTCATCATTCCTTCCCTGAAATATCATAGATACTTGTTTCATTATTTTTTTATAATCGTCAGATGATATTACTTCTTGGCAAACACCTGGACATCTTCCAATTGAATAATTCAAACAAGTTCTATCTTTATAGACTGGCCTTGGCCTTTGTCTAAGTGGAAATATTTTTTTTATCGTAAATAATGTTCTCCTTAATAATCCGACATCTACATAAGGTCCATAATATCTATCTAAATTATTTCTATTTCTTCTTCTTCTTGTAATAAATATTCGAGGATATTTTTCACTCCAAGTTATGCAAAGATATGGATATTTCTTATCATCCTTTAAAAGAATATTAAAGTATGGTTTGTTTGTTTTTATTAAATTTGACTCTAAATTTAGTGCTTCATATTCGCTATCTGTGACTATAATTTCTATCTCAGTTATTTGACGAACCATCAAACTTAATCTTGGAGTTAGATCTGAAAAATTATTAAAATAACTACTTACTCTACTTCGTAGTTTTTTTGATTTACCAATATAAAGTAAATTATTATCTATATCTTTAAAAAGATAGCACCCAGATGACTTTGGAATTTCGGATAATCTTGATTTTAGTAATTCTTTATTATTAATTAATTTATATTCAATTTTAAAATTATATTTGTTATGTATTGTTTCTATAGAGGAATTACTCATATATAAATATTAACCTCCATAATTCCAGCCAGTTGAAGATAAATTTAGAGAGTCAACATCATTATTCAAATATGCAGATTGAACTTCTCCTACAAAAACTGTATGGTCTCCATAAATAACACTTCCAACAACATTACATTCAACTCCACCAACACTATCAACTAAAATAGGCAATCCAAGTTCACCTAAATTAAATTCAACAGATTCAAATCTGCCTCCTAATGCTTTTTGGGGTTTAAAGAAAACAGCTGCTAGATCCTTTTGATCACTTTTGAGGACATTTAAAGAGAACTTATTGGTGGACTTTATTATTTCATGACTAGAACCTTCTGCTCTAACAGCCATTACTACTAATGGAGGAGAGAAGGAACCTTGAGTTACCCAACTAGCAGTAAATCCATTCACTTCATTTTTTTCTTCGTCTCTAACTCCACAAATAAATAATCCGTGAGGTATTTTTCTTAATAAGATTTTTTTTGCTTCTAAGTTTAATGTCATAATTGATATATCTAATAGACTTATTTTAACTAAATTTCTTATTCGATCATAATAAATTCATGAAAATTCTTTATCCTGGTACATTCGATCCTTTAACAAACGGGCATATTGATTTAATAGAAAGAGCTGAAAAAATATTTGGCAATCTAGTTGTTGCTGTTTTACAAAATACTTCTAAAACACCAACATTTAATCTTGAAAGAAGAATAATACAAATAAAAAATTCTCTTTCTCATTTACCTAATATTGAAGTTATTTCTTATTCTGGTCTTACTGTAGATTGTGCAAATGATCTAAAAGCTAATCTTATTCTTAGAGGCTTAAGAGCAATGAGTGATTTTGAGTATGAACTTCAAATTGCTCATACAAATAAATCTCTTAATAATGATATTGAAACTATATTTTTATCGACAAATACAAATTATAGTTTTCTCAGTAGTTCATTGGTAAAAGAAGTTGCTAAATTTGGTGGTGAAATTAATCACATGGTACCCCCCTCTGTTGAGAGGGATTTAAAAGAATATTTTAAATAATATGTTTATTAACAAGATTTCAAGTAATAAATATCACGTAATAATTTAAAAGCTTTTTCTTTATCAATTTTATTAGAATTTTGGATAATGCTTATAATTATTGGCCTTTCATTTTTATATAAAAAGCCAGATAATGCAAAGACATTTGCAAGAGTCCCTGTTTTGCCAAAAAACTTTCCAGACAATTCACTTTTTACAAATCTTTTAGCTAATGTTCCTCTTACTCCAGTAACTGAAAGTGTAGATTGATAAGCTTTAAAATCATTAAAATATCTCATTTTATTTAAAAACAATGCAACTAACCTTGTTGTAATTTTATTTTTTCGAGACAATCCACTAGCATCTGCAAAGTATGCTTTAGTGGTTGGAAGCCCTTTATTTTCAAGCCATCTTTTCAATTTTATATAGTCATTATCGTT
>QCCQ01000004.1 GCA_003278875.1 Prochlorococcus sp. AG-347-L21 | reverse complement strand
GAATCGTCCTGATATGGATTCTCTAGTCGCTCTTGGAGTAACTAGCGCATATATAACAAGTCTTCTATCCTTAATATTTCCTACCACTGGTTTTCCTTGTTTTTTTAATGAACCAGTTATGCTATTAGGCTTTATATTGATTGGGCGTTTTCTAGAGGAAAGAGCAAGATACCAAACTGGTTCATCCATCGGAGAGTTATTAGATCTTCAACCTGAAATGGCAAATATCTACACTAATGATAATCAAATAAAATCAATAAGAGTAAACACTTTAAGACCTAATCAAGAGATTCAAGTTTTAGCAGGAGACAGAGTACCCGCTGACTGCATTGTTACTCAAGGTAATTCATATGTTGATGTTTCACATATCACTGGAGAATCCAAACCTATCGAGGTAAAAGAAGGCGAAAATTTATCTAGTGGGTCTTTAAATCTTAATTCAACTCTTAGACTTAAAGTACAAAAAGTCGGAGGTGATTCTTCTCTTGCAAAACTAGTAAATCTTATTGAGTCTGTTAACGCCACAAAACCTCGCATTCAAAGAATTGCTGATGTAATTGCAGGCAAATTTACTTACTTTGTACTTATTTTTGCTACTTTAACCTTCTTCTTTTGGTGGAAGGGGGCAAGAAACATTTGGCCAGATTTATTAAGTCATAATCATCAATTCATCACTCACTCAAGCCATACACTTCATAGTTCGCTCGGTAGTAATGCTGATAATTTCCTTAGTTTAGCGATTCAATTGTCAATTGCTGTTTTAGTAATAGCTTGTCCTTGTGCATTAGGTTTAGCTACCCCAACTGTAATAACTGTCGCATCAGGTAAAGCAGCAAAAAAGGGAGTTTTATTTAAAGGCGGGGACAAAATAGAGATGGCTTCAAAAATTAATCACATTATTTTTGACAAAACAGGTACCTTAACAAAAGGTAAGCCTTTCATCGTTGAATATAAAAATAATGATGATCATTCTTTTTTATTAAGAATAGCTGCCAGCTTAGAAAAGGAAAGCAGACATCCAATCGCAGATGCGTTAATTCAAGAAGCAAAAAAACAAAATTTAAGTTTCTTTCCAATAAAAAAAATTGTCACTCATTCAGGCCGAGGTATTTCTGGAGAACTAGAGTCAATTGATGGACTTATTAATATTGGAAATATTGAATGGCTGCTAAGTAAAGGAATAATTATTGATAGTGATGCAAAAAAAGTAATTGAAAATGAAGAAACAAAAACAAATACTATTATTGGAGTAAGTATCAAAGATAAGTTATTAGGCTTTATTTTCTTAGGAGATTTACTAAGAGATGATTCAATTAAAACAGTGCAAAATTTAAGAAAAAACAAATTTAAAATTAATATTTTAAGTGGAGATAGGAAACAAACAGTTTTAGCTTTGGCAAAAAAAATTGGTTTTAAAGAAACAGAAGTAAAATGGGAGCTTCTTCCTGAAATGAAGCTAAAAACTATAGAAAATTTAAAAATTGATAATAAAGTAGCAATGATTGGTGATGGTATTAATGATGTCCCAGCCTTAGCATCTTCTGACTTAGGGATTGCGGTGGGATCAGGGACTCAAATAGCCAAGGCAAATGCAGATGTAGTATTGATGGGAGATCAACTAAATGGATTACCCTACGCCTTAAATCTTGCAAAAAAAACTATTAGAAAAATAAAGCAAAATCTTACATGGGCTTTTGGTTACAACTTACTAGCTATACCTTTAGCTGCAGGCATTTTATTCCCTAAATACGGTATTCTTCTTACTCCCTCAATAGCAGCATTATTAATGGCTATTAGCTCTATTACAGTAGTAATTAATGCTTTATCTCTAGATTAAATGAAAGGAAAATTTATAGTTATTGAGGGTATTGATGGATGTGGTAAAACTACCCAAATAGATGAATTATCTAAATGGCTGCCAAACAGTGGTCTAATAAAGAAAGGGTCTAAATTAATCACAACTAAAGAACCTGGAGGCAGTCTTTTAGGAAAAAAACTTAGAGAACTAATTCTTGATAATAATGAAAATAACAAGCCTTCATCTCTTGCAGAATTATTGCTTTATTCAGCTGATAGAGCTGAACATGTTTCAAAAATTATTTCACCTGCTTTAAATAATAATGATTGGGTAATAAGTGATAGATTTTCAGATTCCACACTGGCTTATCAAGGTTATGGAAGAAATATAAATTTAGAAATAATTAAAAATATTGAATCTATTGTGTGTCAAGGAGTATCTCCAAATCTCACTTTCTTCTTAGAAATTTCTCCAGAAGAGAGCATATTCCGAAGAAAAAATGAAATTCCAGACAGAATAGAATCAGAAGGTATTAGATTTTTAGAAAAAGTAAATGAAGGTTTCAAACGAATTGCCAAACAAAAAAACTGGAAAGTAATATCTGCTTCGCAAGATATTCAAACTATTTCTAATCAAATTAAAGAGACTTTGCTAAACAATTTTTCTAATAACAAATGATTGAGGTTAAAAAAAATAATTTTATTTTGAATGAAGAAGTCAATAGCTGTCTTGACAACATAATTAAAAACAAATCATTTGCTAATGGTTATATATTTTTTGGTGCTGAGGGGTTAGGCAAAAAACAAACTGCTTTTGGATTTATAAAAGAGATTTTCAAACAATCTTCCCAATGCGAGAATATTGAAGAGAGAATTACCAACAATAACCATCCAGATCTTCTAATTATCGAACCTGATTCTCCTTTGGCAACTAAAAATTCAGGAAGTTCAGATCTTGAAAAAATAAAAAAAAATGGATCTGAAATTATTAAGATTGCTCAAATACGTAATATCAAAACTTTTCTTGGTCAAAAATCAATAAACTCAGAAAAAAAAATTGTTTTGATTTTTGATGCACACTTGTTAAACGAGGCAGCCTCGAATTGCCTTTTAAAAACCTTAGAAGAACCCAGTAACGGCATTTTTATATTACTAACATCTAAATTAAATCTTCTCTTAGATACGATAATTTCAAGATGTCAAATCGTCAGATTTCGATCCTTGTCTAGTAAACAAATAAAGTCTATTTTTAGAGAATATTTTGATACCGATAAATTTAATATCAATACAGAATTAAAAATTGAAGATTTAATAAACTCTGCAAATGGATCTCCAGATCAATTATTGAAAAATATTGAAATTTGGAACGATTTTTCAGATGAAATTTTAAGTAAATTAGATTCCCCAATTAAAAGTAGTCTGGAAATATTAGAAATATCTAAATCAATATATGAAAAATTAGAAATTTCTCAACAGATTTGTTTGGTAAATTTAATTCAAACAATTTGGTGGAGAAAAACAAAAAATATCAGATTAGTTAAAAAACTTGAAAATTTAAAATACCTTCTAAGAAAAAACATTCAATCAAGGTTGGCTTGGGAAATAACTTTATTAAAAATTTCAATAGAAGATATGTGAGATTAATCTACTGCAGAATTTATCAAGTCAGGATTTCTTGCTTGAATGAACTCTTGCCTAGCAGTTTCCACTTGAGAACCAATTGGTAACTCTAGACAATATCCAGCACCGTATACAGTTTTTATATAAATAGGTTTGCGTGGATCGGGTTCAAGTTTAGTGCGCAAGTGTCTAATATGTACTCTTATTGTCTCAATATCATCATCAGGTTCATATCCCCATACTTCTTTAAGAATTAATGCTGGTGATACAGTTTGACCATGTCTCTGCAAAAGACAATGAAGAAGTTCAAATTCAAGGTGAGTTAACCTTACAGGAGATTCAAACCATATAGCTTCGAATCTTTCCGGAACAAGAGTTAAAGGGCCATAATTTAGTATTTCTTGTTGGTTACTAGAATTTAGTTGTGCTCTGTTGGTTCTTCTTAATAAAGCTTTAATGCGTACATGTAATTCTTCTAAATCGAATGGTTTGGTAATGTAATCATCTGCTCCAGAATTAAATCCAGTAACTTTATCTTTAAGGCCGCCTAACGCAGTTATCATCAAAATTGGTATATTGGACGTTCTTTCATCTCTTCTTAGTCTCTGGCATAAAGTTAAACCATCAACACTTGGTAGCATTAAATCCAAAAGTATTAAATCAGGTGAATATTGAAGTGCTAATGCTTGTCCTTTAATGCCATCTTCAGCTTTTTGGACATCGAAACCAGAATGTTCTAAATGCCTAGCCACCAGATCGCGCATATCACGATCGTCTTCGATTAAAAGAATTGAAATTTTCATATTTATCAACTATTAAATTAAAATTAAGTTTTGGTAATATGATTCTCTCAAGAATTTATTAATATTGCTGAATTACTGTAAACAATTTTATCAATTAAATTTATCAAATAACATTGTGATAGTAATGGATTAAGTAGAAATTACAAATTTTTAAAAAATTGAAATTTTAGAATTTCTTTCGATTCTATTTACTTTTTCTTAATAATCTAAGGATTATTAGAAAAAAATAATGGTTCAAATTGGAAGAATATCTAATTCAGATTGCCATTATTAAGGTTTAAAAATATTGAATTAAATAAAGATTTGCAATTTTCTAGTAGGAATTAGCTAAGTTTAATATTTTTAATTTCTTAAAAATGTTTGAACTTATAATTTTGTCTATATTAAAAAAAATTTAAGTATCTATGAAAAAGAAGTCTATTATCTATTCAGATTTATCAAAAAAACAATTAGAAATTCTTAAAGAACTTTACATTCAAAAAAAAGTTGAATCGATGAGTCATCAAGAACTTAAACAATATGTATTAGAAATTATTTCGCATCAGATAAACGATACTATTGGCAAAGAAGAGGAAATGGAAGCATGGAGAGAAATGTCAGATTTCTTTGGAGAACAATTTGAGATAATTAACCTAGAAATACAAACAAAATACAGTGACGATAAAAACGTAATTGAAACAGAAATAGATTCTCAGAAGCAAAGAATAGAATTACTTGAAAGGAATAATTTGGATCAAGAGAAAAAGGATATGTGGGATGACTAGAGTTTCCTGAATGTTGTAATAATTCAAACGATATCAACAAAAATATGTATTAGTTTAAAAAATAAAAATCAATCAAAGAAGTTTTTTTGTGAAGAATTTATTTTGTTTTTAATTACTGTTCTTAAAAAACATTTTTTTAATTCTTAAATAAATTTAATTATGGTGTTTTGAAAATTTTATATGTTCTATATACTGTTCTTAAAATTGTATCAAATATACTTGATTTTATTTTCGGCTAACTACTATTTAATAAAAAAGAGGTCTAAGAAATAAAAAAAGTCACCTTTTTAGGGTGATTTTTGATAACTTTTTGGTATTTATAAACTATAGGGGCGAGAGTCGTTTTAAATCAAACTGCAGTCACCTGAATCAATCTGAAGCAAGAAATTGAGTGATTTGCTGGTCTTCACCAGCATATTACCAGCACATAATGAAGATCAAAATAATGACCATAAAAAAGAACTCAATTGATTTCTCATGAGTTCTTATGGTTAATTAGACTTGAAATTACACTCCCCGGGCGGGATTCGAACCTGCGACCAATCGATTAACAGTCGATCGCTCTACCGCTGAGCTACCGAGGAATATAGAATGAATTTAGCTCTTTAAAGTACCTTATGACAAGTATAGGAGTTAATTATATTGAAATTTTGATGGTTCTTGCCAGCTAGATAAAAAACCATTGTTCAACTCTGCTACTGCATCAGCATAAGTTAATTCTTCATAACGATGAGTAATCCACAAAGCAGATAAAGGTTTTTTATGGTCACTTGTAAGATTTTTAATAGTTTGTAAAACTTTTAATTGGCTGGTTTGATCAAGTAACGCTGTAGGCTCATCTAAAAGAATAAAATTTCTGTTACTAATCAAAGCGCATGCAATAGTTAAGCGTTGTTTTTGTCCACCGCTCAAAGTATGAACTGGCCTTTTTTCAAAACCAGTCATTCCTACCTGATCAAGCACATATTCAATTTTTTTGTTAATTTCATTTTGACTTATATTCTGATTAATATTAATCAAAAGTTCACTCCTACAATTTGGCATCAATATTTGATGATCAGGGTTTTGAAAGACCATGCCAACATTCGCATTAGAATCAATTACACCATTTTTGGGTTTGATTATTCCATTAATTAATTTTAGAAGAGTACTTTTTCCGCTTCCGTTTTTACCTACAACCATCCAAAACCCAGGTTTTTTTATTGAGAAGTTACATTGAAAAATTAAATTTTCTTTCTCCCCAGGATAAGAAAAAGAAACATCTCTAAATTTAATATGAGGTATTTCACTATCAAGGTAATCTCTCATTTATTCTATCAATCTATATTTAGAGAAAACCCTGGTCTTTTAGCTCCTCCTGCTACTGAAGATTTTTCATATATCTGTACAGAAATGATTTCTTTAGCTCTTACAGTAATTAATTTATCTTGCACTTTGTCACAACTTAATTCGATCAAGTTTGAGGATTCTAAAGTTTCATTCATAGCAGTTTTTATTTCATCATAAATTCTTTTAACATCATCAAATTCTTTCTTCTGAATTGAAAGTGGAAAAGGCGAATATCTCAGACTTAGTTCCAGAGAATACATAATAATTATAAAAACTACCTTTTATAATAGTAAATTTTTTTATGTAGAAAGTTATTTTAAATTAAATTCTTTTGAAAAAATTTTATAAAAGATCCATAAATACATTTATCATGTATTAAGGAGATTGTATTTTTAAATTTAAAAAATCATTTCATGGAAATAGCAAATGATATAACTTCTCTTGTTGGAAATACCCCGTTAGTTAAATTAAATCGAATCAGAAAGCATTTTAATTGCTATCCAGAAATAATAGCCAAACTAGAAAGTTTCAATCCATCAGCTTCCGTTAAGGATCGCATCGCTTATTCAATGTTATGTAAAGCAGAAGAAGACGGATTGATAAAACCAGACAAAACAACGTTGATTGAAGCTACAAGTGGGAATACGGGCATCGCATTAGCAATGGTTGCTGCAGCAAAAGGCTATAAATTGATATTAACTATGCCGGATACGATGAGTATTGAAAGAAGGGCAATGTTGAGAGCATATGGAGCTGAATTACAATTAACCCCTGGGAAAGAGGGAATGAAAGGAGCTTTAGATTTAGCTAATGAGTTGTCTTCAACCATTGCAAATAGCTATCAATTTAATCAATTTGAAAACTTTGCTAATCCAGATATTCATGAAAGAACAACGGCACAAGAAATATGGTCTCAATCCAGCAATAATTTAGATGGACTAGTTACAGGAGTAGGAACAGGAGGAACAATCACTGGTTGCGCACGTTTCTTGAAAAAAGTTAATCCTAATTGCAAAATTTATGCTGTAGAGCCCAAAAAAAGTGCTGTGATTTCTGGAGAAAAAGCAGGATCTCATTCGATTCAAGGAATAGGAGCAGGTTTCGTGCCGAAAGTACTAGATACTAAATTAATCGATGAAATTATAAAAATAGATGACGATGAAGCATTTTATTATGGACGTTTATTAGCTCGATTAGAAGGCCTTTTATCTGGCATCAGTAGCGGTGCAGCTCTAGCAGCAACAATTAAAATCGGTGCAAGGAAAGAACTAACTAACAAAAGATTGATAGTTATTCTTCCAAGTTTTGGTGAAAGATATTTATCAACAGCAATGTTTGAATCTAATACTTCAATTCAAGCCAGAAAAGATGGTTATCTTTAATCCATAATTTATAAAAATGGAAAAAAATTTATATGAAGAATTAGGCCTTAAGAAAAATGCAACCAGAAGTGAAATCAAATCTTCATATCGCTCTTTAGTAAAGCAACATCATCCTGATAAAGGGGGGGAAAAAGAACGATTTCTTGCAATACAAAATGCCTGGGAGACTCTAAGTGACCCTATCAAAAAAGAACAATATGATAGAAGTTTTGTCTCTCCCAGTTCATCATTTGATTCATTAAATGAAAATTGGGAAAAAAAAATAAATTCAAAAAAATATAATTCCTCAATTAAAGACAAAGAAGTTGAAACATGGATTAAAGAAATTTACACTCCAATCAATAGATTAATTAGTCAAATAATTAAACCTTTGAACAACGAAATAAAAGAACTATCTGCGGATCCATATGATGACCAACTAATGGAAAATTTCTGCAGTTACATAAATCTTTCACAAAAAAAAATTGAAAAAGTTGAAAAAATTTATAACAAAAAAATAGTTCCAAAGTCTATTTCAGCTTTAGGTCTCGATCTTTATCATTGTTTTTCACAAGTTAAAGATGCACTATCAGAATTTGATAGATATACACAAGGATATGTAGATAATTACTTATTTGATGGTAAGGAAATGATCAAAGAAGCAAAAAGAATCCAATCAAGGATGTCTACAGAGAAAAAAAATAAAAACTTTTAGATATAAAACTTTATTGCAAATATTCTTTAAGTTGTTCTAATTTCAACCAAACATCTGGAACAGGTCTGCGCCATCGGATCTGAGCATATTCGTCTTTGACTGAGAGAATCTCTCCAGGACCTTCAAACACATAATTAGGTAAATCATGATCACTAGCAAGAGCCTCGGTACTTTTTATATAATTTTCTCTATCGACAAAAACTAAACTTCCTTTCTTGAGAGGTTTCTTTGGAATAGAATCTGTCATAATAAATTCAAGAAAGTTATTTGAAATTTATTATACAAAAACTTGTTTGAAAAATATTGAAAAAAATTTATAACGGAATAATAATTACAAATGTCTAAAAAATTTTATAGCCTTAAATGATAAACATCTACATGATATGCGTCTTTTATTACTTGGCTGCACTGGATTTGTTGGTAAAGAATTAGTCCCAACACTACTCAATGAAAATCACGAAATATACATTGTAAGTAGAAAACCTATTAGTAAATTAAAGTTTGATTTAGATTTCAATAAGTTTAAGTTTTTTCAAATAGATTTATCAAAAGAAAAAAACTGGAATAACGAAAATCTTCTAAATATTTTAAAAGATACAGATGGAATTATTAACCTTATGGGGGAACCCATAGCAGAAAAAAAATGGACTTCTGTACAAAAAATAGAGATTGAAAATAGTCGTATTAACACCACGCAATTTATGATGAAGACCCTTAAAAATTTTAAAATAAACCCGAAAGTCATTATAAATGGATCAGCAATAGGTTATTACGGTACAAGTTTGTCTGGTGAATTCACTGAAAGTAGTATTGGAGGAAAAGACTTTTTAGCTAATCTCTGCAAAAAATGGGAAGTGGTCGCTGCTGAAAAACCATTTTTCTCAAGGTTAGTTATTTTTAGAATTGGAATTGTGCTAGAGGCAGATGGAGGAGCATTAGGGAAAATGCTCCCCATATTTAAAGTTGGATTAGGTGGACCAATTGGAGATGGTAAGCAATGGATGAGTTGGATTCATAGAACTGATTTATGTGCATTAATTACTCAAGCATTAGTTGATAAAAAGTATTCGGGAGTATTTAATGCTGTTGCACCAAATCCCGTATTAATGAAAGACTTTTCTAAAACTTTAGGCAAATGTCTGAATAGACCTAATTTACTTCCAGTGCCTGGAGCAGTTTTAAAAATATTGTTAGGGGATGGGGCAAAAGTTGTATTAGAAGGACAAAAAGTAATTAGCAGTAAACTCAAAAATTATACTTTTAAATATCCTCTTCTTGAGAAAGCAATTTACGCCTCCACCAAGAATTAATACCGTTTACTAAAGCACCAATTATAAGAATTGTTATCAATGGAACGATAAAAGGATTCCAAACTATCTGAATAAAATTGATAAAGATAAATATGCCATTTAATTGCATGATGATTGCAAAAATAAAAAATATTGCAAAAAAAATGACAGTAAATAAATTTATTAATAACAAATTATCGATAATTTGTTTTAACTTATTTTGATTATTCTCCTTAGTCATTTTTTATAACAATATTCATATCATTAACCATTTTAAGACAAGCTTTGTTTTCACCCAGTCTTTTTTTAGCATTTTCATTACATGAGATCATAAACTTCTTATTCAGCTGTATAAGGTCTATTATTTTTATAATCAATTTTATTGTCTGATTGATTTGATCATTCTTATCTTTATAATTGGTGGCACAAAAAACATATTTTCCAAGCAAACGTCTCTGCGCTTCTGCAAAAGTTCTTGTAAATTGTGGACCTTTACCTTCAATCTGAATAACCGGTTTGCCTAATCCAATCGCTTGCTCTGCCGCTGTTCCTGCCATGCTAATACAGCATCTACTTTTCAATAATATTTTGTCAAAATTATTCCAATATATATTCACTTCTAAAAATTTATATTGAAATTTCAAGAGATTATTATTTTTTATATTTTCTATTTTTAACCATCCTCTTTTTTGAAATATCTCCTTTATTTTTAATGAAGATAGAGCATTAACTATTGCAAAATTAAACTGAATTTTTTGAAAATATCTTAAATCTGACAATTCCTCTAATACCTCTACAATTAAAACAAAATTATCTAAAATCTCTGGGAATCTACTTCCTGGAAATAATCCAATACTAAATTCAGCTTTATTTAATTCTTTGTTTCTAGGAAAAAACTTATCCATAAATGGGTTGCCTAAAAAAGACACTTTCTTTTTTAATTGCAATGTTAAATCATTAGCTGTAAGGGAATCTCTTGTATATATTTTTTTTGCTTTTTGTGAAAGCAAGAAAAATTTAGAAGGCCATGGTAATTTCAACTTCCCTTCGTAATGACTGGAATAAGCAACTAGATATGTAAAAAATTCTTTCTTACAAACCCATGCAAAAAAAACTGGCACAATATCTCCGACTACAAAAAAATAATCATATTTTTTTCTTATTTTAAAAGTTAAATATAATCTTTTTAAGACATAAAATATTTCTCCTCCTAATATCTCAGTAAGTCTTCCCTTGAGGGAATTATAGCCAATTCCTCCAGTTCTAAATTCTTTAGTTTTACCGATAATCTTAATTTGTTCTTTTTCGTAATGGTTTCCCATACCAACAATTGGCAAAGCATGAACAGAATAACCACTTTTTGCAAATTGTTTAGCTATTAGACTGCCAGATAGATCTTCTCCATGCCCATTACTCAATATTAAAATCTTAAACAATTTAAAATTCCAACCATTTTTTTACTTTGGTTAACTCAGGCCAATCAGGATATCTACTTAATCCATCTTCAACAGATTCTTTCAACTCACTTTTCACATCTGGCATCATCATAGACATTTTTTTTATTAACTCAATATGATCCCTAACACCTTTATTGTTGGTAGCCAAAAGAGCTAAAGACAAATTCATTCTTGCTTGTGGATCTTGCTGATTTAATCGAACAGCTTGCCTGGCAGATGACAAAGCTTCTTCATTATTTTTCAAAAGTAATTGAAGCCATGATAAACAAGTCCAAGCAGCAAAATGATTTGGAATTTGCTGTATAATTTTTTGAAAATCTTGAACGATTGGAATTAAATCCTCCCCTGCTTTATATCTTGATAAAGCTGCATTAAAATCCTCTTCGATGGGATTAATTTCGTTATTCATTATTTATTAAACTGCAAAGGAGCTTCCACAACCACAAGTTTGAGAGGCATTGGGATTTACAAAATTAAAGCCACCTCCAATTAATTCCTTACTAAAATCTAACTGCATTCCATAAATGTATAAAAGACTTTTAGGATCACAAACCACTTGAAAGCTTTGATCAGCTTTTAATGAATAATCATAAACTTTATCATCAGGATTTATTTCATCAGTTCCTATAAAATCCATCGTATAACTCATTCCACTACAACCGCCTGATCTTACTCCTACCCTTAGTGCTTTTTTATCACTTTGGCCCTTCAATAAATTTGAAATTTGTTCTATAGCATCATTCGTAATTAAGATACCTTTGCCATCATCAGAATTTTTAATTTCCTGTTTAACTTCTACATTTTCCATAAACAAGGGATTTCTATTATTTATAATATAAAAACTTAATCGATAGGATGCATAGAACAAACGTTATTCAAACTTGATTTGTTATAATTCTAAGAAAAAGTGAAAATTGCAATAGTTGGTTCTGGATTAGCTGGTCTTACAGCGGCAGTCAATTTAATTGATGAAGGTCACGAAGTAGAAATTTACGAGAGCAGGTCATTTTGGGGAGGTAAAGTTGGAAGTTGGGAAGATAAGGATGGCAACCACATAGAGATGGGTTTACATGTATTTTTTTACAATTATGCAAATCTTTTTAAATTAATGAAAAAAGTAGGAGCTCTAGACAATTTACTCCCGAAAGATCATACTCATCTATTTATTAATAATGGTGGTGATTTAAAATCTTTAGACTTCAGATTCCCTTTAGGTGCTCCATTTAATGGACTTAAAGCTTTTTTTACCACCGAACAACTTACTTGGGTAGATAAGTTCAGAAATGCCTTAGCTTTAGGAACAAGCCCAATAGTTAGAGGATTGATAGACTATGAAGGCGCAATGAAAATTATTAGAGATCTAGATAAAATTAGTTTTAAAGAATGGTTTTTAAACCATGGTGGAAGTGAAAAAAGCTTAGAAAGAATGTGGGATCCTATAGCATACGCTTTAGGTTTTATTAATTGCAAAGATATTTCAGCAAGATGCATGCTAACTATATTTATGATGTTTGCTTCAAAAACAGAAGCCTCAAAACTTAATCTTTTAAAAGGTTCTCCGCATAAGTGGTTAACTCAACCTATTGTCGACTACATCACAAACAAAGGAGCAAAAATACATCTTAACCATAAGGTAGAAGAAATCATTTATGAAAAGGAATCTTCCTCTTATTCAGTAAATCAATTAAAAATATCTTCTCCTGAAGGAATTAAAGCAGTGTTTGCAGACAAATTTCTAGCTGCCTGTGATGTTCCTGGAATAAAAAAAATAATTCCAAAAGAATGGTATCAATTTAAAGAATTTGAAGGTTTAAAAAAACTTAGAGCTGTAGCTGTTGCCACAATCCAATTAAGATATGACGGATGGGTTACTGAATTAGAAAGAGATAATACTGGAAATGAACCAATTGGACTAGATAACCTTCTTTATTCCGCTGATGCTTCTTTCAGTTGTTTTGCTGATTTAGCACTAGCAAGTCCAGCAGACTATAGGAAAAAAGATATGGGATCGCTTCTCCAATGTGTTTTAACTCCTGGCGATAGATGGATGGGAAGATCCACAGAAAGAATTACAAAAGAAATAGATAAAGAGGTTCGCCGTCTATTCCCATCCTCAAAAAACCTTAAATTGCTTTGGAGTAACGTGGTACAAATTCCACAATCACTCTATAGAGAAGCTCCAGGTATGGAACCTTTCAGACCCGATCAAAAAACATCTATATCTAATTTCTTCATGGCTGGTAGTTATACAAAACAAGATTATATAGACTCTATGGAGGGAGCTACAATGAGTGGTCATTTAGCTGCCGCCGCAATTTTAGAGAAGAAAGCCGAATTAGCAAAAAATCTTGCAGTAAGTTAATTCATGGGTACTTGGCTCAAACATGACGTAATAACAGTTGTTAATGCGCCTCTTGAAAATGTATGGGATACATGGAGCGATTTAGACTCAATGTCACTTTGGATGAGCTGGATCGAATCTGTAAAAACAGTTGACGAAGAAACTAATACTTTACCAGATTTAACAGAATGGACTTTAGCTGCAAATGGCTTTAGGTTTAAATGGAAAGCTCAAATTACAGAAAGGGTTGAAAAAAGCAAACTTAAATGGAAATCTATAGGAGGTTTACCAACTGAGGGATCAGTAGTTTTCGAAAGTAAAACTGATCAAATCACAACGGTCAATTTAGCCATAACTTATGAACTACCAAAAATGATTGCTCGGTTTATGGAAGAAAATATTTTAGGCAAAATGGTCACAAACGAATTACAGGCCAATATTGATAGGTTCAAAGAGTTAGTTGAAAAGAACTATACAAAAAATTTTTCTAATTAAAAATATTAATTGCTACATCTAGTAATCCTTCAAAAGTATATTTTTGTGCCTGACTATCAACTCTTCCAAAAATCTTGTTACATATTTTTGTTGTCTGAGGTCCAATAGTTAATAACTTAATTTGATCGAAATATTCTAACCATTTTTTTCCAAGTTTTTTTTCTAGTAAAAAAGCAGCATTTACTACGGTTTTACCGCTTGAGAAAATAATTGCATCTACTTTGCGATTAGAAATAATATCAATTGTTTCTTTAGGAATTGAGTCAGGACACCTGGTTTCATATGCAGCAACCTCAATTACACGGGACCCAGCCTTTCTAAATTGATCTGCAATTAGATCCCTACCACCTGTTTGAACTCTTGGTACAAAGACTCGAAGTCCATAACCAGATACTGGGAAATTATCAATTAAACTTTCTGCAACGAATTCTGGCGGTATAAAATCAGCCTTAATCCCAAAATCATCAAGAGTTTTTGAGGTTTTTTCTCCGACTACGGCGATTTTTGTTTTTTTAGAACATTCTTTTAATGAACTATTAAAGTATCTAAGTCTTTTATCCACAAATTTAATCCCATTACTACTGGAAAAAATAATCCAATGAAAATCATTAATTTGATTTAATGCTTCGTCAAGAGGATTCAAATCATCAGGATCACCAATACTTATTGCAGGCAAATCAAATACATCAGCACCCTTGCTTGTGAATATCTTTTTTATATCCAATATCCCTTCTTTTGATCGAGTAATTATTATATTTCTTTGATCAAGGGGTAGATCAACTTTTGGCATCCTTATCCTCAACATTATGATTTTGATTTTGATTTTTTAATTCATCGAGAAGTTTCAAGACTGATAATCCCTTATCAAGAACAACATCGTCTTTAAAAATTATCTCTGGAACTCTTCTCATCTCAATTCTTTTGCCTAAACTATGCCTTATAGAGCTTTTAGCAGTATTCAAATTTGCCACAATCTCTTTCCTCACTTTCTCTTGCGCGGTTGAAGTTATATAAATTTTACAGTGTTGCAAATCACCTGATAAATCAATCTTAGAAATATTGACGAAATGATCTCTAATAAGATCATTTTCTAAATCATTCTGCAAAATAAGGGTTATTTCTTTCTTCAAAAGAGAAGAAACTTTTGCAAGACGGTAATTATTTGGCATTATGGTTGTAAATTTATTGGGTTTGTCATCGCTTGCAAGACAAAATAAATAGTTATGAAAGCACTTAAGACAGAAGATATCAAACCTACTATTGTTAATGGATTTGATCTATTCTTGAATAAAGGTTCAAGCAAAGCAACAAGTCCCCCAACAATGATAGATATCAAATACTTTGGATATCTCGCAACATTAGAGAAAAATTCGCCCATCAGCTCCACAAATAGATTACTTTTTTAGCTAAGTTTTAACAAACATTAAACAGCATGATTACATTATATCAATTTAGGCATAGTGCTTTTTGTTTAAAAGCAAGAATGGCTCTTCATGCAAAAAAACTACAATATCGAGTTGAAGAAGTAAAACCTGGAATAGGCCAATTTGAAATCTTTAAATTATCAGGTCAAAAACAAGTACCCGTAATAGTCGATAGTAATGATCAAGTTATTAATGACTCTTCAACTATTTGCGAATACATAGATAAAAAAAATGAAAACAATCCACTTTTTCCGGAGGATCCAATATTATTTGCACAATGCAAACTAATTGAAGACTGGGCAGATACTACAATGGCTACAACTTGTAGAAAAGCTTTAATAAAATCTGCAATAGAAAATCCACAACTTAGAACAGCATTACTTCCAGATGAAATACCTTCTTCAGTTAAAAGTATTGTTGATAAATTACCTTTTGAAAATCTTAGTAAAATTTCTAATGTAGTTTTGTCTTCTAAAGATAATTTAGAACTCCAAAAATTACTGGAAGCTTTATCAAAATCCTTGATTAACAAGAAATATTTAATTGGAGATAGTTTATCAATTGCAGATATTTCAATTGCTGCTCAATTATCCCTTCTTAAATTTCCAAAGTCTGCAGGACCAATTCTTTCAGGAGAGGGGAGCCAAGAATACATAAACAACCCTTATTTAGAAAATCTTTTCATTTGGAGGAACAACTTAGAAGAATATCTTTTTAGTGCTAACTCTCAATAAATTCAAACTTCAATTGATATTTATTTGTTTTTATAGCATGAATAGAAGAATCACCAACTTTTGAACCATAAGAAGCAACATATTGCACTCCACAAATTGATGGTTTGATTGAATTATCAACATCCAATATTTCTTCGGAACATTTTTGAAATTTACTAATGGTTTCTACCTGATTAATCCTTGAAGCACCTGGCTTATGTGCTGTTTGTATAACTAGCTCATCTGCGAAAAAAATATCATCATCTCGGATCTGATTTCTCCCTGTAATTCTTGAATCAATATAAAAATCATCTTTTAAATAAGTAATTTGATTATTAATAGATTGAGGATCATTTACAACCTTTATTAAGGTTTCACCAAATATTGCTTTTCCAATGGATTCAGAATTTTTTGAACGATTACCAACAATTAAATCTGAATCATTCTTAAAGAAATTTACTTTATAAATAACTGGCTCTTCTGAATCATTAACAATATCTTGAGAAGTAACAAGCCAATTCCCCTCGAACCATTTAGGATAAATTAAATCCTTAGAAGTATCCGATAATTTAAAATTTGGCAAATATAATTCTGGCCATTGATTTACACGATTTTCCAAAAACTCTCGTACATTAGAATCTACTAGAGCAAAAGAACTTTCTAAAAAAATTCCTTGAAAAATCAAGCATAGAATTAATCCAAGAAGAATTTTCATTATGTCAAATCCACTAATAAGAGCATCAGATCATTATGTATTATTAGAGCCAGATTCAAAAGAAAAAATTGTATCAAAGCAAGAAGCAATTTTATGGTTGAAGAATTGGCTTAGTAAGACAGAAACAAAAACAATATATCAAAATATAGAAGATCCTGATCAGGAATTTTTTGAAGAATTATTGGAAAGCACTTATGAATTAGAAATAAAATTAGGATACGTTGTCAAATGGTTTGCAGTAAGAATTGAACCAGATTAACTGATTATTTCTTTATGAATTGCATTAATTATTTTCATAGCAACTTCTTCAATATTTTCTTTTTTTACTTGAATTCTTAAATCTGCTTGAGAATACAAATTTTCTCTAGATTGAAAAATGCTCATATATAGATCATTTAGATTCTTTCCCTGAAGAAGTGGCCTATTGTCAATTTCATTTTTTAATCTTTCAATTGCTATATCTTTGTCGAGATCTATCCAAGCAATTATTCCCTGTCTTAAGATTCCCCAGTTTTCAGATTTGGTAACTATTCCTCCCCCAGTTGAGATTACTAATGAAGGAATTTTGATAGTCTCTTTAAGGCAGTTTGCTTCTAATTCGCGGAAATTATATTCTCCTTCATCATTAAAAATTTGATTTATAGATTTTTTTGCCAACTTCTCTATTAATGAATCTAAATCAATATATTTATACTTCAATAATTCAGCCAGCTTCATACCAGTTTGTGACTTACCAGAACCCATCATTCCTATTAAAAATATGCTTCTGCCCTTAATAGTTTGAAGTGTTTTTTCGATAATGGATTTTTCCATAAAGACAAAAGTGTATTTAAAACCTTAAGATAGTATTATCGCAGACAGGTATGACTTCTACACAATCCAAACCATCTCATGGAAAGGGACGTGAATGCGTCATAACTCGACGTGCGTGCTTTAGTTCTAGTCACCGTTATTGGCTTCCTGAAAAAAGCCCAGAAGAAAATTTATCTCTTTTTGGAAAGTGCAGTATTGCACCAGGTCATGGTCATAATTATGAACTTATTGTTTCAATGGGTGGAGAACTAGACTCTGATGGAATGGTACTTAATCTCTCTGATGTAAAACACTCTATTAAAGATAAGGTTACTGGACAATTAGATTTTCGTTTTTTAAATGATGTCTGGCCTGAATTTAATGTTAATAATCAAGAGGGTATACTTCCCACAACTGAAGCATTAGTAAAGGTCATTTGGAGTCGTCTGAAAGATGATTTACCTCTTACAAGTCTAAGACTTTATGAAAACCCAAATTTATGGGCAGATTATTTTGGAAAAAACATGGAAGCATTTTTAACAGTACAAACTCATTTTGCAGCCGCTCATAGACTTGCAAAAGAAGAGATATCATTTGATGAAAATCAAAAAATCTATGGCAAATGTGCCAGAGTTAATGGACATGGTCATAACTATCTTGTCGACATAACTGTAAAAGGAGACATTGATAAAAGAACAGGAATGGTTTGCGACTTATCTGCCCTCCAAGAGATAATTAACGATTTAGTTGTTGAACAACTAGATCATACTTTTCTTAATAAAGACATCGCATTTTTCCATAATTGTGTTCCAACCGCTGAAAATATAGCTTTATATATTTCTGATATTCTTAAAAAACCAATACATCAACTTGGTGCAACATTACACAAAATAAGACTCCAGGAGAGTCCAAATAATGCTGCAGAAATTTATGTTGATCAAAAGTTAACCAATTCATTAAAATTGAAATTTGAAAATAGTTTAGTCACGCAAACTTGAGTATCCCAAGAGTAATAATTGTTATAGCATCAAGTCTTGATGGGAGAATTGCATTTCCTGGAGGAGGAGAATCGCATCTTGGAAGCGATGAAGATAAAAAAATATTAAATCAAAACTTATCAATGGTTGACGCCACCATTTTTGGTTTAGGTACTTTAATAGCTCATCAATCAACTTACCTAGTTAAAAATCTCACTGATAATGACGAATTAAACATATCAAATAGCCAACCAATTTCTATAGTTGCGTCAAATAGCAAAAAATTTAACAGTAATTGGAAATACTTTCGTCAACCAATTAGAAGATGGCTAATAAGCTCAAGTAAAGTTGATAATTCGTCGAATAATGAATTCGAGAAAGAACTCTTTTTCGAAGATTCATGGAAAAAAACCTTAATTTCACTCAAAAAACAAGGGATAAATGATTTAGCTCTTTTAGGAGGCGCAAAACTTATAAATTCATTTATAAAAGAAGATCTAATAACAGATATAAAAATTACAATAATTCCACGAATTATTGGAGGTAGATATACATGGATCCCTCCAGAACAAACAAATGCGATTTTTGATCTCGAAAGACTATGGGAAATAAAATCAATTAAAAATTTAATGAATAACGAAATCCATATTCATTACAAAAAAATTTAAAAAAATTCAATAATAAATGAACCAAACAATACATAAAGTTGAAGTCAAATTGTCAATTAAGGAAATCTCCAAGGAGATATGGAATGAATTAGCAAATGAAATTAATAATCCATTTTATGAATGGACTTGGATTAAAAACCTTGAGATATCAAAAAGTGTTTCAAGAGAAACTGGTTGGCAGCCACTATATTTTGTTGCTTTTAAAAATCAAGAGATATTAGGAATTGCCCCACTTTTTTTAAAAAATCATAGCTATGGAGAATTCATTTTTGACCAATCATTTGCAAGATTGGCTCAAGAGCTGAATTTAAATTATTACCCTAAATTAATTGGAATGAGTCCTTATAGTCCTGTAAATGGATATCAATTTCTTTATAAAAAAAATAAAGACAAGAAAGAAATTACAAATTTACTTATAGACCATATCGAAAGCTTTGCGATTACAAACAAAATCCTAAGTTGTAATTTTTTATATATTGATGAAAGCTGGGGCAACCATCTTAAATCTTTGGGATACTATGAATGGATAAATTCCAGCAGTGAATGGAGGAGTAA
The DNA here is from genome assembly GCA_003278875.1 of Prochlorococcus sp. AG-347-L21. Classification (GTDB taxonomy): domain Bacteria; phylum Cyanobacteriota; class Cyanobacteriia; order PCC-6307; family Cyanobiaceae; genus Prochlorococcus_A. The sequence goes on along the minus strand of QCCQ01000004.1, from coordinate 75,545 downwards.
TGGAGAAAAAACATTTGATGATTTTCTCTTTAGATTTAACTCTAATCAGAGAAAAAATATAAAAAAAGAGAGGAAATCAATTACTAAACAAGACATTAAAGTAAAAATTTTTAATGAAGATGATATCAACCAAGAAATCCTCAAAAAAATGCATAATTTTTATGAGCAGCATTGTTCGAGGTGGGGAGTTTGGGGAAGTAAATATCTAACATCTACATTTTTCGAAACACTGGTTGATAATAAAAAAAATCTTTTACTTTTTAGTGCATCAAAACATGATTCAAATGAAATTTTTGCTATGTCGATGTGCGTTAAAAATCAAAACAACTTATGGGGTAGATATTGGGGTAGTCAAGAAGAAATATCTAATTTACATTTTGAATTATGCTATTACCAGCCAATTGAATGGGCAATAAAAAATAGTATCCATTTGTTTGATCCTGGGGCTGGTGGTAAACATAAAAGACGGAGAGGTTTTTTTGCAAAAAGCACAGTAAGCATGCATAAGTGGTTTGACAAAAATATGGAAAATATAATCAGTCCTTGGCTAAATGAAGTGAATAAACAAACAGAGATGGAAATTGATTTTGAAAATAAATCTATACCTTTTAAATAAAAAATTATTTGGCTTTACCAAAGATTATATTAGTAATATAGTTTTTTATTAACTTCTAAGAATGAATTCTAGTAAAAGTTTAGATGAAAAAATAAAGATTGATATTAATCTATCCAACCGATATATAGATTTAGATCCAAACGGTTATTTTATTATCAAAGTAGATTTAGAAGAAAATAAAATAATTTTAGAGCACTTTCTAAATAATATTAATGATGACGGATGTGCGCTTGACCCAGAAACAAATGAACCAATTAAATGCGACTCTCAAAATAAAAGAGTTAGTAATGAAGTTTTTAAAGGTATTAGTGCTAAACAACTTGGAATATTGATCACTGAAGAAAGAAATGATTTAATAACTAGATTCGATCATGCTCTATATTTAGGCCGGGAACTGCAAAAAGCAGAAGAATGTTTATACAAAAAATTACCATATATCCAAGATTAAGAAATTAAACGAAAAAATCTAATCTTTTCATCTGATGTTAGATTAAATAAAAATAAAAAAATTAATGAACATCTTTTTCTATTTTGCATTTATTGGTTTTGGTTTTGGAGCTGCTTTCGCATTAGATAAGCTCTTAAGAGCAGTTAAATTAATTTAAAAAACTACAAAATTTTAATAATCTCTCCATACAAATCATATTCATCTGCAAAAGAAATATTTGCTTCAACAAATTTACCAATATAATTTTTTAAATCATTATTAGCTTTAATAGATAAAATAACATTACCGTCAATTTCAGGGGCAAAATTGTAGGACCGACCAATTAATTCTTGATTATCAGATATTTTTTCTACCAAAATCTGCATTTTTAAACCTATATATGACTGGTTTTTATTTTTAGAGATTTTTTGTTGAACTGAAATAACGTTATCTTTTCTTGCCGCTGCAATCTCTTGTGGTACTCTATTTGGCAAATCAAAAGCAGAAGTTCCTTCCTCTGGAGAAAAAATAAACACACCTACGTGATCAAACTTGTATATTTTCAAAAATTTAAGAAGGTGTTCAAAATGTTCTTTTTTTTCTCCTGGGAAACCAACAATGAGACTAGTTCTTAATACAGCAGATGGAATTTTTGCTCTAATTTTGCCCAAAATTGATTTATTCAATGACGCCTGCCAAGGTCTATTCATGCTTTTCAACATATCTGGATGACTATGCTGAAGTGGCAAATCAAAGTAAGGCACTATATTCTTTGAATCTTGGAAAGCCCTAATAACTTCATCAGTTAAACCTGTTGGATAAGCATAATGTATCCTTATCCAAGGAATTGGAACTTTAGAAAGCTCATTCAAGAGTTTGGCTAATGATGGTTTTCCATAAATATCTTGACCATAATTAGTTGTTATTTGACTAATTAATATGATTTCTTGAATACCCTTTTTTGAAAGACTTTTAGCTTCTGAGACTATAGATTCTATTGTTCTACTTCTTTGAGGACCTCTTAACTTAGGAATAATACAAAAGGCGCAATTATAGTTGCAGCCTTCAGCAATACGAAGATAAGCAACAAATTTATTTTTATCTACAAAACGAGGCATTTCCTCATCTGCAATAAATTCCGGTATTTTTGAAACTTCATTAACGATTTCCCCTTTTTCTACTCTGTCTAAAACCTTGACTATCTTTTGATAATCTCCTGTTCCAACCAAACCTTTTATTTCAGGGATTTCTTTTATAAGCTCATCTTTAAAATGCTGAGCCATACAGCCTGCTACTATTACTTCCTTTCCTTGATTTGTATATTCTAGAATTTTTCTAATAGATTCTTCTCTAGCTGTTTCAATAAAACTGCAAGTATTTACAACAACAACATTTGCATCTTTTATCTTGCTGTTAACTTCATAACCCTCTTTATTTAATAAACCTTGCATATGTTCAGTATCAACAAGATTTTTCTCACAACCAACATGACTGAATGCGATCTTAGATAGTTTTTTTTCTTTTACATTGAGACTATTTTGTTTCACAACTTAAAAAAACAAGAATTAAAAGATTTAAACGGCATTTTGTGTATAACTCTCATGCCACGATAATATTAGGATAGATAATGTAAATAACAAACTTTCTTTTTGTATGGCCCTTAAGACTTTAAGCAGAAGAAATAAAAGAGATTTGAAATGGCCAAAAATCATAATCTCAATTCTTAGCACTATAGGCATAGTTGATACAGGTTCGATTACTTTAAAAAACTGGGGATTATTTACTTCGCTTTCATGCCCAGGTATACAAAATGGTTGTGAAACAGTTTTAAACAGTCCTTGGGGTACTTTATTTGAAAATAATCAAGTTAATATACCTCTCTCATTAGCTGGATTTATAACATATTTATCAATATTATTTATCACAATAATACTCTCGCTTAATTTAATTTCCCCAAAAGAAAAACTAAATAAGTTTTTATGGTGGTTAGTATTTTTAATTTCTTGTGCGTCATCAACATTTAGCTTTCTATTGATAAATATAATGTTTTTTAAGATTAAAGCATATTGCTTTTTTTGTATACTTTCAGCAATTTTATCGTTTTCTATCTTTATAATTTCTATGATTGGAGCAAAGTTCGAAAGTAGAGAACCTATGATTTTTAGAGGTTTCATTGTAGCCATTAGTGTCCTGCTAGGGGGCCTAATTTGGTCAACAAACGTTGACCCATCTAATGCTATTGATGTTGCAAACCCCACTGAAAATGTATCCCCAATAATTACCACTTCAAGCTCTCCCCAGAAAGTAAAGTTTGCAAAATTTTTAAATGAAAACAATATTGTTATGTATAGTGCATACTGGTGCCCTCATTGCCACGATCAGAAACAATTATTTGGTAAGGAAGCAGTTAAAGAATTAAAAGTAGTTGAGTGTGCCAAAGATGGTAAAGATAATGAGTATGAGCTATGCCAAACGAAAGGTATCAGTGGATTTCCTTCTTGGGAAATAAATGGAGAAATTATTAGTGGTACGAGTGCCTTAAATGAATTAGCAACAAAAACTGACTATCAGGGAGATCTTAATTTTTAATAAATCTTTTTTGAATTTTTTGATCTAACTGTTGTCTAGTATGGCATTCCCAATTTTTATCTTTATAAGGGAAATCATCTCTATAATGCCCTCCTCTACTTTCCTCTCTAAATAGACAAGCTTTTAATAAAGTTATGGTGGTTATTTGTCTATTCTTTAAATCAAGTAAAAGATTTAATGCTCTTCTATTGCGTTCACTAAGTTTTAATTTTTGATCAAATTTTATTTTTTCAAGACTATTTAGTAAATTATTTTTATTTAATTTATCTATATCATTTTGGATGTAATTTAAAAATTTACTCATATTTACCTTATTTCTAGATACACCTAAATTTAACCAACATAGTTTTCTTAGTTCATCAATTTTTTCAGCAATTATAGAAATTTGATCTTCTTTTGGATCTTCAATATCAAACTCTTGAAATGATCTATCAAATTTTTCAACTTTAGAAAGGTCATTCAAAACAATTAAAGACATTTTTCTTGCGAAAACAAGACACTCCATCAGCGAATTACTTGCGAGTCTATTAGCACCATGCACACCTGTAGATGCAACTTCTCCAACGGCATATAATCCTTTTCTTGTTGAAGATGCATTTAGATCAGTTTTAACACCTCCCATCCAATAATGAGCTGCAGGAGCTACAGGAATAACCTCATTTAAAGGGTTAACACCATAATCCTGACATCGACTTAAGATCGTAGGGAAGCGCTCTACAATTTTTTCTGGGTCAATATACCGAAGATCTAAGCCAACATGATCTACATTATTATCATGCATATTTTTCATAATTGCTCTACTTACCTGATCTCTAGTAGCTAGATCACGATTTTCAAGATTTTTAACTGGACTTTCACCATTTTTATCAACTAAAATCGCTCCTTCCCCTCTAAGGGCCTCAGATATTAAGAAGCAAGGTGCACCATAAAATTTTAAAGCTGTTGGATGAAATTGCACGAACTCTAAATCTTCGATAGCAGCTCCTGCTTTCCATGCAAGAGCAATACCTTCACCAGAGGATTGTGCAGGATTTGTTGTATTTGTAAATAAGTGCCCACCTCCACCTGTAGCCAAAACAACAGCTCTAGATTTAATCCAATATAAATTTGCTCCATCAAGAACCTGAACTCCTCTACATTCTTTATTTTCAATGAGAAGTTCAGTTACTCTTACACCCCTGCAGTGAAGAATATTTTTTTGATTCTCAATATGATCTTCTAGAACTTCAACTAATGCGCGTCCAGTACGATCCTTAACATGTAAGACTCTTCTTCGTGAATGGGCTGCTTCCAAAGTAGTAGATAGTTGATCAGAACTTTGATCAAAAATCATCCCTAAATTCTGTAACCTTTCTACACAACCTGGAGCTTCTTTAACTAGCATTTCTACAGCTTGAAAATCACATAGTCCATCACCTGCTTTTAAAGTATCCTCAGCATGAAGATCAAATGAATCATCTTGTCTAACAACAGATGCAATTCCACCTTGAGCCCATCTACTGGAAGAAACCTTACTAGTATTTCTATTTAAAAGAAGCACTTTTAAATTTGAAGGTAATTCAAGACAAGTCATAAGGCCAGCGGCTCCAGCGCCTATAACGATTACGTCCCAATTATTTATTGGTATCGGTTCTTGCGAAAATGGAGGCCTTAACATTAAACCAATCCACTAAAAGTTGGTTGCAGAATTGCTAAAACAATAAAAATACCATCAACAATTAATGTCGTTTGAATTACGTAACCAGAAACTAAGAGTGCTTTACCACCAGTAGTATTAATTGATCCAGAATCTAAAATTTCTTTTGAAATAAACCAAAGTATAAGGGCAACAAAAACGATAATAGATAATGATTTCATCTGAATAAGACTCTCTGAAGTTTTTTGAAGAATCATAGGTGCATTTTCAGAATCTGCTGTAATTACCTGCCTCCATTGATCCATGATTCCGATCAAAAATATTGTAATGTCAGTAACTGCGGTTCCAAATAAAGAAGAGATATAAAAACTTGAACCTATTTTCCAATTAGTACCAAATCCAATTAAAGCTAATGGGAGAACTACAGCTTCAACAGGTATGTGTAGGATAGGAAATGGGCTTAACCATCCCCAGAACAAACATCCACCAAGCCAACTACCTGATATACCAAGTAATAATGAACTGACAATAAACCACTTATTTGATCCTTTCTGATTCAAAACAATTGCCACTAAGACAATAACAAAAGTAAAACAAAGAGCACTTATTGGTTCTAATCTAACCCAAGGGGCTTGAACAAAAATAGGTAAAATTACAAAAAAAGAGGACCACAATCTTAAAGATATAGGATTTGATAAAAAACTATTTTCGTATGAATCAACTATCTTATGGGATTCATAGTTGAATTTATCTTTTACTTCTGAATTTTTTGTAATTAATTCTTTCAATGAAAAAGGTTATTTTAACTAATCTAAATCGTGTTTTAAAAAACTGCGAATGTCATATTTTAATAAATAAAAGGCCCATAATTTCAAACCTATATTTACTTTTTTAAAAGTATTTAATACACTTTGAGTCATATATAAGTCTAGAATAAATATAAATAAGAGTATTTGGCCTTAAATTGTGTGGCAAGAAATTAATTACACGGAAGATCCCATTGATCTTTTAGTTCCTAATATTACTTATAAAATAAACCCTGCAGAAATTGAAAGTATTGAAGCTAATTCTATTGCTGAAGAAATAGGATTTGAATCAGGTGACTCAATTATTAGTATTAATGGGAAAAAACCAAGAGATTTAATTGATTATCAGATTCTGATTAGTGAAGAAATTTTAGACATATCAGTTTTAGATAAAAATCATAAGATTCACAATATAAATATTGAAAAAGATCAAGACGTTAATTTAGGTCTTAACTTTAAAGATGCATTATTTGATTCAATCAAGCAATGCAATAATAGATGTCCATTTTGTTTTATTGATCAACAGCCAAGTGGTAAAAGAAAAAGCCTATATATAAAAGATGATGATTATAGATTAAGTTTCCTATATGGCTCTTATTTAACTCTTACAAATTTAAAAAAAGAAGACTGGGAAAGAATTGCTATGCAAAAACTATCCCCACTGTTTATTTCAGTTCATGCTACTGATCCCTCCACAAGAGAAAAATTATTAAAAAATAAAAAAGCAGGAGTGATACTTGATCAAATTTCGTGGTTTGCAAAAAACTCTATTCAAATACATGCTCAAATTGTTGTTTGTCCAGATATAAATGATGGGGATATTCTTGAGAAATCAATTTTGGAACTTGCTGAATTCTACAAAAAAACCTCTCAAACAGTACTTTCAGTCGCAATAGTTCCTGTAGGACTTACAAAATTTAGACCTGAAAATGATGGATTGAAATCAATCAGCCCAGAATATGCAAAAAAAACTATTAAACAAGTAGAGAGAATTCAAGCATCTCTACAAAATACTCTTGGGACTCGTTTTTGTTGGCTAGCAGACGAATGGTATTTAATTGCTGGTACAAATTTACCTAGTTACAAAACCTACGAAAATATGCCACAAGAATCTAATGGAGTTGGGACTATTAGAAACTTTCTAGAAGCATTAAGTGAGAAGACTCAAAACCTACCCCAAAAAGTAAAAAAGCCAAAAAAAGTTAGTTGGATTGTTGGTAAATTAGTTTATGAAGCCCTAATTCCTACAGTTGAGAAATTAAACTTAATTAATGGATTAACAATTAATTTATATGGTTTGCCAAGTATTTACTGGGGTCAAGATCAAGTTGTTACAGGACTTCTTACTGGAGAAGATCTAATTTACGGGCTAAAAAATAAGGATTTAGGAGAAGCTGTTTACATACCATCTATTATGTTAAAAATTAATACTGATTTATTTTTAGATGATAAAAATATTGAAGAAGTTGAGAATCAAATAAATACTAAAATTCACGTTCTTGATGATTCAAATGATATTATAAATACTTTGATTGGTTAATCGCATATTTTCGAAACTATAAAACATGCTTAGAAGAGTAATAAATCCTTTCTTATTATTGCCGCTTACTGTAAGTATGAATACCTTTAATGTTATATCGAGCGAAACCAAAAATTATATAGATAATGTTTTAGAAGAAAAATCAAATATTACTTTTATTGATTATCAAGAAATAGAAAAACTTGTATTAAATAATCAAGAATTACAATCATTACAAAACCTAGTAGCCTCTGCAAGCTTTAATCTTTCCAGTCAAATTGCCAAAAGATACCCATCCTTAGATTTTCAAGCCAATGGGTTACCAAAATATGTTGCAGGTAAAAAGTACACTAGCAATTCACCTACTTTAAAAACATCTCAATTTACGGCTAATCCCTCCCTGAATATTAAATGGGATTTAATTGCTCCGCTTAGAGGATCTGAAATTAAAATTGCCAAAACAAATTACAAAATTACAGAAAATAATTATGAGATTAAGAAAAAAGATTTAATTCAAGAAGCAAGAATCAGATATCACAAATACAAAAAGTCAAATCAAGATATTCAAAATAAACAATTCACACTTGATTTATCAATTACAACTTTAAAAAATGCTAAAGCGAAGCTAGATGCTGGAATTGGCACAAAATTTGAGGTTCTTGAAGCAGAAGCTCAATTATCTCGAGATAAACAATCACTTAATGAAAAGAAAATAGAACATGAAATTAATAAAATTTCTCTTCAAGAGATTTTAAATATTAAGGGGGATTTTGAAACTAATAAAGAGCAAAATCTTATAGGGTTTTGGAATCATAAATTAAATAAGAATATTAATGAAGGTTTGGATAAAAATCTTTCATTAAAAAATCTTATTCTTCAAAAATCAATCAAAAAGAGCCAAGCAAATAGTTTTTTAGCTCAAAATAAGCCAAATATCTATATCAGTAATTCATTATCTAGTACATTTTCAAAGGGTGACTCTCTAACAACTAATATCAACTCTGAAAAAACTGGATCTAATTATATAAATACCATAAGTTTAAATTTTGCATGGAATCTTTTTGATGGCGGACAAAATAAGAACTCCTACAAATCAAAAATAGCAGATGCGGAAGCTGAAAAATATGCTTACGAAAATCTAAAAAATGTTTTAACCACAAGTATTAGTAAAGCCTACTTAAATCTTAAATTAAATGAAGAAAAAATAATTTCTTCTCTTAAAGAAATTGAATCTAGCAAAGAGTCTGTAAGGCTTTCTAGACTCAGATATGATGTCGGAATATCAACTCTAAAAGATGTTCTTATTAGGCAAAGTGAATTAAGTAATGCGAAATCAAAAAATATTAATGCAATATATAATTACAATCTGAATATAGATGAATTAGAAAGATTAACTTTCCTTGATAAAAATAAAAATTGTTTGGATAGAAACAATACTAAAATTAAGGAAAAAGAGTCTATTTGCAATATATAAAGATGAATTCACCAAATTTAACTAATAAACAACTACTTGAATTAGATTCTTTATTTGAATTGGTTAGTCAAAGACAAGCAAAAGATTTTGGAAATATTAGTGCCAGCAATAAAGCAGATGGATCATTATTAACAAGTTGTGATTTATGGAGTGACAAAACAATCGTAGATGGCTTAGCTTCAATAGCTCCAGGTGAAGGCGTCCTTAGTGAAGAAGGGCAAAAGTTAATTCCAAATTCAAAAGCTTACTGGGTAGTCGATCCACTCGATGGGACAACAAATTTTGCCGCTGGTATTCCTTACTGGTCTATATCCGTAGCAAGGTTCGTTGATGGTAAACCACAATCTTCTTTTTTAATAATTCCTACATTGAAAAAAAAGTTTGTATCCATTAAAGGTAAAGGGGTTTGGTTAAATAACAAGAAAATTGATCCTATCCAAAATAATCGTCAAAGTGAATGCATTTCTTTATGTAGTAGATCAATAAAAATTTTACAAAAAAAACCAAACTCAGTATTTCCTGGCAAAATCAGACTTTTGGGTGTATCGAGCTTAAATCTTACGAGTGTAGCTATGGGACAAACTTTCGGAGCAATAGAATCAACCCCAAAGATATGGGATATTGCAGCAGCCTGGCTGCTATTAGAAGAACTCAATTGTTCTATAGAGTGGTTAGAAACAGATCCTTTAAATTTAGTTTCAGGAGAAGACTTGAGCGATGTTAATTTTCCATTAATTGCTTGTAGATCTGTCGAAAAATTTGAAATTTTAAAGCCATGGGGCAATTTATTATTAGCAAAATAGTTGCATCATAAATAAAATATTGCTTGAAAAATTTCTGAATCAGATACAATAAAAATTAAGTAAATAAATAAATATTTGAAGAAAATTAATATGCAGAGAAGTTCAACATGGATACTGAAAAGTTTATGGGGAGCTTGTGAGCGATGGAGCAAATCTGATTGTGTTGATTTAAGCGCTGCATTTGCATACTACACACTTCAATCATTTTTTCCCATCCTTCTAATTTCTCTTTCAATAGCTTCATGGTTCTTAGGAAAACAAGAAGGATTAGATCAACAAATAATTGCAATTGCTGCTCAGCTTTTACCTCCTTCAGTAGTTGAGTTAGTAGAGACAACATTATTTAATTTGATAGATCAAGGTTTTGGAGCAGGAATTCTTGGGGCTATGTTTTTGCTTTTTACAGCGGGAAATGCATATCTATCTCTGCAAAGAGGGTCGGATAGACTTTGGGAAGACGAAATACCTTCTAAAAAAGTAAATCCTGCTTGGAGAGTGCAAGCTTCGAGGTTTCTCAGAAATAGAATTGAAGCCTTTTTAATAGTATTCTTTATTGGTTTTTTAATGGTTCTAGATCAAATTAGTGCAAATCTTAGGATGATCCCAAGTAATGTCTTAGAAAATCTTTCAAAATCTAATAATCTTATTTCGGATTTATTATTAAAGTTACCGCTTTTACAAGTTGGTCAGTTTGCAATACCACTAATCGGATTCTCTTTAATGGCCCTTTTATTACAATCCCTTTTGCCAAGTCGAAAAGTTCCTTTGAAACCACTTTTACCTGGATCTTTTCTTATTGGAATTGGACTAACCACTTTGAACCTAGCAGTAAGTAAAAGTATTCTCTCACTTGGAGCAAGATTTCAAGCATATGGTTTTATTGGAGGTTTTCTTGTGCTTACCTTATGGGTATGGCTATTAGGAGTGATTTTATATTTTGGACAGTGCTGGAGCGTAGTTATTGCTAGTATGACTTTATTAAATAAAAAAAGAAATTATAAATAACAATAACTAAGATGAATTATTTTCTTAAAGCAAATAAAAATATTCTTATTTACTCATTATTGTTAATAATATTTATTCCAATTTTTGGAATAAACTTTTTCATAAGTTTTCTAAGTAATATCCTAATCTTATTATTTTTAATTCCTCTTCTATTATTAGTTTTAGTGTTTATGGGTTTTAACTTTTACAAATCTAAAATTAATACATGCAATAATTGTGGGTCGATATCATTAGGTTTAAGTGAAACTTGCATGAATTGCGGTGCAGATTTAGAGAATATAAATAAGAAAAATCAATTAGATAAAAAGCCTAGTGAAAGTACCATTGAAGTGAAAGCAGAAGAAGTGAAGTAAAATCCTAACCTATTCCAATTTGTCGAAGAATACTTTGTCCAGTAATTAATTCAGTACCTAGTCCAATCAAAATACCCATCATTGCCATACGGCCATTCCAAGTTTCTGCGAAATTTACGAATCCAAATCTTGGTTGATTTTCACTATTCATAATTAACTAAATCATTTATCAAAATTATTTTAACGTTTTAAGGAAGAATTTATGATAAATGCTAAATGATTATTTAACATGTCTTATGCCATCAACAGGTCGATACTCATCTCCAGTTAATTCCTCATATACAATAGCCGGCAATCCTGTATCAAACATTGTTTGCAAGGCTTCTTTTAACATAGGATTCCAACCTCCAGTACTAACTTTTCCATGTCTTACTGTCCAGTCCCATGTCCCTTGAAGATCCCTAGGTAGTCTACCTTCTCTATCTCTTCGAGCGACTAAGTCTAAAGATTCAACTATCCCAACAATTACAGGATTTTTACCATAAGAAGGAGTAAGACTTAATTCAAGTCTCACTGGATCTTCTTTAACCATTTTTAAACGAAACCTTGGTGGCAACTTGAGAGATCTAAGTACCGCTGAAACAATTTTTGTTCTTAATTCCAATTTTTTTCCTGTATTGAGATTTGATTAATCAGTTGTTGAACCTTTTTCTTCTAATGTGGAGTCATTGTCATTCGAAAATCTTACTGTTAATAGTTCCTCTTCTGTAATGTTTCCTGATTTATCAAGAAGTTCTGGATGTATTGTGTACTTTTTTTGTTTAAAACTGGAAGTACTGTAACGTCTATTTTTACTATCGGAAATCCCCCAGCCATTTGACATTACTTTAAAAGCTTTCCAAACTAAATAAGTTAAGGCTGCAGAATATATGATTGGAAATAAAATAGTCATCAAACTTATAAATTAATTAGTTATATGTTTAATATCATAGCCCGAAAAAAAGAAATTTAGCTATTTTAAGTTATTAAATTATTCTCTAGATTCAATTAATTCAATTAGTAGTTATATTTAGTTGACACTGATAAGATGTAGTACATCTTTCAAGGAACAAAAGAAAATCAAAATTGAAAAGATTTTTTCATGACCTATTAATAATCGCCTCATTAATTTCAGTGGGCATTACATATCCTGCAAAAATTATATCCCAGCCATTAAGTAAACCAAAAAATAATACAGTTGATTTATATTCAACCAAATCTTTCATAACTAAAGCTGTAGAGAGAACCGGTGAAGCTGTAGTGACAATTGATACTCAAAGATACGTTAGAAAAAGGAAATTTCCAAAAAATTCTCAATTATTTCTAGACCCATATTTCGAAAGATTTTTTGGATTAGATTTACCTAATGACAATCGACCAAGGATAGAGCAAAGCCAAGGTAGTGGATTTATATTTGCAGATGGACTTATAATGACCAATGCTCATGTTGTGAATGGATCAGATAAGGTGATTGTTGGTTTAACTAATGGCAATAAATATGAAGCAAAACTTATAGGGCAAGACTCTTTTACTGATTTAGCTGTGCTGAAGATTGAAGGGAAAGGACCTTGGCCAAAAGCAAAATTGGGTAATTCGGCAAAGATTAAAGTTGGTGATTGGGCTATAGCAGTTGGCAATCCATTCGGACTGGAAAACACAGTTACACTGGGTATTATTAGTAATCTAAATAGAAATGTCACCCAATTAGGCATATATGATAAAAAACTTGAATTGATACAAACAGACGCTGCTATTAATCCTGGCAATTCTGGAGGTCCACTATTGAATAGCGAGGGAGAAGTAATTGGTATTAATACGTTGATAAGATCAGGCCCAGGAGCCGGTTTGAGTTTTGCAATCCCTATTAATAAAGCTAAGGAAATTGCCTATCAACTTATAAAGAATGGGAAAGTAATACATCCCATGATTGGGATTAGCTTAATAGAAGAAAGTAATTCTGAGAGAAAAAATAATGTCGTTAAAGTTGGATATGTAGTACCGAACAGTCCAGCTGAAAAGAGTGGAATCATGATAGAAGATGTCATAATAAAAATCGGCAATAAAGATATTGAAACAGCATCAGACGTAATAGAACAAATAAGTAAAAATGGTATTAATAAACAAGTAAATATATTATTGAAACGTAGAAATCAATTTATTAAATTAAAAGTAATGCCAATTGATATAACTAATCTAGAAAATAACTAAAACATTTAATTTTCATTCTGTTTAAGTATTTCCACACACTTAGAAATACATCTACCGTCCCTCATATCACAGGTAGTGATGCATTCAAAATAACTTTCAATAGGATCAGAAATTTGAAAATGTTTTTCTTGCAATTCATAATTTTTCATATAGATGATTAATTATTTTTGTTTTTTAAAGATTAATCAAGGACGGTAAACTTTGTAAAGATAAATGAGTGAACTTACTTAGCCAAATGTAAACATTATTAAAAGTAATCAAATTTTTTTATGACTTTGAGTTTTTTCTAAAAAATATTCGTAATTACCATCATATGAAAATAACTTTGAATCTTTAATTTCAATAATTCTATTTGCAACCTTTGAAATAAAATACCGATCATGAGAAACGATTAATAAGGAACCTTTATAATTTTTAATTGCTAATTCTAAGTTTTCCTTAGATTGCAGATCCAAATGATTAGTTGGTTCGTCCAAAAGAAGGAAATTACTAGGATTAATAATCATGCGCGCTAATGCTAATCTTGCCTTTTCTCCCCCACTGAGTTGTTTAATATATTTAAAAACAGTTTCATTTTGAAAGCCAAAACCCCCTAAAAATGTTCTAACTTTTTTTTGGGACCATTCTGGAGACTTATTACATATTAAATCAATAACCCTTTCATCAAGCGAAAGTGCTTCAGCCTGATTCTGTTCATAATAGTTAGTAATTATATTATGTTTACCAAGATTAATTTCTCCAATTTCAGGAGATATTTTTTTCATAATAATTTTAAGCAATGTAGATTTACCGCAGCCATTAGGTCCCAATATTGCTATTTTCTCCCCAGAAGAAATCTTTAAATTAATATCTAAAAAAAGAATTTTATCCTCGAAACTATGAGACAAATTTTTGATATTTAGAACTAATTTTCCTGAACGAGGGCACTCTGGAAAATTAAAAACAGGACTTTTTGATTTTGCTATGGGAGCCTCAATTTTAGAAATCTTTTTTAATTGTTTTTCTCTACTCTTTGCTTGAGAACTTCTAGTTGCACTAGCTCTAAATCTATCGATATACCTCTTCTGTAACTCAATTTCTTTTTGTTGTAATTGATATGCCTTATTTTGTGATTCTTCATTTAAAGATTTCTGTTCGACAAAAAAAGAATAGTTTCCATTAAATGTTTCAGATGTGCCTCTATCTACAAAAATTATTTTTTTACATAATTTATCTAAGAAATATCTATCATGGCTAATTATTATGACTGCAATTTTAAGCGATGATAGGTATTCTTCCAACCAAAAAATAGTTTCTAGATCTAAATGATTGGTTGGTTCATCCAGTAAAAGTAAATCAGGTTTTTGTAAGATTATTTTTCCAAGTGCAACTTTCATCTGCCAACCACCTGAGAAATTGCCAACTAATTTATCAGCATCTTCTATAGAAAATCCTAATTTTGGTAATATTTTTTCTACATCAGATTGCATTTTATAACCACCTAAAGCTTCAAATTTTGCTTGATATTTTGCGAGTTCATTTACAAATATTTCAAGTTCATCGGAATTTTTTTTTATATCCAATGATTTCATTTTATTCTCAATTTCTAAAAGTTTAATGGCAACAATTTGTATATCTTTAAAAGAACTTTCTAATTCCTGTCTCACTGAAAAATTCAAATTACAATCAAACTCTTGCTTTAAATGTGCAATTTTAGGATTTCCCTCTTTGATGATCGTTCCACTTGTTTGCTCTTCCTCTCCAATTAAAATCTTAAATTGGGTTGATTTACCTGCACCATTAGAACCAACTAAACCAACTTTTTCTCCTTTCTTAATCTCCCAACTAATATTTTTTAAAACAACATCTGTAGAATAAATTTTGCTTACACCTTCAAATCTAATCACTTTTTTAAAAATAGAATTTACAAAATCTGTGGCTTATTTACTAAAAAATATTTTGTGGAATAAAATTAAATCATGAAAAGAATAGAACAAATTGTAGTAATTTTCATAGCTGCAGCTCTTGCAATTCCTAGTTATTGGTTTTTTTGGACTTTGGCTGGTGGAGGTGGTTACAACAAAAGAGTAAAACCTATTCCTAATCCAAATAATACTTATTCGAAACCTTTTCCTAAAGACCTCCTCGAGCCTTAATTAACCACATTTTAGTTGCCTCGTCATCAATAGTACTTAAATATTCAATAACCTCTTCTTTAGTCACAGAAATATTTAATTCTTTGCCTATATCGCATATTTTATCTAAGGCTTTTTTAGGATTAGTTAAGGCTGTCATAAACAGACTTTGTTTCTTTTTGGAATCATTGGCTATTAACTGATAGAGCTTTTCAGCATTACTGGACATGTTTTTAAAATCTATTTATTAATAGATTATTACTTCAAGCTACATTTTGTTCATTATATTTATTATTAGATAAATCATTATCCACATCTTCTATCTCTTTTGCAGAGGCATCTGCCATACTTCTTGCGTCTAAACATAAAACTTTTCTTAGTTTCGCAAAGTTAGCTGCGTGAGATTTTCTACCATCTTTTTGGGCATAATACTCAGACTGCTGAAGAATATGGTGAAGATGAGTTAACAAATATGGACTAATTACAGCTGATACCAAAACGTCACTATTTTCATTATCGTGAGAATCAGAATTGACTAATCTTTTTTTCGGTTTATCAATTATCGACCTTTTAGGAGAATCAATTTTTCTTGAATTTTTCATAGGACAATAAAAAAATTAATTGATACGGACATAAATTTCCTTATTAATAATATACACAAAGATAGTATCCTTGACTAACTGTGTATACTTATAAGTAACAGTTATCTACTTTGACTCATGGCTACCCGGCAAAACTCAACTAATGGGAAGCCTAAATCCCCAAGAATTCAAGTAGTTCTTCCAGAATTAATATGTGAGCAATTAACTATTTTGGCCAATAATGAATCTAGGACAGTTAGTAATATGGCAAAAGTATTGATACAAGAGGGTATAAAAAAATACTTCGAGAAAGAGAACAAATCACTCTTCTTAGAAAATAATTTAAAAACCAATAAATTTAGAGACGAACTTGAAAAACAGAGCGTAAAAAGATTAAAAAGAGCTCATCAAAGAATTAGATACTATAAAAAATCTGATTAAAAATATTTAATTCTGAGGCAATTTCTGTAAATCTGCAGTTTTTCCCATTACTACCAAGATATTTCCTCTTTCCAAGATATATTTTGCTGGAGGATTAACTGTTAACTTTTCAGCAGGTCCCGCTGCAAGAACATTCACTAAATAATTTTTCCTCAAATTTAAATCTCTCAAAGATCTTCCAATAAATTCCTCTGGAACAGTTATTTCATCTATACCAGTTTGGTTATCTAGTTCCAATCTTTCAATTAGATTTGGTCTAACTAGTTCTAAACCTAATCTTTCACCTTGCATTCTAGAAGGGAAGACAACTTTATCAGCACCTACCCTTTTTAACATTTTTTCATGCAAGTCGCTCGTAGCTCTTGCTATTACTCTTTTCACTTTGCTACCTTCACTATCTTTAGCAATAAGTGTCGTTGTAATACTTGCTTCAATAGGTTCACTTATACCTACTACGACAGTATTCATTTCAAGTATTCCAGATTCCTTCATAGACTCTTCATCAGTACAATCTACAACTCTAGCTTCTATAGAAGGTTCCAATTGTCTCAAATCATCAATAGCTTTTTCCGAATAATCTGCAGCCAAAACATCTGCACCATTACTTATAAGTTCTCTACATACAGCGGTTCCAAATCTTCCAATGCCAACAACTGCAAAAGTGAGGGATTCTTTTTCTCTCTTTTGAGACCACTGCCACCAATCAGCCATAATAATACTCAGTCAACCCTAAACATAAAGATCAGCCCTAGGATAGCCAATTCTCTTTTGTCTATCTATTCTACTCTTATAAAGAGCCTGCCAAAGTGCACTTAAAAGCAAAAGGATACCAAGTCTTCCCACGAACATCCCTACAATAAGAATAAATTGGCCGAAATGATTTAATTTAGCAGTTAAACCAATATCAAAACCAACAGTTGCAAATGCAGATATGCAAGTGAACAAAATTTCTAGGAATGTGAAAGATTCTTTCTTAACAAACGTATTAGTGGTACTTAGCACCATTGCCATTAAAAGAACAAAAAGCAAAGATCCCACTGTGATTCCAACTGCCTTTAGAATAACTTTATCTGAAATTAATCTATTGCTAATAATTACATCTTTTTGACCTCTTAAAGTTGATCTAGTTGCAGCCATTAAAGCAATAAATGTAGTTGTTTTTATTCCGCCACCAGTACCTCCGGTACTTGCTCCAATAAACATCAGAGTCATTAATAATAATAAACCAGTATCTGATATAGAGTTCAAGGAGATTGGGTAATTTGTAAAGCCTGCAGTTCTCGCACTTACTGTTTCAAAGATTGATGACAATAACCGTTCAAACAAATTCAAATCATTAAAAAATTGACTATTTAGCAATGATTCAGTGATGAAAAACCCTAATGATCCGAATAATATTAGAGATAAACTTGTCCTAATAACTAATCTGGAATGAAGACTTAATTTTTTATAAGAAAGATTTTTTTTATTACTCCAAATATCATCAATAACCCGCCATCCCAATCCACCCATAAAAATTAGAAAAATAAAAACACTATTAACAAAATAATTTGTTCTATAGTCTTGGAGACTATTTGACCATAAAGAAAATCCTGCGTTGTTATATGCAGATATGCTGTGAAAAATTGAGGACCATAGTCTTTCCCAATTATTTTGAATGTCTACAAATCCAAAAGAATATAAAATAATTGCGCCCAAGGATATGATACTAATCGCTGTAATAGCAATGCTTTGAAAAGTTCGACCAATTCCGCCAACTCCAAATTCATCTAGAGTCTTTCCTTTGTCTAATCTAGTTCTTAGCTTTGCCCCCTTTACAACAAACCCTTGTAAAAATGTCGTAATGGCCATTAATCCTAGACCACCTGATAAAAGCATAAAAGCCAAGAAAACTTGCCCAAAGAAATTCAAATCAACACCAATATCTATTATGGTTAAGCCGGTAACGGTTATTGCAGAAGTAGATGTAAAAAATGCTTCCCACAAGCCAACCTTTGAAGATGAGCATAATGGAGAACTCAAAATTAAAGTTCCAAGGAAAATAATAAACAAGCCTGTAACAATGGTAAATTGCGGTACAGACAGCTTTTTGTAAGCATCTTTTAACTTATAAACCTTACTTGATAATTTCACGATATTACCCGTAGTTTAGAACTATCAATGCTGGCACTGTAAATGACATTATAAGTGTTAATCCAGCTCCGTATTTTGCGATATCAAAAAATCTATATCTTCCAGGACCATAGACCATTAAATTTGTTTGATAACCCATTGGAGTTAAGAAAGATTGACTTGCACCGAATAAAACAAGCATTATTAAAGCGCTTGGTGAAATGCCTAAAACATTTGAGAATTCAATAGCAACAGGCAAAATCAAAGCAACTGAAGCAGCATTACTGATGAATTGTGTAAGAACAACTGTCGATACAAAAATTACAACTAGTGCAAAATACAAAGGCATTCCATTAAGGACAAAGTTTAGATTGACTGCAATTAAATCTGCTAATCCTGTTACTTGCATAGCTACGCTAAAGCATGATAAAGATCCCAACAATAAAATGACGTCTAACCTAATTGATTTTTGTATCTCTGCAGGTCTTAAACATCCACAAGCAACCATGGCAATAACGGCTAAAAGGACTGAACCTACTAATGGAATATTAGAAACCGAAGGCAAAACTATCATTCCTATTGCAATTCCAATCGATATAGGTTTTTTTATTAAGAAAGGTAAATCATCTTCGAATTGATCTAAAATCAGCAAATCATTACTAGCTTGCAAACCTCTTATTGAATCTAACGGTGCTTGCAATAATAAAACATCTCCCGCCCTTAAAACAGCTTGACCTAATCTCTCCTGAACAGTTTGTTGACCTCTTCTTAGCGCCAAAACTGTTGCATTATGACGTTGCCTGAATCTTAATTCTCTCAAACTTGCACCAGCTAGGGTTGAGCCAGCTGGTAACAGAGCTTCAAAGGTCTTGGTACCTTCATCATCTGAAAAAACATTAGCTCCTACGAAAGATGTTTTGTTTTCGCCTAACAAAATGGTATGTTCCTGCTGCAGCCTAAATAAGTCTGCTCTTGTAACGCGAATTATTAATCTATCATTCGGTTCAATCTTTCTATCAGCCAAAGGAGGAAGAATAACTTTTCCGTTTCGTTGTAATTCCAGAACATCAACGTCAAATCGTCTTTGCAATCTACTATTTCTGACAGATTGTCCAACTAATTCTGAAGAAGAGGGAATAGTAACTTCAGTAAAGTATATATTCATATCACCATTTTTAATAAACTCCTTATCTCGCCCTCTATCTGGCAAAAGCATATCAGAAACTAGAATCATATAGGCTGTACCTATAAGCCATACAGGAATTCCGATTGAGGTCAAACTAAATAATTCCAAAGCTCCATAACCTAATTGTTGACTAATATCACTTACAAGAAGATTTACTGAGCTACCTAATAATGTCAGAGTTCCACCAAGTAAAGTAGCAAAAGAAAGAGGTAATAAAACTTTTGATGGTGATATATTTCTCCGCTCGCACCAACCTTCAATTAAAGGTAACAAAGATGCTACTACTGGAGTATTAGGTACAATTCCAGATATTGGAGCAATCAAAAAAGCTATTAAAGAAATTAATTTCCTAGGAGTTCTAATACTTTCAGAAGAAATCAATTCTCTTACTCTGTCTAAGGCACCACTTTTGAATAATGCAGAAGAAACTGCAAATAAACCCATAAGGGTAATTAAGGATGGGCTACCAAATCCAGCTAAAGCTTTTTCAGGAGAAAGAACCCCTGTAGCTATAAATAATCCAACACATAGCAATCCAGTCAATTCTGGAGCGATAGTATTTTTAATAAACAAAATTATTGACATTACTAAAACAACTACCGTTATAAACGCATCAAAATTATTATTAACTACTGCAATTAAATTCATACGAGACTTATTTAACTCAATATACCCAAAAACAATATTTCAAAAAAGTTTAATGGGAATTATCTTTTTTTCAGAAACTCTTTAAAAATAGATTTTTTTTGGAATATCCATGAAGATGCAGATTTTAAGCTTTCCGTAATATCAGGCAACTTGGAAGCATATATAAGTCTTCTTGCCTCAAAAGCTAATTTCCCAGATAAAGTTATCCCAAGCCCAGAAATTGAAGCTTCGCCTATTCCTAAGCTAATCATTTCACCATTGTCTTGAAATTCAAAGGGTAAAGGATCCTTTCCTTGAACTAAAAGTTCTAAATTATTAGCAAGATGACTTCCTTCCTGCATAGCGACTTGCGCAGTTATGGGTAAATCCTCCATTCCGTCAATAACTGAAATATCGCCAATAGCAAAACAGTTTTTATGGTTTTCTATTTGCAAATTCTTATTAACTAAAATTCGTCCAAATTTTTTTGTTATTTGATCAGTTTCTAAGTAAGACAAATTAGGCTTAACACCAGCAGTCCAAATAACAATATCTTTATCCAAAGAAGTTATTCCAACCTCACTAGAAATACTTATTTTAGTTTCTGAGACTTCTTTAACCGTAGAATTCAAAAGAATGTTGATTTTTCTTTTTTCTAATGCATTCTCTGCTTGTTCTCTATTAAAAATTTTATTTTTATTTAGGATTTCATTTGATTTTTCTATTACATTAATTTCTAATTGGTCCGTAAATATATCTTTAATTTTGCATGCCAACTCTATGCCAGAAGGGCCGCCACCAACTATAAATAATTTTTTACGAAAAGCAGTTTTTTGTGATTTGTTTAAAAAAGATCTTAATTTATTTAGATCGTGAAAATCATTAAAAAAATAACAATTTTCATCTACACCTTTTATTGAAAAACTATTTGCAATAGATCCTGTACAGATAACAAGATATTGATAACTTAATTTTAAATCGTCACTAAATTCAAGAATATTTTCTTTGAAGGAAATCTTGGTTAGACAATTTCTTAAAAAGGTTATACCTGCATCGGAAAAAATATTTGCAAATTTTGGAGTGGCTTCCCAACTTCTTATTTCTTTACTTAAAACTTCGTACATTAAAGGTTTAAAGATAAAGTTAGTTTCAGAATCAACTACAAGAATCGGTAAAGAAGGATTAAGATTCTTTAAATTCAAAGCAAATGTCATACCTGCAAAACCTGCTCCAACTATTACTATTGGTTTTTGTATTGATTTCATTGAAGAAATATTGTTATGCGTAAATGTATTATTAAACTATACGAATAATTTTTAAATTGAGCGAAGTAAAATTAAACTCATAACCAAATTGAAGAATGATTGCAAAAATCCAGAAAGATATTCAAACTAACTTAAGGAAATATAATAAAGAGCTATTAGATGTGAATCCTCAAGGAATGCTTTCATGGGGTTATAAAAAATTTGATAATCAATTTGCTATTACAACAAGTTTTGGTATACATTCATCAGTCCTTTTAAATATGGTCAGTAAGTTATGTCTACAAAAGAAAATCAAAATATTTTGGATAGATACAGGTTACCTACCTCCAGAAACATACCATTACGCAGAAAAGCTTATTGAATATTTATCCTTAGAAGTAGAGGTTCTGCAAAGTGAATTATCTCCAGCAAGAATGGAGGCTAAATACGGAAAACTCTGGGAAACAAATAAAGAAAGTGATTTAGATAAGTATCATGAGATAAGAAAGATAAAGCCTTTAGAAAATGGTCTAGAAAAATATAATATTTCCTGCTGGGCAAGTGGTGTTAGATCAAGTCAAACAGAAAATAGAAACAAAATGAAATTCATAGACGTAATTCGTAAAAGACTTTCTTTAAGGCCTTTATTAAATTGGACAAATAAAGATATTTTTTATTATATGGAAGAAAATAATTTACCTGCCCATCCACTTTTTATCAAAGGTTATTCTTCTGTAGGCGATTGGCATTCAAGTTGTCCCGATGGTCTTGAAACTAAGGGCAGAGATACAAGATTTGGAGGGATTAAACAAGAATGTGGAATTCACACTAATAATTAAATTGATCATAGAACAATGGCCTCAGATATAAATTTTTTATTAGTAGGCAATAGTAGGCTTCATTGGGCAAAATATTCTAAAAATCAATCTAAATTTTTTCATACCAAAAAAGAACAAAAGGTTCCCGAAAATATAGATCTTGATCAATTAATTTGGGCTTCTGTAGGAAAACTACCAAATTTTTCACTGAAAGGCGAAAATGAAATAAAAACCAAAGATATTCAGTTATCAAATCTCCCTGATTATTTTGGAGTTGATAGAGCTCTTGCTTGTCTAGCAGCTATAAACAATATTGAAAACCCTTTAAAAAAAGATTTGCTAATTGCAGATTTTGGAACAATATTATCGATAACAAAATTAAATTCAAATGGGTCTATTCTCGGTGGTCAACTTATTCCAGGTTTTCTTACACAATTAAAATCAATGGAAAAATACACAAAAAATCTTAAAGTGCCAAAAAAATTTGAAATCCCTTCCAAAGATTTTTTAACTAATACAGAAGAGGCAATTTTAAAAGGAGTGATCAATTCTCTTACTGGTGTTATTAAAAATTCATTTAATCCATTAAAAGATATTTTATTAACTTGTGGAGGAGACTCTGAATTCCTTACAAGATCTCTAATGACTCAGAAAGAAAATATTATCAATGCTCCTAATTTAGTCATGGAAGGGATGATTATTCACCACCTGTCCTTAAAAAATTAACTTAACCCAAGATCTGCAATTATATGATCAGCCATTATTGCTGCTTTTACCTTTAAGTAAATTTTTTCGATGTTACCATCAGTATCAATTAAAAATGTATTTCTCATCATTCCCATGTATTCTTTTCCCATAAATTTTTTAAGTCCATAACTATCGTAATCAGAAGAAACTTTAAAAGGTTCAGGATCAGTTAAAAGAATAAAAGGTAAATTAAATTTTTCTATAAACTTTTGATGAGAGGAGGCATTATCTTTACTAATACCAAGCACAAGAATATTATTTTTTTGGAGTAAATCCCAATTCTCTTTAAAATTACAAGCTTCTTTAGTACATCCTGGAGTATTATCTTTTGGATAAAAATATAGTATTATTCTTTTACCTTTAAAATCACTAAGAGAAACTTCTTTCTCAAAAGAATCTTTTAATTTAAATTCTGGTGCTTTGTCGCCAACCTTAAGAGCCATTGAAATTATTAAATGAGTATAAATATAAAATACCAAAAATTTGGTTTTATGAGATTAAAGGTGTGCAAGATGTCGCAACGGTAGAAGAAATTAAAACTGCAAAAAAGCTAACAAATTCAAGATCAAAGATTTTTTTAGAAACAAGAGCTTATTTGCGACAATCACTTTCAACACTTTTTGATTTAGATCCCTTAGAAATTCCAATTAATGCTCTTCCTGGAGAACCTCCAAGTTTGCCCTCTGGCATGGGAAATATAAGTTTAAGTCATTGTGAAGATGCTATTACTATAGTCTGGCATAAAAGCAAAATTGGGATTGATATTGAGAGGACAGATAGAGATTTTAACCATATAAAATTTGCAGAAAAATATTTTTTTCATACCAATAAATCAAACCATAATAATTATTTAACAAAAAATATGATATTAAATCAATGGTGTGCTGTTGAAGCGGCTATAAAATGGGATCATGGAAAATTAGCTGAAGACATTAACCACTGGCAATTTTTTGAAAATCCAAAAGAGTTAATTCATAAACAGAAAAACATACATCTACATTATTCGCAGATTAACTTCAATAATTGGACTATCGCTTTGGCATACGAAGAAAAAACTTCTTTAAGTCCTGAGATTATTTGTTGTTCTAAAAATTTTTAGTTTTCTTTTCTTCTAAGCAGTTCTTCATATTGAGCTTTTTCCCATCCATTATTATTTGGTTCCCATATTTTTAAACCTCTTAAAGATTTAGGAAGATATTCTTGTGCGACCCAATTACCTGGATAATTATGAGGATTGACATAACTATTAGAATTATTTTTTAAATGAAGTGGAACATCAAAAGCATTGGTAGATTTGATTTTTTCAATTGCCTTAAAAATACTTTTCGTACTATTACTTTTTGGAGACACAGCTAAATATAAAGAAGCCTGCGTTAAGAAATATAATCCTTCTGGAAAACCAACTCTATCAAAAGCATCACAACAGGATTGTACAACTACTATTGCATTAGGATCAGCTATTCCAATATCTTCACTGGCAGATATAAGTAGCCTTCTAAAAATAAAATTAGGATCTTCACCAGCCTCCAGCATATTCGCAAGCCAGAATAAAGCTGCATCTGCATCAGAACCTCTTATGGACTTGATAAAGGCACTTATTACATCGTAATGATTTTGACCATTTTTATCGTAAACAATATTTTTCTTTTGAAGTGCATCCTCTGCTATTGAGAGATTAATGTTGATTTCTTTTGCATCATTTTCTGCAGTTGTTTCAATGGCCATCTCTAGCGCATTGATTAATGTTCTCGCATCTCCGCCAGAAAATTTAATAAAATGACTTATGGCATCTTGAGTTAAATAAATCTTTTTTGAATCTTTTTGTTCTGAATAGTGAGTAATAACTTTTTGTATTATTTTCTGCAAATCATTTTCTGCCAAAGGCAGTAATGTAAAAATACGAGACCTACTAACAAGCGCTTTATTAACAGCAAAGAAGGGATTTTCAGTCGTAGCACCAATAAAAGTTATAGTTCCATTTTCTATTGAAGGTAATAAAGCATCTTGCTGAACAGCTGTAAATCTATGAACCTCATCAATAAATAAAATTGTTTTTCTTTTTGAATTTATTAATCTATCTTTTGCATTAGCAATTTCATTTCTTAATTCTTTAACACTTGATAATACTGCATTTAACTTAATTAATTTTGACCGCGTGTTAAAGGAAATAATTTCAATTAGGGTAGTTTTCCCAACACCTGGAGGGCCAGAAAAAATAAAATTACTAATTTTATCTTTTAATATGGCACTTCTTAAAAGCGAATTCTCATTCAGGATTGTTTGTTGACCAAAAAAATCTTCCAAATTCTTTGGTCTTAATTTATCTGCCAAAGGTGCATTATTTTCTATTTGAGAATAATTAGTAAATAAATTTTCTAAATGCATTTAAATAAATCAAAAAATCATTATTTTCAATTCTATGTAATTACTGTAGGAGTTTCCATTTGAGTAAGTTTTGAAATATTCAATAAAGTATCTAAATCATTTATTAGAGGTTTCAAAGCGATCTGAGGATTTAAAGAAAGATTCTGTTGAGGAGCGAAAAATTTCTCAAAGTAAAGTCTTAATGTTGCACCCTTTGTTCCAGTTCCAGAAAGGCGCACAATTACTCGAGAATTATCATCAAGGACCAATCTTAAACCTTGATTTTCACTTATGGACTTATCAACGGGATCTAAATATGAAAAGTTATCTGCTACTTTAACTAAATGGCCAGCAAAACTATTTCCTTTTAAATTTTCGAGCATAGAAATTAGATTACCAAAGATTTGATTAGCAATGTTTAAGGGAATTGCCTCATAATCATGTCTTGAATAATAATTTCTACCAAATTGTTTCCAATGATTTTGCATCAAATCACTTACCGAACATTTTTTCTCAGCTAAAATTTGTAACCAATACAAAACTGCCCATAGTCCATCTTTCTCTCTCACATGATTACTACCTGTTCCGAAACTTTCTTCTCCACATAAAGTAATTAAATTAGAATCTAAAAGATTTCCAAAAAACTTCCATCCAGTAGGTGTCTCGAAGCAAGGTATATTTAATGCTCGAGCAACATTATCAACTGCAGAGCTGGTTGGCATGGATCTTGCCACACCCGTAATACCATCTTTATAACCAGGGACACATTTTGTGTTAGCAGTGATAACTGCAAGGCTATCACTAGGATTTACAAAACATCCACTTCCTAAAATCATATTCCTATCTCCATCTCCATCGCATGCAGCACCAAAACTATAAGATTTTTTATTTAATAACAAATCAGCCAAGTGGGATGCATACGTAAGATTAGGATCAGGATGTAAACCTCCAAAATCTTTTAACGGGTTACCATTCATGACACAATCATTTGCAAGACCCATTTTTTTAACGAAAATATTTTTTGCATATGGGCCTGTAACCGCATTCATTGCATCAAAGATTAATGAGAAGTCTTTTTTTAAAAAATCACTAATTTGATCAAAATCAAAGATTTTCTCCATCAAATTAGAATAATCTTTTAATCCATCAATAATTTCTAAGGAAGTTTCACCGTAAGAATAAGTTCCATATTCACTAAAATCAGGTAATTGAATTTTACAAATTTTATAATTAGTTAGTAATTGTGAAGCCTTGAAAATCTTATTAGTAATTATCTCAGGAGCAGGGCCACCATTGGAAATATTCAATTTTACTCCAAAGTCGCCATCAATCCCACCAGGATTATGGCTTGCAGAAAGAATAATTCCACCAATAGCTTTTTCTTTTCTAATTAAATGTGATGTCGCAGGAGTAGATAATAAACCGTATTTTGGAACAATAACCTTTTGAACTCTATGAGCAATGCATATTTGGACAATTTTTTCTATTGCTTCAATATTGCCATATCTGCCATCACCACCAACTACTAGTGTTGAACCTTTTAAAGGTTCCAATGATTGTAAGATTGCTTCAATAAAAATTTCTAAATAATGCTCTTCTTGAAACTTTAAAGTACTTTTTCTTAAACCCGAAGTTCCTGGTTTTTGATCTAAAAAAGGAGAATTAATATTAATTACATTAGCTTGAGTCATATTTTTAAGAAACTCCCAAAAATCTAACTAAATTAATGAGGCATTTCGGATGTTCTTAACATAGCGATAAACCATAATGAAGATATTAATAATGCACTTAGGATTCCGTAGTTAACACCAAATTTAGAAATTGTAATTGGAACTATGAGTGGAAATGTTAGTGCTCCAAACAAAGGAGTAAAGGCAACAAGTTTTTTTAGCATTAAAATAATAGATTAAAACCATTCAGTCTCAGCATTATCTTTTTCATTAGTATCGTCAAGTGGTGTAGTTCTATCAAATTTCATTGATATACTTTTTTCTTGCTCGCCAGATAAATCAACGGCTTTAATATCGTATTTTTGAGTCCCGTCTCTAAATGGAACTTGAATTCTAAAAGTACCATCTGCAGCAAGAGGTACATCTTCTCCACCTATTGTCAGTTTTGCAGAAGGCTCTGTAGCTCCATAAACAATTAATTCAGCATCAGCAACGAGCCAAAAAGATCTATTTTTAACAATTCCGCTTCCAGAAGCATTTAAACCTGATGACCATTTACCAGCACCTGAGTCTGTAAGGTTAT
This sequence comes from Prochlorococcus sp. AG-347-L21, assembly GCA_003278875.1. Taxonomy (GTDB): domain Bacteria; phylum Cyanobacteriota; class Cyanobacteriia; order PCC-6307; family Cyanobiaceae; genus Prochlorococcus_A. The sequence goes on along the minus strand of QCCQ01000004.1, from coordinate 47,643 downwards.
CATTTAAGTTTGTTGAATTTACGTTTTCCATAAATTCCTCAGAACCAACTTTTCTTCTAAGAGGAATGTTTGTTGCTGCTTGGTATAACCTTTCATGCATACCATTTTGTTCTGAAACAACAGGATTAGAAATATCTGGGATTGACTCAAAAGTGGAATCTAAATTAAAAGGTACAAATTTATCAAGAATTTGCTCAGAAGGATGAGACCCAGGAACATGGCTTATCGAAGAAAATGCCAATGACATCCAGTTAAAACCATATTTGTAACCCAATTCAACTTTATAATCTCTATCTGCAAGTGGGATTGGCAAGTACCACTCTGTACTGTAACTATCAACTGCTATCTCCCTGAGAGTTCCTTGATTCAAGTTACTTCCTTCAGAACCAGATGCATCAAATAATCGTAAACATAATTTATTGGCTCCCAAAGATTGTGCTTTTTCTCTATCTGCATCAGAAATTTGCCAAAAAACATAAGCCCAATCTGGATCTCGGGGTAAGAAAACTACATTTGTTTTAACTTCTTCACTATTATTGAAAGCTTTAGACTCATAACTTTCTTCAGGTTTTAACTCAGGAGGTGTAATATATATTTTTTTTGTAGATTTTTCTTGATATTTAAGAATTAAATCAACTAAAACAGCTTTTGTTTTGCGACTGTACAGAGGAACAGATAATTTACTTGCTTCTTGACGTAATTGTCTGAGGGTTAGTGAGAGTAATTGATCTTTATTCATGATCCCATCAGCCACTTTAAATTCTCCGTTTTTGTTTGGGATCAGTATGTTCTTTTTTTTTAGGAATTGTGTGTCTTTTTGGCCTGTCGTCAGGATCCTCTGACTACTAAAAAATTATCAAAATCGATATTTCTCTTCAAAACAGTTGGTATCAATGAAGTTAATTAATTTTCAAATCTTTTTGAAATGTAAATTAATTTTCTTTTTTTTTAAATTTTATTACCTAAATTTGTTCAAGACTCAACAAAAATATATTTTTTCTTCGGGATCAAAAAAAGGGACTTCAGCGTCGTTCAACTAGAAGTACTAAATCATCTATCTCTAAATCCTCAATACTTTTACCTATTTTTTTTGAAAAAGTACTTAATTTTTTCGAAGTTGAATTTAACTGCTCATAAAAAAGATCGCTAAATTTTTTATCATCAAATTGTTTAGATTGGATATCACACCATTCTCTAAGGGGATTTTTATTTTGATATTCCAAACTATTATCTAAATTGATACTTTTTAAAATCTGAAGGCAATGCGCAAGAATTCTTAAATGATGTTTCTGCATTATAGATAGATCTAGATTATCAATTTCTTGAATAGTTTTTATGTTTAATGGGTTAGACAAGGGATCAAGATGATTAGACATTAATTTTTAGTTTTATTAAAGGAAAAAAACTCAATATTGGGGGTATCTTTCGTTAAAGTATATAAAGCTAATTGTAATAAGTTATTTTTGATAACATGGTCAACGAAAATTTAGTTAAAGATGTAGTAAAAGAGCCTTACAAATATGGTTTCGTTACTGATATTGAAACTGAAAAAATAGAAAAGGGATTAAATGAAGATATCATAAAATTAATTTCACAGAAAAAAGAAGAGCCAAAATTTCTTCTTGATTTTAGATTAAAAGCCTTTAAAAAATGGCAAAAAATGAAAGAGCCTGATTGGGCAGCATTAGGATATAAAAAAATTGATTATCAAGACATTATTTATTACTCTGCTCCTAAGCAAAAAGAGAAAATTTCTAGCTTAGATGAAGTTGATCCCAAACTTCTTGAGACTTTTGACAAATTAGGAATACCCCTCACGGAGCAAAAAAAACTCACAAATGTAGCAGTAGATGCTGTCTTTGATAGTGTTTCTATTGCCACAACTTTTAGAGAAGAACTTGCTGAACATGGAGTTATATTTTGCTCAATTAGTGAAGCAGTAAAAAATCACGCGGATTTGATTGAAAAATATTTAGGTACAGTAGTTCCGGCTAGTGATAATTATTTTGCAGCACTAAATTCTGCAGTTTTTAGTGATGGTTCTTTTGTTTATATTCCAAAAGGTGTTACCTGCCCTATGGATCTATCTTCCTACTTCAGAATTAATAGTGGGGATTCAGGTCAATTCGAAAGAACACTAATCATTGCTGAAGAATCAAGTTCTGTAAGTTATCTAGAAGGTTGTACAGCTCCAATGTTTGATACAAATACTCTACACGCAGCGGTTGTAGAGCTTATAGCTTTAGACGACTCCTCAATAAAATATTCAACAGTGCAAAATTGGTATGCAGGTGATGAAGAAGGTATTGGCGGAATTTTTAATTTTGTCACTAAGAGAGGAAAATGTTTAGGTAAGAGAAGTAAAATTAGCTGGTCTCAAGTTGAAACAGGGTCTGCAATTACATGGAAATATCCTAGCTGTCTTCTTTTAGGGGAAGAATCTGTAGGAGAATTTTATTCAGTGGCTCTCACCAATAATCTTCAACAAGCAGATACTGGCACAAAAATGATCCATATTGGTCCTAGGACCAAATCAACTATTGTTAGTAAAGGTATTAGTGCAGGTAACTCAAAAAATAGCTATAGAGGTCTTGTCAAAATGGGAACAAAAGCTGCAGGATCAAGAAATTACAGTCAATGTGATTCAATGTTAATAGGGGATCAAGCTTCTGCAAATACATTCCCTTACATCAAATCTCAACAACCCAATTCTGAAATTGAGCATGAAGCAAGCACATGTAGAATCTCAGAAGACCAACTTTTTTATCTCCAAAGCAGAGGTATAGAATTTGAAGAGGCAGTATCTATGATGGTCAGCGGTTTTTGCAGAGATGTATTTAATCAATTACCTATGGAATTTGCTGCAGAAGCTGATAAGTTACTGGCACTTAAACTAGAGGGATCAGTAGGTTAATTAATCAATTTCTAAACTGATATGCAAAGTAAAATGAAAGAATCAGATCCAATTTTAGAAGTTGAAAATCTCTCTGCATCTACTGATAATCTTCCAATTTTAAAAGGGGTTTCACTCACTGTCTATCCCGGAGAAATCCATGCCATCATGGGAAGAAATGGATGTGGCAAAAGTACTCTTTCGAAAATCATTGCAGGACATCCCTCGTATAACATTACAAATGGCGACATAAAATTTTTAGGTGAAAACATCAACTCTCTAGAACCTGAAGAGAGATCTCAATCAGGAATTTTTCTTGGCTTCCAATATCCAATTGAGATTCCAGGTGTCAGTAATCTTGAGTTTCTTAGAGTTTCAACTAATGCTAGAAGGAAATTCCTCAAAAAAGAAGAATTGGATACTTTTGATTTTGAAGAATTAGTTAAAGAAAAGTTAGAAATTGTGAAAATGGATCCCGCATTCCTATCAAGGAGTGTAAATCAAGGCTTTTCCGGAGGTGAAAAAAAAAGAAATGAGATTCTTCAAATGGCTTTACTTGAGCCCAAGATAGCAATATTAGATGAGACCGATTCTGGTTTAGATATCGATGCTCTAAGAATAGTGGCATCAGGAATTAAAAAAATATCTAATGCACAGACTGCAATTATACTTATTACCCACTATCAAAGATTATTAGACGAAATTAAACCAAATTATGTCCATGTTATGTCAGACGGGCAAATCATAAAAACTGGTGAAAGTGATCTTGCTCTAGAGCTTGAGGAAAAAGGGTATGAATGGACTGATAACTTTGTAAAAGAGACCTAAACAAATGGAAATTATTGAAAAAATAAAAACTAATAAATCGGACGATAACCTAACAGAAATACAAAAAATCTGTCTTCATAAATTACAATCAAGCCCTCTCCCTAATCCTAAAAGTGAACTATGGAGGCTTTCAAATAAATCAAAATTGTCAACCTTTTTAGATTTCTCAGTTAATGAAAAAGATTCAAAATTTGATATGCCATATCCAAAAAATTCTCAAAGTACTATTAGATTAATAATTGGTGAGAATTACCAAATTAAATTAATAGAGAAAAATTATTCAATACAGCAATTAAGTGAGGATGAATTACAAAAATATATCAAGGAACAGATATCTTTTTTTAAGCAAAACGAGAATTGGAGTGACCTACTAAATCTGTCTTTGAGTTGTAAAAATAATATTTTGGGATTAAAAATAAATGGATCAAAAATTCCTCCTATTGAAATTTTTAGTAACGCATCAAGTAATTCTTTAAACGCAAAAACCCTCGTAATATTTTTAGAAAAGAATTGTGATGTTGAATTATTACAAGTAAATCTTGGTAAAGAAAACTCTTCATTATCTCAATCAACTTTCTTTTGCTTGAAAGAAAATAGTTCCGTAAATCATGGTGTTGTTTCTTACGGTGAAAACAGATCCAATCTATTAAATTCTCTCAATGTAATTCAACAAAAAAATAGTTCATATAACTTAGGATCTTTACATTTCAAATTCAATTACGCGAGATTTGAAATTAGTATTAATCAATCTGCGGGAAACGCTAAAACACATATCAAAGGTATGCAAATAACAAAAAAAGATGAGCAGATTTCAACCTATACAAAAATAGAATTTAATGGCCCAAATGGATTTCTAGATCAAATTAATAAATCACTTGCTGATGATAAATCACATGCAGTATTTGAAGGTTCAATATTAGTTCCGAAAGTTGCCCAGAGAACTGATGCTTCACAATTAAGCAGAAATTTACTTTTATCAAATCTCGCACAAATAGATACCAAACCTCAATTAGAAATAATTGCTGATGATGTCAAATGCAAACATGGGGCTACAATTTCGCAACTAAATGAAGAAGAACTTTTTTATATGCGAACAAGAGGGATCACATTAACAGAAGCAAGTAAACTACAATTAAGTTCTTACTTTCAAGAAATAATTTCATTTATTCCCATTTCAAAAGATAAATGGGATTTGCTTGATAAACTTTTAAACGAGAATTAATGGAAACAATTCAAAATTTTCCTGAAATAACGAAGAAAGACTTTCCTCTTTTAAATAAGAATTTAAAAAGTACTGAGCAAATTATTTATTTAGACCATGCTGCAACCACACAAAAACCAATACAAGTCTTAGAAAAAATTAATGAATATTATAGAAACTTTAATGCCAATGTACATAGAGGCGCGCATCAATTGAGTGCTAAGGCAACAGAAGAATTTGAAAATGCAAGATATTTAATTAGTAAATATATAAAAGCGAATTCATCAAAAGAAATTATTTTCACTAGAAATGCTACTGAGGCAATAAATCTAGTAGCTAGATCATGGGGCGAATATTCATTAAAAGAAAACGATGAAATTCTCCTATCAATAATGGAGCATCATAGCAATATTGTGCCATGGCAAATGGTTGCAGCAAAAAATAAATGCAAATTAAAATTTATAGGTATAGATAAAGATGGGAAATTAGACATAGACGACTTTAAATCAAAACTAACATCTAGAACTAAACTTGTTAGCTTAGTTCATGTTAGTAATACTTTAGGTTGCTGTAATCCAATCAAAGAAATAACTAAATTAGCTAAACAAAAAGGTTCTTTAGTGTTAATAGATGCATGCCAAAGTTTGGCTCATCAAAAACTGGATGTAATTGATCTTAATATAGATTTTTTAGCTGGATCAGGACATAAATTATGCGGTCCTACAGGTATTGGTTTCCTCTGGTCAAGAAAAGAAATCCTAGAAAAAATTCCTCCTCTGTTTGGTGGTGGCGAAATGATTCAAGATGTTTTTGAAGAGACAAGTACTTGGGCAGAGCTACCACACAAATTTGAAGCTGGAACTCCAGCCATTGCAGAAGCAATAGGTCTTGCAGAAGCAATCAACTATATTAACAATATTGGATTGAATGAAATTCATGAATATGAAAAGACTATTACCAAATATTTATTTGAAAAATTAAATCAAATAGAAAATATTGAAATCATAGGTCCATCCCCAGAGATAGATCCAGACAGAGCCTCACTTGCCACCTTTTATATAAAAAATATACATTCAAATGATATTGCTGAAATTCTTGATTCAAAAGGAATTTGCATCAGAAGTGGACACCATTGCTGTCAACCTCTTCACAGATACATTGGAATTAAATCAACAGCTAGAATCAGCATGAATTTCACAACCAATAAGGAAGAAATTGATATTTTTACAGAAAAATTAAAAGATACTATTGATTTTCTAAAAATCAATTCTTAAATATTCAAAGCATTTTTTAAAAATTCCTTAGATTTTTGCATTACTACTTCTTTATTGTCAATATTTCTAAAACCATGCCCTTCATTATCAAAAAAAATAACTTCTGAATATTTATTATTCTGAATCAAAATTTCTTGAATTTTTAAAGTTTGTTTATAAGAAATAACTGTATCTTTTTTTCCATGAAACAGTAAGATAGGTTTTCTTATTTTGTTTATATGATTTATCGGTGATCTATTTATATAATCATCATGGTCTTTTGCATAATTTCCTACCAAAGAATTTAAATAATCTTTTTCAAACCTATGAGTGTTGTAATGCATATCCTTCAAATCAATTACAGGATATTTACAAATTGCTGCTGTAAAAATAGAACCATATAATAAACAATTGAGAGCAGTTAATCCACCAGCACTATTCCCAAAAATTACTACTTTTTCACTATCAACTTGATTTGATTTAACCAATTCAAGAACTAGTGCTTTGCAATCATAAGAATCAACAATACCCCATTTATAATTCAACCTCTCTCTATATGCTTTGCCAAATCCTGATGATCCTCCATAATTGACTTCAGCAACAAAAAATCCCTTCGACGTCCAATATTGAACTTCAGAATTATATGATCCATCAAAACATGAAGTTGGTCCGCTATGTGCTCTAACAAGGAGCGGTGGCTTTCTAAAATTTTCAACAAGCGGTCTATAAAGAAAACAATGAGTTGATTGATCATCAAAACCTTTAAACCAAAATGTTTCAGGTTTTGAACAATCTTTTATATGATCAAAAAATATCTGCTCAGAAAAATTTGATAAAACTTCTTTTGCAAAATCAATTTCAAATACAATTCCTAAAAAATCAGATCCGTAACCCTTTAAAAGAACTTTTTTCCGAAAAACACTGAAATCACTAATTGAGGTAAAAGGAGTAGAAAATTCTTTAACAAATTCAAGATCTTTATATTGTTCCACTATTAAACTATTTTCTTTTTTTGCTACACAAAATAAATTTTTTTTATTCCCTGAAAAAAATGTTATTCCTGTGACCCATTGTGGTGCTCCATATTCAATCAAATTTCTCTCTACTCTTTTCTTAATAAAAATATTATCAATTTCACTAACATCTAAAAACAATAAGTTCCACCATCCAGAACTATCTTCAGAACATACCAAATGTGTTTCACTTATCCAATAAGGTTGAAAAAAAGAAACATTTTTTTTGGCATTGATCAGCTTATTTGAGAATTTTTTTATTTTTTGTATCTCACCATCTTGATCTATTTGAGCAAAAAACAGCTCATTTTTCTCCCAGGGCATATATGGAGAATCCCACTCTATCCAGGAGAGTAAGTTAGCAGATCTATTAGAAGATAATTCTCCAGCAAAATTTTGAAATTTTTTTATTCGATGAATATCTTGTTTAGTTTTTTTTAAATTTAAAGAAAATAAATAATCTCTATTATTTATTTCACAAATTCCGTACAATAAATTTTCTTTAGAAATGACAAATGAAGAATCAAAATTTCCATCAAATGATTTAGATAGTTGCTTAGGTTCTTGAACAGAAACGAGATATTTATTTTGGCTTCTATCAGTTGACGATGCCTCTTTAAAAATTTGAAACCATACTGCCTTAGTAATCTGATCTATCCATATCAAATAAAATTTATTTTTAAAATTTATACATTTATAAGATTTACCACCATATCCATGAAAATTATTTTTTATATTATATTTTTTACATGTTAATTTCTGAGGAAAAGCATCTTTATTATTAAATGGTCTTGCAAAAATGGCATTCTCATTTTGACCTTTACCAACAACATCAATCCAAAAAATGTAGTCCCTAATAATAGTTAATTCCTTGTAAGCAATTTTTTTAGATTCATTTTGCTTGACTTTTAACTTATCACCATTACTCATTTAGAAAAAAATATAAAGAAAGTGAATTAAAGTGCTAGTATTTTTATAGCTAAACTCTTAATTAAAAACTTTTTTTAACGTGGCAAACCATTTCTCACAACTTGCAAAAAAGTCAAGGACAAATGGAAGCTCAAAAAAAATTGCAAAAGAACAAACAGGTAAGCCAGCTCTAGATATTTATAAAATTGGTGATGATGTATTAAGACAAAATTCCAAAAGAATAACTAAGGTTGACGAATCTATCAGAAAACTTGCCAGAGAAATGCTTCAAAGCATGTACGCAGCTAAAGGAATTGGACTTGCAGCACCACAAATTGGGATCAACAAAGAACTTCTTGTGATAGATGTAAATTTCGAAGATACAGCAGCAGAACCTTTAATATTAATCAATCCAGAAATTACAGACTTTGGAACAACCCTTAATTCGTACGAAGAAGGCTGCTTAAGCATACCTGGCGTCTATTTGAATGTAGTAAGACCATCAACTATAAAATTAAAATTTAGAGATGAAATGGGGAGACCGCGTAAAATGAAAGCAGATGGACTTTTAGCAAGGTGTATTCAACATGAAATGGATCACTTAAAAGGAATATTATTTGTTGATAGAGTTACATCAAAAGATGATTTGAATAAAGAACTTATAAAGGAAGGGTTTAACGAAAAAGACGTAATTTCTATAAATTAATCTAATGACTGAAACTACGATATTTCAAAAAATAATTAATGAAGAAATACCCTGCGATAAGCTTTATGAAGATGAGTTTTGTATTGCTTTTAATGATATCCAAGCGCAAGCTCCTATACATTTTTTGGTAATTCCCAAAAAGCCAATTATCAGTTTATTGGAGTGTATTCAAGAAGATGCAAATTTATTAGGGCATTTACTTTTTATTGGTAGCGAAATAGCTAAATCAAAAAATTTAACTAATTGGAGAACTGTAATTAATACTGGAGCAGAATCGGGACAAACAGTTTTCCATTTACATATTCATTTTTTATCTGGAAGAAAAATGAATTGGCCCCCAGGTTAAAACTCTCGAAAGAAATGTTTATGGGTTATAAATAAGTAAAAACAAAATGAATACTCCAGATTCCTTAAATACAGAATCCAAAAATTTATTAAATTTAATCTCAAAAAACTGGGAAGAGTTGGATGATTCACTCAAAACTAAGTTAATAAAAATTTGGAGCGTTTTAACTTATAAGTGGCAATTACAAATTTTATTTAATTTACCTTTTTTAATGTGGTGGGCACTAGATAAATCTTTTCCAAAAGTTCATGAATTTGATGCAACAATCTTGAATTACTTGAATTTACCTGACTGGGCACTTACATTTATTGGCTTTGGTCACTAGACTTCTAAAAGTTATAATTTATTTATAAAACTTGTCGAGTAATGGATAAATCAGTTAAGAATAAATCCAAAATATTGTACCAATTACAAAAATTAAGGAAGCTATCTCAGCCCTTTTTTCTTCCAATAGATCAATGTAACGGATTTCAATTCATATGGCTTTTGATTTCTCTTTTATTTTGTGTTGGCGGAGTAGTACTTGTTGGTCTTACAGGCATAATTAGTTTTTTTGAAAACCTTCAACCAATATTTCTTGAAAAATATTTCGGAGGTGTAGTAAGTACTGTCAATTCAATTTGGGCTGGTAGCTGGGGATTGCTTTTCTCTGCCTTATTTCTCATTGGATCAGGCAGCTTTTTTAGTTTAAGACGTCAATTAAAAAACCGTAGATGGTTACATTGGTTATTCCTTGCGATAATTGTATTAATGCTTTTAGCTGTAAACGGAATAAACGCAGGTATTGGATTTATAGCAAGAGATCTAACAAATGCTTTAGTAGAAAAACAAGAAGATGGGTTTTACCGGATATTAGGAATTTACGCTTGTTGTTTCGCTGTTGCCCTACCAATACGTGTTTCCCAAATATTTTTTACTTATAAATTAGGAATAATTTGGAGAGAATGGCTTTCAAAAAGTTTAGTCAAAGATTACATGACTAATAAAGCTTATTACCAATTAAATCCCAATGATGAAGAACAAACTGATGTAGATAACCCTGATCAAAGGATTACAGATGATACCCGAGCTTTTACCGGGCAAAGTCTTAGTTTCACATTAGGTATTTTTGATGCACTACTAACATTTTCGCTTAATATTCTCATTTTATGGAGTATTAGTACAACTCTTACTTTTTCCTTATTTGGTTACGCTGCATTTGCAACTTCTATCCTTTTAATTGCTGGAAAAAATCTTGTAAAGATTGACTTTGATCAACTCAGATATGAAGCAGATTTTCGATATGGCTTAGTACATATTAGAGACAATGCTGAATCAATAGCCTTTTACTCTGGGGAGAATCCTGAAAGAAGTGAAACTGAAAGGCGCTTAGGAGAAGTAGTGAGAAACTTTAATTTATTAATCATATGGAGAGTAATAATTGACGTCATGAGAAGATCCATTAATTATGCAGGAAATTTCTTCCCATATTTAATAATGGCAATCCCTTACTTTAAAGGTGATATCGATTATGGGCGCTTTATTCAGGCAAGTTTTGCATTTGGAATGGTTGAAGGTTCGTTATTTTTTATTGTTAATCAAATCGAAGAACTTGCAAAATTTACTGCTGGTATTGGCAGATTAGAAGGATTCCAATCAAAAGTTGAATCCATTAGTCAAACCAACCCAATAAGCAATCAAAACGTTATTTCAGATTACCCCTCAATTCTTATTAATAATGCTGACCTTTGTCCACCAGGGTCAAATAAAACAATAATTAAAAATTTAAATTTGAGCATCCACAATAATCAATCACTTTTGGTTGTAGGACCATCTGGCTGCGGAAAAACATCTTTACTAAGAATGATTAGTGGTTTATGGGAACCCGATCAGGGAGTAATTAAAAAACCAAAAATTGGGGAATTATTATTCATACCTCAAAAACCATATATGTTACTTGGTTCTTTAAGGGAACAATTATGTTATCCCACAGAAGTTAATAAATTTAGTGATGAACATCTTACTTCTGTACTACATGAAGTAAATTTAAAAACCTTAGTGGATCGGTATCCTAATCTTGATATCAAACAAGATTGGCCACGTATTCTTTCCCTAGGCGAGCAACAAAGATTGGCTTTTGCAAGACTCTTATTAAATTCACCAAGATTTGCAGTACTTGATGAAGCAACAAGTGCATTGGATATTAACACTGAAAAAAAACTATATAGTTTACTAAAGGAACGAGAACTTTCCCTCATTAGTGTTGGACATAGACCTAGCTTAAAAGATTTTCACGAGAATATTTTAGAATTAAATGGACAAGGAGATTGGAAATTATTGACTTCTGATAAGTATAATTTTAAGGATTAACAAAAAAAATGAATTCCAAAGAAAAAGAAACTAACTCAGAAGCCACTAATTTAGAGAATGAGAGTTTGATAGAACAGCAGAAAGATCCAAATTACATCAATGAACAAATTGAAAAAAATAAACTAGATGAAAAATCTATAGAAATTAGAGATGAATATAAATTTGGATGGAGTAGTTATTCTGAAATAACTAATGGAAGATTTGCAATGATAGGTTTCCTTACAATTTTATTGATTGAATTATTTAGTAAACAATCGTTTTTAAAATGGGCAGGAATCTTATAATTAATCATCAAATCTAGAACTGTTATCTCTTGGTTTCTTTTTGTTTGTTCCAACGTTATATCTACTATTTTGATTTTTTGAGCTTGATCTAGTTGAAGTACTTACTCTACGAGTCTCACGTGGTTTTTTGGCTTGATTAGCATCTTTAAATGAAGCATCTTCTACTTGAGCTGTTGAAGTTTGCTGCCTAACAGAGGATCTAGTAGGTTTTTTTCTTATTGGAGAAGAATCACCAGGAGCAGAGATATTATCCCCTCTAGAAACTGTACGATTCATTCTGGGTCTTGACCCTGTTTTAACTTCTTCACGAGATAAATTTCTTCTCTCACCAAAGTTATTTGTCTCTGGTTGTTTACTATTTCTATCTTCAGAAGTCTGTCTTCTCCTTCTTATAGGTTCGTCATTCTCAAACTGACTTATTCCCCTCGTAGATAGCCTACTTCTACTTGCTGCAGCAGAGGGTATAGCTCTTGAAACATTCCTCCTACGAGATCTTCCTTCGGTATAGTCTTCTTCAAATTCATCTTCTTGAGGTTTGAATCTTCTGGATGGTCTTTCAGGTTCTTCAAACCTATCATAATCGTCATTAAATCGACCTCTAGAATTTCTGGGAGCATCAGCAATAGAATCATCATCAAAATAAGATGACCTTCTAGCTTGATCAGTAGCAACTCCTCTCAATCGCACACTTTCATATGCAAAAAAAACTGTAGTTCCTGCTAATAAAAACTGACCAAACTGAAGGATAGGATCCAACCTCCAGCCTTGAAAAAATAAAATTCCTCCGCACAAAAGTCCAATTGCTGCGAAAAAAACATCATAATCCCTTGCCAAGGCAGGTTTAAAGGACCTCAAAAAATAAAGGCCTCCTCCACATACCGCGAGAACTATACCAACAATACTGGCCCAATTGAGACTAGCATTGACCACATTCTTTCTCCAAAAATTTATTTTTTTAAAGGGTTACGTATATACCCCTACATATAGTGTACTTAAAACTTCTACAAAAACTAGCGTCTTCCAGTAGAAGTACGATCAAGGGAATCTTTCTGGCTGACAAAAATCAAAAATGCTGTGGCTGGAATAACGATAAGTAAGGCAGCGGCTATAAAACTACCTATCATTCCAACTGCGGAATTATTTGCAACTTCAGCAGAAAAATCTGCGGCTAGTAATAAATTTGAGATTTGAAACACTTTTTAAATATTAAATTCTCAATTTATAATACGAATTAAATACGTTTCAATGGGTTATTTATTAAGATGAATTAAATAATTGTGATTTCCTTGCTTGTAAATTCTCTTCAAATTTTAGATATTAGTTTAGGAATTTTTCTTTCATATCTAACTATAGTTTTTCTAATAAGATTAATTCTTACTTGGTACCCAAAAATTGATTTAAGTAAAGGTTTATGGTTATTAATTTCAATACCATCAAGTTCTATTCTGAATTTAACGAGAAAACTAATTCCTCCTATTGGAGGCGTTGATGTTGGACCCGTAATTTGGATAGGATTTATAAGCTTTTTAAGAGAAATTTTAGTCGGTCAGCAAGGGCTTATAAAACTTGCGTTGCATAAGCATATTTCATAAAAATCATTTAATTATTTCTCAGTAATTTGGCAATAATTCTTCTTCTACGTATTTAGTATGTATCTTACCCTGCTTAAATTTAGATTTATTCAGTAAGGTTAAATGAAAGTTAATTGTAGTAGGAATACCTGTTACTGCACATTCATTTAAAGCCCTGTTCATACGTTTAATTGCAGTATTACGATCTTTTCCCCAGACTATTAATTTACCAATTAATGAGTCATAGAAAGGAGGTATTTCATATCCTGTATAAACATGACTATCCACCCTTACACCAGGGCCACCCGGAGGAAGCCACCCAGTTATTTTTCCAGGAGATGGTCGGAAATTGTGAGAAGGATCTTCAGCATTAATTCTACATTCAATGGCATGACCATTTAAATGAATGTCATCTTGATTAAATTCCAGATTTGCTCCGCTTGCGATTTTAATTTGCTCAGCTATTAAATCAACTCCTGTAACCATTTCAGTAACAGGATGTTCAACTTGAATCCTAGTATTCATTTCCATAAAATAAAAATTTTCATCATCATCAACTAAAAATTCAACTGTCCCCGCTCCTTCATAGCCGATACTTTTTGCAGCGGCAATGGCTGCATTCCCCATTTTTTTTCTTAGTTCAGTGTTAATTGCAGGACTAGGAGACTCTTCTAGCAACTTCTGATGTCTTCTTTGAACTGAACAATCTCGCTCTCCTAAATGAACTACATTACCCGACCTATCGGCCAAAATTTGAATTTCTACATGTCTTGGCTTCTTTATAAATTTCTCCATATATAAACCATCATTACCAAACGCTGCTTCTGCTTCGCCTTGAGCTGCTTTAAACATTTTTTCGAGATTATCAGAGTTTTCAACCAGCCTCATACCTCTTCCACCTCCTCCAGCGGTCGCTTTAATAATTACCGGATAGCCAATATCAACTGCCAATTTATAAGCCTCATCAACATTTGATAATAAGCCTTTACTACCGGGTACTGTTGGAACTCCAACAGCTTCCATAGTCTCTTTAGCTGTAGATTTATCTCCCATAGATCTAATAGCTTTAGGAGATGGGCCAATAAAAACTATGCCGTGATCGCCACACATTTCAGCAAATTTATCATTTTCTGCAAGAAATCCATAACCAGGATGAATAGCATCAACTCCTCTCGACGTAGCAGCAGCAAGTATATTTGGAATATTTAAATAACTCTTATTACTTAATGAGTCTCCAACGCAAACCGCCTCATCAGCAAGCTGAACATGCAACGCTTTTTTATCTACAGTGCTAAAAACTGCAACGGTTGCAATCCCTAGTTCTCTACAACTTCTGACAATTCGTAAAGCTATTTCTCCACGATTAGCAATTAAAACTTTTTCAACCATTATGAAAATAAAATTGAAGAAATGAAATGACTTAAAATAAAAAATTATTTGCCAAAGTATTCAACAAAATTTTTTAGTGATCAGAGGACATTTTTTACAATACAACCTAAAACGTTATATATGTATAAATATTCGTTTTATGCAATAGAAAAATTATTCATCAAATTCAAAAAACTCTTTTCGAACTACATTCTTACTTCAGCCAATAATGTATGATATTTTTAAGGTTTAGGCATCCCCCGGTTGCTGAAAACCCTTTGCGGACGTGGCGGAATTGGTAGACGCGCACGTCTAAGGAGCGTGTGGCTTTGGCCTTGCGAGTTCAAGTCTCGCCGTCCGCATTTAATGTATTCTGGTTTAACTGCAATGGAAAAAAAATCAGTTGCAGTAGTTATAATTTCCAATGGTCCTGGTGAATTAACTACATGGGTAAATCCTGTAGTGAATGAGATTAACAAAATAAATAAATCAATATGTGATGACGATAAACTTGATTTCACTCTTAGGTTAGTCCTTGTTCCTTGCCCAAATGCCACTGGTAAAGAATTTTTAGTTGCAAATTCATGGAATAAATTCGAATTAATTACAAAATCCAAAAGTTTTTGGAAATTATTAATAAATCCATATTCTTTTGCTGATTGGCCAAAAAAAGGGGTAGTTATTTTCCTTGGTGGGGATCAATTTTGGAGCATTTTATTAGCTAAAAGATTAGGTTATTTAAATATCACATATGCTGAATGGGTTTCGCGATGGCCTAAATGGACTAACGAAATTGCTGCGATGAATGTAAAAGTAAAAGAATTAATACCTAAAAGATATAAATATAAATGTAAAGTCATTGGTGATTTGATGGCGGATATCAAATTTAATAGCGAAATATCATTAAAAAATAAAGAAAAAAACTATATAGCATTGTTGCCAGGTTCTAAGAAAGCAAAGCTTTCTGTTGGAATTCCTTTCTTCTTAGAAGTTGCAGATCTTATCGCTGAAGAAAATCAAAATATAAATTTTATAATTCCCATTGCCCCAACTACTGATAAAAGTGAATATTTATTTTTTCAAAGCAACAAAAATCCAATTGCTAAATACTACTCATCCAAAATCAAAACAATAAAAAACCTCAAAGACTCTCGTTTTGATTATGTAATTGAAACATCAAAAAATACAAAGATTTATTTAATAAAGAAACATCCTTGCTATGAAATATTAAAAGAATGTGATCTTGCAATTACAACTGTAGGTGCAAATACTGCAGAATTAGCAGCAATTAGTCTTCCAATGTTAGTTGTTCTGCCAACTCAACATTTAAATATGATGAATGCATGGGATGGTATTTTTGGAGTAATTGGAAAAATTTCATTCATAAATAGATTTCTAACTTTTATAATTAAAAATTTCTATTTTAAAAAAAAGAAGTTTTTTGCTTGGCCAAATATTAAAGCTAAAAAAATGATTGTCCCTGAAAAAATAGGTAATATTTCGCCAACAAAAATTGCAAGAGAAGTATTATTTCTTATTCAAAATAGAGATCAATTAAAGAGTATTAGGGATAATCTTCACAAACAAAGAGGTGATAAAGGTGCTGCAAAAAAACTTGCCTCTATAATTATTAATTCAATGAAAAAACTATAACAATTACCAGGGATCATCAATTTCAAACTTTTCTAATTTTTTATTATCTTGAACTAAATTTTGTTCATCTAGTGGTTCAATATCTAAAGTTTCAGTTGCATTTTGAATTGGCCTTCTCGAAGCTAAGTTAGTATTTGATTGTTCCTTTTGCTTAAAATCAATATTGTTTTTTTCATCAATTTGACTAACACTATCTTGATTCTCGATCTGCTCAGAATAATCATTATCCATGTATAACTTTTTTCTTTTATTAATTTCCTCTGAAGAATCCTTTATTTCAACATATTCAAGTTCATCTTCATAATCATCTTCATAATCATCTTCTTCATATTCCTCGACCAAATTGTTTTGCTGTTCTGATTCAGAACCTGAAAGTAACTGATTCTCAACAGGTACAAGATTTGCTGAGTATCCATTTACTGCCCTTTCATCCCATGATGAACCCCCGACTCCAAGTTTTTCAAGTAATCCACTATTTAGTTGCTTCAATTTCTCTTCCGCACCTTCATAAACAATAATCCTATCGGTACCACTACTTACAATTTCATCAACAGGTATTTCCCAAGTACTTAAAACTCCCTCACCTAAAAGCGGAACACCAACAGCACCCATAACAAGAGATATCAAATCACCAGTCTCAATATCAAAAGAAAAGCCAAGAACTCTTCCTAAAAGTTGTCCAGATTCTGTAATCACTTGACAATTAATTACCTTCCCATATCTTTCTGGAGAAAAACTCTCACTCAAAGAATCTAAGGAATCAACTAATATGACATCTCCAACTTGCTTTATACTTTCTAAAGGCATCCATTTTGGCAACCCTGGTAAAAATCTTGTAAGTGGATTATCTCTTAATCCCAAGGCAACCACCTCTCTCCTATCAATATCAACAACAACTTCGCCAACTACGCCTAGCCGCCTTCCAGTATCAGTAGTTATCACTTGTGTTCCCATTAATTCTGACCTTAACCATAAACGTTCGCTAGGAACTGAGTTAGGGAGATTCTTATTAGCAGATGTGTTAGACAAGCTCATAAATTTCTTTTAATCATTCTGACGTATAAATTGAAAAAAGTGGGTTTATGCAGCATTTGGTAACCCAAGAACTTGAGTATTAGCACCTCTTGCTTGCGCAACCCCAATTGTTCGTTCAGATGCACTAATCATAGGCCTTCTATGACTTACGACTATAAATTGAGCATTTGATGACTGATTTGATATTAGTTTTGACAACCTTTCAACATTAATACCATCTAAAAAACTATCAACCTCGTCTAGTGCATAAAAAGGTGAAGGCTTATACTTTTGCAAAGCAAATAAAAAACTTAAAGCAGTTAACGATTTTTCACCACCTGACATAGACGCTAATCTTCTGACATTTTTTCCCTTGGGATGAGCCACTAAAGTTAATCCTCCTTCTAAAGGAGAATTAGGATTTTCAAGTTGAAGAAATCCATCTCCATCAGATAAATTTGCAAAAATTTCTCTAAAATGTCTATCAACTTCTGTAAATGCTTGCATAAAAGCTTCTTGACGCATCGTAGATACAGTTTCTATTCTCAGCAATAATTCAGATCTTTCATTAGATAGTATTTCTAATTTTTCTCGCAAACCATTTAATCTCTCAATTAATTCTTCTAGTTCATCAAGAGCCAACATATTGACAGGTTCTAAGCTTTCTAGTTTTGAATTTATAATCGAAATTTCTGATTGCAAAGACTCAAGACTCTTTCCTTCATATTCTCCAAACTTCGGCAAAGGATTAGGTAGATCTTTTTTATAATTTTCTAATTTTATTTTCTCGCTCCTCATCTCTTCTTTAAGGGAATGAATATCCCTTTCAAGATATTCAAGCTTTAACAGATAGTTATTATATTCTTGCCTTTTATTTGAAATTGAAGAGTTTAATTCATCTCTTTTCCTTCTCAATAAACCTAAATTCTTCTCTAGAGAATTTTTTTGATTATCGAGATCTGAAAGCTCTTTTTTAAATTGATCTCTTTTTTCTATCCATTCACTATGAGCAGTTGCAAGTTGTTGAATAGATTCCTGCAAGTTTTTTTCTTGTAATAAAGTAATTTTTAATGAATTATTGATACGCTCTTTATTTAAAGCAAATTGATTCTTTTTATCTAGTAATGTATTTCTCTCTTTAATAAGTAATTCAAGTTTTTTATCAAGATTATTAAAATCGTCATTAAAAGCTATTAATGATGATTTTTGATTTTTTTCATAATTTTCCTTTTGAATGGTTTGTAGTTGATCAAACTTATCTTGATAAGGCTTCAATTGATTTTTTAAATGACCTAACTCATTAACTAATAAATTATTAGCAGTATCAAGTTTATTTAATCTCGATTTACAATCCTCAATTCTTTGCGAGACAGCTTTAAGAGAATCTTGATTTACTTCAATTTCTTTATTAAATGAGGCACAATCCTCAATTATTCTACTGCGGTTAGAATTTAATATACTTAGATTGTTATTTTTTAGTATCAAATCATTATTTGACTCTTTTAAAGCTTCTTCGATAACTAATAATCTTTCTTTTATAGGACTGAAATCATCAATATCATTATTAATTCCAAACCTATAAGCCAAATCTTTATTTAACTTACTGCCTCCTGTAATAGCACCACTTGCTTCTAATAATTCACCACTTAAAGTAACCAACCTATTTTTTTGTGTAGATAACCTAGCTGAGGATAAATCTGAAAAAACCAAAGTATCTCCAAAAACATATCGAAAAACATCTGAATAAACTTCATCAAAAGTAATTAGATTAATAGCTTTATCAATAAATCCATTCTCCCTGTTATTTTCAAATCTTGAAATTGCATAATTCTTTTTTTGACTTTTAATTCTATTTAAAGGTAAAAAAGTTAATCTTCCCGCTTTCTTCTTTTTAAGAATTTCAATTGCTTTTGCAGCAATATGATCATTATCAACAACAATTTGTCCTAACCTATTTCCAGCAGCAATTTCTAGTGCATATCTATTTTTCTCACTGACCTCTCCAAGTTGAGCTACATAACCATGTATACCCTCTAACCCTGCCTCTAAAAGAATTCTAAGAGCGTATGAACCTCTAGATTCATTTAAAGCTTCCTTCCTGCTTTCGAATCTTGATAAATCCTTTTCAAGCCTTAATTGCTCGTTATTTAGCCTTGATTTAGTTTTAATTAATAAATCGATTTCATTTTTTAAAGAATTAATTTCTGCGTTATTACTTGCCAAGTTTTTATTATTTGTATCGGATGTCTCTTTTTTTCTTTGATTCCCCTGAAAAAGTTTCTGCTTTTCTAAGTCTAAGGATTCAATCTGTGACAATATCTCCTCTTTTTGAATATTATTTTGAATAGTTTCTTCTTGAATTTTTCTTTTTTTTATTTCCAAAGGATTAATTTGATTTTTTATACTTTCAAGCTCAGCATTTAATTTGATACTTTGTTTTGAGAATTCTCCAGATTCTCCAGCTGCATCAGAAAGTTTTTTTCTGGATAATTTGTGCTTTAAAGTGAGATCATCAATTTGCAAGTTCAATTGATTTAAAAAATTATTATCGAAATTTTCTTGTCTCATTTTTTCTGACTCGATATTCCTCTTAGAAATTGCAATTTCATCTCTCTGTTTTTGTAATTTAATACCTTCCTCTTTATTAAGACTTGATGACCTATCAAGTTCTCTCAAGCGAGAATTAATACTTCCAATATCAGAATTCACTTTTATCAATTTATCCTCTCCTTTCTCCTTAAGCTCATCGACCAGTATTTTCAAAGCATCTTCTAAGACTGATATTTCTTTACTAATAGATTCTTTTTGTTTATTAAATAATATTTTATTTTTTTCAATTTCACTTTCTTTTTTTTCTAAAGATTCAACATGCTTAACTTGTTTATCAAAAATAAGAACTTTTTCTAATTCCATTATTTGTAGTAGTTTTGCCTTTAATTCTTTATATCGCCTTGCTTTTTCACATTCTTTTTCAAGCTTATTTTTACTAGATTGCAATTCATTTTCTAAAATTTCACATCTTTCTTGTCTTTCGAAAACGTCATTTAATTTTGTGTTAGTTTGTTCTATTCTTGTATCAAAAAGTGCGACTCCTGCTAATTCATCAATAAGATTTCTCCTCTCCTTATTATTCATTGATACTATTCTTGTTACATCGCCCTGCATAACAACATTGCTGCCCTCAGGATCAACGCTAATATCTCTTAATATTCTCTGTATTTGTTGCAAGGTACATTGTTTTCCATCAGAAGTATAAGTAGAAGCATAAGAACCACCTGGCATAAGCCTTAATTTTCTAGAAACTACCCATTCTTTTTGACCTTTACTAAGGGTAATTCCTTCTTCTTCTAGTTCCAAAGGCGGTAGGTCTTCTCTTGGGTACCAATCTTGAATATTAAATTTTACCGATACAGATGTTTCTGATGACTTACCCTCTTTAACTTTGGAATTATTTATTAGATCTGGTAATCTTTCAGCCCTCATCCCTCGACTATTAGCTAGACCTAAACAGAATAAAATTCCATCTAAAATATTACTTTTCCCAGAACCGTTAGGACCCGTAACCACCGTAAAACCTTCTTCAAGAGGTATTTTTACATTTCCCCCAAAAGATTTAAAATTTTCAAATTCGACCTGATTGATATGTACCAATCTCAAGTCTCAATAGCTAAATAAGAATAACTAATTTGCAAAAATTCTCAATAGGAATATTACGTTTATTTATAAATGAATATTAATAACTTTTGCTCAATCTACAAGAATTAGCCGAAATTTCAAACAAGCCATAAAGAAGTTCACCATCCAAAATGAATCGATAATTTTCAGAGTCCAAGTCTGTAGAAACGTTTTTAAATATTCCATGATCAATTCTTTTTACAAAACCTCTATTATCAGAAAGTTCATGTTCTATCCTGGATAGCCATATAAGTCTATGATTTGGCTGCTTAGAAATTTCTATAGAAGATTGATTTAATAAAGGTAGTTTTAAAAATTTCCAAGTTAAACAATCTATTCCATTTTCAACAAGAAAATCATAATGAATATCTTTAGACTTAGCATTATAAACTTCATGTTCCAGCAAAACCCATTTATCCATTATGTATTTGATAAATAAATTAAATCTTTTTGCAAAACAAAGTTTAGATAAAGATATTTTTTCTTAAAGATGGTCCCTTTTATTTAATTACCTGCATCAGGAACAAATCTTAAAGCGATGAATAGCAAACTTCCAGCTCCAGCGATAGCTGCAGCTACTAATCCAAAATCTGTAGGGATTGTGCGAGATGCAAAAATTAATGATGCAAATGTAATATCCATGATGAAATTTAAACTCATTTAATAATTCCAGTAATAGCTTAACAAAAGCTTCTTACAGAACAGAGTAGATAAATAAAATGTAAATAAACTTTTATATGTTTTTATTTTATATAAATCCCACAATTATTTAGATAAGGGTTCCAAATTAAGAAAATAGGGTCTAATCTTAAAGTAAATAAGTTTAATAATGGAGACTTACCATCCTCCCAAAGAAGTAGAAGATAAAGAAGATAACTCTAATCTTCCTGAAAGAGAGGTTCTCTCGGAAAAGTGGTTACTCGAAAAAATTGACAGTTTAATACCTTTAATAAAAGAAAAATGGCCTAACATTGCACAACAAACCCTTGAAGCCACAAAAGGGAGTATTGACGATTTAGTTGAAGTAATAGCAAGCCATAGTGGAACCTCAGCAATAAGAATAAAAAGCCAACTATTTGAAATAATTGATTCAATAAGAGAAAACAATTGGGAAATATCAGAAAAAATTGAGCCTATAGAAAGTCAATTAGAAGAATTATTAGAAGAACTTAACAATACACTTAGACCAAAAATAGAAAGTCCTATAAGAAAAAAACCATTATTATCTATTGCTATTGCGGCTGGTATTGGTTTACTAATAGGAACGCTCCTAAACAGTGGTAGAAAATAATATGGAAAAATCAAAAAATAAAAACTTTGCAAATACCGCCTCCAGAATTTCAGCGATTGCAAGTTCAGTTATGGATTTGCATGTAAGAATAGCTCTTCAAGAAGTAGATAGAGAAAAAAGAAGATTGATTAGTGGTGGAATATTTTTGGCAATTGGCAGCACATTATTATTATTAGTACTAATTTGCATCCATATTATTTTCTACCTTTTTCTAACAAAATATAATAATTGGAATATTGAATATAATTTATTATTCATAATATTTATCGATTTAGTTCTTGCAGGCTTAAGTTTAAAACTTGGAGGAAAATTAGCCAAAGGACCATATCTTCCTCAAACATTAGAGGGTTTAGGCAAGACAACAAAAGCGGTTTTAGGCAAAAAATAAATTACCTTATTAAATACTTTATCCATCTACAATCTATTCCCCCATTACTAACAGGAATTTTCAATGAAGATTTCATTTTCAAATATTTTGTTAGTTTTGGATTTCCACTTAACAACCAAAATTCCCAACCTGAAAAATTATTCTTTAGGAAGATTCCCATTTGTTCATATAAATAAATCAATTCATTTTCATCGCCTAATTTTTTGCCGTATGGAGGATTACATATAATTATCCCAGGTGTGCAACTTAATTGGAGTGCTAAAAAATCATTATTTATAAGCTCAATATAATTTTCTAGTCCAGCTAATGATATGTTTACATTCGCCTGCTCAAAAACCTTTTTATTAATTTCACATCCTATTATTGTTGGCAATTTTTCATAATTTATAATTTTATTTTTTGCCTTATTTTTTTCATTAAGATAAATATCTTTCCTAAAGTCCAACCAATTCTCAAAAAGATATACTTGATCAATATTTATAGGAACTCCAAGGTATTGGTTGACTGCCTCAATTAAAAAAGTTCCCGAGCCGCACATAAAATCTATTAATGGAACTTTGCCATTCCATTGAGTCATATTTATCAATCCAGAAGCTAAATTTTCTTTTAATGGAGCATTTCCAACTGCGGGTCTATAGCCTCTTTTGTGTAAACTTTCAACGCTGCTTTGAAGACTGAGAATTGCTTTATTATTATTTAAATGCAGATGAATTATAAAATCAGGATTAGCTAGAGAAATATTTGATCTTTTATTCCAAACTGCCTGTTGCAAATCAGTTATAGAATTTTTTACTTCAAGAGCAGTGAAATGAGTATGACTTAAAGAAGATGTTCTCCCAGTCACTTGAACATTAAACGTTTTATCAAAGTGCAACCAATTTAACCAATCAAATGAATCTCTAACCCCCGCATATAAAGATTGCTTGTCATAGCAATTAAAACTTGCAATTTCTCTATAAAAACGAAACGCTAATCTGGAATAGAAATGAACTCTATAAAAAGTTTCAAAATCACATTCAAAATTAATAAATCTTTTATAAGTATTAATATTAAAGCCGCCTAGATTTGAAATTTCATATGCTAAAGATTTCTCTAGTCCCTCCGGAGATGATGCCACTACATTCATATACGATAAAACTTAGTAAAAAAACTATTCAATAACCATTTTGCCTGTCAGAATATAAATGTCCAATTGGACTAGGTGATCTCAACCGATGTTTCGGACAGCGGTTCGATTCCGCTCAACTCCACTATTTGGGGTTGTAATGGTTTCGACGGGGCATAAGGAAGGTGACTGAAGCCGGCTCGGTTAGAGCAAAAACACAAATGCTAACAAAATCGTTAGTTTCTCCCGTCAAACAGCACCAGTTGCTGCTTGATCCATAAGGAGATGGGGTTATATCAGCCTTATCAACCAAATGATACGAGGAGTCTGGAAGGACTCCACTTTTTTAAATAACTAAGAAGTTGTAGTAGATAATTTATGAGTGTGTAAATATTGCTGCAATTACTTGTATTAAAAAGAATTTTTTTAATTTTATAAGTATAAATACTGAGAAGATAAGTTTTAAATTAATTTATCTTATTAAGAAATCCAATCTTGCAAAATGGAATCTAATAAAAAACTAAATGACTTGATAATAAATCTCAAACCAAAAGTTATTAGATTCACTGGTGAAAAATTTCCCAATGAACTATGGAATAGTGGTTATCAAATCAAAAAAAATAAGAAAATATCTAGCTAAAAATTTAATTAATTACTCGAAAAAGGATTTTTCGGCATTTTTTTTAAACATTTTTTTGAAACTTCCTGAAGTACTTTAAATTCATTTTTTCTTAAATTCCAATTAAATACATTAGATACATCTATAACTTGAGATTTTTTTCGCATTCCAACAAGTGGAATAGTTCCTTGATAACAACACCAATTAATTGCTACTTGCGCTTGGGAAACTGATCTTTGATGCGCAATTCTTTTTAGACACCTCCGCAATTCATATGTTGGTTTTTTATAGTTTTCAAATAAGGAATTACGAATAAAACTTTTTTCTTTATTTTCTTCTTTATCTGGATCAATACAAAGTATTCCAAAGGACAAAGGACTATAAGCAAAGAAATCAATATTATTTTCATCGCAAATTTTTTTTACCTGATATTGTTTTCCTAAATCGGGAGCAAGCAAAGAAAACTGTATTTGAACACTCTTTAGGTTCTGATTTCTTTTTGCTAAAAAATTAATTAATTTCATCAATCTTTTAGGGCCTATATTTGATAAGCCTATTTGAAAATTAAAGCCTTCATCTTTTAAATCGCAAAGATTATTCAACAGCCCTAATTCCTGCCAAGGATTGTATTTTGCAGTTGACCAATGTAATTGCACTATATCTAATTTGTTATTAAGTCTCTCTAAACTTTTCAAAAAAGGTTTATTAAAGCCTCTGTTACCTATTCTCCAGGGATAAGGTGCAAGTTTGGTTGCTACTTGAATTCTTTTTTTCTTTGCTGAAGGAGTATTTAGTAAAAATTTTCCTATCAACAATTCACTTCTGCCCTGAAGATTCCCAGTACCGTAAGAATCTGCGGTATCAATTAGATCGAAACCTCTTCGTAACGCTTCATCATATGTCTCACGTAAAACATCGTCATTTCTAGATTGGTAATTCCAGAAAAGCTTATTCCCCCAAGACCACGTACCTAATCCAATTCTTTTCTTCACTAGCCAATTTAAATAAGGAACTTTATAAGGTTATCTAAAAATATTAACTTCTTTAAATATTTCAAAAAATAAGTTTTAAAGCATTAAAAATCAGTTTCTCTTGACATTAAGAAATTATTCTCCAAAGTAAGAGAAATAAAAATAAAAAATTGTTCATTACCGTTTGCGGACAAAAAGGGGGGGTTGCCAAGACCTGTACAAGTATTCACCTTGCAAGTGTTTGGCATTCTGAAGGTAAAAAAGTTTGCATAGTCGATGCCGACAAGAATAGATCTGCTTTAGCATACGCATCAAGAGGCAATCTTCCATTTCCAGTTTTCCCCGTCAGTTCAGCTGCTAAAGCATCAAGATCATCAGAAATTGTAATAACTGATGGCCAGGCTAGCAGTGATCAAGAAGAACTTAAACACTTAGCGTATGGTTCAGATTTAGTTATCTTGCCTACAACTGCAAAAGCAAGATCAGTAGAATTAACTGTTGAACTAGCTAATTTATTAAGCAACTTAAAAGTTAACCATGCTGTAGTAATAGTAAAAGTTGATTTTAGACAGCAAAAAGCAGCGCAACAAGCCAAAGCAGCTCTAGAAAATTTTGGTTTATATGTTTTTGATACATTTATACCTTTACTCTCAGCATTTGATAAAGCAGAAGCCTCTGGCAATGCTGTATTTGAAGCTGTAGACGATCTAGGCAGGTCAGATCCTCGTCGAATGACGGGCTGGTCTGCTTATTGTTCAATTGCCTCACAAATTCCATGCCTGATTTCGAAGCCCTCATCCGACACCAACAACTTAAACAACCAACAACCAATAAGCGCTTAAAAGTAGTTGAATCTCCTAATTTTGAAGAAGAAGAAAAAAAAGAAGAAGCAATAATTAGACAATCTGGATTATTAGTTAATTTTTTTGGAGGTTTTATAGGCTCTGTAATTGGAACTTTAACAATACTGTTTCTCTATATTAATGAATATTTTCCATTAGATTTACTAAAACTTAAGTAGTATATTCGCTATTTATTTCAACATATTTTTTAGAAAGATCGCACCCCCAAGCTGTGCCTTTCGATTCGCCAGAATTTAGATTAATCAAAATTTTTACAATATCATCTACCAAATATCTACCTTTCATTCTGGACTTAATATAGTCTGTAACTTTTTGTGGATCATATTTATTTAACTTGCCTTTTTCCAAAATGCGGGCGTTTCCTATATACAAGTCAACTTCATTTAAATTAAATTTAACTCCAGAATTACCTGCAGCAGAAATGATTCGTCCCCAATTTGGATCACAACCATGTATCGCAGTTTTTACCAAGGCAGAATTACAAATAGATTTCGCGATCATAATTGCATCATCTGTATTTTTTGCTCCTTGAACCAAAACTTCTAATAAACAATTTGCTCCCTCTCCATCCCTTGCAATATTTTTTGCCAAGTTCTGACATACGATATCAATCCCTTGTTGGATAATTGGAAAAAACCTTTTTTCAATTTTCTCTCCTGCATTTATTCCAACAAAAGAATCATTTGTGCTTGTCTCTCCATCAACTGATATTGCATTAAAAGATTTTTGAACCGCAATGGCAATCATTTTGTCCCATTCTTCTTTTTGAATACCCGCATCACAGGCTAGAAAAGCAAGCATTGTAGCCATGTTGGGGTAAATCATTCCTGAACCTTTTGCAAATCCTGCTATTTTTATTTTTCTACCATGAATAATCGTCTCTATTGACACTTTTTTCAAAGTCAAATCAGTAGTTAAAATTGCTTCTGCTGCATTTGCAAAATTATTGCCCTTTAAATCACTAACTAAATTGGGTAAATTTTTTACTAAATCATTTATTTGTATTGGAACACCAATTACACCAGTTGAGCACATTAAAACTTCTTCTTCTTTTATTCCTAAAAGTTCCGCAATCTTTCCTGTAGCAATTTGAAAATGTTGAATGCCAAGATTTCCTGTACATGCATTTGCTTGACCAGAATTAATTAATATTGCTCTCACAAAACCTGAAGTTGTTTTAATCCTTTCCTCACAAATATCCACACAAGAAGCTCGAACAATTGATTGGGTAAACATCCCACTAAAAATGCTTCCTTCTGGAGCGAGTATTAGTGCTAAATCTTTTTTATTAGAAGCTTTTAAACCAGCAGATATCCCAGCAAAAAGAAACCCCTTGGGTGTTACCTTACTGTCATCAACAAACGACCAATTGGAATCTAACTGGCTCAAACTTTTTGGTATTTTAATTCATACTAACTACTCTTTAAAACTAAAGAAACTAAGTAATTAGATTATTATTAATTATATGGATATTCTTAAAAAATTAAAAAACAACCAAAGAAGGATTGGTTTAACAGGAGGTATTGCAAGTGGGAAGACAACCATAACTAATTACATAAGAAAACATAAAAACATACCGATATTAGATGCAGATCATTTTTCAAGAGAATTAATCAAACCAAACACATATGGATATAAGAAAATTTTAGATTATTTCGGAAATAAAATTATTGATAATAAAAGCAATTCAGAAAGGGAAATAAACAGAAAACTTTTAAGGAACATTATTTTTAAACATTCAGAAAGCAAGGAATGGATTGAAAAACTACTTCACCCTTTAATTAAAGAAAGAATGATAGAAGAATGCTGTCAATACAGCAATAATCAAACTATAGTATTGGCTATTCCGTTATTGTTTGAAGCAAAATTTGAAGATATTTGCAGTGAAATATGGTTAGTTAAATGTCCTAAAGAAATACAAAAAAACAGACTTATCACAAGAGATAAAATTAGCGAAAAAGAAGCATATGAATTGATAAATTTTCAATTAAGTTTTGAAGAAAAAAGAAAATTCTCAGATATTATTTTAGAGAATTCGGATGATCAAAATAAATGGATCAATACGATAAAAGAGCTTCTTTAAACTTTAGCTATTTAATTTTTCCATAAGAAGTTTATTTGCAAGTTTAGGGTCAGCTTTACCTTTTGTTCTTTTCATAAGTTGACCAACAAAAAAACCAAGTAACTTAGTTTTACCATTTTTAAATGCTTGAACTTCATTTGGATATTCATTTATAAGTTCATCAATTATTGGTGAAATACTTGAAGAATCAGATATCATTGCCAACCCTTTTTCTTCAACTAATTTTTTCGGGGAAATATTTTTTTGAATAAGTTCAGGTAAAATTTCTTTTGCAATTTTTCCACTAATTATATTTTTTGAAATCATATTAATCATTTCAGCAAGATTTTCAGGACTAAGCTTTAATTCACTAAAACTTAGTTTGTTTGATTTTAAATAGCCAACAATATCACTTGTTACCCAATTTGAAGCTAGTTTAGCCTCGGCACCATTTGCTACTGTTTCTTCAAAAAAGTTTGCCATGCTTATTTCATCAGAAATTACCCTTGCATCATATGCAGACAACCCAAATTGACTTACGTATTTAAATCTTTTCTTTGAAGGTAATTCTGGTAGTTCTTTAAACCATATTTCTTGTTGGGCTTTTGTTATTTCAATTGGACCTAAGTCAGGATCAGGAAAATATCTATAGTCACTGCTACCTTCTTTTAATCTCATACTTTTCGTTAATTGCTTAGCTTCATCCCATAACCTTGTTTCTTGGAAAATTTTTCCTCCATTTTCATAAACATCTATTTGTCTGGCTATTTCATAATCACAAGCCTTTTGAATGGCAGAAAATGAATTCATATTTTTTATTTCCACTTTGGTACCAAAAGGAGCATTAGGTCCTTTTCTAACTGAAATATTGACATCACAGCGTAATGAACCCTCTTGCATATTTCCGTCTGATACCCCTAGATATCTCACTGTTCTTCTAATCTCTGAAGCATATTCAGATGCCTCTTTACCTGATCTAATATCTGGTTTACTTACAATCTCACAAAGTGCTATTCCGGCACGATTGTAATCAACTAAAGAATACTTAGAGCCAGCCAATCTATCACTTCCTGAATGGACTAGTTTTCCGGCGTCTTCTTCCATATGTAGCCTTTCTATACCAATTTTTTTGATATAAGGTTCTTTGTCCTTTTCAATTATTTCAACCTCTAACCAACCATTTTCAGCTAGTGGCTCATCAAATTGTGAAATTTGATAATTTTTAGGAAGATCAGGATAAAAATATTGTTTCCTATCAAATTTACAATGTTCTGCAACGTTTAAATTTAATGCTAACGAAGTTTTTACAGCATACTCAAGAACAGTCTCATTCAGAACAGGAAGAGTTCCTGGTAACCCACAAACTACAGGATCTATATGCGTATTAGGTGCATCACCAAAAGCTGTTGACGCAGATGTGAATATTTTACTTTTCGTATTAAGCTGTACATGAGTTTCCAAACCAATCACAGCTTCCCAAGATTCCAAATTGTTCATTATTAAAAGTCTCTTTATTAATATTATTGGATATAAAGGAAAAGAGGACCAAAACACAAATAAAAATATTAATTTTTAAATGACACAAGAAACCAAAAATTCAATATTAATCATTGGCGGTGGACTTTTGGGTTTATCTATTGCTTATGAATTTTCTAGAAATAACTTCAAAGTTTTAGTTTTAAGCAAAAACAGGAATGAATCAGCTGGATTTGTTGCTGCAGGAATGTTAGCTACTCATGCCGAAGGGCTCGAAGATGAATTACTAAAATTTGGCCAAGACAGTCAAAATCTAATTCCAAAGTGGATACAAAGAATTGAACAAGATAGTAATATTAATTGCGGTTTAAAAAAATGCGGCATAGTAGTTCCTTTTAAAAACAAAGAAGATCTTGAAGAGTTTCCCACTTATGAATATGGAAAATATTTAAATCACAAAGATCTTCAAAAAGAAATCAATGGAATAAATTCTATTTGGAAACATGGTTTACTTTTTGAACAAGATGGTCAAATAGATAACCGAAGAAGACTGATGCGTGCTCTTGAAAGAGCATGCTCCTTGCATGGAGTCGAATTTCAAGAGGGATCAGAAGTAGAGGATTTGACATTCGAAAAAAACAAAATTACAGGTGCAACAGTTTTATGTGCCACTGGGGAAATAAAAAAAATTAACTGCGAAAAAGCAATTATATGCGGCGGTGCTTGGAGTAAAAAAATCTTTAATAAGATTCCAGTCTTTCCTGTAAAAGGACAAATGCTATCGATACAAGGTCCAACAAATTTTTTGAAAAGGGTTATTTTTGGTCCAAAAACTTATCTAGTTCCCCGTGATGATGGACTCATTATAGTTGGAGCGACAGTTGAAAAAGATTCAAAATTTAATCAAGGTAATACTCCTAATGGAATAAAACAACTGCAAGAAGGCATTCGCTCCTTATTGCCAGAAGCTATTAATTGGCCACAAATGGAACATTGGTGGGGATTTAGACCTTGCACACCAGATCTAAAACCAATAATTGGAAAATCAAAAATTGAAAATCTTTTTATAGCTACAGGACATTACAGAAATGGAGTTTTATTTTCTGCAATAACAAGTGATCTTCTTTTGAAAATAGTTCAAAATAAAAATCTCAAAGAAATAGAAAAAAGCTTTTTAAAAAAATTTAGTTTAGATAGATTTGCGATTTAAATTTTAATTTTCAGATCGCCATTTCGAATCAGAAGTTTCCCACTCACATAATTCCTCTTCGTTAAACCAAAGATCAATTTCAAATTTTGCTGTATCTTCTCCATCAGAACCATGAATAATATTCCTTCCAATATCAATAGCTAAATCGCCTCTAATTGTTCCAGGCTCTGCTTCCAGAGGTTTTGTTGCACCTATTAGTTTTCTAGCACTCAAAATGACTCCTTCGCCTTCCCAAACCATTGCTACAACAGGACCACTTGAAATAAAGTCTACTAAATCACCAAAAAAGGGTCTTTCTCTATGTACTCCATAATGATTTTGTGCAAGTTCTTTTGAAGGAATTAATTGCTTTAATCCAACTAATTTAAATCCTTTTTTTTCAAATCTCCCAATAATCTCAGAAACATATCCTCTTTGAACTCCATCTGGTTTAATTGCAATAAAGGTTCTCTCTTTGGTCATTTAGTTAATAATCACTCTATGTATATTCAACTTTTGGGTGGTAACTTGGCAAGTAATCATTAAAATAAAAGATATTGTTTTGAGTTATTTTCAAAAACATTTATTAATCACTTAAACATAAATTGACCAATTTTGAGCCAAAAAAATTAAAGAATATTTGGACTATTGAAGATAGCATTTCGACTTATAACATAGACAAATGGGGAGATAAATATTTTTCTATAAATACCAAAGGAAATATACTAGTAACTAAAGATATAAAATCTGAAAATAATATTGATCTTTTTAAGCTTGTCAAAGAACTTAAGAGTAGAGAAATAAATCCTCCATTAATCATAAGATTTAATGATATCTTGAAAGATCGAATAAATGCATTACATGACTCTTTTTTTAAAGCAATAAAAACCTATAAATATAAAAACATTTATCAAGGCGTTTTTCCTGTCAAATGTAATCAACAGAAAAATGTCCTAGAAAAGATAATAGAGTTTGGTAGCCAATGGAATTTTGGTTTAGAAGTAGGAAGTAAATCAGAACTATTAATTGGCCTTGCACTTCTTGAAAACCAAAATTCATTATTAATATGCAACGGATATAAAGATAAAAAATATATTGAGATTGCTACTTTGGCCAGAAAACTTGGCAAAAATCCAATAATAGTGATTGAACAACGAGATGAGGTAAAAAGAATTATTCAAGCAGTTCAAGAACTTAACGCGACTCCACTGATAGGAATTAGAGCAAAGTTATCAAGTAAAAGTAGTGGTAGGTGGGGTAAATCTATCGGAGATAATTCTAAATTTGGATTATCAATCCCAGAAATTATGTTGACAATAAAGGAACTAAAAGAAGCAAATCTTATCAACGAAATGAAATTGCTTCATTTTCATATAGGCAGTCAAATAAGTGATATTGCTGTGATCAAAGACGCATTACAAGAAGCGAGTCAAATATATGTTGAACTATGCAAACTAGGAGCCCCAATGCAATATATCGACGTTGGGGGAGGATTAGGAATAGATTTTGATGGAACTAAAACCTCCTCCAACACTTCTACTAATTATTCTCTTCAAAATTATGCTAACGATGTAATTGCAACTATTAAGGATTCATGTGAATTAAATAATATCAAGCATCCAACCATAATCTCAGAGAGTGGAAGAGCAATAATTAGTCATTGTTCAGTTTTAATTTTTAATGTCTTAGGAACAAGTCATGTCGGTTCCAAACTACAAATTATTGATAAAAAAAATCAACAATTATTAATTTCAAATTTACTTGAAACTTTCTATGAATTAAAAAAACTTAAAAATAAAAAAATAAATTTATCTCAAATAATTGAACTATGGAATGATGCAAAAAAGTTTAAAGATGATTGCTTAGTCGCTTTTAGATTAGGATTTTTAAGCTTGGCAGAAAGAGCTTATGCCGAAGAACTTACTTGGGCTTGCGCAAAAGAAATTTCTAATAACCTGAATAATGATGAAATTAATCACCCTGATTTATTTGAAATTACAGAAACTCTTGCATCAACTTATTATGCAAATTTATCTATCTTTAAATCTATTCCTGATAGCTGGGCAATAAATCAGATTTTTCCAATCGTACCAATACATAGGCATTTAGAGGAGCCGTTCTGCAAAGGCAACTTTGCAGATTTAACTTGTGATTCAGATGGGAAACTAAATAATTTTATTGATGATGGAAAAATTAAATCATTACTCAATTTACATAAGCCAGAGGAAGATAAAGATTATCTAATTGGAATTTTTATGACTGGAGCTTATCAAGAAGCATTAGGAAACTTGCACAATTTATTTGGTAGTACAAACGTTGTTCATATAGACATAAATCAAGATAACTCATATAAGGTCAAAAATATTATTAAAGAGGACAGTAAATCTGAAATTTTACAATTATTAGATTACAGTTCAGCTTCTTTAGTTGAATCTATAAGGATTAATACTGAATCAGCAATTGATCAAAAAAAATTAACTATTGAAGAAGCAAGAAAATTAATGGATCAAATCGAAATTAGTCTCAGAAAAAGTAGTTATTTGTCAGAGTGACTATCCAATGTTTTTTGCAAATAATTTTTAGCATAATCTAGTGCATCACTTAACTTATTAATATCTTTAGCACCTGCTTGAGCAAATTTAGGCTTTCCTCCTCCACCTCCCGAACAAATTCTTGCAATCTCATTAATTAATTTACCTGCATGCAATCCTTTTTTTACTGCATCATCTCCTAAAGAAACTACAAATAACAACTTTCTATTTTCTGGATCTGGTATTCCCCCAAGAATCACTATTGCTTTATTTCCCAAATGAGAAGTTAAATTAAGTGCTGCAGATTGCAATGAATTCCCATCTAAGCCATCAATCTGATTTACTAAAATTGAAAAAGAATTTACTATTTGTGAGGATGATTTTATAGAAGAGTATTTAAAATATGCAATTTCATCTTTCATTTTTTGTATCTCTTTATTCTTATGAATAAGCTCTGCTTGCAAATTATTGACTCTTTCAAAAAGTTGATTAGGATTTGCTTTTAACAAATCACTTAGTTGGTTTACTAAAGCATTTCTATCACTGAAATAGTCTAATGCTGATTGGCCTGATAATGCTTCGATCCTTCTTACTCCGGCTGAGATTCCTTCCTCATTAATTATTTTGAAAGAACCTAATTCGGATGTAGTTTTAACATGTGTGCCACCACAAAGTTCCATTGAAACTCCTGGTACATTAACAACGCGCACTTGATCATCATATTTTTCTCCAAACATGGCGACTGCACCCTTTTCAAGAGCCTCACTCTTAGACATATTTTTTATT
Organism: Prochlorococcus sp. AG-347-L21; assembly: GCA_003278875.1. Taxonomy (GTDB): domain Bacteria; phylum Cyanobacteriota; class Cyanobacteriia; order PCC-6307; family Cyanobiaceae; genus Prochlorococcus_A. The sequence continues at coordinate 13,299 of QCCQ01000004.1, read as the reverse complement.
TCTAGGGCATGATTTTCCATAATCCAAGAGTTAACTAAAGTCTCAATCTTAGAAATTTGATCTTTAGAAATAGGATTAGAGGAATTAAAGTCAAATCGTAATTTATTAAAGGCTACTAATGAACCTTTTTGTCCGATACTTTCGTTAACAACTGATTTGAGCGCTGATTGTAATAAATGAGTAGCTGTATGATTTGCAGCGGCCTTAGCTCTATTAGATGAGTTAACATGAGTATTAACTTTTTGTCCAATACTTAATATTCCTTTTTTTATAGTTCCGTAATGTAAAAAAACATTTTTCTTTCGCATAACATTATCAACCATAACCTCTACATCTTCTGAAAATATTGTTCCAATATCACCAACTTGCCCGCCAGATTCTCCATAAAAAGTTGTCTGATCAAGAACAATTAAAACTTTCTGCCCCTCAGTTGCTTGCTTGACTAATGTTGAATCCAAGAATATGCCCTTTATTTCAGCTTCCGAAAGGAGTGAATTGTAACCATTAAAAACAGTTTTGTTAAAAAGATCTATTTCTCGTTCTAATGATCCCTCTAATGTCAAATCAATATTACTTGAAGCAGCTTTAGCTCTCTCTTTTTGTGCATTCATTTCTTCTTCAAAACCCTTTACATCTACAATGATGCTATTTTCTTCTGCAATTTCTACAGTAAGTTCTAGAGGAAATCCATAAGTATCATAAAGTTCAAAAGCTTTAAAACCAGAAATTAATTTCTGCCCTGAAGAAATTAACTCATCTAACAATTTCTCTCCTCTTTCAAGAGTTTCCCTAAATCTTATTTCTTCAATTTTTATCTCATTCAAAATTAAATCATTATTATTTTTTAAATCAGGATAATTATTTTGCATTAAATTGATCCCGACAGTAGCAATATGAGGTAAAAATTCATTTTTAATACCTAATAATCTTCCATGTCTCACCATTCTTCTAATTAGCCTTCTTAGTATATATCCCCTACCAAGATTACTTGCTGCTACTCCATCAGAAATTAAATGAATAACAGCTCTTGTATGATCACCAATGATTTTTAAAGAAATTTTGTTTTTATCATCTGAAGAAAAATAATCAATATTTGCAATCTCACAAACTTTTTGAATGATAGGAAAAATTAAATCTGTCTCATAATTATTTTGCTTTTTTTGTAGTATTTGAGCCATCCTTTCAAGACCCATTCCTGTATCAATATTTTTAAATTTTAAATCCGTCAATTTTCCATTAGAATCACGATTATATTGCATAAAAACAAGATTATAAAATTCAATAAAACGATCTCCATCTTCTAAATCTATATTCTTCAGACCCTTTTCAGGATGAAAATCATAATAAAGTTCTGAACAAGGTCCACATGGACCTGTTTTGCCAGATGACCAAAAATTATCTTCCTCACCTAGTTTCACTATCCTATCTGGATGAATACCAATTTCATCTCTCCAAATTTTTGCAGATTCTTCGTCTTCGTGAAAAACACTCACAATTATATTTTCAACAGAAAGTTGATAAATATTAGTAACCAATTCCCAAGCCCATTGAATAGCTTCTCGTTTAAAATAATCTCCAAAAGAAAAATTACCAAGCATTTCAAAAAAAGTGTGGTGCCTAGCAGTAACTCCAACGTTTTCTATATCGTTTGTTCTGATGCACTTTTGGCTTGATGTAGCCCTTTTTGATGGTCTTTCTTTTAAACCTAAAAAAACTGGTTTAAAAGGTAGCATTCCAGCAATTGTGAGCATAACCGTAGGGTCATCTGGAATCAAAGATGCACTTGGAATGATTTTATGTAATTTTTCACTGTAAAATTTTAAAAAGGCATTTCTTATCTCGTCTCCAGTAACTATTTTTTTAATTAGTTGAGATGCCATTTATCCAGAACAAGAAGATTAAAAATTAAAGAAAAGCGTAATTTCGGTTATTTCGCAAAAATAATCACGCGAATTTATATTCTATATAACTAAAGTTAATTTATAAAGCTAATTATTTTATGATAACCTCTGCTCAGACAAGTAATTCTAAATTGGCACAAACTAATAACAAGTTGACGGTTCAATCTCAAAACTTTGCTGATGATTCTTGTGCTATAAGATCTTTGGATTGGGATCGCAATAGATTTGATATTGAATTTGGTTTAAGAAATGGAACTACTTACAATAGTTTTATTGTTAAAGGCGAAAAACTAGCAATTATTGATACTAGTCACGCAAAGTTTGAAGAATTATGGTTTGAAGAATTACTGAAAAAGGTAAATCCGCAAGAAGTTGATTATCTAATTACTAGCCATACAGAACCTGATCACTCTGGTTTAATAGGTAATCTTTTAGAATTAAACAAAAATATCACAATAGTTGGATCAAAATTAGCACTTAAATTTATTGAAGACCAAATACATATTCCCTTTAAACGTCTAGAAGTTAAAAGTGGAGAGTTTTTAAATCTCGGAACTAATTCTAATAGTGGTTTAGAACACAATATTGAATTTATAAGTGCCCCAAATTTACATTGGCCAGATACCATATTTTCATATGATCACAGCACAAATGTTCTCTATACATGCGATGCATTTGGACTCCATTATTGTTCTGACGAATTCTTTGATACTGATCAAAAAGAAATATTCGATGATTTCCGTTTTTATTACGATTGCCTTATGGGTCCAAATGCTAGAAGTGTTATGCAGGCAATTAAAAGAATAGATAAGCTACCTGAATTAAAAACAATAGCTGTTGGTCATGGGCCTTTGCTCCATAATCAAGTCAATTTTTGGAAAGGAAAATATCAAGAATGGAGTAGTAATAAAAGCAAAGGCAATGATTTTGTGTCAGTATGCTACATAAGCGACTATGGTTATTGTGATCGACTAAGTCAAGCGATATCTCATGGAATAAGCAAAGCAGATGCTCAGGTTCAGTTAATTGATTTAAGATCTTCTGACCCGCAAGAATTAACAAGTTTAATTTCCGAATCAAAAGCAGTAGTCATTCCCACATGGCCAGTAGACTCAGATAATGAATTAAAAGAATCTCTTGGTACTTTATTTGCAGCACTAAAACCAAAACAATTTACTGCGGTTTATGATGCATTTGGTGGAAATGATGAACCTATAGATTCTTTAGCAAATAAATTAAGAGAGCTTGGTCAAAAAGAAGCTTTCTCTCCCTTAAGAGTTAAAAATATACCAGATCCCATTGTTTATCTACAATTCGAAGAAGCTGGAACTGACTTGGGTCAATTGATCAATAAAAAGAAGAATATTGCCTCTATGAAGAGCCTTGATTCAAATTTAGATAAAGCGTTAGGAAGATTAAGTGGTGGATTATATGTAGTTACATCGAGCCAAGGCGAAGGTTCTACATTTAGACAAAGTGCAATGGTCGCAAGTTGGGTTAGTCAAGCAAGCTTTTCTCCACCAGGTATTACAGTTGCAGTAGCAAAAGATAGGGCTATTGAATCATATATGCAAGTTGGGAAAGGTTTTATTGTGAATATTCTGAGAGAAGATAACTATCAAAAAATGTTCAGACATTTTTTAAAAAGATTTGCCCCTGGAGCTGATAGATTCGCAGATGTAGATGTAATTAACAACATAGCTGAAGGAGGGCCAGTTCTTTCAGATTCACTCGCCTTTTTAGATTGTAAAGTTAGTTCCAGGCTAGAGACTCCAGACCATTGGATAATTTACGGAATTGTTGAAAATGGTAATGTTTCTGACTTATCATGCAAGACAGCAGTTCATCACAGAAAAGTTGCTAATCACTACTAGAAAATAAGTCTTAGAAATGTCAGATATCAATATAGGCTTACTTGCAGAAAATCAAAATTTAAAAAAATTTGATATTACTGAAAATTTTTCTTGTGTAAGATTCTTAGACCAAAATAAAGAAAGATTTGAACTTGAATTTAACCTTGAGAAAGGAACCTCTTTTAATACTTTTTTCATTAGAAGTCATGCCGAACTTTTTATTATTCATCCGCCTGAGAAACAATATTTAGATTCATTTAATAAAGTAATTACTAGGTTTTGCGATCAATTTAATTTAGGTAAAATCCACCTCATTTCTGGTCATATTAATCCCCAAATTATTGAAACTATAAAGAGTATAAGCAACCAATTTCAAAACACAACTATTACTTGCTCTAATCCAGGTTATAAACTTATTAGCGAACTTTGGAATCAAAGAAATCCTACCTTAGAAAACTTCATTGAAATTCAATTACCTGAAATAAACATAATCAAAAAAGAACTTAATTTAGAATTAGATAACATCTCACTAGAGTTAATTCCTATTCCAACAGCACGTTGGCCTGGTGGACTGATAATTTATGAACGTAATCAAGAAATACTTCTTAGTGAAAAAATTTTCTCTGCACATATTGCATCTAAATATTGGTCTGAAACAAATCGAGTTAGTACGGAAATTGATAGAAAACATTTTTATGATTGCTTGATGGCACCAATGTCTAATCAAGTAGTATCAATAACTGAAAAAATTGCCGATTATGACATTAAAACTATTGCACCATTACATGGTCCCGCGATCGAATATAGCTTAAAAAGCTTTTTAAATGACTATATAAGATGGGGAGAAAATCTCTCAACCAATAATCATAAGATCGCACTGATATATGCAAGTGCATATGGAAACACAGCCTCAATAGGCGATGCATTGGCAAAAGGGATAAATAGAACCTCCGTAGAAGTTGAAAGTATTAATTGTGAATTTACCCCAAATGATGTACTTGTAAAATCCATCCAAAATGCTGATGGATATTTAATAGGCTCTCCCACATTGGGTGGTCACGCCCCAACTCCAATAGTTAGTGCACTAGGAACATTGTTAGCAGAGGGCAATAGAGATAAGCCAGTAGGAATTTTTGGAAGTTTTGGCTGGAGCGGCGAAGCTATAGATTTACTTGAAACAAAATTAAAAGACGGTGGTTTTAAGTTTAGTTTTGACCCTATTAGGATTAAATTTAGTCCAAATAAACCAAAGATTAAAGAGTTAGAAGAAATAGGAACTCACTTTGGAAGAAAAATTATAAAAAAAGCAAAGAAAAAACCCAGAAAATCAGATACTGGAATGATTACAAGCAAAACGGATCCAAAGCTGCAAGCTCTTGGAAGAGTAATTGGTTCACTTTGTGTCCTGACAGCCTCTAAAGGCAAAGATGAGAATAATATCAAAGGAGCCATGCTTGCATCTTGGGTTAGTCAAGCAAGTTTTTCTCCGCCTGGGTTAAGTATTGCAGTAGCAAAAGATAGATCGGTAGAGTCTCTTCTACAAATAGGAGATTCATTCGCATTAAATATTCTTAGTGAAAAAGATTTTAAAGAACCCTTGAAAAGATTCACAAAGCCCTTTGCACCTGGAGAAGATAGATTTGAAGGAATAAATATTGAATTTACTCCTAATGAACAGATAATCATTCCTGAAGCGCTCGCATGGTTAGATGCTTCTGTAAAAGAGAGAATGGAATGTGGAGATCATTGGGTAATTTACGCCGAAGTACTACACGGTAATATACTAAAATCCGATAGTCTAACGGCAGTTCATCACCGCAAAACAGGTGCTAACTATTAAATTTATTTATCTAATTTATGACTGAAACAAAAGATCTAATAATCATTACGGCTAGTTGTGGTAAAAATCTAGAACTTTCTGAAAAATTTCTTGAAAAAAGTAATGAACTTAAAATAAATTCTGAAATTTTAGATCTTACCACTCTTGATCTTCCTTTATTTAATCCAAGAATTCACAGCAAAGAAAATATTCCAAATGAAATAGAAGAATTAAAAAAAAAGCTTTTCAAAATTGAAAGATGGGTGATTTGTGCGCCTGAATATAATGGATCAATACCTCCGATTCTCTCCAACTTCATAGCATGGCTTTCTATTTCAGGAGATGACTTTAGGAATTTATTTAATGGTCAACCGATTGCAATAGCAACATTTTCTGGTGGCATAGGGTTAGAGCTGCTGACCTCATTACGCATTCAATTAGTGCATTTAGGAAGTCAAGTATTAGGGAGACAACTTTTGTCCTCATACAGTAAACCTATAGATACAAAAACTATTGAAGATATTATTCAAAGACTTTTACAAATGAAAAAATTAAAAACATAAACTTTAAAAAAATTATAAATTTTTTTCATTCCAAACTTTTAAAATTTGTTTAGCCATAGGAAGAGCATGTACCGAACCTCCACCAGGAGTATTTTGTGCAAAAGCGACTATAAGCAACTCACTCTTTTCCGAAGGAGCAAAGCAAACGAACCAAGCGTGATCTAGGCCACCTTCTCCATCTTCAGCAGTACCAGTTTTACCTGAAACTGGAGGTAAATTTGAAACTCCATAATTAATTGATACTCCTGTGCCAGACTCGACTACTTTCCTTAGACCACTTTTTATCACTTGAATATTTTGTGGATCAATGTCAATTTGAATAGGTTTTTTATCTAAATGACTTTCTACATCTTTTTTAGTCAAATATGGAGTAACTAGATAACCTCCATTAGCAATCGCTGCATATGCTCTAGCTAGTTGAATTGGAGTTACTTGAACAACAAATTGTCCAATAGACATACTTGCAATATCTTCTGGAACCCAAGGGGTTCTTCCTGGTTGCCCCCATCCTCTACCTTCTTTAGCCCATTCACTACTTGCTACCAATCCTATGTTTTCTTGTTCAGAAATTTCAATTCCAGATAAAGAATTAAAACCAAGCTTTCTGGAGACCTTATGAATTTCATCAACTCCTACTCCATAACCTATTTGATAAAAAAATGTATTACTAGAAACTCTTAAAGCATCTTCATAACCTATAAGCCCAAAGCCTAAATCATTATGCTCTCTAAAACATTGACTCCCATAAGTTATACATGGCTTGGTATCTAACATAGTATCTCTAGGGAATTTGCCACTTTCCAAGCCCGCTAAAGCAGTTACAATTTTCCAAACACTTCCTGGATCATAAGCATTTAATGCTCTATTAAAAAGAGGTTTTTCAGGAGAATTAAATATATTATTGTATTCTTTTTCAGGCTTAAAATCCTTTGAAAAAAAATTCAAATCAAAATTAGGTTTACTTACCATTGCTCTTATTGCACCATCTCGTGGATCCATCACTACTATCGCGCCAGCTTTTTTGTCTTTAAGGACTTCCTCAGCAACTAATTGCAGATTAAGATCAATTGTTAGTTCAATATCATTACCTCGTACTGGTGGTCTTATACCCAATGATCTTTGAAATTTTCCTAATGAATTCACTTCAACCATTTCTCCACCCCATTCACCTCTTATAAAATCTTCATAAACATATTCAATTCCTGTTCTTCCTATTAAATCGTTTAATTTATAACCTTTCTTAGATAAAAACTTATATTCTGATTCAGTAATTGGCTGAGTATAACCAATTACATGGGCAGCAAGGGATTTATAAGGGTAATTTCTAATTAATTTCGTTGCTACTTCAAAACTAATTAATTTACCTTCATTTTCCTTAAATTTTATTAATTGATCTATATTTAAATCATCAAGGATAGTTACTGAAAGTTTTTGATTTTTTAGACCATCAGAATATTTTTTTTGAATTAAATTACTATCAATATTTAATAAGTTAGTAAGGATTGATTTATGTTTTTCCCAATATCTTTTATTAACAGATTGAGGCTTTATTATTAAAGAATATTGAACTCTACTATCTGCTAAAACATAACCATTCTTATCTAGTATTCTGCCCCGTATTGGCTGTGAAGCAATAAGTCTGATCCTATTCTCATCTGACATCTTCTTAAAAGATTCATAATTTAAAAGTTGTAAAGAAATTAACCTAAATAGAATCAATAAAAAGGAAATAGAAGAAAATATAAGTAAGACTAGTGGTTGTCTTTTTAATGAAATATGTTTTTTATTAAGAATTGTTTTTATCAAAGATATAAAAATTATTTAAATATTGTTTTTTCCAATAAAGCAATGTTTGATTTTATCTCTCTAAGTTTAGTAATTAAATCTATGTAATCACTATCTTCATTGTTTAGGTTAAACTCATCATTTTCAATATTATTTGAATTCAAATTTTCAATCATAAAACTTATACTTTTTTTTGGAATTATTCCATTTAATATAATCTTAAATAAGAAATTTATTTTTTCAAAATTATATTAACTCAGATACTTAAAAAATATCAAAAACAAATTAATTTAATTGATCTATTTTTTGTTCAAAATAAGGATTACAACTATTCTTTGATATCCCTAAAGACCATCCAATAAATGAAGAAATAAATATCGTTATTATTAAGGGCAAAATGGCTTGTTGAGTATTTACAAGACTAAACCATTCCCTCCAGCTACTAATAAATCTTTCTCTTTGAAATTTTCTTCTTTCATTTTCTAATAATCTCGCTTTTTTGGCGAAGGATTTTGTTACCCACTTCTCGAAAGGAATCTTTTTTATAATCGCCATTTTTCTCTCCACTTCTAATAATTGTCCGGAACTAAGGTAAGGATGAAATGTACTTATCAATTCAAGAGTTTTTAAAAACATTTCAACAGTTGCATCTTTTATGAGCTTTTGCTCATGACTTAAATCAGCCCACTCTATTTCTGGATAGAAACGGTTCCTGTTTGGTGAAATTTGATCCTCTGACATTTGCCCTGGTTCTCTGAGCCATCTATTAGTATTTTCGTCAAATCTCCGCCAATATAAAAAAGGATTTATAAAAATTGTTTTTCCAGATACTTTGACTACATCTTGTTGAAGATGATTAGTTATCTTTCTTTCAGAATTTTTCGATTTTATCAAAAGTCTAAATTAATAATCTAATTAAAGATTATCTTTTTTTCACAACTTTTCCAAGAATATAAAAAAATTATCCTAACAGTATTAAGTTATCGATAACTGCCAACGCTTCTTTAAATAATTACAGTATTCGCAATTTAATGAAGGTTTGGGGAAATTATCCGAACGCAATAAATTTACAGTATCAATTATCTTTTTTTCTACCCATGCAGTAGAGCATTCTAATTTAATTAGATATACGTCAAAATTTAATTGATTATTAAAAAACTCTTCATTTTTCTTTCCATTGAAATATAAAAGATAAGCTTCTTTAGCTACATGAAAACCATTTTTTTTAAATAACCACTGATACATTTCTAATTGTCTCTTATAAGCTTTTGCATATTCATACTTATTAAAAGTCTCAGACCAATCAAAATTATTTCTAGATGTTGCTTTTACATCAACAATAATGAGATCACCATTTTTTTTCTGCCAAATATCATCCACTGCTCCACCAAAATCATAATTATGTTCAATTGACTTATATCTTATCCCTTGAAAATTACTTCTCCAGCGTTCTAAATCTTTGTGTTTAAAAGGAATAGCATCAATACTATGTTCAATAAATAATGGATGAGGCTCCTGAATTTTTCTGTAATAATCAAATTCATTTTTACATAAATTGTCTACAGCAATATTTAAAGTAAATGGTAATGAGGGTGGTTTTATTTGATATTTTTTGTCAAGTACACAACATCTTGGACAACTAAGATATTTCTCAACAGTAGATCGACTTAATTTAATAATCTCGCTCATTTTATTTAAAACTCATTTCATAGAATTTTTACTTAAAAAATATAAATTTTTAAAAATTTGATAACCAATAGCTTGTAAGTAGTCAGATTGGCAAGTAGTTTTTTGACTCTTAGAGTGATTACAAACATTGTAGTGATAAATTTTTGCTATCAAAGGACTTTGGCTTTAAATGTGTATCTTATGGAATAAATCTTATAACTAAGCAATATTTAAAAAAAAATTTTGTAAAGACTATACTAGCTAAGAAGAATTTTCTTAATTAATAATGAAAGGTTTTGGCGAAAAGAACCAATCAAAGAAAGAAAAAATTTCAAAAAATAAACATAAATTAAATACCGTTCAATTGATTAAAAAAGCATTCGATCTTCAGGCACAAGGACGGAAGTTAGAAGCAGCAAAATACTATGAATATCTTATTAAACAAGGAATAAAAGACTATAGAGTTTTTTCTAATTATGGAATATTCCTTAACGAGATCGGAAAACATAAAGAATCAGAATCAAAACTTAAAAAAGCCATTTCTCTAAATCCTGAATATGCAAATGCTTACTACAATCTTGCAGTTTTATTCATAGGTCAAGGAGATTTGGAAAAAGCAGAATTAGAACTCAAAAAAGCAATTAAACTTAAATCAGACTTTGCTATTGCTCACTATAATCTTGGATTCATATTAAAAGATCAAGGTAGATTAAAAGAAGCAGAGTCATATACTCAAAAAGCACTTGAAGTTGATCCTCAATTAACTGATGCGTATTTATCACTCTCAACTATGCAAACAAGTAAAACAACTCAAAAATGGCATGATCAACTTTTTTCTGAAAATATTTTAAAAAATAAAAAAAATAGAGAGTTAGTGAATATTTTTTTCGCAAGATCAAATATTTTTCATAGAAAAGGACAATATGAAGAAAGTGCTGAGAATCTTGTTAATGCAAATAATATGAAACTTAGAATGTATAAGTCTGAAGTAGATTTATTAATTGATAAAACCAAAAAATTAAAAATATCATCAGATAATTATGAAAACAATAATCAAAATTTTGCAAATTATTCAATGTCCATTTTTATAGTAGGTTTGCCCAGATGTGGTTCTACCCTTGTCGAATCAATAATAAGTTTAAATACTAAAGTAAAAGATCTTGGAGAAGTTAATATCTTTGAAGAATCATATAGAGAATACAAACAATCTGAAAAACGAAAAAGTCTTAGCGAGATATATTGGAAAAAATTAGAAATATCAGATAATAAAATAATCACAACAAACAAGTGGTTGTTTAATTATCAATATGCAGGCATTATTGCCAAAGCAATTCCTAATGCAAAAATAATACATTGTTATAGAAATCCGTTAGATAACATCCTTTCAACTTATAGAGCACATTTCGCAATAGGGAATAATTTCTCTTCGAGTTTGGTTGATTCCGCCGAAGTTTATTTTGATCAAGATGAGATTATGAAAACATATAAGAAAGAATTTAAAAATCATATATATTCATTAAATTACGATAAGTTAGTGACTCATCCCTCAGAGGAAATAAAATCACTGATTCGTTGGTTAGGTTGGAAATGGAATGATTTATATTTATCCCCACATTTCAATAAACGTAAAGTCTCAACAAGAAGTAATGTGCAGGTTCGTTCACCAATTAACACAAAATCTTTAGGAGGATGGAAAAACTACAAAGAGATGCTTAGACCTGCGATGGAAATCATTACTAAAAAAGATAAATATAAACACCTTAAATACTAATCAAGAAATAATTTTTGCATCTTAAAGAAAGCATATGCTCAGAAAACGACCAAAACTCGACTGTGACTTGCAAATTGTTATGGAACTACTCCCACTCAATATTATTTCCAACTAGATTAATAAAAAGAGAATTATAGCAATGGTTTTGAACACAGTATAAGACAAATTTGGCAACGACAACCTCGCGAGCCCACTGGACCTAGTAGGCACTGAGAGGGTCAAAAAAATTTACTACGATACTTTAGTAGAGATATAGTTTTATATTCACATATTATCTACGATATGTTTAAGACAAAAAATACTCACTAAATGAAGAATGGAATTATAAAGTTTAATTTATTAAAATTCACTTCGAGAATGCATTTTGAATCTCAACTCTTTACTTGTGATGAAATGGATGAAAAGCTTTTTGCGGAAATAATGATTTTTTTAAAAAAGATAGAAATAAATATGAAACAGTATAATTTCATCGAAACTATTTTCTAAAATAAAAAACTGAAGTAATGATCAATAAAAATTTATTAAGTGAAATTGAAATAAAAAAGCTTCTTGCCTCATCTAAGTTCAGAATTCATCAATTAAATCAATAAACAATGAAAAATAAACAAACTTCTAAAAGCAAAACATTCAATAATGCTCAAATAATCAAGAAGATTATAGATAGTGAATCTTGTTGCGGTTGTGGAGCTTGTGTTTTATTTGACACAAATCATACTTCTAAAATGATAGACACAAATAAAGGACCTATCCCCCAATTCGATTACAAATCAAAACTCTCTGCAGAAATAAATGAAATTTGCCCAGCGGCAAAATTGAATTACCCAAAATTATATAAATACCACTACGGCAAGTATCCTAATAATTGGCTCATCGGAGAAATCAAAAATATTAGAACTGGTTTTTCTAGCTCACCACAAATTCGGCAAAATTCAGCCTCAGGTGGAATAATCACAGAAACTCTTATTTACTTATTAGAAGAAAAAATAGTTGATGCTGTAATTATTGCAAAACAAGGAATTCCATCTCCTGAAAAGGCTAGAGCATATATAGCTACAAAAAAAGAAGAAGTACTGGAGTCTTCAGAATCTATATATATTCCAGTATCAATGTTAGATATTTTGAAAGAATTAGATACTACAAAAAATTATGCAATAACATGTCTTCCTGAACAATCTTCAGCATTAAGAGCTATGCAAGAGAAAAAATATAAACCTGCACTACAAATTAAATTTATATTGGGACCATATACAGGGACTTCTTTATACCCAAAAGCGATAAGAACTTATTTAAGATCTAAAAAAATAAAAAATAATGATCAAGTCAAAAGTTTGAAATGGAGAGCAGGGAAATGGCCTGGATACTTAGAAATTAAAACAAAAAGTGGCAGAATATTACGAACACCAAAAGTTTACTACAACTATTTAATTCCATTTTTTATTACAAAAACAAGTCTACAAAGCATGGATTTTACAAATGAATTTGCTGATCTTTCTGTAGGTGATGCTTGGTCACCAAAATTTGAAGCAGAAGGTGGAGGTCATTCAGTAGTAGTAACACGTACAAAAGAAATGGAAGAAATTATACAAGAAATGCTTAAGAAAAATATATTGAAGTTGAAAAAAACTGATCCTTTAAAAGCATCAGATATGCATGGACACATGCTCGACTTCAAGAAGCGTGGCAGTTACATAAGAAATTTATTCAGGCAAAAATTTGGAATGTATGCGCCTGATTATGGATATAGACCTGCGAAAATAAGTTTCAATAGGATATTCATAGAGATTATAATAATGATAATTTTTTTTCTTGGGCAAACAAAAATTGCACATTTACTCTTGGAAAAATGCCCTGAATTTTTGATAGGGCCATTTTTTAATAATCTTAGACTTATATGGAAAAAATTAAGTAGGCCAACTAAAAGAAAAGGATTAGCAGAATA
>QCCQ01000003.1 GCA_003278875.1 Prochlorococcus sp. AG-347-L21 | reverse complement strand
TTTGTTCTTGCTTATATGTTTGAATTCATTGAACGATCTAATACCTATTAGTATTGGGATGATTGCCGCTTGAAAGTGGGCAAATAATAAAATTGAAAAAAACAAAATAAATTCTCAAACTTAATTCTTCCTTATTTAAATAAAAAAAGGGTTTCGGGTCACCTGAGTAGAGAAAGGTACCATTGCCCAATTACTATAATCAATATTGTAAGAACAAAAGGGAAAGCAGGATATCGTGTTTGAAAATTGGCAGGCGGCCAAGGAGACCAAGATATTAATCTTCCTTGCGGTTCATTTGGAGGAACTTTTTTTTTCGGTTTTTTGGATATTAAATTATCTGCGGCAAATCCTTTACTCATAATCTAAATAAGTTTTATCTTAACAAGAACGTATCAAAAGGGCGTTAATATTATTCAGGTCTTTTTATTTGAACGGAGGGGGTGGGATCGGATTTTGTGCAAAATGAGAAGTTATGAGAAGGGATGAGAACGATTTCTGAGTTCGACTTTGATTTCCCCTACCATTTCCCCTACCACTTTTTAGCTCTCTTTTTTATTTAAAAGTAAGCGTTTCATTTATTTACCTTTTATGCAGTTAACTACGAACCAAACTTTCCCATCACCTTTCCATTCTTTGAAAGTAGTAACCTCTTCACCTGCTTGTTCGCATTGCTCTTCTGATTCCATAGGTACTGCAACTATTCCTGATCCTTTACCTATTAACAGATACCAAGTCTCTGCATTAACAGAAGTAGGTAAAGCAAAAGCAGCCAGAAATGGGAGTAGAAAACGTTTCATTTAATCTTTTGATCTTGTGATTCTTGGATTTGGTTTAATTCTTCCAAACCAAATATATCTTGAGACTAAAAAGCTTGTAGATAACCAAATTAATAAAACTGAAAAGGGTATTCCAATACTTAATCTTCCCATACCGTTTAATGCACATAAAGGGTATGTATAGTAAGCGTCTCTAATTTCAATAACATCACAAAAAGTACCTATAAATGCATAACTAAATAAACCTAAAAACAGGCAAATAACAACTGAAATAATATTGATAGCAAGCCGAACAAATTTATTTTTTGGTAGTTGTAAGCGTTTCATTTTTTTAGTTTTTCCTCAATTAAATCCCATCTATTTTTGTATTTACTAAAGTCCCATTGAAGATTTTCCTGACGATTCTTAAAAGGTGGAATATCGACAGTTCTCATTGTTGTTTCATTATGCTTTGAACCATCTTTCGCAGGAGTATTCATCCAATTTTGGTGCCTTCTAGTGACATTTTTAGCCATTATGGGAGATGGAATAATGTAATAGATAAAATCAGATTCGTCGTCTGGTCTTGGAATGCCTCCTAGAATCCAGAAAAAATTTGGACCATAATTTTTTTCAGCTTTTACCCCAACTGAACAAGTTTTGTTATTAGGAACAAACGTTTTAACTTGTATATGTACGAACTTGGTACCTTCTAAATTGCTGCATAAAATATCAGTATTTGGCGTATTCCCTAAAGTGACTACTGCTGAATAACCTCTCCTGCATAATTCACCTGCGATGAAAAATTGACTTGCATTACCTCTATAATTTTTATCCATCAAAATTAATCTTTGATATAAGTTTCGTTATAGATATCGACGATATTTTTTCCTTTGCAATACCAATATTTACTACCCCTTATTGCTTTATCTGTATCCATTAATTTTTTTGTTAACCCAGTTAAATAATAATCTTCCCCTTCATATTCAACCTTTCTATTATCTTTAACTTTACAAGTTATATTTTGATCAAATTCATAGGTAAATACATCTCCGACTTTTAAACCCATTTCAAAATAATTCACAACAGGTAATCTGTCTTTTTTAAATTTTTCTACTGATGCTTTAACTTCAATATCAACATTATCGGCTTCTTTTTGGACTACTGGAGTCATATCCTCAATTGCCATTAATTCCAAAACAGAAATAGCTTGTATCGGATCAATTTTGAAAAATTCTCTTTTATGATTCACCCTCTTATCTTTAAATGCAATATGAAATGCTTTTTCAGTCCTATCTAAATCTGTTACTTTTGCAGCGTATTCACATTCAAAGGGATAAGGAACTCCAGTTGTATACAAATCAGCAAGTCTCAACTGAACATCTCTCGTAGTTTTCCCTATTTTGACCAAATCAGGCATTGCAGGATTTGTTAAAACATAAACTGTTCCTTCCATTAAAAATACCTCCTATAAGGTCTTCCATCTTTAGTTATATCTTCTGTATATCTTCCTCCTCTTTTTCCTGTTTTGACTTCTTTACCACTTGGAATATGCACTCGATTATTATAAATTGGATCCATTTCAGGATAGTCAAAGCCTTTGACAGCAGCATCCCAAACCTTTTCTGCATAATCTGATTCACTTACAAAAGATTCCTTTGTTTTTTTTGATTCGTATTTATTTAATAAATTCTTTTCTTCTTCATTAATTTCTAAATTCCAAGCAACTCTTTTCCTCAATCTTTTTACTTTTTCAAATTCTGTTTCATTGGGTTTAGCTTTTGAAGTTTCTTTATCAACTTGCCATTTACTAGCCATTTAAAAAGTACTAATTGTTCCCTATTTTAGATCGAATTTCAAAACTCAACTCAAACCCCTACCATTTTGAACAAAACCCCTACCATTTCCCCTACCACAATGAAGAGAAAATATGAGAATGAATGAGAAAGTATGAGAAGGCTAAGTTAAGTTTAATTCTTTATATATCTACTTTTAAAAAGCTTTAAAGTAATTTTGAGAACATATGAGAAGTTATGGGAACTTCTGAGAATGTGTCTTGGTACGGAGGGGGTGGGATTCGAACCCACGGTGCCCTTGCAGACACGCTAGTTTTCAAGACTAGAGCCTTAAACCACTCGACCACCCCTCCAATGGGTTATTCAGTTGTTCCCGAACTACAAAATTATAGCAAAGAGGATTACTCTTAATCTTTAATTTCTATAAATTTCTCGTTCTATAATTCAAACATTTTACTAATAAAGATTTTAAAAAATATCTTTTAATTCGTCTCTAATTTCATATTCTATATATTAGTTAAAATAAAGAATTTTTTTTTCTTCCTCTGTTAAAGGTATACCTTCAGCAGCTTTTTTTGCGGCTTGTCTTTTTTTAAATAAAAGTTTCGCTTTTTCCTTTTTAGCTTTCTTCTCCGCTTTGTCTTTTGGTGAATTTCCACCTCCACCACCTCCACCGTAAGAAATTAAAAGATTACTATTTAGAAAATCATCATCATTATTCAAGTCAATTAAAGATGCATTTGCATTTGTAACAATAAATAATGAACTTAAAAAAAGAGAAACTACAGCAACTAATTTACTCATTTTTGAAAATAAGATATTTATTAACTGTATTTTAGGATTTCTTTCTGGGAAATAAGATTATTGAATTTTTTGATCTGATATAAATGATATGATTTAAAGTCTAATAATATAGTTCACATTTTAAAAATCATCTCTATCGCCTGCAAATACTGAGGTCAACTTTAGATTTCAAGACTATAGCCTTAAACCACTTGACCACCCATCCAAAGGGTTCTTCAGTTTTATTGAACTTAAAAACTATAATACAAGAAATTTGTCACAGTCTATAAATTCAAAGATTTAAAAATTATTTCAAGAAAATAGTTTAAGATAGGAATTTTTTTTAATAATGACGAGTTAAATCGTTATAACAATCTATTACTAGTCAAATTTAATCCACAAAATGAGTCTACAAAAAATCTAATAAGCCTCAAAAAAATTACCCAAAGTTGACATTTTCTTGAAATAAACCAAATAAGTTATTCCCAACTATGGCTGCGATTATTAAAACGAAGGCAACTATGGCGAAAAGAGCACTAACATCTTTTATGTCATAAGGTGCTTTAAATAAAGGTTTTTGATCTGACATAGTTATCTAATATATAAATGCAATTGAATCATATTATTTTAATGCTTGTGAGAAGTATTAAGTTATTCCTTAGTCTAAGAATGGACAATAAAAAAGCCACTAAAAGTGGCTTTTTCTATTTAATGGTTAAATAAACTAGCTTGTGTAATTTTTTCCTCTATAAGTTAGCTCATTGTGCTGCTTTTTAGCTGCTTCTTTGTTCTGGATGTACTTTTGTCCTCTGTAAATTAGGGTCATTTTCTAAGCTCCGGTTTCGCTTAAGTCCCCGTTCCATGGCTTAAGTCGATTTGCGGCTTGCTATACGCAAGTTGAACGTTTTGGTAGCGGTTGCTACAAATTTATCATAACATCCATTAAAATTATTTGTCTAGGTTTTTAATAAATAAACTTAATATATTAGATAGTTTGGGTTTTTGATAAAAATATTTATTATAATCCCAGCTTAATTGCTTACAGGTTACATTTTGTTCGTTTTTGAGAAGTATTTTTTATTTAATGAGCTTTTAAATGTAAAATTCTTAAGATTATAAAATTTGTTTTATGTTTTCTAGAAGCAAAAAACCTACAGTAAAAAAATCTGCAATAGTTGAAGAGACTCCATTATTTGCTCAATTATTACCATTCGCAAATAGAATGAATGATAAGGTTCAATTGGTAAATGCTTTGGCTTTTACTTTTATTATGGGATTCTCAATTTTTGGAATTGCTCTATGGAAACTATCAGGGCTGACCTAATTATTTAATTTTTGCAAAGTATCAATTTTTGATTCTTTGTTTTCAATTATGGTTATTAACCATCTGGAGGCAAGTCCTCTGGATATTGATCTATTTTTTAGAAATCTACATATATATACATGTAGATTTTTTTCGTTTTTGGAGTTAAATTTTTCCTCAAAATCTAAGATATCCTCCTCTGATGTTCTTTTTCTTAGCTCATCCACTAACGCGTGACTAGAGGAATCATTAAAAAAGTTCCCAATATTTAAGCTTAATGTCATGAATAATTTATGTCCCTATTTAAGAGGTAGCCATAAATTAAATTTTTAAAAACTAATTTATATTTTTTATTTACAAATAATTCAAAATTTAATCTTTTGGTTTAGCCAGAGGAAGTAAGCACTTGTCTGAATCACAACCTGCTGGTCCTGCTTCAGATAGTTCTCCAACATCATATTTATTAAGAGCATCAAAGAAATCGTTGTTAACTTTCCTTTCTATAACTTTATTTTGCAATGATATATATTCCTCTTTACTTATTGGTTCAAAGGGTAATCTCGGGAAAGTAGCGTTAGCACTAAATCTAGCTAGCAATGCAGCTGAAATATATCCCTCATTATTTTCTATGGCATTATGAATAGCCTTAGCTAGATCCTCGATTTCATTTTCTCTAAACTCTACGGTTGCAGAGGTATTATGCTCTGTGTAAAATTTCTGCACTTGCATGTAAAAATCAAATTGAGCTAATGCTGAGAAATTATTGATATCTATTTGGTCTGCGCCTTCTATATTTGCCCAACTAACTTCTGTAGGGATTTCAACTAACCATTCTGTACATCTTGGATCAAAAGGATTATCGAGCAGGCAACCATTTTCATCTTTATCAGATTGAGATGGAACAACTGAGTAACCATAATCCATGCAAGCTAAAGCGATTGGATCATTTTTCCTGAAAGTTATTCTTCTAATGAATCTTTGAGCCTTTGGCGGATGCCAGCCTGGAGCTGCTCCAGTGAGAAGACTTTTAGTCCCAGCTGGCTGTACAGTTGTGCATCGATTTGGCCTTCTTAGATTATGTTTATCACAATATTCCCATACAGTTTCTTTTACTATTTTTCTCCAAGAATCTAAGAATTTAGCTTCCTTTTCTTTGAATGCCTTCCCTTCTTCGCTATTGGGCCTTCCTGCTTCCCACCATTTCAACCATGGCGTCCCAAAAGCATGTACACAGAAATCAAATAATCCTGTGAAACTTACCCCAACAATAGGGTCATATTCTCTACTTTTTCTGTAACGCTCAACTTCAAATTCATGATTAAGTAAGCATGCTACAGAAAGAGCTGCTGCTTTAAAAGCTTTTTTTTGCTCTTCAAAATCTCCTGGATCTATCTGATTTAAATGAACTTCAGCCAAATTGCAGTGGAAATCATTACCCAAGATCTCTCCGCAAGGGTTAAGTCCATATCTGCTCATCCTGTGGTCTAACTCTTCTTCTGAAAATGGACCATAACTACTATTTATCCAATTTCTCGCTTCATCCTTACCTTGATCTGAGTAGATTTCAATAAATTCCTTTCTCAATTCATCATCTTTTAGAATGTCTGCATTTGACCTTGCGATTGCCTCTGGAGCAAATTGAATAGCTCCCTCACCTGAATGGAATTGTTTTGTTACAGCATCCAAAACAGTTTGGTAAGTGGGTTTTGTATGGTAAACCCTAGTATGATTAGCCATCCTGAGAGCATCTTTTTCAGGATCTATTCTCCAATTACCATTATCATCTTGACTCCATAAATTTTCTTTTGCTGATGCTGCTTCCTTATCATCTGAAGCAAATTGTCTCATTCCAGCACTTCTTCTTATATTCCCAGCAACTATGGTTACTGCAGCTTCATCAATTAATAAACAGCATTCTACTGTACTTAATTTCCTGCCAATTGCCTTTCCAAGAAGTGATGCGACTCTGGAGTAGAGATCTTTTAATTTAATAGGATTTGCCATCCCACCAAAACCTTTTAATGATTCTCCAGCGGGTCTAATATCTTCCAAATTTATATAAACATCAATTTCTCTTTCAAGATTTTCATTACTTGACGCCTCAAGAAGATATTTATAGCTATCTACCCAGCCTCTTCTGCTATCTCCAACTTTGATGTGAAGATCTTTTCCTTTGATTTCTATTGATGACTTTTCTTCTCTTTGATCTTTAGGAGTTATTCCAACTTCACTGACTGATTTAATATTTATTTTATTAATTACCGTAGGTAGATTATTTATAAAGTGAGGCTCAATTATTGCACCTGTTCCACATCCCATCATTGCTAAGTCCATCATTAATGCGAAGGCTTCCCAATCAATTAAATTTGTTGAGGTGCAATTGTATGCTCCTGAGAAATTTTGGTTCTTATTAATCCAAGGGGTTCCTCCTATCCATAACCATCTTCCTGAAGGTTGGGCTTTTTGGTTACTTTGCATCTCTTTCATTAGGATCAATTCTTCATCAGAAAGTTTTCCTAATTCTTTTAATCCCGATAAATTCCTTTCGCCTACTTCGCTCCAGTTCTCCCTTTTGCCAGATGAAGTTTTTCTACTGTAAGATCTGAAAAAAACTGGATAAGCAGCTGGCGCAGTCTTTGGAAAATCATCTTTTTTAAGATTATTGGAATTGCTCTCTGAAGAAGCTTTATTTGGTGCAACAGTCACGATAAAAAAAACCTATGTAAATAACCCGTATTGGAAGAATAACTCTACCTGTGGCGTCTGCAACCATTCTTACCACTATTTAACGGTTTGTGTAGAATTATGTTTAATATGAAATCTTTGTTTCAAGAAAGGATATGGAAAGAATCCCTGAACCTGAATTAATGTTAGAAAAAGAGCAGGTCATTTCTTATGACGAAGCTGATTTCTCAGAAGGGGAAGTTAATCTAATTAATCAAATAAATTATTATCTTTTGAGAAAAAATATTTCTTTAGGTGAAAAAGATTTAATAGTTGATTTAGGATGCGGCCCAGGAAATATTTCGGAGAAGTTAGCAATAAAATGGCCTAATACTGAAGTAGTTGGAATAGATGGTTCTAAAGAGATGATTTTAAGAGCAGAATATAATAAAAGTATTTCTGCTAATCAAAAAAAATTAAAAAATTTAAGCTATGTTTGTTCTGACATCAAAGACATTAAATCAAATAATTTCTTACTTAAAAAAAGTATTAGTTTGCTTGTAAGTAATAGTTTGATTCATCATATTACCAATCTTGAAGATTTCTTCAACACCATAAGAAGTTTGTCTAGTAATGTCACTGTAAATTTTCACAAGGACTTAAAAAGGCCATTAGATGAAAAGTCTGCTTTAGAACTCAAAGCAAAATGTTCAAAAAAATATAATGAGATTTTAACAAACGATTATTATGCATCTTTAAGAGCTTCTTACTCTTTTAAAGAGTTAAAAAATTTCACTTTAGAGAATGATCTATCCTCTTTAGATGTGTTTGAAGAAGGTAATAATTATTTAGTAGTTTATGGTAATGTTTAAGAACTAAATGAAGGGCCCTTATATTATATAAATGAGCTTAGGTACTAAAATTCTAAACAATAAAGAAATACTGGATGCGGTAAATAAAAGAAGAAATTTTGCTATTATTTCACATCCAGATGCTGGGAAAACTACTCTTACCGAAAAACTTCTTTTGTATGGGGGTGCCATTCAACAGGCAGGAGCAGTAAAAGCTAGGGGTAATCAGAGAAAAGCCACCTCAGATTGGATGGAACTGGAGAAACAAAGAGGTATTTCTATTACATCAACTGTATTACAATTTGAATATGAAAGATCAGTAATTAATCTATTAGATACACCAGGACACCAAGATTTCTCCGAAGATACCTATAGAACCTTAGCTGCCGCTGATAATGCAGTTATGTTGGAAGATGCTGCTAAAGGACTAGAACCTCAAACTAGAAAATTATTTGAAGTTTGCAAGATGAGAAAAATACCAATATTTACTTTCATAAATAAAATGGATAGACCAGGAAGAGAGCCATTTTCTTTACTTGATGAAATCGAATCAGAACTTGGATTAAATACCCTACCTATAAACTGGCCAATTGGGAGTGGCGAGGAATTTAGAGGGGTTATTGATAGATTTTCGAGAGAGGTGATTTTATTTGATAAAGCAGTGAGAGGGAAACAATCTAATGAGAAAAGATTAAGTCTTGAAGATAAGGAGCTATCAAAATATGTAGAGAGAGATTTGCTTGAAAACTCACTTGAAGAATTGGAGGTTCTTGATGAAGCAGGATCTAAATTTGAAAAAGAAAAAGTTTTTACGGGCTCTTTAACCCCAGTTTTCTTCGGATCTGCTATGACTAATTTTGGCGTAAGGCCATTTTTAGACAGTTTTTTGAAAATGGCACAAAAACCAACTTCAAGAAATAGTAATAAAGGGGATATTGAACCTGCAAGCGATGAATTTAGTGGGTTTGTTTTTAAGCTTCAGGCAAATATGGATCCAAAGCACAGAGATAGGGTTGCTTTTATAAGAGTTTGTAGTGGCAAATTTGAAAAGGATATGTCAGTTAAACATTCCAGAACTGGGAAAACAATCAGATTATCAAGACCACAAAAAATATTTGGGCAAGATAGAGAAGTAGTCGATGATGCCTATCCTGGAGATATTATTGGTTTAAATAATCCAGGGATGTTTTCTATTGGAGATACTCTTTATACTGGTGCTCATCTAGAATATGAGGGCATACCATCCTTTAGTCCTGAAATATTCAGCTGGCTAAGAAATCCAAATCCCTCAGCATTTAAAAACTTTAGAAAGGGTGTTAATGAACTTCGCGAAGAAGGTGCTGTTCAGATTCTTTATGACTTTGATGAGAGTAAAAGAGACCCAATCCTCGCAGCCGTTGGTCAATTGCAGTTGGAGGTAGTAACTCATAGATTAAGAAGTGAATATGGTGTAGATGCAAATCTTGAAACAATGCCATATCAATTGGCTAGATGGATTTCTGATGGATGGCCAGCCATTGAAAAACTAGGAAGAATATTCAACTGTAAGATAGTTAAAGATTGTTGGAATAGGCCAGTTATTCTCTTCAAAAATGAGTGGAATCTAAATCAATTTGTTGAAGACAACAATCAATTAAATTTAAACAAAGTTGCTCCCGTCGTTAGTGGAGTCGAACCAATTGTTTTATAAAGTCTTAATGGATTATAAAATTAGTTAATCTATTAGTATTGGTAAAAAATTTTGGATTCAAACAAAAGTGAAAACAATAACGAAAAATCACCTTATGAAATTTTAGGTGTAAAAGAAGGTGCTGCTTTTGAGGATATTCAGAAGGCTAGAGATATTAAAGTTAAAGAGGCTGGTGAAGATTTACTTTTAAAAGCGAAAATAGAATCTTCCTTTGATCAATTACTCATGGGGAGTTTGAAAGCAAGGCAATCAGGGAATGTAAGCTATGAAGCTGTGAGTGCCTCAAAAAAAGAAAAACAAATTAATCAATTTACCAATAATAATTTCCCACTGCTTTCTAAGATAAAAAATTTAAATAATAACTCTAACAATTCAAGTCAATATACTCTGCCAAAAATAACTACCCCCTCATTTGATAATCTTTCAATAAAAATATCTTTTGGGCTATTATTTTTAATTTTGTTATTTATCAGTCCAGACTCAAATAATAGACTTTTACTCTCTATCTCAACATTAATACTTACCTATACTCAAATTAAATCGGGGAAAAGATTTATAGGTTCTCTGGGTTGGAGTGTTACCTTTCTGTCGATAGGATTAATATTTGGTGGATTGCTTGAAAATAATTCTTTCATTGAGGAAGTATCAAACAACTCTTTATCAATACAAAAAATTCAAAGTATTCCGGCTATGATTATTTTATGGCTAGGAGTAATTTTTTTATGATTGATTTTCTATCATCGATTTAATTTCTCCATGATTTATAAGAT
This sequence comes from Prochlorococcus sp. AG-347-L21, assembly GCA_003278875.1. Classification (GTDB taxonomy): domain Bacteria; phylum Cyanobacteriota; class Cyanobacteriia; order PCC-6307; family Cyanobiaceae; genus Prochlorococcus_A. Next base: position 98,136 of record QCCQ01000003.1, on the reverse strand, counting down.
ATTTATTTTTACAGAATTCACAAATCAACTCTGCTTTGCCCTCTTTCTTGAGGATGTCCTCTAACTCGCTCTTATCAAGCATTTTCATTGCATTTAAACTTCTTTGTTTGGAACACTTGCATTTAAAACTCACTTCTTGGGAACGAGCTTTTTCAGAGATTGATTTATCGTCAATATCGGGAAATATATTCCTAATTAACGAAAGAAGATTATCTTTTGACTTAAATAGGTCTTCGCTGAAAGAATTAATTTCTTTGCATCTTTCTTCAAGTAGTGAGACAAGTAGTGGGTCCGTATCTTTTTTAGGTAAAACTTGAGCTAATAAGCCACCACTACAAATAACACTTTTATGTTGAATTTTTTCTCCTATAAATACAGCGGAGGGAGTTTGCTCTGAATGATATAAATATGAAGCTAAGTCTTCTGCAATATTACCATTTACTAATTCAACTGTACTTGTAAAGGGTTCTCCAATTCCGCTATCTCTAATAACATTTAAATATCCTGTACCTAATGCTTTTGTGAAGTCAAAAGAATATTTATTGCTGTTTCTTTTGACTAAGTCTAATTCTAAATTGGGATTCCCTACATAACCCCTAACTTTTCCGTCTCTACCTGCATCAACTAGTAATCCCTTTAAAGGTCCGTCCGATCTAACTCTTAAAGTAACTCTCCCATGCATTATCTTCATCGAGCTTGCTAAAAGCAGTGAAGCACTAAATGCTCTGCCTAAGATACAGGTGGTTAAATAAGAAAGACCGTGTCTTTTTTTTGCTTCTAAAGAAGATTCTGTTGTTAAGACCGCAACTAATCTTATACCTCCATTGGCTGCAGTAGCCCGGACTATCCTATCCTGCATGATTCTCTTTCATAAAATTTTTGATTTTTCCTTTTTCCAAGAATAATATCCTAGAAGGAATTCCCTCAAATAAGGCAGGTTCATGAGTAACAATAATAATTGTATTTTTATTTTTTAAATCAAGAATCAAATTCTTTACATCATTTCTCATTGAATAGTCTAATCCAGCAGTTGGTTCATCAAGTAAAAGAATTGAGGGGTTTCTTAGTAGTTGAACTGCTACAGCTAACCGCCTTTGTTGACCGCCACTTAGTTGTTCTGGGGGTTGAGTCAGATTAATTTTTTTCAAACCAACTTTATTTAAAACTATTTCTATATTTTTTTCTCTTAAAGATTTATGGCCTATTTTTAATTCTTTGCCAATGGTTGTACCCATAAAGTATCTTTCAGGAAATTGGAATACTACTCCGCAAAACCATCTTCTTTGTCTAGAAGACAAAATTTTATTCTTCCAAGTAATTTTTCCTTTTTGTGGATTTGTTAATCCGCTTATTATTTCGAGTAGCGTTGTTTTCCCAGAACCACTATTGCCGCAAATTAAAATGATTTCATTTTCATGAACTTTTAAATTTAAATTGTCTATTATTTTTCCTTCACCAGTTTGGGGTTGATAAGATATTTCTTTTAAATCAAGCATTATTAATTAAGTTATAGGTATGAATTTGAATCTAGTAATAACTTACTTATAATAGCTATAGATCTAAAAAGATATTAGTCAATATGAATATTATTTTTAGGGAAGTTGATCCTTTTAATTGTTGGATATGGATCAGGTTTTCAGAATCACCAACTCAAGACGAAAAAAATTATTTAGATGGTGTTTTTGATAGTTGGTACGTTTTAGGAAGGTTAGGTGGATTTAATTCTGAAAATTTGCAAACACATGAGGAGGGTTCCGATTTAAGTTGGATGTCATACGATAATGACCAAAAAAATGCATCTCTTCCAGCCTTAATGCATAATTTAGGAATTATGGAATATCAAAATCTTTGGGGAAGATGTTGGGTTGATTTTGGAACTTCAGACTCCATTTCAATAGATATATTAATTAATTCTTTGAATGAGATATCAAATAATTATGTAAAAATTGAAGACTTAATTATTGGGGGTGAAAATGATGATTGGGCAGTTGAAGAACATGAAGATTTAGTTTTCAAAGATTAAGAGTTTTAGATGGAAGACTTAACAAGATTAATCATTTCCCGTGAAAGAATTGAAAATATTAAGAACAATAATTTAGAACTTTCTAAAGAAGAGGCTCATTATTTAAATAAAGTAATGAGGATAAAAAATGGTAAAAAAATATTTATAGCTAACGGAGAGGGTTCATTATGGAAAGCTATAAAAGTTAAAAATGATTGCTTAGAAATAATTAAATCAAAAAAACCTTACTTATTTCAAGAACAAGAAATTCACTTATTAGGAATAGCTGTTGTTATACCAAAAAGTGGTTTTGATGATATTTTAAAAATGTGTACTGAAATAGGAATTGATTATATACAGCCATTATTTTCAGAAAGACAGATAAACAAAAATTTAAATTTTTCTAGAAAAATTTTGAGATGGAATTTAATTATCAAAGAAGCAGTTGAGCAAAGTGAGAGATTATGGAAACCCACTATTTTAAATGGAATGGAAATCATTGAATGGCTAAAAAATAGAAATAATCAAGAAAGAGTTTCAATTTCTATAACTAGAGAAGAAACACTATATGACTTAAATCAATGGTTAAGAAAACAACAAGAATTTGGAAATAAAAAAGGAGGTACTTTTTGGAATGTAATTGGTCCTGAAGGAGGTTGGTCCTCTAAAGAAATTGATTTTTTTAATAAAAATAATATTACCTCTGTTAAACTTTCTGACACTATCTTAAGAACTTCGACGGCTAGTATTAACGCATCATCAATTTTAAATCAATGGAGAATCGATTTGAAATTAACAAATTAGATAAATATGGATTTAATTAGAAATCAATTTTTTATAGGTTTTATTATTAATTTCATTTTGATTTATATATTTTGCAAGATTCCTTTGATGACGAAAAGTGGTTGGGTAAGTGCAGGCATCTTAGGCACAATTTTGTGGGGATGTTTGTCTTGGCAGGGATGGATGTCAGTTGTAATTTATTTATTATTTGGATCTCTCGTTACCAAAATAGGTTTTAAATTTAAAAAAGCACAAGGAATTGCTGAAAAGAGAGGCGGGAGAAGAGGTCCTGAGAATGTATGGGGCTCTGCAGCTACAGGATTATTTCTTGCTATTATGACCAAATTTAATGCTGCCAATGTAGTGATGTTTAAAGTAGGTTTTGCTGCAAGTTTTGCTGCAAAGTTGGCGGATACTTTTGGTAGCGAAATTGGAAAAAGATTTGGTAAAGACACATACTTAATTACTTCCTTTAAAAAGGTGGATAGAGGAACTGAAGGAGGAATAAGTATAGAAGGAACATTAGCTAGTGTTTTGGGATCAATATTTATGACTTTTATAATGCTTCGTCTATCAATTATTTCTACAAAATATCATTTTTTAGTTGTTGTAGTTTCTGGATTCTTGGCAACACTTTCTGAAAGTATTATTGGTGCTAAATTTCAAAACAAATATAAATTAAGTAATGAATTGGTAAATGCTATTCAGACAAGTATTGCTTCTGTTTTTGCTATCTTTGCTCTTATTTTATATTCATATTTTTTAAATTAATAATATTTGGAAAGACCTAGGATTCCTTCCATTTTTTAAGAATCTCCCAGCTTTTAAGTCTTTGGAAAAGCCAGAAATGACCTTCGGAATTTAGATGAATTCCATCATGCGTAATCCAATTTTTACTCCTTTTATCAGAGTACATTTCTCTAAAAGTAGGAAGAAATGGGACGTTCTGATTGAGACATACTTCCTCCATTCTCCTTTCATAAGAATTACAAAAATCATTTGAGTACCATAGACATCCTGCAAACGGCATTTTGCTTTCGTCAACTGGTGTCAAACCAATAACAAATACATTTGTTTGAGAGTTCATTTCATTAATTAGCCTCTCTAATCCATATTCAAATCCATCTATATCTAATTGATGTCTTCCATTTATCTGACCAATTGCTGCAGTGTCGTTAAGACCTACATTGAGTAGGATTGCTTTAGGTTTATTTCTTCTCGTTTCTCCTCTAGATGACCATTCTTTTTCCCATCTAGATGAAACTTTTTCTATCCCATCTCCCCTAACGCCAAGTTGATAAATAACTGGCCCATTTTGGTTATTGCACCAATCTTTTCTAAGCCTCTCACACCATCCACCACCCTCATTATCTCCCCATCCATAAACTGAGCTATCTCCAATTACAACTAGCTGTTTTGGTAAACTAATCACTATAACTGGAAAAAATAATTACTTGATTTAACAAATTATTCTTACAAATCAAGTTAAACTATTTTTGATTTTACCATTTATTAATTCGCCAACTATTGCGATGGAGCTATAAGCTATCAAAACTATGGTAACTTCTTGCCATGCGAAGGAACTTAGTGATTCTTGCAATTGCCAGCCTAGACCAACACTTCCAATAACCCCAACAATTGCAGTTTCTCTAACAATGATGTCAGATCTATAAGCGCAATATGCTAAGTAACTTTTTGCTTGTTGAGAAAATAAACCTAAAAGCCAACTAGTCTTTTTTGAGATTCCTAAAGATTTCATTGCAATATAATTTCTCTTGTCTTGGCTCTCTAGATTTGTAAAAAGTAATTTGCTAGTAATACCAGCGTTGTGGAGACCTAATGTTAAAGCTGCTAAAGATACAGAAGGATTATTAAAAAATAATAGAGTTAGAAGTATTACAGGTGTAGGTATTAAACGTAATAAAAATGCAAAAATTTTTATAAAAATTTTAGAAGTATTGTTGTTAAAAATTCCTATTACTAATGGAGGTAAACTAATTGCGATTCCTGTTGATAATAAACTTAAAATTATTGTTTCTAATATAAGTTTTAAGAAATTAAATAATCCTAAATCTGAGCTTGAATTAAATTGAGAACTAACGGAATTAAAATTTTCAAAATTACTATTAAAAATAAAATAAAGAAAATATGAAAAAGAAAATAAAATTGTTAGGAAAAAAACTGCAATAAAAAAAATAGATAGGATTTTATTTGTAGTATTAAATTTTATTTTTTTAAATATTAATCCAGAAAGAATTATCAAAATTGCTAAGGACCATAAATAAGTCCATAAGTCTCTAAAATTAAGAGTCTGGAAAGATAAATAAATACTGGTACCTATTCCTCCAATCCCAAAAAGTCCTAAAATCACCGTACTTCTTATTGAACACTCTAATCGATATAAACCAAAGTTTTTAAATGTATTTATTATTGGATTCCATATTAAAGTTAGTAAAGAAGAAAATTTAGGTGCATTTATTTGATTTATAGATTCAAAACTTCTGTAGTCAATATTTTCTAATTGTTCAGCAAAAACTTTTGAATTTACAGCAATATAAGGTATACATATAGCTATTATTCCTATCGAAAAATTTATTCCATATATTTGCATTAATAGTATTCCCCAAACCACTTCGTGTATAGATCTAATTATTGTTAGAAAAAACCTTATTATGCGGTAGAAAAAATTTGGAATATTAAAGATTTTATAAAAAATATTTGAGGAAATTATTCCAAAAATTGCTCCAAAAATAATACTTACTAACCAACTAAAAAAACCAATTAAGATAGTTTCATTTAATCGCTTAATTACGGTAATAATAATTTCATTATCGATCTTGGGATTAAATGCAGAAATTAAGAATTCTTGGAATAATTTAAATCCTCCAAAATGAATATTGTTTATTAATTGATACCCTAGAGGTATGCATACCAAAATTGGAAGAAAAGATAATGAGGTATAGTTTAATTTTAATTTGTTCAACTAATTAATATATTTTGTCTAAATGAATCTTCTTTAAGTTATTTTTTTTGATATTGAAAAAAATCTTACCATCCCTGATTCCAATAACTTTATCGAAATCGTTCAGAAAATCTAATCGATGTAATGCAACTAATGCCGTCTTTGGTGATTTTTTTATATTATTTTTATCGAACCTGTCTAGCATTAGGTTTTTAATTGTTGTTATCAATTTGGGATCTAGATTATTAAAAGGCTCATCTGCAAATAATATATTTGATCCTTGAATTAATGATCTAGCTATAGCCACCCTTTGTTTTTGCCCCCCAGATAGTTCTCTGATTTTTTTGTTGTAAATAGAGTTATGAAGTCTACATAATTTCATATATTTATGCGCCTTCTTAAAAGAACTTATATTTAGTAAATTTTTAAAAGCGAAATAAAAATTGTTTTCCGCGAGTAGTCCACAATTAACATTTTGTTCTGCAGAGAGATCTTCTATTAATCTTAAATCTTGCCATATAGTTGTTATCTTACTTTTCTGCTTTCTATCTAATTCCTCGAAATTTTTATTGAATAATTTAACCTCACCTTGAGTTGGCTTGATAGTGCCATTAAGTACTGATATAAGTGTAGTTTTTCCTGAACCGCTTTTACCTAAAAGTGCAATCTTTTCCCCAGAATTTATTTTTAAATTTATTTTATTTAGGATTAGATCATTTTTGTATTTAAAAGATATATTTTTTAATTCTAAGACAGTATTATTCATCTAATTTTATTTAATTTCCTCCCTATTTCCTCTATATTTTTATATTGTTTTGATTCTGCCTTTATAAATTTTTTTGCATTGAACATATCTAATATCTGTTTATGTGATTTTTGCTTAATATCTAAATTTAGAATTACTGATTTAAGTTCGTTTGTAAACCCTTTTCCGAATCTGTTTTCAAGATCCCCTTGAGCAATCCAATGATAGTCAACATATTCTGGGGTGATCCAGAATAATTCTGCATTACTTGTTCTTTTGGGATTATTTTTAAGAGTGTTTTCCCAAACTTGTTTATTTAAAGCTCCAGCATCAAATGCCCCACTATTAACTAAAGCTATAGTGGCATCATGACTCCCACTAAAACCTGCTTTTTTACCCTTAAAATTTTTAATTTCTACCCCTGCTCGATTTAAAAAATATTCTGGCATTAATCTTCCAGAAGTTGAGTTTTCAGAGCCAAAAGTAAATCTCAAATTTTTTAGTTTATTAAGTCCTTTAATGTTTGAAATTGGGTTAAGTTCTAAATTTTTGTTTACTATAAAAACACTTTTAAATTCCTTATCGATATCTCTTTGAGCTATGACAATTGAATTAGGACTTTGTAGTCTGGCTTGAACTCCTGATAAACCGCCAAACCAAACTAAATCTAAATCTTTAGTTCTAAATCCAGTTACTGCTGCAACATAATTAATAACAGGAATATATTTAACTTCTACATCAAGTTGTTTGGATAATTCTTTTGAAAATAAATTAAATCTTTTATCCAAAACATCTTGGTTTTGATCAGGTATTGCTCCAACTTTTAAAACTTTGGGATTTGAAAATCCAGGTGATGAAAAAATAGAGAATAATAAAGAAGAACTTATTAGGAAATTCTTTAAATTAAACATAAATTAGATAAAATTAATAGTATTCAGAGACTGCTTTTTCAATCCTTTGCAGTCCATCTTTTATTTTAACTTCTGAAGCTGCACAAGATATTCTTATACATTGATCAGCGCCAAAAGCTTTTCCAGGTACAACAACTAATCCGTAATCTTGAAGAGCTTTATTGCAGAAATCAACAGAAGTAATTGAGGAGTCAGGTAATTTTGGAAATGCGTAAAATGCTCCGTTAGGTTCTTCAATATAAATCCCATTTATATTATTAAGGCCCTCATAGAGAAGTCTTCTTCTTTGATCATAATGGCAATTTATCATTGAGAAAAACTCATTATTAATTTTTAAAGCCTCTAAAGCACCTTTTTGAACAAAAGAGCAAACATTACTGGTACTTTGACTTTGTAATGCTGAGGATGCTTTGATTACATCTTTGGGACCTACTAAATAACCTATCCTCCAACCAGTCATAGCCCATCCTTTCGCAAACCCATTTATTATAAAAATTCTATCTTTTAAGTCATTTGCTAATGAAGATAAACTGTAGTGTTTAAATTCTTTTTTAAGGATTAGTTCGTAAATCTCATCAGAAAGAATATTGATATTTGGATTTTCTCTAGCTAAATCGGCAATTTGTAATAATTCTTCCTTTGACATAACTCTTCCAGTAGGGTTATTAGGAGAATTGATAATTATAAATTTAGTTTTTGAAGAGATTTTAGACTTCAAATCATCTATATTTATTTTGAATCCATCTTCTGCAGAAGAATTTGAAAAAATTGGCACCCCACCCGCCAATCTAACCATCTGGGGATAACTTAACCAATATGGAGAAGGAATAATAACTTCGTCTCCAGTATTTAACAAGACTTGGAAAAGATTATATATTGCTTGCTTAGCACCATTTGTAACCATTACATTTTCAAATTCATAATTTAAATCGTTTTGAATTTGAAGTTTATTTGCAATTGCTTTTCGGAGATCTAAATTACCCGCTGCGGGCCCGTACTTTGTGAATCCATCAAATATAGCTTTACTTGTAGCCTCTATAACTTCTTTTGGGGCATCAAAATCAGGTTCTCCTGCACTTAAATTGCAAATATCTACTCCTTCTGCAGATAATTGATTTGCTTTAGCACTTATCTGCAATGTAAGAGAAGGCTCAATCGAAAGTGCCCGATCAGATAAATTAACTTGACTCATTGACTTATGACTTTTCAAATATGACTTTTAATAATGACAAATGCATAAATTAAGAATAAATAAAACTATCACACTATGGTTTAATTTAGTTCATTTTCTTAATCTATTTTATTTTCATGTTTTAAGTTCTTAAGATAAAAATATTTAAAGTTTTATTTTCAGTGAAAAGGTTAGTAGTTGGGAGAGGAAGTGTATTCGCAGATTTGTTAATAATTGGTGAGGCACCTGGAGCACAGGAAGATTTAGAAGGAAAACCTTATGTAGGTAAATCTGGTAAGCTCTTAAACGAATTATTAATACAAGCTGGGATTGACTATAAGAAGGATGTTTATATTTGTAATGTAATTAAATGTCGTCCACCAAATAATAGAAAACCCACTGCTAGAGAAATTAATATTCATAAACCTTGGTTATTACAGCAAATAAAGCTAGTTGATCCAAAATTTATATTACTTACTGGTTCAACTGCTATGAGAGCTATTTTAGAAGTTAAAGATCCTATAAGTAATTTAAGAGGTCAATGGATTAAAAAAGATGGGAGAGAAATTATGGTAATTTTTCATCCATCTTATTTGTTGAGATTTCCCTCAAAAGAAATCAATAAACCTTACCATCTAACTTTGAAAGACCTAGAGAATGTAAGTGATAAACTATATGCCGTATAATTTAGTGAAATCCTTTTTGAATATCAAGAATTTTAATGTCATTAACTCAATCAAAAGAGATTAATAGTCTCTCCAAAAGATATTCAACTCATATTGAGAGAAGGATAACTAGAACAGTAATGGTGGGTGATATAGCTATTGGAAGTGATTATCCAGTAAGAGTTCAATCGATGATAAATGAAGATACGATGGACGTCGAGAATGCTTACTTAGCTATCAAAAGGCTTTATGATGTGGGTTGTGAAATAGTAAGGTTAACTGTCCCTTCCTTAGCACATGCCAAAGCGGTAGGAGATATAAAGGCAAAATTACAAGAAAATAATATCAATACCCCCTTGGTGGCGGATGTTCACCATAATGGTATGAAAATTGCAATGGAAGTAGCAAAACATGTTGATAAAGTAAGAATTAATCCTGGATTGTTTGTTTTTGAAAAATCAGACCCTACAAGAACTGAATATACAAATGAGGAATTTGAAACTATTAAGCAAACAATACTTAAAAGATTTACCCCTTTAGTTGAAGTTTTAAAGGCTGAAAACAAAGCTCTAAGGATTGGAGTTAATCATGGGTCTTTATCTGAGAGGATGCTTTTTACTTATGGAGATACGCCATTAGGAATGACAGAATCTGCGATGGAGTTCGTCAAAATTTGTGATGAGCTTGATTTTCATAACATAATTATTTCTATGAAAGCTTCTAGGGCTCCTGTCATGATGGCTGCTTACAGAATGATTGCAGATAGGCTTGACTCAGAAGGATATAACTATCCATTACATTTAGGAGTGACCGAAGCTGGTGATGGTGATTATGGAAGGATTAAAAGTACTGCTGGAATTGGAACGCTTTTAGCAGAGGGATTAGGAGATACTATCAGGGTTTCCTTAACAGAGGCTCCAGAAAAGGAAATACCAGTATGCTATTCAATTTTGCAATCTTTAGGATTAAGAAAAACAATGGTTGAATACATCAGTTGCCCTAGTTGTGGTAGGACACTTTTCAATCTGGAAGAAGTTGTAGATAAAGTTCGGAACGCCACCTCACATTTAACGGGCCTAGATATAGCAATAATGGGATGTATTGTTAATGGACCAGGAGAAATGGCAGATGCTGATTATGGTTATGTTGGGAAAGGTAAAGGAACTATTGCCTTATATAGAAGGAAAGAAGAGATAAAAAGAGTACCTGAAGATGAGGGGGTTAATGCTTTAATCCAACTTATTAAAGATGATGGGAAGTGGATTGATCCTTAAGTATTTATCAAATTTTTGAATTATAAATAAATTCTTTTTATAATAAAAAATATCGAATTATTTGAAGATAAGAAAATTGCTTAAAAAAAAATATATATTTCTGTTTGCGACATCCTTTTCTGGACTATTTTTAAATAATTTTGCAGAGGCATCAGTTTTAAATAATAGTTATAAAGAAGTAATTGATCATGTTTGGCAAATTGTATATAGAGATTTTCTTGATTCAAGCGGCAAATTTCAAAAGTCCGATTGGATTAATCTAAGAAAAGAAGTTTTATCAAAAACATATTCAGATAGCAATGAAGCATATGATGCGATTAGAGATATGCTTTCTAACTTAGATGATTCTTATACAAGATTTTTAGAACCTAAAGAATTTAATCAGATGAGAATCGATACCTCTGGTGAATTAACTGGAGTTGGTATCCAAATAGTTAAAGATAAAGAATCTGATGATTTAATAATTATTTCTCCCATAGAGGGCACCCCTGCATTTGATGCTGGAATTAAAGCTAGAGATAAAATATTATCCATAGATGATGTTTCTACTGAAGATATGAATATTGAGGAGGCAGTGAAATTAATAAGAGGACAAAGAGGTACTAAAGTAAAGCTTGAAATCCTTAGAGGCTCTAAATCCTTTTTTAAGATTTTATCAAGAGAAAAAATTGAAATAAAATCTGTATCAAGTAAAGTCAATCAAACCAAAAACGGTTTTTCAATTGGCTATGTAAGAATTAAACAATTTAATGCAAATGCATCAAAAGAGACTAGAGATGCTATTAAGGATTTAGAAACAAAAAAAGTCGCAGGATATGTTCTTGACTTGAGAAGTAATCCTGGAGGTTTATTAGAATCAAGTATTGATATCTCAAGGCACTTCATTAACAAAGGAGTAATAGTAAGTACGGTAAGTAAAGATGGTGTAAAAGAAACAAAAAAAGGAAACGGTCAAGCTCTAACAAAAAAGCCCTTAGTTGTATTAGTTAATGAGGGTTCTGCTAGTGCTAGTGAAATAGTCTCTGGTGCAATAAAGGATAACAAAAGAGGAAAATTAGTTGGGAAGAAAACGTTTGGTAAAGGTTTAGTTCAATCTATGAGAACATTAGTTGATGGTTCAGGTCTAACTGTTACAGTCGCTAAGTATTTAACTCCGAACGGCACTGATATAAACAAATCTGGAATTATTCCAGACATAGAAGTAAAAATGAATATAAACCCTATACTCCAAAGAGAGATAGGAACTAGAAAAGATAAACAATATAGAGCTGGTGAAAAAGAGCTAATAAATATAATTAATGGAAAGAATCAGATAAGAGAATTTAATCCCGACACTACAAACCTTAATGCATTCCTAAAAATTAATAAGGAAGATAAAGTTTTTTTATTAAATTAATTACTCATATCCAGCATTCTCTTTATTGGCACATAGGCTCTCCTTATTATTTCTGGGTCTAGTTCGATAGACGGGGAATTGTTTTTCAAACAATCTAGAATTTTTTCTAAAGTATTTAATTTCATATATGGACACTCGTTACATTTACAACCTTCTACATCTGGGACTTCAATAAAAATTTTGTTAGGTTCTTTCTTTTTCATTTGATGAATTATTCCAGGTTCAGTTAGTACCAAGTAAGTTTTAGATGGATCTTTACTTACGAAATCAAGCAGCTTACTTGTTGATCCAATAAAGTCTGAGAGAATTAGTAAATTTTGACTACATTCAGGATGAGCAATGACTTTTGATCCTGGATTTTTATATTTTAATTTTAGAAGTGCTTCTTCACTAAACGATTCATGAACAATGCAGCTGCCAGGCCATAACTTAAGATCTCTTCCTGAATTTTTCTGTACCCATCTCCCAAGGTTCTGATCTGGTGCAAATATTATTTTTTTTTCTTCAGGTATCTTCTTAATTAATGAGACTGCATTACTGCTTGTACATATCAGGTCACTTTGAGCTTTTACTTCTGCAGTACAGTTTATATAACTTACGACATAGTGATCTGGATTTTCTTCCCTGAACTTTTGAAATTTATCTGAGGGGCAATCGTCTGCTAATGAGCATCCTGCGTCAATATCTGGTAATAGGACTGTTTTATCAGGGCTAAGTATTTTTGCAGTTTCGGCCATAAAGTGCACACCGCAAAAAATTATTATATTTGCGTCATTATTTGCAGCTTTCCTAGATAGATCTAATGAATCGCCAATAAAATCTGCAATTTCCTGAATCTCTGGAGCTTGATAATAGTGCGCAAGAATAATTGCATTAGCTTTTTCGCAACGCTCCTTTATTTCAGAAATCAAATCCTCTTCGTTTTGAACTGATTTATGTTTTGGAGTAGAAGTTATACTGGTCAGGATTTAGAATATCTCTAAATAGATTATATGCCTTTAAACAGAAAAAATTCTGACAAATTTAAAAATTGCTATTGTTGGTGACTGTCATGGTCAATGGTCTGAATTAGACTTGAAGGTTTTATCGATTGTCAAACCAAATATTGTTTTATTTGTTGGTGATATTTCTGATGGAAGTGTCAAAATAATTAAAAAAATCAATGAGATCAAAATTCCTACTTTTGTGATTTTAGGAAATCATGATAGAGGGAAAGATTCTACTGGCGAAACCCTCTCAAAGCAGATACGTGTTCTAGGTGAAAAATATTGTGCATGGGATTTGAAAATTTTTAATAATCAAATAAATTTATTGTCTGCAAGACCATGTAGTTCTGGCGGAGGCTATTATCTTTCAAAAGAGGTTAAAGGTGTTTATGGACCTATCACTGAACAAGATTCAATAAATAAAATTATCGAATGTTCGGAAAAGACTGTTGAAGATATACCTTTAATAATTATGTCTCATGCTGGCCCTTCGGGTTTAGGTTCAGAACCTAAAAGCATTTGTGGGAAAGACTGGAAATTACCCTCTTTAGATTGGGGAGATAGAGATTTGTCTGTTGCTATCTCTCAAATACAAAAGAGAAGAAAAGTTGATCTTGTAATTTTTGGTCATATGCACAATCGGCTTAAAAGAAATCTTGGTTTAAGAGAGATGTTTAAAATTGATAGCAAAGGGACAATTTATTTCAACACTGCTGTAGTGCCAAGATATAAAACTGATGAAGATGGGAAATTGCTAATTAACTTTTCATGGATTGAGTTTGAAAAAAAGGAATTAAGAAAAGTCTCTCACCGATGGTATTCAGAGTCTGGTGAAATTTGTGAAGAAAATAAATTTTTTTAGGATTTGATATTTTTGTTTATATTTTAAGTATTTTTGGGCTTTTCATATCTTGAGAATAATGTTTGAGACAAGATATAACCCGCAATTCCTGCGGCTGTAAAAGCTAAACTATTTTTAAATAAAGGTAATAAATCATTTGTTCTGGATATTATCGGTGCCAAACCAAAAATTCCAAATAACATCCCCCATAAGGGAGAAAGAAGAGCTAGAAATCCAATTGATATGACTTGACCTTCTTTCCTTGGAGCAGATGCAAAACCTGCTACTAAACCTCCAAGAATAGATGTACATAAAGTCCAAATATATTGCTCTTTGGGTAGTCCAGGGACAACTTGGCATCCTCCTCTTTCGAGGCAAATCTTTATTGAATCAATTGCATCTAATACTGCACCATCCTCACCGTGATCTTTAACATAGTATTGGTTGCCAAATCTTGTTTGAAGTTCAACCCAAAATAACCTTGGCATAAAATTAAAATAAGCCTCTCCGACGTTAAAGTTCAGCAAATTTCCCCCTCTAGGATCCGCAACTATTAACAAACTTGTCTCATCTAAATCCCAATAGTTCTTTATTGCGCTACCAGGAGAACTTTCAAACTGAGATAAATATTTAATTTTCCACCCACTTTCAATTTCTAGATTATTGAGCTTTTCCTCTAAAGATTTTTTTTGATTAGGGCTTAATGTTTTAGCTAAATCAATTACTGGTGTTTTTTCTTCTGGTAAGAGATTTGGATTATTTATAGCGAAAACGGGTTTATGTGAAATTAAAACTAATATAGATAGAAATATTCCTAATAAATAGTTAATCTTTGAAGGCATAAATAAGTTCTGTCTTTTTATATTTTCGCCGATGAATAGCTTACCCGCGAATAATCCAGATTGGTTAATAAAAAAAATAATAAAAATGGGTGGGACCATAAGTTTTTATGACTTTATGAATTTCGCATTAAATGATCCTATTAATGGTTATTACGGCAGCGGTAAAGCTCAGTTAGGCGCTCGAGGAGATTTTGTCACATCACCCTCTTTATCTGATGATTTTGCTTTTTTAGTGGGTAAACAAATAGAAGATTGGTTGATTCAATTCAAAAATAGTTTTTTATCTAATCAGAAATTAGCTGTAATTGAAATTGGAGCAGGAGACGGAAGCTTTATGAGTGGATTAATTAAATATTTTTTAGAAAAAAACAAGAATTATTTAGAAGGAGTTTCTTTTGTAATTATTGAACCTAATGAAGGGATGGTAGAAAAACAAAAAAATAAATTGGAAGAATTTTTAAACTTAGGCATTGATATTTTATGGAAGGGTTTGGAAGAAGTAGAGGAAAATAATATAAATGGAATAGTTCTTGCAAATGAGGTTTTGGATGCTTTGCCAGTAGAGAGAATAACCTTCTCAAAAGGAAAATTACTTCGACAAGCAGTTTCTATAGACAAAAAATCTCATAAATTATATTTTGATGAAATGCCAATTACAAGTGAATTGAGAAAAAGTATTGAACTTGCTAAAAGTGAGTTGGGAATCACTATTCCGCCTGAAGATGCTCTTGAAGGATGGACTACAGAATGGCATATAGACAACTCAAAATGGTTAAAAGCTATTTATCAAAAAATTAATAATGGTATTTTATTGATAATTGATTATGCTAAAGATGCCAAAAAATACTACACCTCTAAGAATTCTGATGGGACGATAGTTTCTTATGAAAACCAAAAAATGACGAATAATATCCTAGATTCTCCTGGAAATTGCGATTTAACATCTCATGTGTGCATAGAAACTTTAATTAATGATGCTGAGACTCTTGGATTTGATACTTGTGGAATAACTAAACAAGGAGAGGCTTTGTTGGCACTTGGATTGGCAGAGAGACTTTATGGGATTCAGAAAGAAATTAAAAAGGATTTATCAAATGCCTTACTAAGAAGAGAGGCATTACTTAGACTCGTTGATCCTGTTTGTTTAGGTGATTTTAAGTGGTTTGTTTTTAAAAAGTTTAATGAGAAGAAAATGAATATAAATTCAACCTGTTTGCGTTAAGAAAAAAACTTTAAAAATAATGAATCTTCTACATCATCATATATATCAACAGCACCAATTTCTTTCGGTAAGATAAATCTCATTTTGCCATCACGAACTTTTTTATCGCCCATAAGTATTGTTAGAACTTCTTCTTTATTTATTTTTGGGATCTCGGTAGGAAGATCGTAACTATTCAAAAGATTCTTCTGTCTCTCTAATTCTTCTTTAGACCATAACCCTTTCTCAATTGCTATTTTACCCGCAATATTCATACCAATCGATATTGCCTCACCATGTAGAAATTTGCCGTATCCACATAAATTTTCAATAACATGACCAAAAGAATGACCATAATTCAATATTGCTCTAACACCATTTTCATGTTCGTCTTGAGAAACAATATGAGACTTTGTTTTAATTGAACTATTAATTATTTTAATTAGATATTCATTTTTGAGATTTATAAGTTCATTTTTGTTTTTTTCAATTTCTAAGTATTCGAAAAGTTCTTTATCTCTTATTACTCCGTATTTTATTACTTCGGCCATGCCTGCATTAAATTCTCTTTTGGGCAAACTTTTTAAAGTTTCTGGATCAATAAAAACTGCTTTAGGTTGATTGAAAGCTCCAATTAAATTCTTACCTTTTGGATGATTTACTCCTGTTTTTCCTCCCACAGATGAATCAACCATTGATAATAATGTTGTTGGAATCTGAATATATTCGATACCTCTCAGCCAAGTCGCAGCTGCAAAACCACCTACATCTCCAACAATTCCCCCTCCAAGGGCAATAATTATTGAATTTCTATCTAAGCCAAATTCAAATGCTACATCATATATTTCACTTAAGGTTTTTAAGTTTTTATATAATTCTCCAGCCTTGATAAGTAACATTTTGGCCTGAAATTTATTATCTTTTAAATTATTTAAAAATTTTTCTCCATACAAATTCGATATTTCTTCATTTGAAATCACAAGTATTTTTCTATTCTTTGTTATTCCAATTTTTAAAAGTTCTTCGCTGATATTATTCAGTATCCCTGCTTCCAGAGTTACTTCGTATGACTTATCACCTAATGGGACTAATATTTTTCTCTTATTCACAATTGATTACCTAGTTAAAATTTATAAATATTTGGTATTAAATACTTTATATATTAGCAAAATCTAAGCTCTAGATCCTTAAAAATTCAGTTGTTAAGAATTGGAAATGGTAATAAAATCATGCTATGAGTTTTAAAAAAAATATAAACGATATTAAGAAAAATTATTCCCTAGGAATAATTGGAGGTGGTCAACTAGCTTTGATGCTAACCGAGGCAGCAAAAAAAAGAGATTTAGAAGTATGTGTGCAAACAAAATCTTGTGATGATCCTGCTGGTTTAAAAGCAGATCATGTCATAGAAGCTGATCCTTTAAAGATAAGAGGTAATAAATCATTAATTAATGAGTGTGAAAAAATAATTTTTGAAAATGAATGGATAAAAATTGATAAATTAAATTTAATTGACAATAAAGATATTTTTGTTCCAAGCCTTAATGCAATTAAGCCATTAGTAGATAGGTTTTCTCAAAAAAAATTAATAGAAAGAATGAATATTCCCTGCCCAAAATGGATAAGTATTGAAGATTTTAAAAATCTGTCGGATAAGGAAATCAATAATTGGACTTTTCCTCTGATGGCAAAATCAAATAAAGGTGGATATGACGGCAAAGGGAACAGAAAAATAAAGACAAAAGAAGATTTAGATTCTTTTTTAACAGAGAACAATTCTAAAGAATGGTTAATAGAAGAATGGATAGAGTATGAAAAAGAACTGGCTCTTGTTGGTTCGAGAGATAGGACCGGTAAGATAAGATTCTTTCCAATAGTTGAGACGTTCCAATCAAACCATGTTTGTGATTGGGTTCTTGCTCCTGGAACAAATGAATATGATTTGAACTTATTTGCTATAAATATTTTCTCTTCAATAGTCAATGAACTTAATTACGTTGGAGTTTTAGCTATTGAATTCTTCTATGGAGATAATGGTCTTCTAATTAATGAAATAGCCCCTAGGACACACAACTCAGCTCATTTCTCTATTGAAGCTTGCACTTCAAGTCAGTTTGATCAATATGTTTGTATTTCTTCTGGGATAATGCCGCCTGAAATTAAAATGAACTGTGAAGGTGCAATTATGATAAATCTACTGGGGTTAAAAAAGAATTTCCCAATCTCAATGGAAACCAGAATTAAAATGTTATCTGAAATTGAGGGTTCTAATATTCATTGTTATGGCAAATCTCGCGAAATTCTGGGAAGAAAAATGGCTCACATCACATTTTTATTAAATGGTAAAACGCATTCAGAAAGATACGATGAATCTCAAATTTTATTAACTATGGTAAGAGACATTTGGCCATCTCCAAATGCATAAAAAAATAAGTTAGAGTTAGAATACTGGATCTTTGGTTAAGTTCTTCTTTATGTGCTCTGATCTGACTCTCTTTCGACATGAGGAGACTGTCGTGATGCGGTAGTAAACCGATCTTGTAATCGGAAACGAAAGCCCACTTTGAATCCTCTTCTGGCATTTCCAGGTCGATGCAGCAGAGAACTGACGGGGATCCGGTGCTACCTATCAAAATGCCAGCTATAGCAGGCTTTTGGTGGGTATTTTATTTTTTTTTGGAATAACTGAGCTGTTTTTATTCTCTATCAGTGTAAATAATTTATTTGCCAAAATACTTGACGATCCATTTCTAATGCATTTATACTAGTAGTACGCATGTATTACTAAGTAATGACTTTAGGAGGAGCTAATGTTTGGACTAATTTTTCTTACGGTTATCGTAATGAGTCCCCAAGTGGTTGGTTGCTTAGCCCAGACCGCAGCAGATTAATTTTATTTATAAGGAATAAAAAATCTCCAAGAAATAGTATGAGAATTTTTGCTCACACATATTATGCAAATGATCTTGGTGAGCCAATGGCAATTAAATCATCCACTCAAATGTATTTGGATAATGCTTGGGATAAATGGCATGACCTTCAACTAGAAGGTTGGACTTTTGAAGAACTTGAATTTCCTGAATCTGTATGACTAACTTAAATCCAATCAAAAAGAAATTATCAAAAGTAGATAGAAAGACATCTATGCAAGACCCATCAAAATTATTAGCAGAATTTTTTAATGGTGTTGTCATTGAACTTGATGAAGAATATAAATATGACTCATAAAGAATTGATAGATCAAGTTTCCGCAAATTTATTTAAACAAAGTGGAAAGTTAGAAAGCAGAAGATCTTGGTTGGCAATGAGAAATTATCTTGAACAATTAGATACCGAACAACTTAAATCCATGCTTAAGGACCACGGATGATATGGGAAATTTATTTAGTTTTTATTTTTTTCTTAATTCTCAGAAAACCGTAAGTTGCAAAGCCAACCAAAAACATATCCAAGTAAATATGCCAAGTAGGAAAAATCTGGTGTATTAATTCCATTAACCTTTTATTGCCACTTGCCAATGAGGATAATCTAAATTTGATTTTTCTCTGATCAATTGTAATTTTCTAGAATTAATTTTTACTACTATTCCATCTGTTGGATATTTACTAAAAAGCTTTCCTTTTAGCCATTGTTTCCTAAATACTTCAACTTGGCTCGTAAAGATGCATGAAATATCCTGAGGGATTGTGAAGCCAAGCTTTGAAAGACTCTTTTTGGATTCATATTGGTTAAGTGTTGAATTAAGTATTTGAAATGCGCAGAAGCTAAGACTTTCAGAAAATCCTTCTTTAGTTCTTAGAAATCCAGAAGCGATTCTCTGGGAGATATTTGGACTTTGGTTGGGTGCATATAATTCACCTCTAACTTGAAGTACCCCTCTTAAAGGGAGATTATTGGGAATGTCTTGGACTTTAATAAGTTTATTAGTAACGTCTGTCCCTTTTCTGGAAATTGCTTTCTCTAAGGTTCCATCCTGATATTGCAAAGCAACAGCACAACCATCAATTTTCGGTTCAATTAATAATCTGGTATCTACTAATAATCCTTTCAAAAATGCATCTATTGAATCCTTTTCTAATGAAGGTAAAACTAGTTTATTTTTCTTTTTAAAGTAATCACAATTGGGGTTTGTTCTTAACAAATTTTTTTCAAGTTGGTCGAACTGCTTATCAGAGATTAAAGCATTACCATTTCTATAATTATCGTCATACCATTCAATTCGTTCTTCTAAATAAGTCTTCATTTAATACGATGGCTTAAGTTTTTGGCTAGGTATCCAATTTGGTTTATCTATAATCCATTTTTCTCTACCTATATATTTAACAGTCCATAAAAGAAATGAATAAATTTCTTTTAGAGTTATGCCAACCAAATTTCTTGTTTTTGGACTTATTGATATAAATCCAAATAATAATATTAATAAAATAATATTAAACATAGCTTTAATCATTTACAAACTCAGCGTAATTTTTGCGAACTTTTTAATTAATGCAATTCTTATAACCTTCAATCTTTGCTAGTTCATCAATATTCAAACCTGTTTCCTCTAGTAAAGTTTCTCCTATATCGTCTTTAATAAATTTAGTTAAAGCTCCTTTAGTAGAGTATTTAATACATTGGTTTTTGTATTTTGCTTCTTTGACAACAGGAGATAAATAAAAACCAAACAAGATGATAAAAGCTCCATAGGTTACAACTTTTCTATGGTTTTTCCACCATTCATAAAATTTATTGGACACGAAAAATAAATGACTATTTTCTATCTTAAATTGACTGTCAACAAATTACTTTATAAATTTAAAGATTGGTTAATTTATTGTTTTTTCATTAATAGATTTAACCCAAGAATAATATCTTGATTTTCTAATCCTTTGCTCTTTTAAGACTAATCTATCCGCAGATTCTCGGGGTGTTTCTCCTTTCTCAACTTTTGTTGTAATAGAAATACCAAAACCTTTTGCCTCAATTTTTGCAATGCCACCCTCTAAAAAAAATAAAAAAGACCAACCTTTGTTCCATCCTAAATAGAAGGGATTGCGATACATTGCATTCTTTTGGAGATACTATTTAAATGATATTTTCCTTTTCAAGGAGTTACTTGTATTCACTATTACCAAATAAGAAGTTAACGACTGATTATTTCTGGAAAGAAATTTTAAAATTTAAATAATTACCAGAGGAATACTTGACGTCTATGAATAGTACATTTATATTAATAGTACAAGTGTATTATCTTCATGACTTCAGGAGTCTCTAATGTTCGGACTTATTTTTATCATGGCAGCCTTATTGACCCCCCAACTGGCTGGTTGTTTAACAAAAAAAGTGGTTTATTAATTTTTTTTGAGAGTTATAAGAAATCTGTATCTAATAACTTAAAAGTATATACTCATCTTTTCTATGCAAATGAATTAGGTGAACCAGCCCAAATTAAAAATTCAAGACTTCATTCTATTGATTGTGCTTGTGAAACATGGAATGAATTAATTTCAGCGGGTTGGAAAATTGTTACTAATAAATTCCAGTAATCATGATCAAGGTAAATCCTTCAAAATGGGAATATCTAAAAGAATCTACCCTAAAACGAAAACGAACAAAGATTTGTATTACTTGCAATCACTTTCGCTACAGCACTACAGAAACTTTTGCTACTATCTTGATCTGTCCAAAATACGAAAAACGCATACCACAGGGTGATCATTTACTCAAAGGTTGTGAGTATTGGCAAAAAAATAGGACGATATTTTCTCCTGAAGCATCTTAATTATTCTCTAATTAAACTTCTCTAGGTTGGGATATTTAATTTTGTAAACAAAGCATTATTTTATACAACTTAAAAAATTCCTATTAAGTAATTTTGAACCATGATTCAATTTTACTTTTCCATATTTTTATTAGTTGTGCTTACATTTTTTGCACTTTTATTAGATGCACCAGAATTGGCTTCTTTAATTCAAACATTTTAGTAAATAATAAATCAGCATTTTTACTGATTTACTTTCTTAATAAGTAAGGCGTAGGTTTAACTTGTTGAATAGGAGGGATCTAATGATTGACAGTCCACCAGAGGAGTTTAATTATAAAATTTAAATCTAAATAAAACTAATGCTAAATCTGGAATAAATCTTCTTATGAGATTTATTCCTTTTTAATTTCTTTTTTAAAAATATTAATTATAAATATTAAATTTTAAAAGTAAAAAAATCTGTTTATATTAAAACGATTTGATGCCTAAGTCTCTTCTTAGATAGTGGCTATTTACCTGAATCCAAAACCAGTTTTTTGTTCTTCTTTTTCTTCCCATTCATTAATAATTAGTTTTAGTAAACTTTTAAGTTCTGAATTCGTAGCATCAGTATCTTTTTGAAGATTTAAACAAATGTTTTTTATTTCCTCAAAAGCATTATCTATTAATACTGTTTTTTGATCTGGATTAGCCATAAAATTTTAAAATGCTCCATTACAATTGAACCCACTGCAGTTAATAACCCTTAAAATATTCATCACAAAGTTGTGGAATCTTTCATCATAAAAAAATGCCCAGGTTGTAAATATAGCAAAACCAGAGACAGCAAAAGCAGCATATTGAAGCCAATGGATTCCATAGCTATCCAATCCATTTTTATCAAAATCAGAATTACTCAATTGCTTTTTTACTTATAATAAAAATATTTTTTTTAAAAGGAGAGTTTGTTTTGAACAAGAGATTTATTTTCTTTAAGAATTTTAATGTATTTATATTTTAAATAAAACCAGGTATTATCCACCCAAAAAAACCATAGTTTATTATCAAAGCTAAAAAACCAATCATAGCTAATCTCCCGTTTGTTATTTCTGCATTTTTCCAAAATTTACCCATGTAGTTTTTTATTTTTTTTGAATTTTTATCTATCAAATAATTTGGTTCTAATGGTTCCTGCAACCTTTTGATTGCATATAAAGAGAATTGAATAGTAATTGCGACGATAACAACTATAAAACTAGTAAGAGCATCCATTTTTATATTTCATATGTGATCAATTAGTAAGCCAAAGAGTAGATGACATTTGTATGTATTAAACATTTCCTTATTTCTGCTTTATTGACAGAGGAAACCTTAACTTAAATTATTAATAAATGTAACATATTTAAAAAAAATTAGTATGAATTCTTACTTTTTCTTTGGATTTAACACTTTTAAAGACTAAAGTGTAACATTTATGTGTAAGATGCATCTTATGAAGTTTCTTAATTGATTTCAGGAATGTTTAAAATTTTATTTCGCTAAAAACAGGTAATTTAATAAATTTTTTACTAGTAATATGCATTTAATATAATTTATCTAAAATTTATCTAATAACTAGAAATTATTACTTTTGTTCGATTTCAGGAAGATAAAACTTATTGCCCAATGTATAACCAATTGACATGAGCACGAACCCAATAAGTTGAGGTAAATGAGAATTTGCTAAAGATATTTTTTCAATCATTTCTTAATCTATAAAATATTATAATAATAAAAAATTTTTTAATACTGTGAGTCTATTTTCTTTTTGATTCTTTAATTTCCCCAGATTTTTTTAGTGAATTAACAAGCCTTTCATTTTCTGTTTTTAAATTTTCTAATGCAGATTTTGTGAATTGTTCTTTAGCCTCAAATTTTGCTGAACTTATCACTTTTTTATTAGGAAGTTTTTTCTTCGGTTCTGGCTTCATATTAAAAAGCGTTTTGAAAAATTTTAAAAGTTATTATTTTTGTAATAGGTATTATTTTTTACAGTTTTCTGGTTAATAATATTTGTTTACATAGACAAATTAATCTTTATCTTTTGGGAGCCTTAACCATCCAGAAGTCCATTCTGATTTTAGTTTTGTCCATAGGATCCTTTTAATATCTTTTTTATTTTTGGTAGGAAAAATATCAACCCATCTATCTTCATTTTTACCACCATAAGCTTTAACTTGAAAATGCCTATTACCATTAATAGTTTTTGGTGCTGTCCAACAAAGAGTAGGAGGCCATCTCATGAGAAATTTTAAAAGTTGAAAAAACTAAAGGTTGCTTTGCCCAGTCAAAACTAAACCATAATAAGCAATCGTACCAAGGATAAGTACGACTCCTAGTATTCTAATAATCATGCTTTAATATTTTTAAATTCAAATCATATTAAAGAAGTTTTATAAATTTGAGTTGAAGATTTAATATTTTCTAATTTTTCCTTTTTTTATTTCTAACTATGGACTGGCAAGATTCAGGATGCCATTCATTCTGAATTTTGCCAATAAAATCATAAATAAATGAATCGGGACATCCAGTTTCTTTTTGAAGTTCTGAAAGTTCTTCTTTAATTAATTCATATACGCTTGTTATTACCCCTAAATTTTCTTCTTGGGAGGGTGCCCATTTTTTATTCTCCATTAATAATTTTTAAATTATTTTCCACAATATCGTAATAGGTTATGTCTCCATAATCAGCATCTGAACAACATAAATCTCCATAAAGTTTCTCTAACAGATCGTACGCCTCTGAATAGTTATCAAAACTTTGAGAGGTTAATTCGTCATCTTTCCCATCAATTCTAATTATTTTATAAGTCATATTTTACTTAGAAGCGAAAAGTATTCTTTTGATTCATTAGATCACTTTATTAATAAAAAAAATCTTATTTAGGAGTATTGCTTGGGTAAAGCTTCTGTATTTTATTTTTCTGAATTTCTATTTTTCTTTGTTCATACTTTTTTGCCATTATTTTTCTGATAAATAACTGTGGGATAAGCCAGACTAGTGCAATAGCTATAGCCATGAAAGCAGGATTTCTCCACGTTAACCTAATAATCTCTTGTGTTAATTCTTGATTGATAATTTCCATATATTAATTTTTGATGATAAAAATATCTTTGCTTTATTTATAAATTCTTTTGTATATCAAAAATAATTATAACCTTAATAACTCTTAAAAGGAATTTTATAAATTTTTTCTTTTTCTAGTTTGTTTTTTTTATATTTGGATTTAGATTAATTTTTTATTTTTAATTTTAAAGATGCCGACTTATTTAATTACAGGATCAAATAGGGGAATTGGATTAGAATTATGTAGGCAAATTCATAAAAGGGGAGATAATGTAATTGCAACGTGTAGGAAAGCTTCAAAAGAACTTAGAGATTTAGGAGTGAGAGTTGAAGAGAATGTAGAAATTTCTTCTGATGAGTCCATAACAAATTTGTGTAAAAAATTATCTGGAGTTAATTTAGATTGCTTAATTCATAATGCAGGAATTTATGAATTTAATTCCTTCGAAAACTTAGATAAGAAAAGTATTTTGCGTCAATTTGAAGTCAATGCATTGAGCCCAATATGTATGACCCAATCACTTAAACACCTTTTAAAAAGATCTTCTAAAGTTGCTTTTATCACGAGTAGAATGGGATCTCTTGAAGATAATTCATCTGGAAGTTCTTATGGATACAGGATGTCTAAGGTAGCATTGTCACTGGCAGCAAAATCACTTTCCATAGATTTATCAAGAGAAGATATTTATGTAGCTATTTTGCATCCTGGGTTAGTGAGTACAAGAATGACTGGCTTTACACGAAATGGAATTAGTCCTGAAGAATCAGCAAATGGCCTTTTAAAACGTATTGATTCTTTAAATAAAAATAACTCGGGTACTTTTTGGCATGCCAACGGAGAAGTTTTGCCTTGGTAATATCTATTTTTTTTTAGGAGATTTATATCGTTAATTTGTTAAAAAACTTTTAAATTTTTAGCGAATTTCTTTCCTTGTTTCATTCTTTTAGTTATCTTTAAAAAAACATTAGTAAAGGAGGTGATTCATTGTCGTATCTACCGAAAAATGCGGTTATCAAAGGGGCCGTGAACTCAGTATCTTCATCACATTCATCGGTCTCTTTTTCTTTGATTAAGAAAAAGGGTTTTATAATCAATAGATTTATATAAATCTGTTACTAAATAATTATAAGCTCTGCATCTAATTAAGTTGCAGGGCTTTTTTTATGAATTTAAATAGTCTTTCAAAATTTACTCTATTTTTTTTGGCCGAAGTAAATTAAAGCTAAAAAAGATAAAGTACTTACCAAAGCGATTAAGTACCACCCAGTTGAGGAGTTGCTAGTTACTTCGTTCATTTATTTTGATTTATCGGAGGAATTGATTATTTGAGTGAAAATCACAATTGATATCATTAAAAAAACTAAAAGGATGTAAGTTACGTTCATTTATAGAAAAATGCTAATTATCAAAAAAATTATTCCTAGAACTACCGTAATAATTGCTCCATCTACTAATAAGTCTTTCCATGTATAACTTTTAAGCATCCTTGTTTTATCTTCTTCACTCATAAGGTTCTTTAACCACGTCCAATCTAAAAGCTGTGTCAATGCAACACCAAAAATTAAATGACCAAACATAATACCAATTAGATCAATTCTAGAAATATCTTTAGTGAGACCTGTAATAATAAAAAACTCCACTAGCTTTTTTCTTTGTTAGATAATGCACCACCTTCTTCTTTGTATTTTTTCCAAGCTTCGCTTATTTTTGCTTTAGAGAAATTTTGTTTTCCCTCTGAGAATTTATTTTTGAGATTATTTAAACTATTAGTCAGTTCTTTTTTTGTTGGTTCATCAAGAAAGTTTGATGTTAATTTCCATAAATACCAGCTACTAGCTAGAAGAAGAATTAATCCGAGTAATTGCATATTAGTTTTTTACCATCCTACAACTTTTCAAATGGTTTCGATAAATTAATTTATTTAATACCTGCAGAAATTTTTTTGAACTAAATTAAAATTTTAACCAGTGGAATAGTATTCTATCCAGCAGCCATATAGTTAACCCCCCTTCCAGGAAAGCCAACCAATACATCCCATAATCAGAAAATCCCATTTGTTCCTTTACTGTTTTAATTAATTTTTTGTGAGCTTGAATGATCTCTTTCATGAACAATCCAATTTTTTAAACCTGCTGAATTTCTTTAATTAAAAAACCCTTCCCGTAGCAAGATAGACATGTTTTAGTCTCATCTAGTGAAATTCTTAGAAAACCTGCCCCATTACATCTAAAGCAATTTACTTTAGTGTTCGAATAGATTTTTGATTTAATTTTAGCAGCACGATTTAAGTATGAAACAGTTTCTTTACGGCCGTTTGCTTTGGCAGCTTTATTTAAAAGCTTTTTGTAGTTGACTTTAAGTTCTTGAATATTCATTTTTATTGGAAATATGATGCAAATAAGGGAAAACTGAATTTTTTAATAAATTAATAATTTTGTATTTCCGTTTATATTTCTAATCTGATCTCTTACTGAGATTTGAATAATATAACTAGGATTTGTTTTATATGTTTGATATAAAGAGTGTAAATTTGTATATTTAATAGTAATTTTATATTTGATAAACTAAAACTTTTTAGGTGATCATTCAAGAAAATATTATTTTGTCTCAGGAAGAAAGTTTAGAAATTTATTGTAAAAAAATTTATTTAAGTTCTAATAGATCATCCAGCTTTCTTGAGGTTTTTAACTAAAAAATCATTTTCATTAGTAAGAACTTTGAGCTTAGATTTTCCCAACTCTTTTATGATTTCGGGATTTAAATCCTTTTCTGTCTCTTTTAGATTCATAAGATTTCTACTTAATGTAATTTAAAGACACTCGAAATCATAGTGATCCCAAAAAAAAATTGTGGATAGTTTTTCCTTAAAAGAAGATAATATTTTATTTTGCACATAGAAATTCAAATTTAATCAACACATTGTGGAAAACCCTGTTGAAAAACGCTTAAAAAGTGGATAACTCTTCGGGAGCATTATCAAAACAAGCTTTTCTGGGAAAATTTTTAAGTATTAATGCTTCATCAAAAAAAATAAAATATAGTTTAAAAAGTATCATAATCTCTTGTTATAACAGTGGGATCATTACTTTTTAAATAAGATAAAATATCTATACCAGAAGCTCATGTTGATAAAAAATTTAAAAAGTTTTTTCTTCATCATGTATCAAATTGAAAATTAAAGTGAAGAAAAATCAATCTAAGCTTGAAATTTTAAATTTTTGTCATAGTTGTTTAAAAATTGTTTAATTCGGTTTTCTCTATGCAAATATTTCTCAAACCTAAAATCAATCAAATAAATTTGGGTAAGTTAATCACACAAAATGACAGAAGAAAAAAAGGATTCAAAAAAATGTTCTGGAAAGAAAAACATTATGTTTGCCTATGGATTTATACAATTGGGTTCTAGTTTCGTATCGGCAATAGCATTAGCTGCAATCGCTTTTGGGTTCTGTGCAGTAATAAAGGAATCTAAACTTTTTAATAAATGTGTTGCAGAAATTATTGAAGATGGTGGCACCAATTCTGAGGCAGTAAGGTATTGCAATGGGGGCAATTAAAAATCCCGTTAAGATTAATTAAATGGATTCAACCTGTGATTTGATTATTGATTCCTTAAAAGAGGAGCCAATTGGAGAAACTGATCATTTTATTTGGTTCATAACAGATATTGGCATTGTTGCTCTATTTAAAAAAGGGAAAAACTTTGACACTTTTAGTTCAAATGTCGAAATTGAGGCTAATAAAATTGCTTTAGATATAACTAAAGAAGAGAAAGAGTACCTCAAAATAAAAGAGAGACAACTTTTCTTGTTTTATTCATAATCTAGGATTTAGTTCTTGATTTAGTAAGAAGGCTCAAGGTTAAAGGCCGGCTCCATAATATTGTTTTCGCTAATTAATTCGTAGGTTAGCTCTTTATTTAGGGCATTTATATAGGATGTATAAAGTTTTCCCCAAACAAATTCAAATTCATCTTTACTTAAATTCTTGAAAAGAATTTCTCCTTTGAAGTAAATGTGATAAGAATCATTCATCATGGAAAATTAATCTTATCCTTTTTAACGCAGTGAAATATGTATGTAGTATTAGGTGCTACTAAAAAGAAATTTATATTTGGAAGTCAAATACTTTTAGAATATTCGTGTATTCATTTTTTGTTTTTTGAATAATCCGACTGTCTCATCAAGATCCATACACGGCTGAATACTTATATCCATTAACCTTCTCCAGGGATGCCATTGCTTCCAAATTGTCTCAAGAGAATCTGCGCTTACTACAGAATGTCCAATCCCATTTTGAACCATAAAAATCCAAGAATGAACCTCATAGTTTTCAGGTCTGTTTTGGGGACCACCTGATTCGTACCAATTAATTAGCATTTCTGCTCCTTCTTCTTGGTCCTCGCCATCTGTAAATTCGTAGGAAATCAAATACCTCTGCATATAGATTATTATTAAAATCTTTAAACTATTTTAACTCTAGATTTAGATATTGCCTCCAAATTTAATTAATGCTATCAAGTCTATAGAAGTGATTGTTTTAAATGTCTGAAAGATTTGGGAAAATCAAGAAGAATATTTTGACTAATTTATCTTTTATAAATAGGACAATTTTAAAGTATTTTCAAAACCATGATCTGTTCGTATAGCTCCATTTAACAGATAAAATTTGATACTTTTTAAAATACCTTAAATTAGTTACCATATTTGTATTGTTTAGATACCAATGATAAATAAAAAGGATCAAAGCGATCCAATTGATAATTTAGATTACGAAAAAGTTCTAGAAGAAGAAATAATTAATTCATACGAAAGTAAATTTCAGAGAGATACTAAAGAAGATAGTAAAAAAATTAAATTTTACAGACTTAAAAGAACTCCATTAGAAATATTAAATAGGTCATTTTTCTTTTTCTTTATTGGAAGTTTTCTTTTCTCTTTGTTTTTAGCTTATTCAGAAAGTAAGTTATGGTTCATACTTTATGTAGTAAGTGCATTGTCTTGTGTTTTTTATACTCCTAATAGAAAAGCACTTAAAGAATTAATAGCAGCTTGGCCAAACATAGAGGATCTCATTAAAGGGAGGAGTTTGTGGAAAAAAGGTAAGTAAATAGATTATGAAACCGTTAAATTCATTTAAAAAGTGGTTATTAAATTTACTTGTGACATACATTGAGGGTACAAAAAAGAAAAAAGAGGATAAAAAATGAGTTTAATAAAGGTTGGAATTATTGTCGAAATTTTTTTGTTTATAGGAGTTTTTTTATGGGTTAGGAAACTAACTAGTAAAAAAGGTAGGCAACCATCTCTATCAAAAAAAACAATTAAAAATCTCAAATTTTAGAATTTTGATTACAAAATAAGGAATCTTTATAAAGAGATCAAAATTAAGGGAAAATTCTTTACTTTTTTCTCTCATTTTGTATATGAAATCGGTTATAACATCTACATTGCTATTAAAAAATATGGTTTCTTCCATCCAAGGTCTTGCGCCAATAACTAACCCATTAAATAGTGTCTTAGTAGAAAAGAAACTAATAAATGTTGATCAAAAGTTTATTCAACTTGTTTCTCTTGCAGAAGGGTTACCTCGTACAGAAGTTATTGAAAGTGGAAGGAATTATTGGAGAGGAGTTTGTAGAAGCTTGATTTTTAGATTTCCTGACGATCTTGAAATTTTAAAGCTTGATGTAAGAAGTTATGTAGATAGATCAAAAGGAATTATTCAGATAAGATCTGCAGCAAGATTAGGTCAATCAGATTTAGGAGTTAATCTAAGAAGAGTGGAATACTTGTTTAATCAATTAGAAAAATTTTAATTAATCTATTTTTTATAAATTTAAGGTTCTTTTTACTAAATAGGTGTGCTTTAATTCATAAAAATATTTGAAATGCCATGGTAAAAATAATCTTAGTTGGAATCATCGTAGCGCTTGTATATTCTCAACCTGACCTTCGTCTTACAGTCGCTGATTGGTTAAAAGCGGCTTCTGATTTTCTTATTGAATCGGTACAAGTAAAACCTTGAATTAATTTTTAATGAAGCATTAGATAATACCTGAGACGGTAATCATTTGTTTCATGCATACAGCTACGAAAATAAATATTATTATCCTGCTTAATATGTATTTCACTTAAACAAATAAATAGTTTTAGGAACATAATAGAAAATTTTTTTGAAATTTTTGAATAGTTAACGATAATAAGGGATATGAAGCTTAGATTATTTGAGTTCTATTTTATTAAAGACTATTTAAGGCCTTGGTTTGGTCTTATTTATTCTTTATTCTTTCTGTTTTTTTTAGGTGCAATTGGCTATCGAATAACAGAAGGATGGGAATGGAGTGATTGCTTATGGATGGTTCTAATCACAATAACCACTATTGGTTTTGGAGAAGTTCAACCTTTAAGTCCTGAAGGCAGGGTCGTAACTGTTTTAGTAATCGTTGGCGGATTGATCTTTATTCAATTTACTTTTCAAAAAGCTGTTAGATTATTCGAATCCGGCTATTTTCAAAGAGTAAACGAATTACGTTTTAAAAGAATTCTTAGAAAAATGGAAAATCATGTAATTTTGTGCGGGTATGGGAGGGTAGGTCAGGAAATATCTAACCAAATAAAAACACAAAATATTCCAATTATTGTAGTTGAGAGCGATGAAGATAGAAAAAAGATTGCTGAAGAAAATGGTTTAGAAGTTCTTTGTGCTGACGCAACTCTTGATGAGACTTTAAAACTTGCTGGATTAGAAAAATGCAAAAGTTTGGTTGTTACCTTGCCTAATGATGCTGCAAATTTATATGTGGTTTTAAGCGCTAAAGGAATAAGAAGTTCTATAAGAGTAATTGCAAGGGCTGGGACTGAAGAGGCCGCAAGTAAGTTGAGATTAGCCGGGGCAAGTATAGTTGTAAGTCCTTATATAGCTGCAGGCAGAGCAATGGCATCAATGGCTTTAAGACCAATAGCCATTGATTTTCTAGATCTTTTAGCAGGAAGTGAATGTGAGATTGAAGAATTTGAATTAAGTAATGATATTAGTCTTTTTGAAACAGCAGAGAAAAGATCACTTTCTGAACTAGGAATAGGGAAAAAAAGTGGGGCTAAAATATTAGCTATTAAAGAAAATGAAAAGTTGTTTACTAATCCTGGCGGTAATTTCATACTTCAACCAGGTCAGGTATTAATAGCATTTGGTAGTAAAGAACAACTAAATATCTTGAACGGACTTTTAGGAAATCTTGTTGTAGCAGTAGAACTATTAAAATAGATAGATCGAGATTCAGAATTTATTGCTAGATTGATTTTGGGTGAAAAAATTAAATGAAAATATTTAAATTCCTATTTGTAATTCCTGTAATAACTTTAATAGTTATTTTTCAAACCTCTCTGCAAAATAGATATCTGATGGCTTCTGATATTAGAGATGGAGAAACAATTTTTAGAAATGTTTGTGCAGGCTGCCATGTAAGAGGTGGATCAGTCGTTCTCAAAGGATCTAAATCATTAAAACTTTCCGACCTTGAAAAAAGAGGAATAGCAGATGTAAATTCAATAACAATAATTGCTAATGATGGGATTGGTTTTATGAAGGGTTATAAAAATAAATTGAAGGATGGAGAGGATAAGGTTCTTGCACAATGGATTATTCAAAATGCAGAAAAAGGTTGGGAGTAAATGAAAAGCTTATTTTTTGTATCGTTTTTATTTTTATTAGCTGAATTATCTTTTGCCGAGGAATTAACTAATTACACAATTACATCTGATTCTCAAATAAATACTTTAGAAGGTGATTTAGAAGCTAAGGGAAATGTAGTTATTAAGAGTAATATTGGTAATTTTGAGGCTTATTCGGACAAGCTTTCTTTTGACAAGGATAATAAATCTCTAAAACTTATAGGTAATGTATATGTAAAAAATTTAGAGTCTGAGGGAATTGCAATTGAAGAAACATCTGGAGATGAGTTGACCATATTTACTGAAACAGGACTTTTTGAATTCAAATCTCAAAATAAAAATAGAGTAAAAACAAAAATTAAATTTTAAATAAAGGCTTGCTTTTTTAAATAAAAAAAATTTATATTTTTTATTTGTAAGGAAATTTTAAATGGATTTTAAATAAAAGTTAAACTAAATTCCCTAGAAGACATAGTAGAAGTAATTTTTATTATGCATCCAAGCAAAGTAATCAAACATCCAATAATCAATGACACTTATTACGATCCAGATGTTGATAAGCTTTATCAATATGTAAAAATTGGTGACTTTCCGCCAGAATGGGTAGTGACAAATATAGATGAAGATGACGATTATTATTACGCTTCGATGGGATATTAATTTAAATATCCATTATTAAATTGAAAAAGTTCGTCTCTTTAATATTTTGTGTGAGGAAGATTAAAGAGACAATCTAAACATAAGTAAAAAGGTTTAAGGGTAAATTAAAAAGTCAATAAGATCAAATAAAAAAAAGAGATCTTAATGTAAAGCAAATATGAAATAATTACATCAAATAATTTTGATTATATAAAATAAAATTGTTGGAACTTTAAATGGCTATTAAAGATCATAAAAGTTTGCAAGACTCAAAAATTCTTCTTGTAGAGGATGATAAGAGTATTAGGCTGACAGTCAGTGAGACGTTGAATAGCGAAGGTTTCAAAGTATCAAGTTTCAAAGATGGTTTAAGTGCTTTAGATTTTATTACTAATGATTCTAAAAATGATGTTGACCTAATAATTCTCGATTTAATGTTGCCAGGGCTAAATGGATTAGAGTTATGCAGAAAAATAAGAGACGAAGAAGACTATACACCCATACTGATTTTGAGTGCTAAAGATAACGAATCAGACAGGGTTCTTGGTTTAGAGGTTGGTGCAGATGATTATTTAACAAAACCTTTTGGTTTAAATGAATTAATTGCTAGATCAAGAGCCTTAATAAGAAGATCTAAACGAAATAAGAAATATATAGAAAAATCAAAAACTGTCATTGAGTTTAATCACATAAAGATGTATTTGGAAGAATGCAGGGTAACTTCTTTTGATAGAGAAATAACATTATCTCCAAAAGAATTTAAATTGTTAGAGTTATTTATGAAAAATCCAAAAAGGGTATGGTCAAGAGATTTAATACTTGAAAAAATTTGGGAAATTGACTTTATTGGTGATACTAAAACCGTAGATGTTCATGTTAGGTGGCTAAGAGAGAAATTAGAAGAAGATCCCTCAGCTCCTAAGTTTCTTAAAACTGTTAGAGGTTTTGGATATAAGTTTGGATGAAAATGAAAACACTACAAGAAGTATTATTGTTTTTTCATCAGAATTGGAAAATACAAGTTAAACAGTTTTCTCACTCAAAAGAAAAAAAAATTGAAGTTGATAAAAATAAGTATAAAAAAACTATTGATTTCCCATTTGATAAAATTCGACCTCAAGAAGTGTTGTCTTGGTTGGATTATTCTTCACAAGGATGGATAATCTTATCCTCAGATCTAACAATAAAATTTATTAATCAAAAGGCTTTATCTCTTCTTAGGTTTATTAAATATAAAGATGTAATTGGAAAAGCAATTAATGATATCAATGAGCTTGAAGTACCGAGAAATAAAATGCTGTACTCAAGAAAAAAAGATTTCCCAGTCAGCCTTGACTTCACCATTGCAGGAGAACCCATTTTGGCAAATATTGTTAGAGGAAGTAAAAAGAATTATTTAATATTGTTGGAAAGTAAATTATCAATTGAATCCATAAAAAAACGACAAAATCAATTAATTAATGATGTGTCTCATGAACTGAAAACCCCTCTTACATCTCTTATTTTAATTGGGGAAAGACTGGAAGCAGTAGTATCAAAAAAGGATAGGTATCTTGTTAAAAGGCTTAAGAAAGAGTCAAAAAGATTGCGAAAAATGGCCGAAGAGACTTTAGAGCTTTCCAAGTTAGAAAGTAGCGAATCTTTTAATAAAAATAAAAAAATATCTATTTCAGATTTGGTAATGGAATCTTGGCAAACCTTAAAACCGCTTGCAGATAAAAAAAATATAAAAATAAATTTATTTATACCAACAAAATATTATATTTCTGGTGATATTGAAAATTTAAAGAGAGCATTTATAAATATTTTGGATAACTCTATACGTTACTCCCCAACGAATGAGGAAATACAAATTGAAATTTTTAAGAGAGATAGCTCTGTTGTTATAAGAGTGAGGGATAAAGGTATTGGATTAGAAGAAAATGAATATAATGATATTTTTTCTCGTTTTTATCGCGGGGATCCATCAAGGACTAAATTTAAGAAAAGTGGTAGTGGTTTAGGTCTTTCAATAACAAAAAAAATAATCAATAACAATAAAGGTTTTATAAAGGCTTTTAATCATAAAGATGGTGGAGCGATTGTTGAAACCATCTTTCCGTGTCTTAATACAGATTTATAAGAAAAATTTAAGTTCTTAAAGGCAAGAAAAAAAGACCTGTATCTAGCAGGTCTTTTTGATGTGTGTAAGATTGCTAAATTAAATTTTAATTTAGAACTTAAATGTTGTTTTAACCATAACACCAGTTTGATCTGGAGTGCCAGCTGTGGCTTGCTCCTTAATGAATACAAGAGGAGTAACAGTCATACCATCATTTAATGGATATGAATAGTATGCTTCATACATCAACTCTTCAGTCATAGTACCACCAACTTCTGACATAGATCCATTAGTGCCTAAAGCAGCACCTAATTCACCTGGTCCAACTTCACCGTTAATTCCGATGAAGTAAGCTTCTGTTTCGTCAGTGTTTGCTCCCTCATTATCTTTATCACCGACTTCATAACCAGCACTGATGTTTAAACCGTTATCAAATGAATAAAAACCATTTAATGCTGTGTAGGTATCATTATCAATACCATCTTCTACTACTCCGTAAGTTACAGAAAGGCCGTAGTTATCACCAGTATAAGCTAAATTAGCAGCCCAAGCGTCATCATTTGACTTAGTCATTAGACCTGTTTCACTACCTGCATAACCAACAGCAGCAGTAAAGCCATTACCAATGTCATATTCTGCCATGGCACTAGCACCAGCATTATCGATATTGGCGTTTACATTACCACAATCATCAAGAGTGTCAGATGGTCCACCATAAGCACATGCTGTTGTGAATATTTTACTACCGTCTACCCCGTCAGAAACTAGAACAGTCAACTTATCTCCAACAGGAAATTTGTATGCAACACCATCAACTTTTAGCGCGTCGGCTGTGTTGTTAAGGCCGAATTCATCAACTGGATTACCAGAAGCTCCATTACCAGAATCAATAGCTACTGTTAATGAATCCTCACCAGTAAAACTAGTTTTTATTTTTGTATCAAAAGTGTACTGGAAATTAACAGCCTCGTCACCATCAGTTATCCCACTTGAAAGACCTTTACCATCAACAGCACCGATTGCCATCTGAGCTTTGAATGATACAGTAGCTGTATCAGAAAAACTTCCAGCTTCGATGGTATTTACACGAGATTCGAGGCCATCCACTCTTCCTTTCATAATTGCCAACTCAGAACCAAGCTCATCACTTAGTCTGTCTATTGCAGCTCCATTCATTAAACCTTCGCCGCCTGCAATTAGATTGCTTAATTCAGCAGCAGCTTCTAAACGAGAGACCGAGTTTCCATTGAATTTTGAACTATTTGTAAGATTCTTTAATGAATCGTAAGCCCAATCTCCAGGGAATAAAGTATCTGATTTAAAATCAACTAAAGATACTAAATCGTTGGAGTTTGAATAATCACTAAGATCTGTTGAATTGATCTCAGTTGCGTTTACTGCGAAACCTGATGCTAAAGAAATGATGGCAGGAGCAGCAATTAATTTTTGAAAAAGTTTCATGAACCTCAACACGTAAAAATGGATAATTATCCATACATATTTGAACGAATTAAGGTTAAGAAACGGGTAAGAAATAAAGTCAAAAGAAAAATTTAAATAGACCTTAAACTTCTCTTAAATTTAAAAATAAAATGGACACACATTTCGAGATTTTTATGCAAAAAGTTAAAAATTAATCTAATTTTATTTTTAAATATTTTTAAAACAAAACAAAAAAAGATTTAATCAAGATTTAGTTTAAGAGAGGGTTAAGAACTAATTAATTAAAAGATAAACTTTTCTTTAAAAATTATTTATGTACAAATTCAATGCTATAAATGTGAAGTCCTCCATTAATCATGACAACTATGCACATAGCTAAGAAAGCTTTGGTTTTCACTTCTGCACTAGTCATTACTGCTGGTACAAGTGTTCCTAGCACAAGTGTTTCTGCTAAAACAAGATTAAGTGGCGCTGGAGCATCATTCCCTGCCAAAATTTATACTCGTTGGTTCAAAGATTTAGCCACTTCAGGTGGTCCAAGAGTAAACTACCAAGCTGTTGGTTCAGGTTCTGGAAGAAAAGCATTTATTGATCAGACTGTAAATTTTGGTGCTTCTGATGACCCTATGAAGGCTAAAGATATTGCAAAAGTAACAAGAGGTTTAGTTCAGATACCTATGGTTGGGGGCACAATTGCTTTTGGATATAACTACGATTGCGACTTAAAACTTTCACAAGAACAAGCTGTGCAAGTTGCTATGGGTATGATCAAGGATTGGAAAGAAGTTGGTTGCAAGCCAGGTAAATTAACTTGGGCTCATCGTTCTGACGGATCAGGCACAACTAAAGCTTTTACAAACTCTATGGAAGCTTTTTCAAAAACCTGGACATTAGGCACAGGTAAGTCTGTTAAGTGGCCTTCAGGTGTTGGAGCAAAAGGAAATTCAGGAGTCGCTGGAGTTATACAAAATACTCCTGGTGCAATTGGTTATGTTAACCAGTCTTATATAAAAGGTAATGTTAAAGCTGCTGCACTTCAGAATCTTTCTGGAGAATATGTAAAGCCTACTGTTAAGGCAGGAGCTAAAGCTCTTAATGGTATTACTTTAGATGAAAATCTTGCTGGTAAAAATCCTAATCCAATAGCAAAAGGAGCATATCCTATAGCTTCATTAACATGGATACTTGCTTATGAAGAAGGTAATGGTAGAAATACTAAAGCTATTAAACAAACCTTTAATACATTGTTAAGTGATGAGTATCAAGATAAAGCCCCAGCACTTGGATTTGTCCCCTTAAAAGGAGATATTCTTGAGAAGTCAAGAGCTGCGGTAAAAAGAATCGGTAAATAAACCGTAAGACAATATTTAAAAGGAGGAATTTATTTCCTCCTTTTTTTATGCAAACA
Organism: Prochlorococcus sp. AG-347-L21; assembly: GCA_003278875.1. Lineage (GTDB taxonomy): Bacteria > Cyanobacteriota > Cyanobacteriia > PCC-6307 > Cyanobiaceae > Prochlorococcus_A. The sequence continues at coordinate 60,261 of QCCQ01000003.1, read as the reverse complement.
AATATTTTGATAAACCTAATATTAAAGAAAAAAGAATAAGTATGTAGGTTGGAACTATTTTATAAAAAGATAATAGTGTGGATATTAAAACTATAAAAATAGAGCTAATTAAAAAAAATTTTGATGAAAAACTATCTTCAATTAAATTAAAGCCAGAGAAAATAACTGCTCCTGGAATTGTATTGATTACTCCTTCGATAAAGTAATTAATCGATTTAATTCTGTTTTTTATAAAACCTTTTCCAAAGACAAAAATCAATAAAAAACTTGGTAAAAAAATTGCAAAGGTTGATATAAATGAATACTTTAAAGCTTCATTTATTCCTCCGATCGAAAACCCAGCTTTGTATCCAATAAAACTTGTAGTTAATAAGACAGGACCAGGTGTTATCTGGCCAATCATTATCCCATCTATGAATTCATTATTTGTTAACCATCCTTGTGAGACAACATAATCACTCATTAAAGGAATAATTACTAATCCACCTCCAAAAATAAAAAGTCCTGATTTGAAAAAGAAAAAAAACAGATTAAGATAATCTATTAAAAACTTTGAGTTTATAGAGTCCTTCAAAAAATTATAGAACTTAAAAATATCTAGAAAGAGTGTACTACTCAAAAATGAGGTTGTTGAAAATATAGATAAAGGAACCAAGCTATAAAAAATATTTTTCCATTTCTGTAAGAAAATATTTATCAAACCTGCAATACTAAAAATTGTTATGAGTGGAAATTGAATACTATTATATTTTGCAAATATAAGTAGAAATAAGATTGAGCTAGAGAATAATACTCGATCTAACTTTAATCTTTTTTTTAAAAGAACTAATGAAAATGAAAAAATTATTCCTGCAATAATAGGAGGATTAAAATAAATTAAATCAGTTAGAAATTTTGATCCAGAATAAATTTGCCAAAAAAAGCTAAGAACTAATACCGAAATGAATCCTGGGATAATGAAACATATACCGGATATCAATCCACCAAGATAACCATTAATTTTAAGACCTATATATATTGCTAATTGAGTGGATATTGGCCCTGGAAGCAATTGACATAAACCAATACCTTTTTCAAAAGATTGGCTTGAGATCAATTTTTTATTATTTTTAAGTTCATCTTCGAATAAAGAAATATGCGCATATGGTCCTCCAAAACTGAAAATACCAATTTTAAGAAAAATTTTTGCAAGTTCAATTAAAGATATTTTTGCCATTTAAATATTCTAATTTCTAAAAATTAGTTTTTATGGTGATGATAAGCTTTGTTTGATTGATGGTAATTTAAGACTCGAAATCCAAGATAAGAATATTAAAAGTGATGAAAAATAAAGACAAAATTGAAGACCAATACTTGGATTTCTTCCAATCATAAATAATAAGCCAGAGAGTAATGTTCCAATTAGTCTTCCAGCAGCATTTGCCATGTAATAGAAGCCAACATTTAAACTGACTTTTTCATTATCAGAGTAGGCCAAAATCATATAAGAATGTGTAGAGGAATTCATTGCAAAAACAAATCCAAAAATAGTAAGTCCTAAAATTATTGCTATAGATGGAGAACTTTCTCTCCATAATGCGACTCCTATCAAAGATGGTATGACCATTAATACGGCACTCCAAAATTGGATAGCTTTACGATCTGGACTTTCTTTCTGGCCCCACATCTTTCTAATTGCTGGAGCCGAAGCCTGAACAATTCCATAACCTATTACCCAAGCCCCAAGAAATAATCCTATTTCCATGTAGTCCCAACCAAATGCCATATCTAGGAATACTGGAAGAGCTACAACAAACCAAACATCTCTTGCTCCAAAAAGAAAGAATCTTGCTGCTGAAAGAATATTTATTGCATTTGATTTTGAAAAAAGATCATTAAAAGCTGGTTTGGTTTTCATCTTTCCAATTTCTCTAGGCAAAATTAATGTCAATAAAAAGGCTAAGCAGAGTCCAAAACCCATAATTCCTACAGCATTATTGAATCCAAATAACTTATATAAAAGTCCACCCAAGAAAAAACCAACTCCCTTAAGAGCATTTTTAGATCCAGTTAAAATAGCAACCCATTTAAAAAGTTGTTTTTGGCCAGTATCATTGCCATCATTTGCCTCTGGAACTACTGTCTTAACTGCACTTTTAGCACTCATTTTGTTTAAATCTTTTGCTATCCCACTAACTGCTTGAGCAACCATTACGTATGCGACACTAAAAATTACTGGCCAATCTTCCTTAACTGGAATAAGCATAAAAAGAGCGATGATTTGCAGGATAGTCCCAATCCATAAAGTAAGCCTTAATCCATATCTTGCTCCTATCCAGCCACCATAAAGATTAGTAATTATTCCAAAAAACTCATAAAAAAGGAAAAGTAAAGCAATTTGTAGAGTTGTGTAACCTAGTTCATGAAAGTGACCAACAACTAATAATCTTAATGCGCCGTCAGTAAGTGTAAACGCCCAATAGTTTGCTGTTACAACACCATATTGTTGAATATTAGATAACTTCATAAAGACATAAATTAAATCTCTTTTTTGATTACATATTCAGTAAGATCTGCAAGTCTGCAGCTGTAACCCCACTCGTTGTCATACCAAGCGTATATCTTTAATAAATTTGAATTAACAACCATCGTTGATAAACTATCAACTATTGAACTTCTAGAGTCATTTACATAATCTGCAGAAACTAAAGGCCTTTCTTCGTAGCCAAGAATTCCTTTTAAATAAGTTTCTGAAGCTTCCTTAAGTGCCAAATTTACTTGTTCAGTTGTCACTTCTTTATTTAATTCAAAAACCGCATCTGTTAAAGAACCATTAAGTAGAGGAACTCTTACTGCATGTCCATTTAATTTTCCTTTTAATTTTGGAAAGATCTCAGCGATAGCTTTAGCAGATCCAGTGGTAGTAGGTATTAAACTTTGCATACATCCTCTTGCTCTCCTCAAATCACTTTTATAAAAATCTACAGGAACTTGAGTGTTCGTGACATCGTGAATAGTTGTAATAGCACCGTGCTTAATTGAAAAATTTTCATTAATTACCTTTACTATCGGAGCTAAACAATTTGTAGTGCAGGATGCTGCAGTTACTAATTTATGTTTGGAAGGGTCATAAAGACTTTGATTTATGCCATAAACAACATTTAGTGATTCAGCTTCTGCAACAATTCCTTTGACTGGACAAGCTACTATTACTCTTTTCATCCCTAGAGAATCAAAATATGGATTTAGTTTGTCTGGCTTTTTATTCTTTCCTGTACATTCCAAAATAATATCTACAGAAGATTTTTCCCAAGGAACATCAAGGTAATTTTTAAAAGATGTGTAGTTTAATTTCTTTCCATCAATTATTATTTCTTCTTCTTTAACCTTTATGTCTTTCCCCCATCTGCCATGGACTGAATCGAATTCGAGTAGATGCGCAGCGGCATTCGAATCTCCTGCTATCTCATTAATGTGAGTTATTTCTATATCAGCTCTATCCCATAATGCTCTAAAAACTAATCTGCCAATTCTTCCAAAACCATTAATTCCAATTTTCATTTCCTTGAAAATTAACTTTCCAAATTATACATCAAAATATTTTGATGTATCAAGATATTTTTATTAATGAAATCTTTTTTATTTAAGCTATATTTAAATGAATTTAATTACTTTAAAATTGTTAAAAGAGAGTAGCAAAGTAAAAAAAGAAAATATATCTAAGTTGATGGTTTCATTTTCTGATCCTTTTAGGCTAGAAATAATTGACCTAATGATGGATGGAGAAGTTTGTGTTTGCGATATTATGAAATTAACTAATTTATCTCAATCAAGAATTTCATATCACATAAAAATATTGAAGGAAGCTGGTCTTATCTCAGACCGACAAGAAGGTAGATGGGTGTACTACAGCCTGAATAAAGAATCTCTCTTATTGATCAAGGAATGGATATTTTCTTTGACAGATTATTCCTCAAATAGAAAACGTTGCTGCGAATAAAATTAATTTTTAGATTTTATTAATTAACTTCTGATTCCCTGTCATAAGTCATTCCTGATTGTTCCATCCACTCAGCTTTAGTTTTGCAATTTTGTTTGTGATTAAAGATGTGAAAACCTTCAATAATAATCATTATGGATAGAAGCAAAACAGGAATAAAATATACAGGGGAAGATATTACTTCTTTATATTGGATTTGAGCAATGAATTTCCTGTAATTAAACATCCCTTCAGTTTCTATTCAGTAATAATATTCACCTATGGTTAAGTAAAGTTAAAGAAAAAATTTTGCAGAAATTAAGTTTAAGGATGTTTACTTTTCATGACTTTCTTATACCTTTAACCCCTCTTAAAGTCTTTTACAACATTTAGTAGTAGATTTATAGAGATATTCTTTTTTTAATGGAAGAGAAATTAACTCTTTTCAAGAATCGTAAAAGATTCGGTATCGAAAAAAATATTGATATTATCTTCAAGAATACTGCTCTAGTCTTGTCTAGTTTCGTAGCAATAATACTTTTAGGAATTATTTTAGTAGTCTTTTCTCAGTCATTTGAATCATTTTCAAGGTATGGCTTGAGGTTTTTAGTAACCTCTGAATGGAATCCAGTAAAAGATGAATACGGAGCTTTTACCGCAATATATGGGACTTTGGTAACCTCATTTCTTTCGTTATTAATAACTATTCCTCTGGGAGTTGGAACTGCAATATTTATTACCGAAGACTTTGTGCCTAAAGTTGTTAGAGAAATAATAGGTTCCTTTGTCGAATTACTTGCGGCTATACCATCAGTTGTATTAGGGCTTTGGGCAATATTTGTAATGGAACCTTTTTTTAGAGCCTTTTTTGTCTTTTTACATAATTTCTTTGGTTGGATACCTTTATTCAGTACAGAACCTACAGGCAGGAATTCTTTGTTAGCAATATTAATTTTAGTAGTAATGCTTTTGCCAATAGTGACTTCCATTGCTAGAGATTCTCTTAATCAAGTTCCTAAAAAGCTAAGAAATGCAGCTTATGGAATTGGAGCAAGTAGATGGAAAACAATATTTTCAGTAATTTTGCCTGCAGCATTATCAGGAATTATGGCAGGTGTTCTTCTTGCTTTAGGGAGGGCAATGGGAGAAACAATGGCTGTCACAATGATTATTGGTAATTCCAATGCATTTAGTTGGTCTCTATTATCTCCTGGATATACCATTTCTTCCATGCTTGCAAACCAGTTTGGTGAGGCTGATGGAAGTCAGGTTTCATCACTTTTTTATGCGGCTTTTGTATTGATGATCCTTTCTTTAGTGGTAAATATCTTTGCGCAATGGCTAGTTAAAAAATTTAGTCTCAAATATTAGATAATTATGAATTCACTCTATTACCAGAAAAGATTATCAAGAAATATAGGAGATAAATTCTTTACTTCTTTATCAGTAATTTGTGCATTGATAGCAATACTTCCTTTGATTTTTCTAGTGACTTATATCCTTTACAAAGGTGGATCTCAAATTACACCAGAATTATTTACTTTAGAACCAAATCCTCCTGGAGATGATTTGGATGCAGGAGGTATTAACCCTGCATTAATAGGTACATTAATAATAACTACCATTGCTTCAATTATTGCCATACCAGTAGGTGTAGGTGGCGGGATATATCTGGCGGAATACTCTAAAGGTGGTGCTTTTTCAAGGTTTATTAGATTCGGAGTTAATGTTCTTGCGGGAGTCCCATCAATTATTGCTGGTGTATTTATTTATGCCTTAATCGTTTCTACAAAGATCTTATTTGGAAGTATGTACAGTGGTTTGGCTGGAGGAATGGCGCTCTCAATATTGATGTTGCCTACTGTGATAAAGACGACTGATGAAGGTTTAAAGTTAGTGCCAAATGAATTGAGATATGCCTCTCTTGGTGTTGGCGCAAGTATGTATACCACCATATTGAAAGTTACTTTGCCCTCTGCCTTTAGGTCTATTGCTACTGGGGTTGTACTTGGTATCGCAAGAGCTGCAGGGGAAACAGCACCTTTGATATTTACGGCTTTATTTTCTTACTACTACATAACAGGCTTTGGAGATTTGTTTTATGAGATGGGTTCTTTAGCCGTTCTTATTTATAATTTTGCACTTGAACCTTATGATGCACAGAATAAATTAGCCTGGGCAGCTTCCTTTATTCTTGTTTTATCGATACTATCAGTAAACATATTTTCAAGGATATTGGCTGTTTTTACTGAGAAAACTAAGAGAGTATAAATGATTAAAACTAATAAAAAAATACAAAAGAATATCATTTTATCTCTTGAGAATGTATCTATTAGCTATGGAACTTTTGAAGCAGTAAGAAATGTTTTTTGTAACTTTAAAAAAGGGAATATAACCTCTCTTATTGGTCCTTCAGGTTGCGGTAAATCAACTGTTCTTAGATCTTTAAACAGGATGAACGATTTAATTCCTAATTGTTCGTTAAAAGGAACTGTATTGTTTGATGGAACTAATATTTATGACAAAAGAGTAGATCCAGTTGAAGTAAGAAGAAGAATTGGAATGGTTTTTCAACAACCAAATCCTTTCCCGAAATCTATCTACGAAAATATTGCTTTTGGGGCAAGAATTAATGGCTTTACGGGAGATATGGATGAATTAGTGGAAAGTTCACTTAGAAAAGCTGCCTTGTGGGACGAATGTAAGGATAAATTAAATGACAGTGGTTACTCTTTATCTGGCGGACAACAACAAAGACTTTGTATAGCAAGAACCATTGCAATTGAGCCTGAAATAATTCTCATGGATGAGCCATGCTCAGCTTTAGATCCAATTTCTACTTTGAAAATAGAAGAGACTATGCATGAACTTAAGAAGAATTACACAATAATAATCGTTACCCATAATATGCAGCAGGCTTTAAGAGTTAGTGATATGACTGCATTTTTTAATGCAATTGAATATGAAGATGGTGATGGAGGTAAAGTTGGTTATCTTGCAGAATTTAATTCAACAAAGAAAATTTTTAACTCTCCAAAAGAAAAAACCACTCAGGAATACATATCTGGTAAATTTGGTTAATGTTTAATTTTTACTTGTAAAAGAAATATTTTTACTTTCAAGAAAGCCTAGGGGTAGACAAACAGTATAAATACCTATATAGTTGTTTCGAATTAGTAAGTTCATCTTTGAAAAACTACCCTTTTCTACCTTTCTTGATTTTCGCAGGAGCTCTCATAACTACTGCAACAATAGGATTGCCTGTATTTACTTCATAATTTAAGAGTATTTCTATTTCAAGTAATCTTATGGTTTCAATAATAAATAAAGAATTAATTGGAAGTCCTCATAAAACTTTAATAAAGCCGAATTTATTTGACTTTATTAAAAAAAGAGAGAATATGAATCTGTGTGGGAGTGAAAAATCTGTATTAAAACCATTTTTAAAAGTGGTTAATTTCTAATTTATTTATCATGGATAAAACTAAAGAACAGTTAGAAAAATTAAGAGAAGTAGCAGAAGCATCTCTTACAAAGACGGATGAACTTCAAAAAGTTCTTGCTCAAATCGAGGCTTTAATGTCTAGAGAAGAATCACAAACATTATCAAAGAAGAAATAATTATTTAAAAAATAATTTTAGGTTTTGTACTTTTAATTACACCTATAGAATTCCATCGAAGTTATTAATTGGTTAAGCAGAACCCGTTCCAAAGTTTTCTGTTAGGTCTCGAGGTCTTACCTTCTTTAAGTAAAAGACCTCTTTAATTTGTTTGTTTTTATTATATTTTTTAGTCTTATCTAGTTGATTACTTTATAGATTTCTTTCAAACAGACATTTACATCGAAAGATTCAGTGTTTACAACTTCTAATCCTGTTTTTTCTGTAACTTTAACAGTGGCATTGCATTCGTCTTGTTTAAGAGCCATGTAACTTGGTTTTTTATTTTCCATGTCTAGCTCAACACTTGATTCAGTTTCTTCCTTATATCGCTCCATTACAAGTGTAAGTGCTTCTATTTCAACGGAAAAATTATCATTTGCTTTTGCCGCAATTGGCATGAAAAGAAATGGAAATAAAATCAATGCTATTAATTTTTTCATTTCTATAAAATGTGTTTATTTTTTTTATAACGTGGATTGTCTGCTAAAGAAAGGGCCATTAGCTGTATAAATTTTTTATTATCTATTTCTACTAGTAGAAATAGATTAATAGACTCAAAATAATAGATAAACAAAATAAACGAGACTTTTAAGTATAAATTGGTATGTCTAAAGGAAAAATTTAAGTCACTTCAATAGGATTTTTTAAGATTTTATTTCGATAATTTCTTCTTCAGAAACAATTGCCCATTTTTTAAATGACTTTTTGCAGGGATATCCTCCTGTTAAGTCTCCAAATGCAGGCATATATAAAACATTTTTATTCATATCCATTGCAAAGCACTTAAATGATAATTTATCTCCATTGTTTTTTATATAGATTTTTGGATGATAATGTCCACAAATATTCAAGGTTTTATTGTTTTCTAAATCAACTGGCTCATGGCTAAATGTAATATTTTTAGATTTTCTAATGTCAAAAATTTTTATATTTTTAATATCACATCCTACATCATGATTTCCGAGGATGAGTTCAACATTAGTTTTTAGTAGTTCAGGAAGATCCTCAACTTTTTTTTTAAGAGTTTTATCTATTGAATATTTGCTGTGGAATAAATCTCCTAATATTATTAACTTTTCAGGACAATATTTTTTTACTATTTTTTTTATTCTTGCAAAATTGTTTTTATCTGAATTATTAGTAAGAGGTATACCATTTTGCTGAAAATACTCAGCTTTCCCAAGATGAATATCGCATATTAACAACTCTTTTGTTTCCGGTAGAAATAACGCTCTTGAAGGAAGCATCTCTAACAATGTATCTTCCCAATTAAATTTAAAAGAACTTTTTTTCATTTATTCACTATATTTTTTTATAAGTTTTTCAACTCTTTTTTCTATTGGTTCATTGCTTAAAGTATTTTTAAGTCTTTCAACTAATAAAGGGAAAGCAAAAGGAGTTGGAGTTTTTATCTCATTTAATACCATTTTTAAATTTTTTAATCTTTCTAATGATCTAGATATTCTTTTATTTTCTAATTGATATTCTTTAACTTCTTGATGCGATTGTTTTATCAAAAGATGGTCTTTTTCATATTTAGTAAAGACATCGTAGAAAAGACTTGAACTTATTTGAAGTTGAGAGGAGGTTTTTGTTTTGGTTGGATTATTTTGATTTATAAGTCCACTTATTTGGGCAATATTTTTAAATCTACGTTTTGTTAATTCTGAAAAATTAATTGCATTTTCTAAATCTTCTTCTAATTTTTTGTTATTCAAGAAGTAATCAGCTTCTTTTTTTATTACGGAAAAATCATAATCTTTTGCTGTAGTTAAGCTGAATCCAAAATCATTACCAGTAATACTAAATGTAGATTGTCTTAATTTTGCTAATCTCAAAGCCCATAAAAATGCAATTCCTTCATTTACAAATTTGCCATCAAGTGTAAAAACAAAAATAGTTGATAAATCCTTGGTTTTATATATTTCTATAAGGAATTCATCTTTTTTTGGAATATTTGAAAGAACTTTTTGTTTTTTCAATATTGGACGTAATGAATTGAGTTCAGGATTTAAGCAATCATAATTTTCTAGTTCGTTGCATATATCTATTTCTTTTCTTAAGCATTCACAAAGTAGATCAGAAATTGCCATTTGACCTCCAACCCATGCAGGAATTTGAGAACTTTTTTTTGTTGATTTTTTAACGTATAAAATCATATCTCTTATTCTTACAAATTGAAGCATTTTGCCAGCGAAGTAAAATGTATCTCCAGGATTTAATTTTGAAGCAAAACTCTCCTCTAAATTACCTAAAGATTTACCTTTCATATATTTGACATTCACAAATTTATCACTTGTAATTGTCCCAATATTGAACTTATGCATTCTTATTAAAGATTTGTCTTTTACAAAATATTTAAAGTTTTCATTATTATTTTGTGATTCTTCTTTAACTATCTTTTTATATTTTGGGTATGCTTTAAGACATTTTCCTCCATATTCTAAAAAGTCAAGACACCAATTCCAATCTTGATCTTTTAAGTTTCTATAACTCCAGCAATTTTTAATTCTTTCTTTCTCAATTTTCGGATCAAAGCCATTTCCACATGCCAAACTTATTAGATGTTGTAGAAGCACATCATAAGATAATTCAGGAAGTCTAATTTCCTCAGATATACCACTTTTTATTATCCTTCTCATTGCACTAACCTCTAATAACTCTAAAGAATTAGTAGGCATGAAAATTATTTTTGATTTTCCACCTGGTCTATGAGCACTTCTCCCAGCTCTTTGAATAATTCTAGCTAAATTCTTTGCACTACCAATTTGAACTATTTGATCTACAGGTTGGAAGTCAACTCCCAAATCTAACGAGCTAGTGCAGACTACCCATTTTATTAATCCGTCTTTAACCCCTTCTTCAACTCTTTTTCTATCTTCTTTATCCAGTGAGCCGTGATGAAGTGCAATTTTGTCTTCCATCTCTGGGAGAAAAAATTTAAGACATTGATACCATCTTTCAGATTGATTTCTCGTATTGGTGAATAATAAAGTACTTTTATTTTTATCTAGGATTTTTAATAGTGAAGAATGACTTCTAATGCCAAGATGCCCACTCCATGGAAAGGTAGTTTCCTCCTCTGGTAAAACACTTATAATTTCGATCTCTTTTTGAACATTTGTACTTATGATTTTGGGTTTAATAGCGCTCACCCCAACTATTGCTCTTGCTGCTTCTTCAATATTTCCAATAGTTGCAGACATTGCCCAAATTTGTAAATTTTTTATATTACCTCTTAGCCAACTTAAAGATAACTCGCACTGGTTTCCCCTTTTACTCCCCATCAATTCATGCCATTCATCAATAATTATTGATGACAAATCCATGAATAGATTATTAGATTCTTTATTAGAAAGTAAAAGAGATAAAGACTCAGGAGTGGTAATAAGAATATTAGGTGGTTTAGCTAGTTGCTTTTTCTTTTCATAAGAGGTTGAATCCCCGTTCCTAATTTCAACAGTGATTTCTTTATTAAAAAACAAAGCTGCTAATTGTATGGAATTTTTTAGATCTCTACTTAGTGCTTTTAAAGGAGTTATTAATAATATATTCACACTTTTATTATTTTTGGGATCTTCTAGCTTTGATAGAGGTCCCATTAATGCAGCATAAGTTTTTCCGCATCCAGTAGGAACTTGTATTATTCCACTCTCACCATTTAAAAATGCTTCCCAAGATTCGATCTGATAGGGTAGTGGCTCCCATGCATTTGTGGAGAAAAACTGTTTAATTTTAGAAATTAAATTATTTTCATTATTATTTTTTGTAATATTTTTCATGATTTTTTTTTCATTAGTTTGTAAGCATTCTCTAGGCTATCTGCATCATTAATTTTTTTATCTTTTCTCCATTTTGTTATTCTTGGAAATCGTACTGCTATGCCTGACTTATGACGCTTAGAAATTTGTATTTTCTCAAAAGATATTTCGAATACCATTTCTGGTTTTAACGATCGAACAGGACCAAATTTTTCTATTGTATTTTTTCTTATCCATTTATCTAGCTCTTTAATCTCAATATTCGTTAAACCAGAATATGCACTTGCAAATTTAATTAATTCTTTGTCTTTCCATAATGCAAAACTGTAATCTGTATAAAGACCAGCTCTTCTACCGCTACCGCCCTTAGCATAAATTAGAACAGCATCCAGTTGCATAGGATCAACTTTATATTTCCACCAAATACCTTTCTTTCTTCCAGAAGAGTATATAGAAGTCTTTTTCTTAATTATTAATCCTTCAGTATTATTTTCTCGAGATTTTTCTTTATAAATTAAAGCATCAGGCCAATCTTTAGGAAATATTAAATCACATATTTTGAAAATATCAGAGATATTATTCTCAGTTTTAATTTGCCATTTTGAAAAATATTTTTCTAACTCAATTCTTCTTTTTTCTAATTTAATTTCTCTTATATCTCTCCCATTAATCTCTAAAAGATCATAAGCAATAAAAATAATTGGATATTTTATTTGGATTGATCTAGTAGGAGACTTTCTATTTATTCTTTTTTGAAGTAAAGAAAAATCAAAGGCAATTTGTTCTTTAAAATTCCAAACTAATAATTCCCCATCAAGAACAAAATCATCTTTTATATGTGACATTTTCTCTACTAATTCTGGGAAAGATTCATTTACTAATTCTTGCCCTCTTGTCCATAACGAAACATTGCCTAATCTTTTAATTAATTGCATCCTAATACCGTCGTATTTCCATTCAAATTGAAAATCATTTATTGAATTTTTGAAAATTTTATCTTCAATAGTATTTGCTAGAAGAAATGGAAATGGTTTGGAATTTAACTCTTGAAGATTGATATTCTTGCTAATTAAAAATTCATATGAATCAATTGAAGGTTTAAAATCACCCATCAACCTATGAGAAATAATCTCTTCCTCAATATTAATCAGTTTTGATATTGATTTTGTGATTAATCCGATAGAGACTCCTACTCTAAAAGTTCCTATAAGAATTTTATTAAAAATTAGATGGTTATCTTCAGGTAATTTTTCCCAAAGATTTTTAATTTCTAAATTTTTCTCCTCCTCATTAAGTTTTGATAATGCAGGAATTGTTTCGCTTAGTAATTCATTGAGACTTATATCTGATAATTTCTTTTTTCTAGAATTAGTTTTATTTTTAAGTAATAACGTTATTACCTCAGCGGAATCACCAACTTTTAAATAACATGTATCAATTAACCATTGAGGATATTCATATATTTTAGAAAAAAGATTTTTTAAATATCTTCCACTAATAAATCTCTTATTATTTTTTCCAGTTAGTAAATATATTGCCCATGAATTATCTATTGGATCATTAGATGAAAAATAATTATTTAAAACTTCAATTTTATTATTTGTACTATTAATTGAATCTAGATCGCCAAATAATTCTGAAAACTTTTTTAAGCTCATATTTATTTACCTAATAAAAGGACATTTATTGATTCCTTTTCAACTAAATATTTACTTAAGGCTTCACTATCTCCATGATGAAAAAATACATTTTTTGCTTCAGACTTTTTTACTACTTCAAGAATTCCATTCCAATCCGCATGATCAGAGATTGCGAATCCTTTATCATATCCTGATCTTTTTCTTAGAGCTCTTATTGACATCCATCCACTCGCGAAAGCTGTTTGAATGTTTTTGAAATTTTTTAAATAAGAACCCTTACTTAAAGATGGCGGTAATAATATTAGACTTCCTTTAAGTTCATCTATCTTTTTTTTATTTTCAATTTTTATAGTATCTTTAATATCAATTCCAAGTTCCCTATAACTTTTGTTCATTTTGTGAATACTGCCATGGGAATAAATATTGCCTTTAAAATTTGTTTGACTAATTTCGTTTAACAATCTCTGAGCTTTTCCAAGTGAATAGCAGAAAAGTAAAGAAGTTTTTTGTGGTGAATCAGTTATCCATTTTGAAATATCATTTGCTATTTTATTTGTTTCATCCCACTTAAATATTGGCAAACCAAAAGTACATTCGCTTATTAAATAATCAGTTTTTACTATTTCATATTGTTTGCAAGTCTGATCTTTTTGAAGCTTAAAGTCACCTGAAATTAGCCATTTTTCTTCAGCAAAAATAAACCTTATTTGACTAGATCCAAGGATGTGACCGGATGGATGAAAAGATATATTAATGCCATTTATCTTAAATTCTTCTCCATATTCAAAAGTCTTAATTTTGATATTATCTCCAACTCTTTCTTTAAGAAGTATCCCAGTTTCCCTAGTAGAAATGTATTCTTCACAGCCAAATGTAAAGTGATCAAAATGAGCGTGAGTTATTAATGCCTTTTTTACTGGCTTGCTTGGATCAATCCAAATATCAGCTAGTTCACAATAAAGATTTCCATCTTTATATCTAATTAAATATTCTTGTTTAGTTCTCAAAACTACATCTCTTACAATGAAGTTAATTTAGCTAATTATGCCCACGCTTGTTTTGATAAAGCTATGGCTGAAATTATTAGTAAAGCAATAACTACAAATTTGTTACTCCAATTAATCATGAATGAACTAATTTTGTTGAAAGAAACTCTATTAGATGGCACAATCTTATTTTTATTCATAATGCGATGATTGTCATTATTTTCTAAGTAATTTAAATTTTTAATCTCATTTATTAATTTAGATTCGCAAGTTGAGAGTTTTTCTACTTGATTTAATAATTCAATATCTTCTGGCTTTAATAAAGAATTTAATTCTTTAATTTGTCTTTCGTTTTTCATAAGAAATTCATTAACTATCTCATCTGTCCCTAACCCCTTCTTTATATTTAAAAGAATATCATCTCTTTCCCAGGATTTTTCAAGAGAATTTAAAATTTTGCTTATGTTCATTTTAAGTATTTTTACCTATGATAAATTATTATTTTTTTCTTCTGTGGCTTATTCCTCTAAGTAATTAAAAAAAATTATTTTTATTTAAGATTTACGAATAAGTCTGTTAGCAAAATATTTTATCTTTACCTTTTCTACAATTTTTTTAGAGCTACTTTTAGTTTTAACTTTATTTAAATTGATTACTTCATCTGAAACATTTTTGCCCGTTTCAAAATAACTTTTAATTTTTTCTAATTCTTGTTTATTTAATCTTTTTGTTGCACCTTTTGCATTGATTCCAAGTTTCTTGCAGGCTGATAATATTCTATTACTTTCAACATTAAGATCCTTGGCAATGCTGAAAATAGGAGTGTTGATAGACATTATTTTATTTACTATGGAATTTATTATTTATAGTATATTTGTAAGTTAGAAATTAAATATATTTTTAATTATTATTAATTTTAAAAATTTTTTTTATCAGGCTACTTCATCTTCAAAATTATTTAAATCATTAAACTTCTTCTTCATGGTTGGATTATTTCTAGTTAATTTCTTTACTGTCAAATCTTGAGATTTGCTGTCAGCGGTTAAAAGATGTTTTTTTGAGAGAACTAAAGCTTCTTTAGTTTTTTGTAAATGGGTTATTGATTTATCAATTTCTGAAATTGCATCATTAAATCTATCCTGGGCAAGAGAAACATTTTTACCAACTGCATTTTTGAATTGCTCAAGAGAACTTTCAAAATTAGTTAGGTCGAAATTCTCACGTTTCATTAAATCAATTTGTGATTTGTATTTTAAGGTTTCCATAGATGCATTTCTTAGCAGAGAAATAATGGGCAAGAAGAATTGAGGTCTTATGACATACATTTTTGGGAATCTATGAGAAACATCTACTATGCCAGCATTATATAGTTCACTATCTGGTTCTAGAAGGGATACGAGAACTGCATATTCACAAGATTTTTGTCTTCTATCTTTATCTAATTCTTTTAAAAAATCTTCGTTTTTTCTTTTATTAGTTCCATTTAAACTTTCATTCTTCATCTCAAACATTATGGATACGACTTCGGTTTTATTTTCATCCAATTCTCTAAATATATAGTCACCTTTACTGCCTGAAGTGGCATCATTATCCTTTTCGAAATATGAGTTTTTAAATGCAGAGGCACGATTCAGATTAAATTGAGTTTCGCAATGGATTTCTAATGTTTCTCCTATCATCTTTGTAGATAATCTAGATTTCATTTCTCTTAACTCCTGAATAGTCAGGTCCCTTTCACTAATTTTGCTTTTAAACTTTTCTTCAATTGATTTTTCATTAATTGCATGTTCAAGCTTCATCTTTTCGATGGAATTTGTTAAAGATGAGTTTTCTTTTTCTAAATTAGTAACAGCTTCACTAATTTTGTTTTTTAAAGATAATTCTGAAATTAAAGACTGGTTTTTAATTTCATCTTTCAACTTGATTAATTCATTATTTAATGAATTAATTTTATTTGTTGCTTGATTTTTTAAATCATTAAGGGCATTTGTTTTCTTTTCTTCGGCTATTTTTAATTTGGATTCAAGAGTTTGGATCTCAGTCTCTTTAATCCGATTCTGCTCTATTAACTGTATTTTTAACTCACGTTTTAAAATTTCCAAAGCTTTTTTATTATCTTCTTCAGCCAAGATAAGTCTTTCTTTTATTTGTTTATTAAATTCTTCGTCTTTTATCTGAAGAAGTATTTCTTCAAAGCTGCTGGGATCAATTCGGAAAGTTTTGCCGCATGAAGGACATTTAATATCTTTCATTTTTTAATTACAAAATTAATATTAGAAAAGATTTAATATTCGAATTATGTAAAAAGAATATTATTCTTGACTAAGAATAAACAATGAAGCAATATTATGCATTAAAAAATAAAGTAATTACTCAATAAAAGTTATATTAATCCTGATTCCTTAAGAATGTTTATTTTATTTGCTAATTCTATATCTGCAGAAGATATTGAGCGGTCTAAAGTTTTGTGAGATGAAACTGTGTATCCACTGTCATCAACAAATTCGTCCTCCCCATCTTTTAAGTGGGCATTTTCATTTTGGAGATCTTTAAAATTATTAGACTTGAATATATTTGACTTGCTGATATTACTATATCCAAAATTCGCGATTCCTCTGGAATCTAATGCTTCTTCAACTAATATTCCAACTACTTTAGATCTACTTATAGATTCGCTCTTGGAAATTTCATCGATAATTTCAAGAACTCTTTTTCTAGGAAGATATCCTATCCTTTTAACTTTATTTTCCATAAATCTTTACATACATCAATATTGTAACACTTCTGTCAAATAAACTCAGATTTTGATTGATAGCACTTATCTATAAATTTAAATAGTAGGATTTGAAGTATAATTTCAAAGAACACTCATTCAAAGTTATTTCTCAAATACTCATTGGGAAAGTTTTAAATGCTTCTTCTAATTACTTTTTAAGTTTGGTTCTGATTTTTGAAATTTTCTAAATTTAAATTCCAAATATTATGAAAGATAAACTATATGATAATGCTGATAGCTTTGCAATATCATTTGATGAGGAATGGGAAAATGTTGATTGTGATGATATACGATTAAAGATAGATAAGGTATTAGATCTTTTATCAGAGCACCCTTTTTTGATATCTAATCCTGAAAATGCTAGAAAAATGGCAGAATTTAGGATATTTTCATTAAAAAAATTTCAATAATTATTTTTAAATTTTTTAAAGTTAACTATTTTAAAATTAATTTTAATTACTTAAGATTTCAATAGTTGGTGAATTAAAAAATCCTTTACTGTATAAAAATATTATTATGCCAATAATTGGACCTATCCCAAAAACAAAGAGTATTAATTTCGCAGAATTTTTTGTTTGACCTAATTTTTGATCTTTCAAATTTGAATTAGTTTGTTTTTTTTTAGATTTTTTCTTTTTCATGAAGCATATATTAATACAATTCGACTTTAAAAGATTTTGATATGTTATTGGGTTTGAAAAAATTTTTTAAATTGACAAAACTTATATGGGAGTCGAAAAAGGTCATATTGTATAATGTAAAGAATATAAAGAAAATATGAGTGCAACTAAGAGAGAGGAAGTTTGTTCTCACCTTAGATATATAAGGTTAGAGCTTAGAGAGATGCATCAAATGCTCATCAAGGAAGATTTGTTGCCAGATCTTAATGAAGCAAAGGAAGTACTCGCTCAGCTTGATGCTTTATTGGATTTATTATCAGATAAAAAAGTAGCCAAGATAAAAAGCCAATTTTGAGAGATTACAGTTAAATTAGTTGTACTAAAGATAATTTGTAGCTGATTCTATTTTTTTTCTATTGTCGTGCATCTGTTCTAATTTATTGTAAATTTCTTTAATTTGGATTTGGATTAGATCGGTCGAATGTATATTACTTAAAGCATCTAATGTTGATAGAAGGCTTTCTTTAGCTTCAATTAAATGTCTACATTCTTTACTGCCTGCTTCGTAGGCCATAGGATTATTATAAAGAAAACTATTATCCTAAATATATTAAAAATTCTTCAGTATTGCTTGATACTCTTATTAAATCAACGCTTATTATTGTAATTTTCAATACAGAATAAGAAATTATTTTTACTAAGATTTAATAAAAACAAATGCAAGAAAACTCCAAGGATTATAAATTCTGCATCAATTTGGCACTAGATAATGCAAAAAAAAGAATTAATTTATTAGATAATTTTGATAAAAAGTGTGTACTAGAGGAATATAAAGAATGGATTAATGATGGTTTAAATAAGCATACGGTTTTACTACTAAGAGATGATCCGATTATCTAGGAAAGATATGAAAATATTTTTTAATTCTTTGTACTAGAAGTAACCCTGAATAAAAAATAAAGACTTACGATAAAAATTACTGACAGAACAAAAGTTAACGATGAAAAACTATCCATATCTATATTAATTAAAAAATTTATTTAACTATAGCAGTTAACTTAAATAAGTCCTGCATTCAGTTTTCTTTGATAAGTGAAAGAATAAATTTATTCAAACTTTCTTTTTCTAAAAATATTTTTTTTTTCTTATAGGTCTTTAATTTCTTAAAAATTAAATCAACTAAGTGTTCTGATTTTGGAGTCATATATTAAATTTATTTTTCCAATAAATAAATTTTCTCTTCACCTATTTTATCTGGCTTTGTTATTTTACATCCTTTATCTTTTTCCATATTGCAATCTTTTGTGGCAGGAACAGATTTCCAGGTACAAATTTTTTCTTGGGATTCTTCAGTTAAAATGTTCCATCCATCATCTAAGTATTCTGAAATACTATCCTCTCCACAAGAAAACTTTATTTCCATTCTTTTCTTTTCTGAACTAGGTTTATCCTCAATATTTTTTTCCAAATTATTTGTGGGATACTCTTTATTAGTGGATGTCCTACAAGAAATTAAGAAAATTGCGATTAGAATTAACATAGGAACTTGTTTTATTATTTTCATTTTTTTAACTTTTATAATTCTAAATTATTTAAATTATAGTTTATTTTGATTCTATTAATTTTAATAGTTTATCCATTTTATCCATCAAGTCTTTTACATCACCTGGCTTCGGTAATATTAATTCTTCCGTAACCTCTAAATGCATTTTCTTTAAGTTTTGCCTCAAATCTTTTAAATGCATTTTTACATTTTCTTTCTTTTGTTTTATATCAGTCATAGGAATAAAACTTAAACTTTATTAAACTTAAAGTTACCATCATAATATTGAGATGCTTATTTTATAGAGAATAATTCAAAATTTAATTTTTTAAATTTTCTATTTCATAGATTTCTTCGCCACCATAACAAAAATTTGTAGATAACATTTTTATTTCTCTAATATTAATTCCGATTGTATTTTTATTTTTAATAATATAATTTTTAGCAATCGCTTCACAATCTAATTTATTTTTTGCATGTTTAATGACTGGATAAAAATATGCCAATGTAGTAATTACAAACAAAAATATTATCAATGATTTTTTTTCATTTTTAATAAATTCTTTAGATGTTTTTTTGGCTTTTAATATTTTTATTAGTAATTTATCTGGTAATCCTATTTGAACAAATAAAAACTCTACCCACCATGGAAGCTCCTTATCTTTCTTTTTCTTTAAGTTTGAGGAAGTATTCATTTTCTTGGTTTCATAGTTTTGGTTTTTCCAGTTCTATAGGATTAGTTGTTTCTTTTTTATTCATATCATCCAATGATTTAATTGGAATGTAGAGGTTTTATTTTGGTTTGGAAACTATATCTTTATTTTATAAGTTTTAATTTAATTTATCTATGAATTTGAGTATTGTTAATTTGTATTTAGAAATTTTAAATGGCAAAAAAAAGAAGGAAGTTAAATAAAGATTTTGAGAGAAAAATATATTCATCAAAAAAAAATGTCGAATTAGTACTGGCAAAAATCTATGATATCGATGATGAAGACATACAAAAAGAATATATGAGCGCCTTTAACAAAGTGGTTTACTTATATGATGAATTAAAAGAAGATTACGAACGACAAGGATTTTCTGATAATTCTGAAGAACTTCTCACAAGCTATAAAAATGCATTTAATCTTTTCGAATCAGAATTTGAAATTTAAATTCAATTTCTAATTACCGTTTGTAAGGGGTTACAGGTATTTCAATTAGCTTTCCTTTTTGGAGATCAGATCTTTTCTCTTGTAAATTTTTGATACATAAAGATACTCTTTTTTCCTTTGCGCAAAATCTTTTTATTTGGTAATCAGTAAGTGATAATGATTTATTACTAAATGAAAAAAAGGCCAATAAAAACATAAAAATATTTAATACCAATTTCATTTGTTCTCTCCTAACTATTTTCTAATACCCTTTAATTTAATTACTTTTTATTATAAAGATCTATGATTTCTTTTAATTCATCTTTACTTAACTCTGTTGAAATAAAAACTTCTTGAGCTGTATTCCCCTTTCTTGCGATTGCTTTATATCCATTTATAGTTTTCACTGACAATCTAATTATCAATTTAGAGGATCTTCCCCTGGCTCTTGAAATAACAGCTGGAGTTATTGTCTTGATATTATTTTCCAGTACTATTTTTTGAAGTATTGGAATTAGACCTTCTATATTTGTACTATGATTTAATACTAGCCTTCCCAATTTGATTTTTTTCCAATTCTATTGGGAAAATTTTGTTTCTGAGAAATAAACTTTAGCTTTAAAATGATTAAAAAATTTTGAAGTTCTGTTATATTTATAAAAACGATTAAATTCTAATGATCTTTCAAATAGGCTGGGCAGCATTGGCTGCTATTTTTACTTTTTCAATTGCCATGGTTGTTTGGGGAAGAAATGGGGACGGATCCATTGACATATGATTTCATTTTTAACTTATGAAGTCTATTTAAGTAAATTTCTTATCTTAACATCGTTTATTTTACTCATATTCATAACATTAGCTGTAATTTATATATCCTATGTCTCTTGGAAAGATAAAAAAAGATTAAAAAAATAGTTATTAATTTTTTTAGTTTTTTTTCTTATTATTAACTCTGAGCTCTTCAATTAATTCTTTTGCTTGTTCCATTTTTGATATGCTGCTTTTGTATATTCCAATATCTTTTTCTGCTTTATTAGCAGATAATCTTAACTTCTCAAAAATATCAGAGGTCATCTTATTTTTATCTGATTCATTTTTCTCTTTGAAATCTTGGGAGTTTGAAATTAATATATATATCCCTAAGTTCAAAATCCTTGAAGGATAAAGTTTAGAATTACTTTTTTCTACTAATAACTTTAAAGTATCTTCAGATGTTTTATCCTTTAATTCTTTTTGAGAGTTTTTAGATATTTCATTAATTTCCTTCGCCTCAAAATTTGTAGAACTGCATAAAGATTCAAAAAGTAAATCCAAGTGTTTTTCAGGTTGATATCCTTTCATTAATTCTTTGAATGTTTCGGTGAGGCCGACACAAAAGAGATAATCTTGCGTAAATTCATTTTGATGGGTCAAAAGATTAAGTTCGACAAGCATTTCATCAACTATTCTTTTATATAAACCTGGAATGACGTATGGAAATTTTTCATGAAATAACTTTTTGCTATCTGAAACAGTCAATTTTTCTTTCAATTTTTTATATGTAAACCTTAATAAGGTTAGCGTATGTTGACTCAATATAGTTAATATCTAATAAACAGATAAATATTATTATGATCCCTTTAGTTTTAGAAGAATCGGGCGGTAGTGAAAGAGTCTTTGATATTTATTCGAGACTATTAAGAGAGAGAATAATCTTTTTAGGAGAACAAGTTACTAGTGAAACTGCTAATAGAATTGTTGCTCAATTATTGTTTCTCGAGGCAGAGGATCCAGAGAAGGATATTTATATGTACATAAATTCACCTGGAGGATCAGTATATGACGGATTAGGTATCTTTGACACAATGCAACATGTAAAGCCTGACATTCATACAGTTTGTGTTGGCTTAGCAGCTAGTATGGGTGCATTTTTGCTTGCGGCAGGTACTAAAGGTAAAAGGAGCAGCCTTAGACATTCGAGAATAATGATTCATCAACCACTTGGAGGCGCTAGAGGACAAGCCAGTGATATAAGAATTCAAGCAGATGAAATTTTGTTCTTAAAAGAACGACTAAATACTGAATTATCAGAAAGAACTGGAAAGGATTATGACACTATTAAAGAAGATACTGATAGAGATTTCTATATGTCCCCAAACGAAGCTGTTGAGTATGGTTTAATTGATCTGGTGTTAGATAAGAAACCAATAAAAATTTAGCTAAGTAATTGAGGTGTTCTCTCTTTCTTAGGAATATTGGTGAATTTGGAAAGAATACTCTCAAATTCATCACCATTTAATGTTTCTTTTTCGATTAATAGGTCAACTATCTTATCCATAGCTTCTCTATTTTTGCTTACTATATCGTAAGTTTCTTTATAACATTCTTTGACCATTATTCTTACACTTTCATCTATTTGTTTAGAGATTGAATCAGAAACTTCACTTCTAGTCATTAAGTCTCTACCAACAAATACTTCTTGATTACCACTTTCTAAAGCTATCGGACCTAGATTACTCATCCCAAATCTAGTAACCATTTGGCGGGCCATTGAAGCAACTTGTTGGAAATCACCTCCTGCTCCTGTTGTAATCTCACCTTCTCCAAAAACTACATCTTCAGCGGCTCTTCCTCCTAAAGCACCCATTATCCTCGCTTTTAATTGCGCCCTGCTAACAAGGGTTTGTTCATCATCTGGGGTAAACCAAGTTAATCCTTTAGCTTGACCTCTTGGGATGACGGTCACTTTTTGAACAGGATCATGGGCTTTGACAAGTGAACCTATGAGAGCATGGCCAACTTCATGATAGGCAATTAATCTCTTGCTTCTACCATCTGTTAATGGAGAACCTTCCATTCCTGCTACAATCCTATCTACAGAGTCATCAATTTCTGAGATACTTATAGAGTCTTTTCTCCTCCTGGCAGTTAATATAGCAGCCTCATTTAATAAATTCGCTAAGTCTGCTCCAGTGAAACCTGGTGTTCTCCTCGCAATACTTTCAAGCGTTAAATCCTCTTGAAGTTTCTTATTCCTAGCATGAACTTCCAATATTGATAGTCTGCCCTTGATATCAGGTGCATCTACAGTTACCTGTCTGTCGAATCTGCCTGGTCTCATTAGAGCTGAGTCTAAAACATCGGGCCTATTTGTGGCTGCAATTATTATAATGCCACTATTACCTTCGAAACCATCCATTTCAGTAAGTAATTGATTGAGAGTTTGTTCTCTCTCATCATTACCTCCACCAATACCTGCACCTCTCTGCCTTCCGACTGCATCGATTTCATCAATAAAAATTAAACATGGACTATTCTCTTTAGCTCTTTTGAAAAGGTCTCTAACTCTACTAGCGCCAACACCAACAAACATTTCAACAAATTCAGAACCTGATAATGAGAAGAATGGTACACCAGCTTCACCTGCGATTGCTTTAGCTAAAAGTGTTTTACCAGTACCAGGAGGTCCTACCAATAGAACACCTTTGGGAATTCTTGCTCCTACAGAAGTAAATTTTTCTGGTTTTTTTAGAAAAGTGACAACTTCTTGCAAATCCTGTTTAGCTTCATTAACGCCTGCAACATCATCGAATACAACTCCAGTTTCAGCTTCCATTGCAAATCTTGCTTTAGTTTTTCCAAACTGCATAGCTTGGCCAGGACCTCCAGGCATACCATTTGACCTCCTCGCTAACAAAATTAAACCTCCAATTAAGATAGCCGGGAAGAGTAAATTACCTAAAATTCCTAATGCAGGAGGAGCTGTTTTTATTGGATGGACATCAAAACTAATTCCCTCATTTTTTAATGTATTTATAAGTTCTGGAGTTAAGCCGGGAAGATCTACACGCAACCTTTGAACTTTATTATCTAAATCCGAATCTATTGTCTCTATAACTGCATTTCTGCCTCCCTCAAAAATATCAACAGATGTAACCCTTCCCGAATTAATATAATCTAAAAATCTGCCGTAACTTACTCTTGCTACCGCTGAATTTCTTGGTGCAACAGTAGTGCCATTAGATTTAAGCGAATCAACGTTGCTTGAAGATAAAAATTGGTAGGAAAGTGCTATTACTAAAAGTATAGGTAAAGCCCATAAAATTAATGTTTTAAATTTTTGATTCATTAATTTGTACAAAATCAATTCCTAGGATTCTAGAATGAATCAGTGCATTTCGTTGATATTTTCTCTAACTTTATGCTTATACTACTCTTTAATGTAACTAATTTATAAATGAAATTTGAGATCAATGATAAGGTTAAGTTGATTGCACCAGTCTCTTACTTGAAGACTTCAGATAATATGCCGATGTTAAGACCACCCGATCTAGTTGCAATTGATGAAATTGGGGAAATCCTTTCAATTAAATCTCCAGATACTGTTGAAGTAAAGTTTAGGAGAGGTTCGTTTTTAATAGATATTGATAAGATTAAGAAAAACTAATCTAAAAGTTTTTCTTAAACCTATTAAAAATTTCTAAACATATATTTTTATTACCAGAAATAGTCAAAAAAGGTTTTGAAAAATACTTATTAGTTAATTTCAAAATATCTAACGAAGAAATTTCCTCTATTTTTGAATTTAAATCGTTCTCAAAAATTGGTGAAATACCATAACTAACTAACTGTATCTTTCTCTGTAAAATTTCATCAAGCGATTGATTTCCTAATAGAAAAGAACCTTTTAGTTTTTCTTTGGCTAAAAATATTTCAGCATCAGTCAACGGTTTTAAAAGTAAATTTTTCCATAGTGTTGATAAAAGCTCAAAAGCAAAAAGTGCTTGATCATTAGATACGGATAAATAAATTAAAAATGGGGCATTTCCACTCCTGATAGGATAATAAACACCTAAATCGTAAGTGATTCCATGTTTTTCTCTGAAAAGTTTAAATAAAGCAGCGCTCATACCATAAGATAAATATGACTCCAAAACCTTAAGAGGAAAATATTCACTACTTCTTCTTGAGCAAGTTTGGTCCCCCATCATTAATATTGTTTGATTTGAATCATTATTAATGTAATCAAATCTATTCGTAGTATTTAAATTATGATTCAAAGGATCTGATTTTTCTTTTAAGATTATTTTTTCAAGTGTTCCAAAATTTTCTCCATTTATTTCGGGATTATTTGAAATTAAATACTTTTCTCTATTTTTTAAATTTTTAAACTCAAGCAAAACATCTTCATAGGTAATCTTTGAGACATCATTAGCATTGCCTATTGTGTTAAAAGCGTAAGGATGATTTGAGTAAACAATTTTTCTCCATTTTTCAAAACAGATATTGAATGGATTCTCTTTTTCTTTTTTAATGTGATCAATAGAAGATTTTTTTACTTTTTTAAATTCAGTTTCCGAGAGAATTGGCTTATTAATTATTAATTCTAATATGGGGAATAATTTGCTGAAATGTTCATTTAGGGATTTAATACTTATTGAAATACCATCTTCAAATATTTCTTGATTTAATTCTGCTCCATAGGACTCAATATATTCAGAGAGAGTGAAATTGTTAAAACCTTCACATTCTCTGGTAAGTAATGAACAAAGGATCTTGTTTATCCCTTTTTTGCCAGTACTATCCATATCACTCCCCCCTTTAATCCAAATTGAAGCAGTTGAAAAATTTCTTTTTTTATTATTTAAAAAATATCTTTTTAACATTTACCAGGGGATGCAACTAATGTAAATTTCTCTCCACGTATATGTTCTGTGATCTCTTTGAAGTTATCCAAGTCATTCCAATATTTTAAATGACTCTCTAGATTATTTAGAGAAGATTTTCTCCCCCAAAGAAGTTCATTTCCAAAGAATGAAGAGAGTTGGGTAGATGTCTCTAAATTGAAGATATAATTACTTTTAACAATATTTATTGCTTTTTTTATTTCATCCAAAGACAAGACTTTACAATTTAAGATCTCATCTATTGTTTTATTAATTTGCTTTTCTACTAAATCAATATCTTTCGCCTCACAATTTGCTTCCATTATAAATAATCCTCCTAATTCTCCAGCATTTACATCTACATATACCGATTCAACAAGATTACTATCTTCTTTTAAAATTTTAACTAATCTGCTGTTTCTTCCAACAGAGAGTATGGATGCTAATATCTCAAGTCCAATAATATTTTTTTGATCATTTAGGTTTGGGATAAACCAAGCCATAAATATTCTTGAAAACTCTAAATTATCAAATTTAACTGATTCTCTACCATTCCTTATTTTTAGAGAAGGTTTATTTTTTGGATTTATTAAATTTGGATTTTCTTTTATGCCAGATAGATCACTTTTTTCAAAAATTTTATAAATTTCTTTGGAGAGATTACCCGCAATTGCAATACAAATTTTTTCAGTAGTGTAATGTTTGCTGTGAAATTTCACAAGGTCATTTATCTCTAAGTTTTTAATACTATCTTCAGTTCCCAAGATCGAATTGGCATAATTAGGACTTAACCAAACCCTTTCCAAAAAATAATTATATAGTCTCTCTTCAGGCTGATCATTTTGTTGTTTTATTTCATCAATAACTACCCCTTTTTCTTTTATAAATTCATCAGGATTAAAATCTGGAGCAACGACAATATTTGTCAAAAGAGCAAGTGATTCTTTAAAGTTATTGGGTGGAACTAAGACATGGTAATGTACATCATCATAACCAGTTGAAGCGTTACTTACTCCGCCTAGTGATTCAATTTTATGGTCAAACTCACCTGGCATTATTTTATTAGATCCTTTAAAAATCATATGTTCTAGAAAATGAGCAGTGCCATTTTTATCAACATCCTCAAATGAAGAACCTGCTTTGCACCAAATATCAATGCTTATAAGCGGCAATTCTTTATTGTCCACAAAAACACATCTAGTTTTGCTTGAATGGGTGTAGTAGTTAACATCTCCTACTTTCATTTCGGTTCTCTCTTTAAATTCTATTTTGGTACTTTTTAGCCTTGTTGTCTGAATCTTTAACTAAAAAAAAATTAACTGACCCTCTTATTTTGGATTTGTTACAAAATATTAGAGAGCATAGATCCATGCTTGAGGATCTTAAGAGTATAAAAATTGATCCAAAACTAACTAACATAATATCTAAAGAAATTGGAAGAGAACTTTATATTGAAAATGAATTTCATAAAGCAAAAGGTTTTAGAAAGTTACATATTGAAGTAGCAGAATTTTCAAAGAATCTTAAAATATTACACTGCGTTTTTTTCCCTGATCCAAAGTTTGATATCCCAATTTTTGGGATGGATTTGGTAAAAATAAATGATATTGTTTCTGCTGCAATTGTTGATTTATCCCCGGCATCACAAAACCAAGGTTTGAAATACGAAAAATTACTTTCTGAAGTTGATAAAAGTTCTTTTACTTCTTTGAGAGAGATTCCTAAATGGGGAGCGATTTTTTCTAATAATGTATTTTTTGCTTCCTTAAAAAGTAAATCTGAAAAAATTGATTTTTGTAGAGTTGTGGATCAATACCTCACTATCTTGATCAAATTAAGTAAGAGAGCTAAACCGGAACTTAATGAGGAAATTATCCAAGAGAGAATAGATTTTCAAAAAAATTATTGTGTTCAACAAATGAAAAATGAGAAGACTAGCATGGTTCTTTTGAAATATTTTGATGAAAAATGGGTAAATAACTACATAAAAACAGTACTCTTCGATTTTTAATGAAATTAAAAATATTAAAAAATATATTTATTTATTTATTATTATTTACACCAATATCTCTTGGTGTTATTTCCTGTTCTGGAAATAATAAATCTAGTTCAAAACTTAAAGAGGAAATAAATTCAGATTTCATACCTCCTATTTCAGCTGTTGCTGCACTTGGTCAACTTTCTCCTTCGGGAGAGATTAGACAATTGGCAGCTCCAATAAGTCAGTTTGGCTCTTCCCCCCGAATTGTCGAAATTTTAGTAAATGAAGGCGATTTTGTAAAAAAAGGTGATGTCCTCGCAATCTTTGAAAATAGAGAGAAATTAATCGCTGATCTTGAAAGAAACGAAAATCTAATTAATACTATTAACCAAGAAATTAGCCTAAAGAAAGATCAAATTCAAAGGTATGAGTTGGCTTTGAACAAAGATGTATATTCTTTTGTAGAGTTTTCACAGAGAAAAGATGAATTATTAAAATTGCAAAAGCAGAAAATAAACCTTATCGGAGATCAAAAAAACATCAAGATAGATCTATTTAATTCAAAACTCAGGAGTCCAATTGATGGTTTTATCCTTGGAATAAACACGAGAATTGGTGAAAGACCTCAAAATGAAGGAATTTTGGATATTGGTTCTAGTCAAAAAATGGAAGCTTTGATAGAGGTTTATGAATCTGACATCGATAGGGTCTTTATCTCTCAGAATGTTGAATTGAGCAGTGAGAATGGAGGTTTCCAAAAAAATCTTAAAGGAAAGGTGATTAGGATTAGTCCTCAGGTAAAACAAAGAAAAGTTCTATCGACTGATCCAACAGGGGATGCTGATTCACGAATTATCGAGGTACTAGTAAAACTTGATCAAGATTCTATAGATATCGTTCAAAACTATGCAGGAATGAAAGTGATTGCAAAATTTATTCCCTAATGAGTTTTTCTTTTTTAAAATTTAGAAAAATACCATTAGCTTGGTTGTTATTAACCAGGCAACCATTAAGGTTAGCTGTTGCAATAGCTGGAATCAGTTTTGCAGGGATTTTGATGTTTATGCAATTAGGTTTTAGAGATGGTTTATTTGATACGAGCGTAACTATTCATAAACTTCTAGATGCCGATCTTGTTTTGATAAGTCCCAGATCAAAAAGTTCTATAAGCATGAGTGGATTTCCAAAAAGAAGATTAATTCAAACTCTCGCAGTAGAGGATGTTGAAAAAACTGCTCCCGTTAATCTAAATTATTTACTTTGGAGAAATCCCGAAAATCTTAAAACCAGATCAATACTTGCATTAGGTTTTAATCCCTCCGATTCACTTCTTTTAGATGAGGGATTCTCAAAAAAAGCTTATAAATTGAGAAATCCATCAAGAGTTCTTTTTGACAAACTATCTAGACCTGAATTTGGACCGATTGAAGAATGGTTCTTATCTAAAAAAAAAGTTGAGACTGAGGTTGCGGGTAAAAGAGTAATTGTTGAGGGCCTTGTGGAGTTGGGACCATCTTTTGGCGCAGATGGTAATTTGATAACTAGTCGAGAAACCTTCCTAAGACTTTTTCCTGCAAATCCACCTGGCAGTATAGAAATTGGTTTGGTAAAGCTAAAGAAGGGATCTGATCCTGAATTGATTTCAAGGATATTAAATAACTCACTCCCAAATGATGTTAAGGTTCTTACAAAAAGTCAATTTATAGAATTTGAGAAGAATTATTGGAAAAATAGTACTGCAATAGGTTTTATATTTAGTTTGGGAGCATTGATGGGTTTCGTTGTAGGGTGTGTGGTTGTTTATCAAATTCTTTATAGTGATGTTACAGATCACCTCCCAGAGTACGCCACCTTATTGGCAATGGGGTATAGACTTAAGTCCCTTTTCTTTGTTGTAGCCAGAGAGGGGTTTTTGTTGGCATTGTTTGGTTATTTACCTGCTTATTTCTCTGGTCAAATACTTTACTCAGTTATAAGAAGTTCTACTAAACTCCCAATAATAATGGACGCAGACAAAACTATTTTAATTTTCGTATTAGTTTTAGTTATGTGCATGGGGTCCGCTGCTGTTGCAATGCGTAAATTAGTTGACGCTGATCCTGCCGAAATTTTTTAACAATTGAAGATAGATGGTTAAAGCTAATAAATCAAAAAATAATGTTAAAAACCTTAAAACAGTCTCAATAAATAATTTGAGTCACTTTTATGGAAAAAATGAGAATAAAAAACAAGTTCTTAATGACGTTAATTTAAATATTGATAAAGGAGAGTTAGTTCTTTTGAAAGGACCCTCTGGATGTGGTAAAACGACTCTTTTAACATTAATTGGTGCATTAAGAACCTGTCAAAGTGGAGATTTAACTGTATTGAATAATCAATTAAATGGAGCATCAAGGAAAACTCGTCAGATTCTTAGAAGAAGTATTGGAATGATTTTTCAAGGTCACAATCTTCTGAGATGTTTAACAGCGGAACAAAATGTCCAGATGGGCTCCGATTTAATAAAAGGTTTAACATATTTGCAAAGACGTGAAATAGCACGTAATTGGTTGTCAGCGGTAGGATTAGAAGAACATCATAAAAAGTTGCCTAATGACTTATCTGGCGGCCAGAAACAGAGAGTTGCAATTGCTCGAGCTTTATCTGCCAATCCAAAACTTTTATTAGCTGATGAGCCCACTTCTGCATTAGATAGCGTGACAGGAAGAGAAATAGTAACCCTTTTAAGGAAACTAGCAAAAGAGCAAAATTGTTCTGTACTTATGGTGACGCATGATCCAAGAATTTCTGATATGGCTGATAGGATATTAAATATGGAGGATGGTAAAATATATAGTGCTCATGGTGAGCTAATATAATTAAAAGTTAAAAATTTTATGTCTAAGAGAAGGAATCTAAAAAAAGAAAAGCAGGAACGTAATAGAGCCTATGCTAGAAAATTCAAAAAAAGGAAATTAAGAACTGATGGAAGACCTGATGGTGGAAACGTTACAGGTACAGCAAATAATGGCGGCGCAGCTGATTAAGTAAATATTTTTTATTTTCATCTTTTGGAGTTCAATATAATATGCATATTTAAGACATAATCATGAATGTAAGTATTGTTATACCGACTTACAATAGATTACCTATATTAGAGAAATGTCTCTTTGCGCTTGAGAATCAAAAATTAAATACAAATATCAGAAATTATGAAGTAATAGTAGTTGATGATGGATCAACTGATGGAACAACCTCATGGATAAATAAAAACAAAGCTAATCTCCCACACGTTGTTCTATTTCAGCAAGAACATGGAGGGCCTGCACTTGGAAGAAATCTGGGAGTGATTAAATCAAAATATGAAATAATTATATTCATTGATAGTGATCTTATTGTTTTAGACAATTTTATAAATTGCCACGTAGAAAAATTACTTGCATTTTGGAGAAAAAATGATAAAAAATGTTTTACCTATGGCTCGGTAGTAAATACATCTAATTTTCCAAATCCTCAGAGTGAAAAACATAAAATAATTGACACTTCTTTTGCATACTTTGCTACTGGGAATGTAGCGATATCAAAAGAATTGATTTTAAGTGTGGGATTATTTGATACTTCTTTTAGTCTTTACGGCTGGGAGGATTTAGAACTTGGAGAAAGATTAAAAAAAATTGGGACAAAATTAATTAAATGCCCAAATGCAGTAGGTTTTCATTGGCATCCGCCATTTAATTGCGAACAAATAGATTCATTAATAGCTCAAGAAAAAGAGAGGGCAAAAATGGCTTTAGTATTTTATAAGAAACATCCAAATTTAAGGGTTAGATTTATGATTCAATTAACTCCTCTCCATAATTTACTTTGGCAAATTCTTTGCTTGGGAGGACTAATCAGTGTTGATAGAATCCTTCCTTTATTAAAATTTCTAGTAAATATAAGAAGAAATAGACTTGCACTTGAGATACTTAGGATCCCTCTAAATATGATTTACATTAAACAGTTGACCAAATCAAGATAAAAAACTTTTAGAAATACACATCACTTGCTAAAATAATTGGAATAAATTTCACACATCTGACAGTTTCGGGTGAATTATTAAAATTAATTCCCCGTCAGATGGAGGCTAACCCGAAACCCTTTTTAAATTATGGCTGTTGTATCACTATCAGAAATGATGGAAGCTGGTGCTCACTTTGGGCATCAAACTAGACGTTGGAATCCCAAGATGTCTAAGTATATATATTGCGCGAGAAATGGAGTTCATATCATTGATCTTGTAAAAACAGCATTGTGTATGAACAATGCATACAAATGGACGAGAAACGCTGCAAAAAGCGGTAAACGTTTCCTATTTGTTGGTACAAAAAAACAAGCATCAGATGTAGTAGCTCAGGAAGCTACACGTTGTGGAGCTGCATATGTAAATCAAAGATGGCTTGGAGGGATGTTGACTAATTGGACAACAATGAAAGCTAGGATTGAAAGATTAAAGGATCTAGAAAGAATGGAAAGTAGTGGTTCAATAGCAATGAGGCCTAAAAAAGAAGCTGCAGTATTAAGGAGAGAACTTGAAAGATTACAAAAATACTTAGGTGGACTTAAGGGTATGAGAAGATTACCAGATGTAGTTGTATTGGTTGATCAGAGAAGAGAATCTAATGCAGTTTTGGAAGCTAGAAAATTAGACATCTCATTAGTATCAATGTTAGATACAAATTGCGATCCGGATTTGTGTGAGGTTCCAATACCTTGTAACGATGATGCCGTTAGATCTGTGCAACTTATTTTAGGAAGACTTGCAGATGCCATAAATGAGGGTAGAAAGGGATCTAATGCAGAAAGAAAAAATTAAATTCTAATTTAAAACTTACTATTCACTATTTTTTATTACTTCAAATGGGAAACATTACAGCAAAACTTGTAAAAGATCTTAGAGACAAAACTGGCGCAGGAATGATGGACTGCAAAAAAGCACTTAATGAAACTGAAGGAAATCTAGATAAAGCTTTGGAATGGTTAAGAAAGAAAGGCATAGCTAGTGCTGAAAAGAAATCGGGGAGAGTAGCGGCCGAAGGGTCAATTGGTAGTTATATACATACTGGATCAAGAGTCGGCGTTTTACTAGAGTTAAATTGTGAAACTGATTTCGTTGCTAGAGGTGATATATTCCAATCTCTGTTGAAGGATGTCTCAATGCAAGTAGCAGCATGCCCAAATGTTGAGTATGTATCAATTGATGAAATACCAGAAGATGTGGTGGAAAAAGAAAAGCAGATTGAAATGGGTAGAGATGATTTATCTGGAAAGCCAGAACAAATTAAGGAAAAAATAGTTGAAGGGAGAATAGCAAAAAGACTTAATGAGCTTGTTTTGCTTTCACAACCCTACATTAAAGATAGTTCTCTAACAGTTGAGGATCTTGTCAAACAAGCAGCTGCAAAAATTGGGGAAAATATCAAAGTAAGACGCTTTACAAGATATACATTGGGCGAAGGTATCGAAAAAAATCAGATGGACTTTGCTGAAGAGGTCGCATCAATGCAAACAAATTAGTCACTTGAATGATTTGAATAATTTCAATAGTATAGATACAGAAAAAATTAATTCTCAATTAGAGAGAGCAGACAAACAAAAAAGAATATTAACTAAAAATATCTATAAGGAATATGAACTTTATCTTAATCTAGTAAGAGATCTACTTTTCATATCTGTAGAAAAAGGCCTTAATCAAATATATAGTTATCCAACAAATAATGATAATTTCTTAAATGAAAACGAATTCTATAATCTTTTTGAAAAAAAAATAAGTAAATTATTATTTACGAATTTGCCCTTTTTAACAGTAGAACAATTAAAGATAAATGAAATTGAAAAAAATATAAATAAGGAAATCAGTTTTACTATTTTTGATAGTTCCATAAAAACAAAGGATGATAAAAAAGATAAATTTCTATATCAAGATGGTTTTCAATTAAAAGAACCCACTCAGTTCGAGATTACTGAAGACTTTTCAACTACTTCTGAATATTATCAAGCTCATAATCATGAGAAATTCGAATCAATTGATTTAGACAATAACGACCATAATAATTATTTATCTAAAAATAATATTTTTGAAAATTTAGGAGTTGAAAAACAATTTATATCCTCCTTGCTTGAATTAATAGGAGAAGAAAAGGTTATAAAACAAGGATATCCAGAAAAAGAAAATATTAATCAAATGGATAATTTACCAAAAACTCAAATTCTTAATAATTTTGATTTAATAGATAAGTCATTGGAAAATTTACTATTGAATCTTTCATATAACATTAACCAAGAATTATTCAAGGTAAATCTAATAAAGAGGATGATATCTAAAGATTCCTTTGACTACTTAGTAGGCAAAAATTTTATGATAAAACATCCATATCCTTTCGTTATTAATTTCGAATTAAACTTAAATCGGTCATCATTAACCGGCAATAATTTTCCAAGCATTTTTTTCTTTAATATTTCTACTGTTGAGTTAGAGTTTGAAAATTTAAATCTTTCTATTCAAAGGAACAAAATAAATGAAATAAAAAATCAATTTCAGCGTTTGATTAAAAAAGAGACATATTGGAGGCAAAAAGAAATAACTTTGAATAAGATACGTTGAAAAAATAACTCTTTTTTCAAATGTGACTATTAGCGGGAATAATAATAAATTAATTAAAGATTGGATAAGACCTCTTCAAAAATCTCTTACTATTGAAACTGAAAACAAATTTATTAATACTTTAGGAAGAGAAAAATATTTTAATGATTATTTGCATGAATCACTAAAAAAACTAGATAATTTAAATCTCTCAGACGAATATTTAAGCATATTTTATGAATTTTCTAAAAAATATAATGAATATAATAAATTAGATGAAAATCAAAGAAAAAGGTTAGTTATAGATACAAGAAAAAATCTTTATAAACTTGGTAAAACTCTAGAAATAGAAAGTTCTAATAATACTTTTAATAATGTTTTTCTGAATAAAGCTGATATAAGTTTGTCTTTTGATTCAGATATTTCATTAATAAAAAATGTAGGAAAAGTTTATAAAAATAAGCTCAATGAATTAGGGATATTTCATGTAAAAGATCTAATTAATTATTTTCCACGAACATACCTAGACTATACGAATAGAGTCAAGATAATAAATTTAAAACCTGATAATTTATACACGTGCATTGCAAACGTTAAAAGATTTTATATTCATAAGAGTAAAAAAAATATTAATTTATCAATAATGAATATTGTGGTTTTTGATGAAACGTCTTCAATAAAGGTTACAAAATTTTTTTTAGGAAGAAGATTTAGATCTTACTCCTTCTTCACCTCTCAAAAATCTTTGTATACTCCAGGAACCAAATTAGCAATTTCCGGTAAAGTTAAATTGACAGAGTATGGCAAAACTTTTGTAGATCCGCAGATTGAAATTCTTAAGGACAACAATGATAATTTTAATTTCTCAGGCAAAATATTACCCTTGTATTCATTAGGTGAAGCATTATCAAATATGAGTTTTATAAAACTTATGAAAAAGGTATTAATTTATGCAAAGCAATATCCAGAAATTTTAAATAAAAAGCAACTTGATTCATTATCTTTATTATCAAAAGGAGAGTCGTTGATTAATATTCATTTTCCGCCAAATCAACAGGCACTTATTGAGTCAAAAAAACGTTTGGTTTTTGATGAGTTATTCCTACTTCAAATAAAGTTTCTACTTAGAAAAAGAAAGACAAATAAAAATGTAACTTCCCAACAATTACCTCAGAAGAAATCTTTATTAAAAGAATTTTTAAATACTTTTCCTTTTGAATTAACAAAATCTCAAGAAAATGTTTTAAATGAAATTAAGAAAGATTTATCTAATCCCGTACCAATGTCTAGATTGCTTCAGGGAGATGTGGGAAGCGGTAAAACCATAATTGCAATAGCGTCTCTTTTGCTTGTCATTGAAAAAAACCTGCAAGGTGCATTTATGGTCCCAACTGAGGTATTGGCAGAACAGCATTATAAGAATTTATTAAAATATCTGAACCCCCTTTTAGTTTCTGTTGAACTACTTACTGGGAATACTCCTCAAAAAAAGAGAAAAGAAATTTTCTCTAATTTGAAGAATGGATTAGTTGATATCCTCGTAGGTACTCATGCAATATTTGAGGATAAAGTTATCTTTAATGCATTAGGCATGGTCGTAATTGATGAACAACATAGATTTGGAGTTACTCAGAGAAATAGATTACTAAACAAAGGAGAAAATACTAACTTGTTATCAATGACAGCAACACCAATTCCAAGAACTCTTGCTCTTTCTATTTATGGTGATTTAGATGTGAGTCAAATTACAGAACTCCCTCCTGGGAGAATTCCAATAACAACAAAAATAATTTCAGAAGACGATTTAACTAACTTGTTCAAGGTTGTTGAAGATGAGATCAATAAGGGAAAGCAAGCTTATGTTATTTTGCCACTTATAGAAGATTCAGAAAAAATGAATTTAAGCTCCGCAAAGAAAACATTCAAATATTTATCAGAAGAGGTCTTTTTTAACAAAAAAGTTGGATTATTACATGGCAAATTAAGTTCACAAGAAAAGAATGAAGTGATTAATTCTTTTTTAAAGAATGAAATTAATATATTAGTTTCAACCACTGTAATTGAGGTTGGCATTGATGTACCTAATGCCACAATTATGATTATTTATAATTCGGACAGATTTGGATTGTCCCAGCTACATCAATTAAGAGGGAGAGTTGGTAGAGGATCAACAAAATCTTTTTGTTATCTGGTAACCCCCGACAAAAATGGATTGGAAAATAAACGACTTTGTGTTTTGCAAAAATCTAATGATGGCTTTTATATTGCTGAAAAAGACTTGGAGCTTAGAGGACCAGGCCAGATTTTAGGATATAGACAATCCGGATTGCCTGATTTTGTACTGGACAATTTACCTAACAATAAATTTCTTATTGATAAGGCTCGTGAAGAGGCTATTAAGATTGTTAGTGATGATCCTGATTTAAAAGAAAATATTGTTTTAAGGAATATACTTATTGATAATTCTGATAATAAATTCATTCATGATTTCTTAAATTGAAAACTATCATTGTAATTTTTGATATATATGTCACCATAAATCAATTACAAATTTCAATTGAAAATTTGGAATAAAATACCAATTAAAGATAATGGAGATAAATTAATAGCTATTCCTAGCTGCCTAAAGTTTTTAGATCCCCACCCTTACTTTCATTTAGGAGCACCTTACAAAGATAAAACTTCTATTTGGAAGTTAAGAGAGGAGGTTGTTAATAGATTAGTAAAAGTAAATGATTATTTGATATCAAAGAGTAGTTTTAACCTTTTAATTTATGACAGTTGGCGACCTTTAGAAGTACAGGAATTTATGTTTAAAAGAGCATTTTTATTAGAGTGTGAAAAATCTGATATTGATATTTCTTTTGAACATATAAAATCTTATCCATCCATTTTAAAAAAAATTGAAAAATTTTGGGCATATCCTTCTCATGACACTAGGTGTCCACCCCCTCATTCAACTGGGGGTGCATTGGATGTTTGTTTATCAGATAAAGACGGAAATCTTGTTGAAATGGGAAGCATGGTTGATCAAATGGACGAGACCTCAAACCCTTATTTTTATGCAAATATGAAGAATGAGGGAGCAATCATTTGGAATGGTAGAAGAAATTTATTAAGGGAAATTATGACTAAATTCGGATTTGCTCAACATCCTAATGAATGGTGGCATTTTAGTTATGGTGATCAATTATGGGCTTGGAAAAATAAAAAAGCAAATGCTCTCTATGGAAAAATTTAAATTCTATTGATTTTCATTTAGTAAATTTAATATGTAATTTTCATCTTGAGTATTTATAAAATCTCCGAAATCCAAATCCAAATTACTCTTCCAATCATCAAATAATGGTTGAAGAGTTTTTTCTAAATCATTAAGTTCCATTCTTTGTAAAAAAGGTTTAGCAAGCCTTTGTAGATTTTTACTTCCCCCCAACCATAATTGGTATTTGTTTTGCCCACTTCCAACAAGTGCTAATTCAGCCATATAAGGCCTGGTACATCCATTCGGACATCCTGTCATTCTGAATAATATTGTTTTTTGTATTTTTAGATCTAATAGTAAATTTTCAATCCTTTTTAGTACATCAGGTAATATTCTTTCAGCTTCAGTCATTGCAAGACCACAAAGTGGTAAAGCAGGACAAGCTAAAGCGTGTCTTTGTATTTCATTAATGTTTTCTAAATTTTTGTATCCAATTTTTGATAGAGATTTTTGAATTTCACCTTTGCTTTTATTGGGGATATTACAAAGTAAAATATCTTGATTAGGTGTGAGTCTTAAATCTAAATTATATTTTTTAACAATACTTGTGATTATATTCTTCTTCTCTCCAGATAATCTTCCTGACAATAATGGTAAACCTACGAAATGGGAGGTTTTATTTTGTTTATGCCAACCTAGGTAATCAATAAGAACTTTATCAGGTTCTTTTCTAATCTTTTTAATTTCTTTTTTGAAATACTTATCCGAAAGTATCTTTTTGAACCATTTAATGCCTTTTCTATGAAGAAGATATTTCATTCTCGAGTTTTTTCTTGATTTTCTATCACCATAATCTCTTTGAATAGCTACTATGCTTTGTATTAATTTATAAACATCAGGTTCTTCAACATATCCAAGAGGATCTGCAATTCTGGCAAACGTCTCTTCATTATTATGTGTGCGACCCATACCACCTCCAATATAGAAGTTGCACCCTTCTAAGTTTCCATCTTTAGAGGTAAAGGCAACTATTCCTATGTCATTGGTAAGAAGATCAACAGAATTGTCCCCAGGAACTGTAACAGCACATTTGAATTTTCTCGGTAAATAAGTTGAACCATAGAGAGGCTCATCCTTTATCCCACTAAAAACATTATCTTCGAATTGGAGCTTCCTTATTGCTTCAATATCTTTGTCAGGCTTGATAGTATACTCTAAATCTCCATCAGCCCAGAGCTCTAAAAAAGTACCTTGACCAGCCATTGGGGTGAGAAGATCTGCAACTTTTTTTGCCAACGTTCTTGCAATATTATATTCTGGCGAATCAAATGGTGCC
Organism: Prochlorococcus sp. AG-347-L21; assembly: GCA_003278875.1. Classification (GTDB taxonomy): domain Bacteria; phylum Cyanobacteriota; class Cyanobacteriia; order PCC-6307; family Cyanobiaceae; genus Prochlorococcus_A. The sequence goes on along the minus strand of QCCQ01000003.1, from coordinate 21,413 downwards.
GCAGGGGCCATAACGTTTCTATTTATGTCTCCACAAGCTGCTAATGTGGAGCCCATTGAATTTACGATTGTTTGAATTACTTCCTTTAGGTTCTCTTTTCTAATTCCATGCATTTGAAAGGCTTGTCTGGTAGTGGCTCTAAGTGTTCCATTACCTAGTTTTTCAGATAATTCATCTAATGCTAAAAATAATTTCCCAGGAACCTCACCGCCCGGATTTCTTAACCTAAGCATCATTTGCCAATCTTTACTTTTGCCAGGCCTTCTATTTTCCCTGTTATCTTGTTGATAACTACCATGAAATTTTAATAACTGAACTGCATCATTAGTAAAATGATCACTTTCATTGACTAATTCTGTAGCAAGTGGTTCCTTAAGAAATTGGCTACTTTTTTTAAAATTTTCAAACTTAGAGACTTCTAGTCCATTTGCTAAACAAACAGTCTCTTGCTTTGCAGAATCTTTTTTCTTTTTTACTTTCTCAACCTTGATCAAAGGACCAAAACATATCTCTTTTTATACATTAGCGAAAAGCTTATTTAACTGGTAGTAAATTATAGTAAGTTAAGTCATATTTTTTTCTTGTCTAAATATTTACTTGAGATAGGAACTGAAGAGTTGCCCGCAAAATTTTCTCATTCTGTTCTAGAGCAATTTAAATCATTAATAGAATTTGAATTGGATAAAAAGTTAATCAAATTCGAACAAATAGTTGTTACCTCCACACCAAGGAGGATAGTTCTACTTCTCGAAGGTTTAGTTGATTATGCAGAAGATAAGGTTATAGAAAGAAAAGGACCTAAAGCAAATTTAGCTTATTTAAATGGATGTCCTACTAATGCTGCTTTAGGATTTGCTAAAAGCTTAGATATAGATGTAGATGAGCTAGAAATAAAAAACACGGAAAAGGGTGATTTTGTATTTGGAAAGAAAATTGAGAAAGGACTATCAACAAAAAATTCTTTGTCTTCGATTATCCCAAAATTAGTAAAGAGTCTTCAAGGCCCTCGATTTATGAAATGGGGGGGTGGGAACATAAAATTTTCAAGACCTATTAGGTGGATTGCCTCTATTTATAATGATGAAATTCTTGATTTTGAATTTGATGAATGTGATCCAGAAATCAAAATAAGTAATAAAACAAAAAGTCATAGGTTAATCAATGAAGTTTTAGAAGTTCAGAATCCTGATGATTTTTTTGAATTATTGAAACGAAATAGAGTAATAGCTATTCGAAAAGAAAGAAAAGAAAAAATTGAAAGTTTAATAAATCAGGCATCTAAATCTTTAAATCTGAAAGCTGATCTTTCAGAAGGATTACTCAATGAACTAACTGATTTAGTTGAATGGCCAGACTTAATTATTGGTAAATTTAGTAATGAATTTCTTGATCTTCCAGTTGAAGTTCTCTCGACAGTCATGAAAATTCATCAGAGATATGTTCCTCTTTTATTTAAAAACGAAAGTTTTTCTAAACTAGATTTAAGCTCTGAGAAAAATATTAGTACAACTTTCTGCGTTATTTCAAATGGTCTTGAAGAATCAAATAATAATATTGCCAAAGGTAATGAGAAAGTGTTAAGGGCAAGGTTTTCAGATGCAAAGTTTTTCGTAGAAAGTGACAAAAAAGTTGCTTCAATCGAAAGAAATGAAAAGCTTAAATCTGTTTCATATTTAAAAGGACTTGGAAATATATTTCAGAGGGTAGAAAGAATAGAGGAAGTTACTAAAAAAATTCTTAAATTTTTAAATGACAAGTCTTTAGAAGAAAAAAAAATAATAGAAGCTGCTAAATACTGTAAAAACGACTTATGTAGCGAAATTGTTTTCGAATTCCCTGAGCTGCAAGGAATAATGGGTGGTAAATATCTTAAATATGAGGGATTTAGTGAGGATGTTTGCTTGGCTGTAGCTGAACATTATTTACCTTCTTTTTATAAAGATGCTTTGCCTTCCACAAAATATGGTGCAATAGTTTCGATAGCAGATAAGGTCGAAACTTTAATAAGTATATTTATTTCTGGTAAACGTCCTAGTGGATCATCTGATCCTTATGCTTTAAGAAGAAATTTGAATGGAGTGATTAAAATAATTTGGGATTATGAATTTGATTTACCTTTAGATAAATTATTCAACGAACTTATTGATTTTTGGAAAATCGCATTTCCGAATTTAAACTTCTCAAGAGAAACAGTATTTAATGATTTAAATGAATTTTTAGTTCAAAGAATTGTTAGTCATCTAGAAGAAATATCACTAAGTAAAGAATTAATAAAGGCCGTTTGCTCTTATGATGAATTATCTCAAAAAAGAGTATTGAATATTGTTGATCTTAAAAGTAGGATTAATTCTATTATCAATTTTAACGAAAAGGATAATTTTGTTGAAATCCAGAAGATAATTACTAGGGTAAGCAAATTAGCAAATAAAAGTGATATTTCAAGAGACGTTCTCTCAACAAGAGATTATGTAAACACAAAACTTTTTGAAAAAGATTGTGAATTCAAAGTTTTTGAATTTATTGGAGAATTAGAAAAACTTTTTTCAGAAGGTTATTGCAATTATTTGGAACTTCTAAATTTGTTTAAGATTAATGTAAACACTATCGAGGATTTATTTGATAATGAAGAGGGAGTCCTAATAATGTCAGAGGATTTAAAAATTAGAAATAATAGGCTCAATTTGTTGAGCTTAATTAGAAATTATTCTCTAAAAATTGCCGATTTTACACTTTTGAACTCTTAACTTTAATTCCACCCTTTATTGAATAATTTTCTAGCATTTTTTCTACCTCTTTATTTTCCCTAACAGCACTATCAACGGGTTTATATTTTAGAGGCGCTAGGGCTTTCCCTCTTAAAATCGAACCAAGTGTAAGCATTGTAATCTTAAGTTGCTGTAATGGTTTCATGGAGACAACTTTTTTGTATAAGTAACTATCAAAAGTAAGTCTTTGAACATCCATGTCATCACACATCTCAACAAAGGCTTCTCTAGCAGAATCATTTCTATAGAAAATATTTTGAAGGATTTCTAGCACCTTATAAGTTGTGCCATATTTTTTATCCCATTTTTTTAGATAGTTTTTTAAATCTTTTTCTGATGGAATTACTTGACCGTTTTTTGATGCTTCAACAATTTCTTCAGCACACATTCTTCCGCTTTTTGCAGCAAAATAAATACCCTCTCCAGAACTTTTTGTAACATAACCAGCTGCATCACCAACCAATGCCATTCTCCCAACTACTCTTCTTGGCCTTGGATGCTCAGGAATAGGGTGAGCTTCTACCTTTATTACTTCACCATTTACAAGTCTTTTCTTAGCCCTATTTCTTACACCCTCTTGAAGTCCTTTAATTAATGACTGATTCTTTTGCATGGTTCCAGTGCCCACAGCAACATGATCATATTTTGGAAATACCCACCCATAAAAATCAGGAGAGACATCAGTTCCGACATACATTTCAGCAAGATCTTCGTAATAACTCATTTCTTCTTTAGGCAATTTAATTCTTTCCTGAAATGCTATAGCAACTTTGTAATCTCCTGCATCCATTGCTTTTGCGACTCTGCTGTTGGCTCCATCAGCTCCGATCAAAAGGTCAACAGTAAGCTCTTTGAGTTCCCCTTTTTTATCTCCATTCGTAAAATCCGAGTAGGCAAGCTTATATGGCCCTTGATTATTATCGCCAGTATCGATAGAGGTAACTAATCCATTTATTAATGTAGCTCCAAGATCTGATGCTCTGTTGCGCATAAAGGCATCCATAACTTCTCTTCTACACATCCCAATAAACTCATTATCACTTTTCCCATAAACTCTATCTAAACTTATATCTACCTCTCTATTTGATGGAGATATCATTCTCATATGCCTTACTTTTCTATCAATAATTGACTCAGGCAAATCAAATTCTTCGACCATACAAAGTGGAATTGCTCCTCCACATGGTTTTGCATTATCTAATTTTCTCTCGAAGAGCCAAGTTTTTATCCCAGCTTTAGCAAGTATTTCTGCAGCACATGAACCACTTGGACCTCCACCAATAACAGCTACCCTCAACATATGAAAAAAAAATAATACTGTATATAAAAACTACATCTTTTTTGCATATAAAAGTGCATTTCTTAAAATAATAGTTAATATCGAAATATCTTTTCCAAATTCACTTCTAAATATTGGAACTAAACAAAGATATCGATCAATTTGATATACCACTTGCCAAAAGAACTTACCTAAATAACCCAAAATCAACATTATTAAAAAAATTATTAATTTTTTTTCCATTTCTTTTACTTCCTTTTTCCTATTCTGCATTGCGGTTGATTAAAAATATAGAACAAGTCCCTTTTATTAATCTCAATTATCAGGCTGAGAAAAATCAAGATAATAGAATTTTGGGCCATTTACCCTATGCGGAAATTCCTAAGGAGAAATTAGTTTTAATAGAGCCTAATATTGAAGTTCATATTGATATGCGTGATTCTTTATTGAATATGAGAAAAGAAGCGAGAAAGGATGGGATATATTTGGTCTTCTTAAGTGGTTATAGATCCATAAATTTGCAAAAAGAAATCTTCTATTCTCTAAAATCTTTTAGAAATCAAGAAGCGGCCGAAAGAGCTAGAGTTTCAGCTCCCCCAGGCTATTCTGAACACAGTACTGGTTTTGCAATTGATATTGGTGATGCCACTCAAAGAGAAACAGATTTTGAAACCAACTTCGAAAATACTGACGCCTTTAGATGGCTCAAAAAAAATGCAGCTAAGTTTCACTTTAAGTTATCGTTCAATAAAGATAATAAATATATAGATTACGAACCCTGGCATTGGAGATATGAGGGTTCAATTGAAGCATTAAAAGTATTTGAAAGCTCAAATAGAAAATTTTAATTCTAATTGATTGATTTAATTATTCAATTAGATTATATTTTTCAAAGTCTTAAATAGAAATTCTCATAATAAGCATGCTTTGAGTTAGCCTTAATAAAGTCAATCCACTATTTATATAAATTCTATAAATGTCATCTTCGATAAAAGAAATTAGAAATGTTGCAATTATTGCTCACGTAGATCATGGGAAGACAACACTTGTAGATGCATTGTTATCTCAATCAGGAATATTTAGAGACAATGAAGTTATTCCTACTTGTGTAATGGATTCAAATGATCTTGAGAGAGAAAGGGGGATAACAATTCTCTCAAAAAATACTGCAGTTAACTATAAAGACACCAGAATTAATATTATAGATACACCTGGACATGCTGATTTTGGAGGAGAAGTTGAAAGGGTTTTGGGTATGGTTGATGGTTGTTTGCTTATTGTTGATGCAAATGAGGGGCCGATGCCTCAAACAAGGTTTGTTTTAAAAAAAGCATTAGAAAAAGGACTAAGGCCTATAGTTTTTGTAAATAAAATTGATAGACCAAGAGTAGTACCAGAAATAGCAATTGATAAGGTGCTGGACTTGTTCTTAGAATTAGGAGCTGATGATGATCAATGTGATTTCCCTTATCTTTTTGGAAGCGGCCTATCTGGTTTTGCAAAAGAAGAAATGGAATCTAATAGCGACAACATGAAGCCTCTTTTTGAGGCTATTATCAGACATGTTCCACCTCCAGTAGGTGATGCAAATAAGCCTCTTCAGCTACAAATTACTACTTTGGACTATTCTGATTTCTTGGGCAGAATTGTAATTGGGAAAATTCATAATGGAACTATAAAAAATGGTCAACAAGCTAGTTTAATCAAAGAAAATGGTAAAACTATTAAAGGAAAGGTTAGTAAACTACTTGGATTTGAAGGATTACAAAGGATTGATATAAATGAAGCATTTGCAGGAGATATCGTTGCCGTTTCTGGTTTCGATGACGTCAATATCGGTGAGACCATAGCATGTCCAGATTCGCCCCATCCACTTCCATTAATCAAAGTAGATGAACCCACCTTAAATATGACTTTTGTTGTTAATGATTCTCCATTTGCAGGTAAAGAGGGGAAATTTGTTACTAGTAGACAATTAAAAAATAGACTCGAAAGGGAACTTTTAACAAATGTTGCGCTTAGGGTCGAAGAAACTGATTCTCCTGATAGGTTCTCAGTGTCAGGAAGAGGAGAATTACATTTAGGTATTTTGATTGAAACTATGAGAAGAGAAGGGTTCGAGTTTCAAATTTCACAACCTCAAGTAATTTTTAGAGAAATTGATAATGTTGAATGTGAGCCTATAGAGACTTTGGTCCTTGATGTGCCTGAAGTATCCGTTGGTTCTTGTATAGAAAAACTTGGATCGAGAAAGGCAGAGATGAAAAATATGCAGACAAGTTCAGATGGGAGAACTCAATTAGAGTTTCTTGTACCATCAAGAGGATTAATTGGATTTCGAGGAGAATTTGTTCGGATAACAAGGGGTGAAGGTATCATGAGTCATTCATTTTATGAGTACAAACCTAAAACAGGAGATTTTGAAACCAGAAGAAATGGAGTCCTTATAGCTTTTGAGGAAGGTGTGGCCACATTCTATGCATTAAAGAATGCTGAAGATAGGGGAGTCTATTTCATTAAACCTGGAGTTAAAGTTTATAAGGGAATGATAATTGGAGAGAATAATCGGCCTCAAGATCTTGAGTTAAATATATGTAAAACTAAGCAGTTGACTAATATGAGGTCTGCAGGGGCAGAAGAACTTGATACTTTGCAGTCACCTGTTGACATTACCCTTGAAAGAGCACTCGAATATATTGGTCCAGATGAAATGCTAGAGGTAACACCGGATTCAATAAGAATGAGAAAAATAAATAAAAAGAAAAGAAATTAATAATTAGTCTCATGAACGAAGAAAGTGCAAAAAGTTTTAAAAAATCTCTTTTTAATGCTTTAAATCTTTTTAACAATCATGAATGGTATGAGGCTCATGATGCTTTTGAAGAAATATGGAATTCCGTTGATGGTGACGAAAGACAAGTTATCCAAGGAATTTTGCAAGTATCTGTTTCTCAGTTTCACTTAAGTAAGGGTAATTTAAATGGAGCCACTATTCTGCTTGGAGAGGGTTTAGGTAGAATAAAAACTAGAACGAAGATTAATTTAGGAATTGATCTTGAATCATTCTGCCAAAGTTTGGAAAATTTATTGAGGAAATTACAATATAAAGAGCAATTGAGTGAGAACGATAAGCCCTTTTTGAAACCTCTTTGATAAATATGAATATCATGAAATTATCTTTATCTTCAATGAAATTATTATTTACTATCCCATTTTTTTTTTCAAGAAAACAAGAAAACTAATCGATCTCAAGAAAAATGAACCTAAAGATTCATAATGTATCCCTTTCAATTAAGGGAAGATTTATCGTAAATAATGTTTCCATAACTGTTAATCCAGGGGAAGTCGTAGGTTTAATGGGGCCAAATGGTGCTGGGAAAACTACAACTTTTAATCTCGCAGTTGGGAATATAAAACCAGATAAAGGTGAAATTTTAATGAATGGGAAAAATATAACCTATCTTCCTCTACCGATTAGATCAAGACTTGGGTTAGGGTACTTAACTCAGGAAGCGAGCATATTTAGAGACCTCACTGTTAAGGACAATATAGATTTAGCTTTACAAAATTCATCTTATAGTAGAGCAGCGATAAGAAATAGAAGAGAACAATTAATTAATGAATTTAATTTGAATAACTTTGTAGATAATTATGGTTATCAACTTTCAGGAGGAGAAAGGAGGAGGTGTGAGATAGCTAGAGCTCTCACTGTAGGCAGAAAAGGACCTAAATATTTGTTATTAGACGAACCTTTTGCTGGGATCGATCCTCTAGCTGTGAATGATCTAAAGAAACTAATTCTTAAATTAAGTAATGATGGGGTGGGCATTCTCATTACAGACCATAATGTGAGGGAAACCCTTCTTATTACTAACAAATCATATGTATTAAGTGAAGGAAAAATTTTAGCTAACGGCTCATCAAGTGAATTGGCTGATAATCCAATAGTCAAGAAGTATTATCTAGGAGATAATTTCAAACTTTGAAATGCTTTTTTAAATATAAATTAAAACTTTATTATTAAAGATTTACTCATATAACAATGATTTAAATTATTATTTGTTTGTCATTGAATATTAAAACTTGAGAAATTTCTAGAAATGATACTAGATAATTTTTTTAAAAATTTAATTTATGAACCGGTTTCAGTTTTAGGTATTTTAATTTTTTATTTTTTATTAATTAACTTGCCAATTTCTTTAGGTGCAGTTTTTAAAAAAAAGTCTTCTTCTGCAGTAAGACTTATTACGATTTTAGTGAACTTATTAATAACATTACAATTACTTTTTAGGTGGTCAATTTCTGGGCATTTCCCTATTAGCAATTTGTATGAATCTCTTTATTTCCTTACTTGGGGTATCACATTAGGTCAACTATTGGTTGAAAGAGAATACCAATCTCCAATAATTCCCTCAATTGCCATACCTATTGAGTTACTGACTGTGGCTTTTGCTTGTTTTGTGTTACCTGAGGATTTGAAATTATCATCCAACTTAGTTCCAGCTTTAAGGTCTAGTTGGTTAGTAATGCATGTTAGCGTCGTAATGCTTAGTTATGCAGCATTAATAATAGGTTCTTTACTTTCAATGTCCGTTTTGTTTATTAATAAAAATAAGCCGCTTCAAATCAGAAGTAGTTCTATAGGTATAGGTGGATTTAAATTTTCAAATAGCTATCCTGTAAATGATTTAGTTGGACCTATTGAATTTTCTCATTCAGAAGAATTAGATACATTAAGTTATCGTTCTATATTAGTAGGTTTTGTTCTTTTGACTCTCGGTTTGATTTCAGGTGCAGTTTGGGCTAATGAGGCCTGGGGTACATGGTGGAGTTGGGATCCAAAAGAAACATGGGCATTTATCTCATGGTTGTTTTATGCCGCTTATCTGCATATGAGAATAAGTAAGGGTTGGCAAGGACGCAAACCCGCATTATTAGCATCTACAGGTTTTTTAGTTGTTTTAGTATGTTATTTAGGAGTTAATTTTTTAGGAATAGGGTTGCATAGTTATGGATGGATATTTGGGTGATTTCTTAATCATCCAGAATATTTATTGAGGTTCAGAAAGAACATTACCTTTTTGTGCTTCTTGTGCAACTTTTCTCAAGTCATCACATCCTTCTTTTAATGTTGGGTAAGCAAACATTCCGCTACCTGCAATAAAACAATTAGCACCAGCATCTGCACATTGTGAAATAGTCCAATTTGCTTTTATTCCCCCATCAACTTCAATGTCGACATTTAAGTTTTTTTCGATAATAAAGTTTCTTATTTCTCTGATTTTATTAAGCATTGTTGGTATGTAAGCTTGTCCTCCAAAACCTGGATTAACTGTCATAACCAAAACATGATCAACCATATCCATAATGTTTTTAATCATTTCAAAAGGAGTATGAGGGTTTAATGCAACGGAAGGAGATCCTCCTAGATCTCTAATTCTTCCGAGAACTCTATGCAAATGAATATTTGCTTCGGCATGAGCTATTACTACTCCTGGTTCACCATTCGCCCCTTTTGTGGCGTTTACGTAAGAGTCAAGCATTGTTTCACAGTTGTATTGGCTCACCATTAATTGAGTTTCAAAAGGGACATTGCAATATTTCCTGCATGCAGCAATCATTTCAGGACCGAATGTAAGATTTGGTACGAAATTCCCATCCATTACATCAAATTGAATTCTATCTACCCCAGCTTCCTCGAGCTCTTTCACACATGCCCCCATATTTGCCCAATCTGCTGGTAAAACTGAAGGAATTATTTGAATTGGTCTATTAACACCAGCTAAGATTGTTGGATTTGACACAGTCATTTAATTTTTAAAATATTTAATAAAGATACTATATTTAGTTGTTTATTCCTAATTTCAAGTCACGGCCTGATAAAGTATCAGCTGTAAAGAGTTAAAAAAAGCTTACTAGCATAATAATTCTCATAAAAAATGTCATTTTTTATGAGATTATACTCAAAACCTTTAAGAAAATCCTCAAATTTTAATTGTGAATCAAACTTTAATTCAAGAAATTCTCGAAGTTGTCGAGCAAGCAGCTATTGCATCAGCAAAACTAACAGGGCTTGGTCAAAAAGATGAAGCTGATGCTGCAGCTGTAGAAGCAATGAGATTGCGAATGGGCAAAATTGAAATGAAAGGAAAAATTGTTATTGGAGAAGGTGAAAGAGATGAAGCACCTATGCTTTATATAGGTGAAGAGGTTGGTAGTGGAAGTGGACCAGGGGTTGACTTTGCAGTAGATCCTTGTGAAGGAACTAATCTTTGTGCGAATAATCAAAGAGGTTCTATGGCGGTTTTAGCTGCCTCTGATACGGGTGGTCTTTTCAATGCTCCTGATTTTTACATGAATAAATTAGCAGCGCCTCCTGCTGCTAAAGGTAAAGTAGATATTAGAAATTCAGCTACTGAAAACTTGAAGATACTAAGTGATTGCTTGGGTCTTTCTATTGATGAGCTTACTGTTGTTGTGATGGATAGAACTAGACATAAAGATTTAATTAAAGAGATTCGAGGATGTGGTGCAAAAGTACAACCGATTTCTGATGGTGATGTTCAAGCTGCGATTGCATGTGGTTTCGCAGGTACTGGAACACATTGCTTGATGGGTATAGGAGCAGCCCCAGAGGGTGTCATTTCCGCTGCTGCAATGAGAGCTCTAGGCGGACACTTTCAAGGACAACTAGTTTATGATCCAGCAATTGCTCAAACTTCTGAATGGGCTGATTACACAAAAGAAGGAAATATAAAACGTCTTAATGAAATGGGCATAACCGATATAGATAAAATCTATGAAGCGAATGAATTGGCATCGGGAGAAAATGTTGTTTTTGCTGGAAGTGGAATAACTGATGGATTATTATTTGACGGAGTTAAATTTGAAAGGGATTGCGTTAGAACAAGTAGTCTAGTTATTAGTACATTAGATAGTACTGCAAGGTTCACAAATACTGTCCATATTAAAGATGGTGCGAAGAGTATCAGCCTTTAAAAATTCACTTTTGATTTTATGCATATTGTTGTCGTCGGACTGAGTCATCGCACGGCACCTGTCGAAGTGCGTGAGAAGTTAAGTATTCCTGACCAATCCATAACAGATTCATTGAAAGCATTAAAAGCTTTCTCTAATGTATTAGAGGTGTCAATCTTAAGTACTTGTAATAGGCTGGAAATATATGCGCTAGTCAAGGATAAAAATACTGGAATTTCATCTATTAAGGAATTTATATCCGAATATTCTGGAATTATTTTTGAAGATTTAAATCCACATCTTTTTTGCTTTAGACAGGAAGAAGCAGTTTTGCATTTGATGAAAGTATCGGCAGGACTCGATAGCCTCGTTTTAGGTGAAGGACAAATCCTTTCGCAAGTAAAAAAAATGATGAGATTAGGTCAAGAGAATCAATCTACTGGACCGATTCTTAATAGATTATTAACTCAATCAGTTAGTACAGGTAAAAAAGTAAGATCTGAAACAAATCTAGGAACTGGAGCTGTATCAATAAGTTCAGCAGCGGTAGAACTTGCCCAATTAAAAATTGGACAAGAAAAGGGTTTGGATACTCTTGTAAGTTTGGAATCAGAGAACGTTCTTGTCGTAGGAGCCGGACGAATGAGTAGGCTTTTAATAACTCATTTAAAATCTAAAGGATGTCATAAACTTATCCTTTTAAATAGAAATATTGATAGAGCCTTAAATCTTGCTCTAGACTTCCCTGATTTAGAGATTGTTTGTAGAGGGTTAAACGAATTAGAAGAAAAGATATCACTATCTTCCATTGTTTTCACCAGTACTGCTTCTGAAGAACCAATTATTGATCTCGCAAAAATTGAAAAATTAAATTTGAGTAATAGACTTAAATTTATTGATATTGGTGTACCGAGAAATATATCTAATGATGTCAAACATCATAAATTTGTTAAATCATTTGATGTTGATGACTTACAAGAGGTCGTCTCTAGAAATCAGGAATTTAGACAGAAAATAGCAAAGGAAGCGGAATCTTTAGTAGAAGAGGAAAGGATCATTTTTCTAGAATGGTGGGCAAGTCTAGAGGCGGTTCCAGTAATTAATAAACTTAGATCAGATTTGGAGTTAATTAGAAAAGAGGAATTGCAAAAAGCACTTAGTAGGATGGGACCAGATTTTTCGGCTAGAGAAAGAAAAGTTGTGGAAGCGCTTACTAAAGGAATTATTAATAAAATACTTCACACGCCTGTTACCAAGTTGAGAAGTCCTCAATCAAGAGAAGAAAGACAAGTTTCTTTGAAAATTGTTGAAAAATTATTTTCTTTGGTAGAAGAGGATAAAAATAACTAATTTTTCTCATTTATATTAAGTTTTTCTAGTGATTTATCGAAATACCTTCGTAAACTGACCATTGGCATTTCTAAATATGCCCATAATCAGTTACTTTAAATAGTTGTATATCTACCTCTACTAGATTGAATGAAGCGTGTGTTGGCCATAATCCTCGGAGGAGGAAAAGGTTCTAGACTTTACCCTCTAACAAAAATGAGGGCCAAACCTGCTGTGCCGTTGGCAGGTAAGTATCGTTTAATAGATATCCCAATTAGTAATTGTATAAATTCAGGCATTGAAAAAATGTACGTATTGACTCAGTTCAATAGTGCATCTCTAAATAGACATATAGGAAGAACCTATAATTTAAATGGCCCTTTTGGTCAAGGATTTGTTGAAGTTTTAGCCGCTCAACAGACTCCTGATAGTCCTACGTGGTTTGAAGGTACTGCTGATGCTGTAAGAAAATACCAATGGTTATTTCAAGAATGGGATGTTGATGAATATTTAATATTGTCAGGAGATCAACTGTACAGAATGGACTACAGTTTATTTGTTCAACATCATAGAGATAATGGCGCTGATTTAACCGTTGCAGCTTTGCCAGTTGATGAAGCTCAAGCAGAAGGTTTTGGCCTCATGAGAACAGATGATGTAGGAAATATAAAAGAATTCAGTGAAAAGCCCACTGGTGAGAAGTTGAAGGCAATGGCAGTAGATACTTCAAAATTTGGATTAAGTGAGGAGTCGGCTGCCGAAAAACCTTATCTAGCCTCTATGGGTATTTACGTTTTTAGCAGAAATACTCTTTTCGATCTTTTAAATAAATTTCCTAGTTATACGGATTTTGGTAAGGACATAATTCCTGAAGCCCTCAATAGGGGAGATACTCTTAAAAGTTATGTATTCGATGATTATTGGGAAGATATCGGCACCATTGGGGCATTCTTTGAGTCAAACCTTGCCTTGACTGAGCAACCAAAACCTCCATTTAGTTTTTATGATGAAAAATTTCCAATTTATACAAGACCAAGATTTCTACCCCCTTCTAAACTAGTAGATGCTCAAATTACTGATTCAATAGTCTGTGAGGGTACAATCTTGAAGTCATGCAGTATTTTGCATTGTGTTTTAGGTGTAAGAAGCAGGATTGAAAGTGATTCAGTTCTTGAGGACACTCTCGTTATGGGTGCCGATTTCTTTGAATCGCCTGAAGAGAGGATTGAATTAAGAAAAGGAGGCGGCACACCTCTTGGAGTAGGTGAAGGAACTACTGTAAAAAGAGCAATTCTCGATAAGAATACAAGGATTGGTGATAATGTTGTGATAATTAATAAAGATCGAGTAGAAGAAGCAGATAAGCCAGAATTAGGCTTCTACATAAGAAATGGAATTGTTGTAGTTGTTAAAAATGCAACTATTGCAAACGGAACTATTATTTAAATTTTTTCGATCATTTTTCGCTGACATAAGTATTTTTTTTGAGCAATTTTGTTTAGTTGCATGCACACTATATTTATTGAGTTTTTTAATTTTTTATGTCCAAGGCACATTTTGGTTTAGTAGGTCTTGGTGTTATGGGCGAAAATTTAGTTCTTAACGCAGAGAGAAATGGATTTTCTAGTGTAGTTTTTAATAGAACTTACTCAAAAACCGAAGAATTCTTACAGGGTCGAGGCCTTGGGAAGAATATAGAAGGAGCTGAAACTCTTCAGGAATTTGTTAATAAGTTAGAGAGACCTAGAAGAATTCTTATGATGGTTAAAGCTGGGCCAGCAACAGATGCTGTCATTGATAATATTTCTGGATATCTCGAGGAAGGAGATTTATTAATAGATGGCGGTAACTCTCAATTTAAAGATACAGAAAGAAGGGTGAATACTCTTGAAAGTAAAAGTTTTGGATACATCGGAATGGGAGTCTCTGGTGGTGCCAAAGGAGCTCTAGAGGGTCCAAGCATGATGCCCGGTGGTACTAAGGCTTCATATGATGCAATAGAGAGCTTACTAACAAAAATGGCTGCCAAAGTTGAGGACGGACCATGTGTTGCATATGTTGGCCCAGGCGGCTCAGGTCATTTTGTAAAAACTGTTCATAACGGAATTGAATATGGAATTGAACAAATACTTGCAGAAGCTTATGACCTTATGAAGAGAGTCAAAGGTATGAATGGAGAGCAGATGTCAGAGGTATTTGGTATTTGGAATAATACTGATGAATTAGCTTCTTATCTTGTTGAGATAACAGAGATTTGTCTAAATACAAAAGATGATATAACTGGAGATGATGTCGTGGAAAAAATATTAGATAAAGCTGGCCAGAAAGGTACAGGTTTATGGACTGTTGTGAGTGCTCTAGAACTGGGGGTATCAGTCCCAACTATTTACGCATCTTTAAATGCAAGAGTAATGAGTTCTTTAAAAGAGCAACGTAGTGAGATTGAAAAAACTATTCCATCTAAAGAGATAGAGGATTTTGATTTAGGAAATGTATCGGATGGAATGAAACCTTTATTTGATGCTGTAGTCCTTGCCACAATTGCTAGCTATGCCCAAGGTATGGATATTTTAAGAGAAGCATCTGCAGTATATAACTATGGTTTGAATATGCCGTCAATTGCGCAAATATGGAAAGGTGGTTGCATAATTAGATCAAAATTATTAAGTAAAATTCAAGATGCTTATAACAAAGATCCTGATCTAAAAAATTTAATTTTTGATGATTGGTTTAATAATGAAATTGCGACAAGATTAGATAATTTAGCTAAGGTAGTTTCTCTATCCACAAAGGCAGGTATACCAGTCCCATGTTTATCCAGTACTCTAGATTATTTGAATAGTTATAGAACCAATAGACTTCCTCAGAATCTTGTGCAGGCAATGAGAGACTGTTTTGGCTCTCATACATATGAAAGAATTGATAGGGAAGGTAGTTTTCATACTGAATGGATGAAATGATTGAAAAGGTCAAAAATGGATACACCTTAAATATTTACAAAGACAAGTTAGAACTATCAACAGCGGTTTTTAAGTTTATTCAAAGCCATATTATTCATACTTTAAAAAAGAAAGATAGATTCAAATTTTGTGTAAGTGGAGGTTCAACTCCTAAATCTGTGTATCATCTCTTATCAAATAATGATCTTCAATGGGATATGGTTGATGTCTTTTTAGGAGATGAAAGATGTGTTGATCCAAATTCAGAATTAAGTAACTCGTTAATGTTGAGAAATTCTTTGCTAACTAATTTTGGATCTAAAGCTTATTTTTATGAAATTTTCAATGATTTAAACGCTGATGATGAAACTACTAAAAATCAATTTATCTCTAAATTATTTGAAAAATGCGGATCAAACCCTCCAACTTTTGATTTAACATTATTAGGTCTTGGAGATGATGGTCATACAGCCTCACTATTCCCTTATCAAAAAAATAATAATTTAGATGATTTTGTTATTTTTAATGAAGGTAAAGGTTTAAAAAGAATTTCATTAACTCCAAAGGTTCTTTCAGCTTCTTCAAAGATAGTATTTTTAGTTAGTGGAGCTTCTAAAAGAATTGCTCTTGAGAGGTTATTAGATGAAAAAGAGCTACCAGATAGAACACCATCAAAATTAATAAAATCTATTAATCAAATTTCAATATTTTGTGATCAGGATTCAGCAAAAGAATTAGAAATTTAGTTAAAGTCTATTAATAATTTAAATTATTTAATGAGTAAGAAAAAATTTTTATTCCAGAAAAAGGAGTTCGATGGTTGGAAAACATTAAATGATACTGTTATGGGCGGATCAAGTTCAGCTTTTTGTGAAACTTCAAATTCGGGTTTGATATTAAAGGGTAATATTGTCGAGAAAGCTGGAGGATTTGTTAGTTGTAGATCTTCTATATATAAACCTTCTTTAAATGTATCTGAGTATTCATCCTTTGAATTAAATATTGATGGACAAGGAAGAACTTTTAAATTTGCTGTCGCTTGTGAAGATGATCTACTAGGACTAACCGAATTTATTCCTGGTGGACTTAGATGGATTAAATCATTTCCAACAAAAAAATTCGGGACAACAAATGTTCAAATTCCTTTTAGTGAGTTAAAACCTTCTGTAAGAGCTAATAAAGTACGTTTTCCATTTAAATTCAAGCCATCTAAAATTAAAAGATTGCAACTACTACACTCTAAGTTCGGTGATGATGGATTACTTAATAATGAGTTTAAACAGGGTTCAATAAAAGTTTTAATTAAATCAATAAGTGTTATTTGAAAATCCACCTAAAAATATAGAGAGCTTAATCGCTAAGTCAGCAGATTTAACAAATAAACCTTTTGTTCATTCTGTAGTAAAAATAAATGGTGAATACGAATTCGAAGATGAAGATATTGATTTAACAGTTAATATCTTATGTAGAGATAAAGAAGGTAAAAGATTAGAAATTTATGATCTTGAATTAGAACTTTTTAAATCAAATAAAGAGTTGGTTTTAGTAATCTCTAAGCTTAACTTCCCTGATGAACCAATATTATGGTGTGGAGTTAAAACATTATGGATGGATAGCAATAACGGGAAAAAATGCAATTCACCAAAATACAGCGCTAGATTGGAAAATTTAGCAAATAGGATTAAAAGTTTTATTGATTAAGAAAAAAAAATTTGAGCTGATTTATAAATCAGTAACAGCCCCTAAACTTGATGTGCTTACGATTCTCGAATATTTTGAAAGAATTCCTCTTTTATATTTTTGAATAGGTTTTACCCAATCTTTTTTTCTTTTTTCTAATTCTTCGTCAGATAAATCAACTTCAATTAGTTGTTTTACAGCATCTACTGTAATTAAATCACCTTGTTTTATTAGAGCAATATTTCCTCCTACAGCAGCCTCTGGAGCTATGTGACCCACAACAAGACCATAGGTACCGCCGCTAAATCTGCCATCGGTAATTAAAGCCACCTTTTCTCCAAGCCCTTGACCAACAATTGCAGATGTTGGAGCTAACATCTCTCTCATACCTGGTCCTCCTACAGGACCTTCGTTTCTAATAACAACAACATCACCAGCTTTGATATCGTTATTTAATATCGATTTTAAACAATCCTCTTCACTTTCAAAAATCTTTGCGGGACCAGTTAATACAGGGTTTTTTACTCCGCTAATTTTGGCTACAGAACCTTCGCTCGCTAAGTTACCTTTTAATATCGCTAGATGTCCTTTTTTATAAAGAGGGTCATTTATGTCTCTTATGACATTTTGATTTGTTGGAGGCTTATCTGGAATATTTTGTAAGTATTCTGAGATGGTTTTTCCTTCAATGTTTTTGCAATCGCCATGAATTAACCCTGCATTCAAAAGTATTTTCATTACTTGTGGAATCCCACCTGCCTTATGAAGATCCACCGTCACATATTTACCACTCGGTTTAAGGTCACAAATAACGGGTACTTTTTGTCTGATTCTCTCAAAATCATTAATGTTGATATCTATTCCTGCAGTATTCGCGATAGCTAAGATGTGCAATACCGCATTTGTTGATCCTCCAATTGCCATAATTACTGATATTGCATTTTCAAATGCTTTCTTAGTCATTAGGTCTAGAGGTCTTATATCTTTTTCTATTGCAGAGACTAATATCTCAGCACTTTTATCTGCACTAAGTTCTTTTTCAAGATCTTCAGCAGCCATAGTGGAACTGTGAGGAAGACTTAACCCTAATACTTCAATAACCGCAGACATTGTATTAGCTGTAAACATTCCTCCACAGCTACCAGCACCAGGAATACAATTTTTCTCAACTTGGATTAGCCTTTCTTCATTAATTTTGCCTGATGTTAATTGTCCAACAGCTTCAAATGCACTAACAACAGTAAGATCTTCTCCATGCAATTTCCCAGGCTTTATTGTCCCTCCATAAATGAAAATTGAGGGAATATTCATTCTTGCAATCGCAATCATTGCACCCGGCATATTTTTATCACATCCACCTATGGCAAGTACTCCATCCATACTCTGAGCATTGCATGCTGTTTCAATTGAATCAGCAATAACTTCTCTTGAAACTAGGGAATATTTCATGCCCTCTGTTCCCATAGAAATCCCATCACTTACTGTTATAGTCCCAAACATCTGAGGCATCCCACCTGATCTTTTTATAGACTCTTCAGCTTTTAGAGCTAACTTATTTAAACCCATATTGCATGGTGTGATGGTGCTGTATCCATTTGCAACTCCAATAATAGGTTTATTAAAATCTTCATCATTAAATCCAACAGCTCTTAACATCGATCTGTTAGGCGATCTTTGCACACCTTGGGTTATTGCAGATGATCTGAGTTTATTCATATTATTTGAGAACCTTTTTTATTCTATTGCCCCAACTCTTCAAGTTGCTTCCTCACATCAGCAATTGCAGAATTAAGTTGCTCAACTTTCTTCTCCAGATTCTCTCCTTCAACTTCATTTATATTTTCATTTGAATCAATCGCTTCTGAGCCGTCTTGAATTCTGGAGGAATACATCATTGCTTTTTGTTTTTTTTCCTCCTTCCTTTTGTCTGCTTCGGATATTAACCACCAAGCTAGACCCGCTGCTCCAATAAAAGCACCGCTTATTAATGATAAAAGATTATTTGAAGACGAATCTCTGTATTCAGACATTGGTAAAAAACTTACTCCTATATTATATATTAGTTCTTATCTTGAAATATAGTACTTAAACGCGATAGAGGAGTCCCAATACCCGGTACTAATAATTGTGTTTTTTCGTCTTCCTCATCTATGCAAGAAGTGTAAATTACCTGATTAGGGAATAATTTCGCAATTTCATTTAATCCTTTATTTGAGCAAATAGCAGTTATTAAAAGAATCCTATTTGAATCAACACCTAATTCCTTTAATTTAATTAAAGTTTCTAATGTTGCTGATTTTGTTGTTATTTGTTCTGAATAAAATATAACTCCTTCATTTGATTCAATAGTTTTAGGAAGTTCTCCTAATGAGAGTGTTGAATTAGGAATTACTTCTTTAGATCCAAACCAAAGAGATAATCCTTCGGGCAACATTGCGAGCACTTTTATTGGATAATCATTATTAACAAAGAATCCATCTGCGTCTCCATTAACAGTATTTATTATTTCTTTTTTATGTATTTCTTATTTATATGGCAGCCAATTACGTAATGCTTCATATGTAAGCCATTTCCCTAATTGCTCATATCCTGTTGAGTACAAAATATTTGGAGTATTTTTTTCTCGTAATATTGAAAGCCAATGTTTTATTAATGGATGAGGAGGAACAATAACCTTTAGTGACATTGCCATGTATTTTCCTTTAAGATACTCTTACAGACTTTAAATACTTAAGTTCTAAAATACAGTCTTATTATGATTAAATCAATTGTTTTCCCCTCACTAAAGAATGCATTAATTACGTTGTTATTTATTGGGATTTTATTTTTTAATTCTGTAAATTCTGCATGGGCTAAAAGACCTCCTGAGATTAGAAACCAGCAAGACCTTAATTTAGAGCCAGATATGCATGGTCAAGACTTAAGCGGTAACGAATACGTTAAGTTTGATTTGAATGGGTTTAATTTCAGTGAAAGTAATTTAGAAGGGGCGGTGTTCAATAATAGTAAATTGCAAAACTCTAAGTTTACTGGAGCAAATTTAAGAGATGCACTAGCTTATGCAACAGACTTTACAGATGCTGATCTTTCAGATGTTAATTTTACTAATGCTTTATTAATGGAGAGTAATTTTGAAGGCGCAAAAATAGATGGTGCAGATTTTACTGATGCTGTTCTAAGTCGTACACAACAAAAACAATTATGTGCGATTGCTAATGGCACAAATAGTTCTACAGGAGAGAGTACAGAATATAGCTTAGGTTGTTAATCATCAAAGATGAAAAAAAAAATTCCAGTTATTGTTGTTTCAGGATTTCTTGGTTCAGGTAAAACAACTTTTCTAAGATATCTACTAAAAGAGAGTAATAAAAAATTTGGTTTAATAATTAATGAATTTGGTGATGTTGGAATTGATGGTGATTTGATTAAAAGTTGTGATAAATGTGATGAATCTGAAGACGACTGCGTTATCGAATTAAGCAATGGATGCTTATGTTGTACTGTTCAAGATGACTTTGTTCCATCAATAAAAGCTCTCCTAGAATTTAATCCTCCTATCGAATCAATAATTATCGAAACAAGTGGCTTGGCACTACCAATACCCTTAATTCAAGCACTTAACTGGCCTGAGATTAGGTCTTCCATCTACCTTGATGTTGTTGTTGGTATCGTTAATGGAGAATCAATGCTAAATGGTTCACCAATTAATGATTTAAATAAAATAACAAAACAATATAACGAAACAGATAAAATTGATCATAACGCCACTATAGATGAACTTTTTGAGGAGCAACTAGAAGTTTCTGATATCGTTTTAGTTTCTAGATCAGATATCTTAAATGATGATCAGTTTGACGTTGTAAAAAATAAAATTCAAGGAAGTCTAAATTCATCTACACCAGTCCTTAAATCCAAGAATGGCAAAATTGATTTAAATTATCTATTTGATTTTAATTTTAAAAAAGAAACTTATAAAGAATTTTTAACGGAAGAACATGACCATAATCATGTTGAGCTTGTAACAGATTCATTTAAATTAAATTATTTCCTTGAAAAAAATGACTTTGAAAAGGAGATGTCAAAAATCTTGGATGAATTAAACATTCTTCGAATAAAAGGACGTATTTGGATTCCAAACAAATCATTGCCTTTACAAATACAAATTGTTGGAAAGAAAATTAATACTTGGTTTGAAGAAGCTCCAGACAATTGTTGGAGACCAAATGATAATGCTGGGCTTGAATTAGTAATAATTTCCTTTGATGAAAAATCTATACAAACTTTCAATAAAAAAATTAAAGAGAAATTTAAGATTTTAAGTGACACAAAAATAGCAATTTGACTTTATAGTTACTTGTCGTGATACTTACTACAGTAGACAGTCCAAGATGGAAAATTCAAAAATTGCTTTAAAACAAATAATCTCTAACGAAGTTTCTTCAA
>QCCQ01000002.1 GCA_003278875.1 Prochlorococcus sp. AG-347-L21 | reverse complement strand
TGTTGGACTGATTACTTTCGTCGGAATTTCTGCGGTAATTAGTTATAAAGCTTTAATTGAACAAGTTAATGGTTATCAATCAGTAGAAAAATTATTTATATGGGCCAATGCTGGGGATTTCACAATTCCCATGGGATTCGTCCTCGATCCTTTGGGGAGTGTAATGCTTGCGTTGGTAACTACAATAACTCTGCTGGTGATGATTTACTCTCATGGTTATATGGCGCATGACAAAGGTTATGTCAGATTTTTTACATATTTAGCATTATTTAGTAGTTCAATGATGGGATTAATAGTTAGTCCGAACTTATTAGAAATTTATGTTTTTTGGGAATTAGTTGGGATGTGTTCTTACTTATTGGTTGGTTTTTGGTATGACAGGGATGGTGCTGCACACGCTGCACAAAAAGCATTTGTTGTTAATAGAGTGGGAGATTTTGGATTATTACTAGGAATTCTTGGCCTATTTTGGGCAACAAATAGTTTTGATTTTAATGAAATAGCTACTGGAATTTCTCAATCAATATCTGACAATTCTATACCCATTTGGGCTGCTTTACTTCTTTGTTTTTTAGTTTTTTTAGGGCCAATGGCAAAATCCGCTCAGTTTCCGCTTCATGTGTGGTTGCCTGATGCGATGGAAGGACCGACCCCTATTTCTGCACTTATCCATGCTGCAACAATGGTTGCTGCAGGAATATTTCTTGTAGCCAGACTTCAACCTTTGTATTCAATATTCCCCTCTATTCAGTTCATTATTGCTCTAGTTGGCACCATTACTTGTTTTTTAGGAGCCTCTATAGCTTTGACTCAAATGGATTTAAAAAAAGGTTTAGCATATAGCACGGTTTCTCAGCTTGGATATATGATGCTCGCAATGGGTTGTGGAGCACCAGTAGCAGGAATTTTTCATTTAGTTACTCATGCTTGCTTTAAAGCAATGCTATTTTTGGGTTCCGGTTCTGTAATACATGCTATGGAAGAAGTAGTTGGCCATCAGCCTGTATTAGCTCAAGATATGAGATTGATGGGAGGTTTAAGAAAAAAAATGCCATATACATCAACAACATTTTTAATAGGTTGTGTAGCAATAAGTGGAATCCCCCCATTGGCAGGTTTTTGGAGTAAAGACGAGATTCTCGGAAATGCTTTTATATCATTTCCAGCTTTTTGGTTCGTAGGATTTTTAACAGCTGGTATGACCGCTTTTTATATGTTTAGGCTTTATTTCTTGACATTTGAAGGAGACTTCAGAGGGGAGAATAAAGAATTGCAAAAAGAGCTTCTAATAGCCTCTAAAACAAACCTAGATGAGGAAAATGAAGAAGACCATGAAGAACATGGATCTATTCATGAGTCACCCTGGTCAATGACCTTTCCCTTGGTATTTCTAGCTGTACCTTCTGTAATTATCGGTTTTATGGGACTCCCATGGGATAGTAAAATTGCAAATCTACTAGATCCTGAAGAAGCGGAGACTGCTGCAAAAGCTTTCGAATTAAAAGAATTTTTGCCTTTAGCAATTGCTTCAGTACTTATTGCATCAGCTGGAATCATTATTGCTTATCAGGCATATTTTGTGAAAAAAATTAATTTGTCAGTTTTATTTGCCGAAAAGTTTCCTAGCATCAACCAATTTTTATCCAATAAATGGTATCTAGATGATATTAATGAAAAACTTTTTGTTAAGGGTAGTAGAAAACTTGCTAAAGAAGTATTAGAGGTTGATTCTAAGGTTGTTGATGGCGTAGTAAATCTTACTGGACTTGTAACTTTAGGTAGTGGAGAAGGTTTAAAATATTTTGAGACTGGTAAGGCTCAATTTTATGCTCTTATTGTTTTTGGAGGAGTAATTCTACTAGTTGCTATATTTGGTTTGCAATCTCCTCAAGTATCTTAATTACAATTGTGTGTCTTCACTGTCCATTAGGGTGAAAAAATACAGAAAATTTCTAGACTTTATTTAAGATAAATTTCTTATTAAATTGAGTACTTATTTTTTTACACATTTTGCTGTGCAAATGTTTGGAACGTTAGGAGCTGGATTGTCTAACTTTCCTTGGTTATCTGCCTCAATTTTATTTCCAATTGGTAGTGCATTTGTAATACCTTTCTTCCCAGATAAAGGGGATGGCAAAGAGGTAAGATGGTTTGCATTGTCTATTGCATTAATAACTTTTTTAATAACTGTAGGTTCGTATATAAATGGCTTTGATATTAAGAATGAAAATGTTCAGCTGAAAGAAAATATTAGTTGGCTACCGGATTTAGGCCTTACTTGGTCTGTTGGTGCTGATGGTATGTCTATGCCTTTAATATTATTAACTAGTTTTATAACTGCTTTAGCAGTTCTTGCTGCATGGCCAGTCAAGTTCAAACCAAAGTTATTTTTCTTTTTGATATTGGTTATGGATGGTGGGCAAATCGCTGTGTTTGCAGTACAAGATATGCTTTTATTCTTTCTAACTTGGGAACTTGAGTTAATACCCGTATATTTATTACTGGCTATATGGGGTGGTAAAAATCGACAATATGCTGCAACAAAATTCATTATTTATACTGCTGGCAGTTCTATCTTCATTCTTTTAGCAGCATTAGCAATGGGTTTTTATGGTACAGAAATTCCTAATTTTGAATTTTCACACTTGGCAGATCAAGATTTTAATCAGAAATTCCAAATATTATGTTATGTGGGTCTATTAATCGCATTTGGAGTAAAACTACCAATAGTACCTCTTCATACTTGGCTGCCAGATGCTCATGGAGAGGCTACAGCCCCTGTTCATATGCTTCTAGCAGGAATTTTATTAAAGATGGGGGGATATGCTCTTTTAAGATTTAATGCACAATTATTACCCGTTGCTCATGCTCAATTTGCCCCATTATTAATAGTTCTTGGGGTAGTAAATATAATTTATGCTGCATTAACTTCTTTTGCTCAAAGAAATCTTAAAAGAAAAATCGCATATAGTTCGATAAGTCATATGGGCTTTGTTCTCATTGGCATAGGGAGTTTTAGTAGTCTTGGAACAAGCGGAGCCATGCTTCAAATGGTTAGTCATGGATTAATTGGTGCAAGTTTATTTTTTCTTGTTGGTGCAACCTATGACAGAACAAAGACTCTTAAACTTGATGAAATGAGTGGTGTGGGACAAAAAATGAGAATTATGTTTGCCCTATGGACTGCTTGCTCCCTAGCTTCCCTTGCTTTACCTGGTATGAGTGGATTTGTTTCCGAATTAATGGTATTTACAGGATTTGTTACTGATGAAGTGTATACACTTCCGTTTAGGGTATTGATGGCATCTTTAGCTGCTATTGGAGTAATACTTACTCCTATTTATTTACTTTCTATGTTACGAGAGATTTTCTTTGGTAAAGAAAATCCTAAATTAATCGAAGAACGAAAACTTATAGATGCAGAGCCAAGGGAAGTTTATATTATTGCTTGTTTACTATTACCGATTATTGGAATAGGTTTGTACCCAAGATTAGTTACTGAAAGTTATATTGCATCTATAAATAATTTGGTTGATCGAGATTTAAATGCAATTAAAGGTGCTGTGAAAACAAATATTTTTTCAGGAACTAAAACAAATGATATTCTAAAAGCTCCAACAATATAATTTTTTTTAAATTAATTCAATATTGTTTGGCATTCAATCAATTAAAAGATATCTTGTGAGTAGATTTTATCTATTTTAAAATATCTTATTTCAATCCTATTGATAGGCAACAATTAGGCCCGAGATTGTTGATTAAGTTTCTTCAAGAAGCTGCAGGTAAAGGTGAGCTTGATCCATGGGATATTGATGTAATAAGTGTAATTGATAGTTTTTTAGAACAATATTCTCATAATTTTAATCAATCTTCAAATAGTCAAACTTCTTATCATAAGGATTTAGCTGAGACAAGCGAAGCTTTTTTTGCTGCTTCCGTATTAGTTAATCTTAAGGCTCAGGTTTTGGAATCTGATGTTTTCAAAGAAAATTCTTCCGATTTTGAAGATGAATTTGACTTGGATGATCAAGATTGGATTGATAAAGAATTTGATATTCCAAAATTTCCTGAAAAATATCTTAGGAGAAGATCAATTGCACAACCAATTCTTAAACGTACAACAACATTGGGAGAACTTGTAAGTCAGTTAGAGTCAATAGCAGAAGTTATAGAAACCCAAGATCTTCTGCTCATGAAGAGAAAAAGAAATAAAAAATATTCTGATAAGGATTTAATTTCTCAGGTAAAATCTCTAGCACATCGCGAGAAACTTCCAGAAACCACTAAAGCACTAGGGAAATTTATTGATGGATGGGAGAAAGCATTACAATGGACAGATTTTGAATATTTAGTGAAGAAATGGCAAACAGTAGTAAAAAATGATTTAGATAAAGATCGTTTGGGAGTTTTTTGGGCCTTATTATTTTTATCATCTGAAAACAAAATTGAAATTAAACAAATTAATTACTTATATGGCCCAATTCAAATCAAAAGAATAATACCCGATGGTGGCTTAGCTCAATTGCCTATAGAAAATCTTGAAGTGAGTAATGCATCTTCCTCGGCTGCTTAGAAGCTTCATAAGCAATAACGTATAATTTAAAAAATGGTTTTGTATTTATGAAGGCAATGATACTTGCGGCAGGAAAAGGTACACGCGTTCAGCCTATTACGCATGTTATTCCGAAACCGATGATTCCGATTTTGCAAAAACCTGTGATGGAATTTCTCTTGGAACTTCTAAGAGAACATAACTTTAAGGAAATAATGGTAAATGTTTCACATCTGGCTGAGGAAATTGAAAATTATTTTAGGGATGGGCAAAGATTTGGAGTAGAAATTGCTTATAGTTTTGAGGGAAGAATTGAAGATGGAGAATTAATAGGCGATGCTTTGGGATCCGCAGGAGGATTAAAAAAAATTCAGGATTTTCAAAATTTCTTTGATGAAACTTTTGTTGTTTTATGTGGTGATGCTTTAGTTGATTTAGATTTAACTCAAGCTGTTAAAAAACATAAGCAGAAAGGAGCTATTGCCAGCTTGATAACAAAGAAAGTAACTAAAGATCAAGTATCAAGTTATGGTGTCGTAGTTTCTGATGAAAATGGAAGAATAAAGGCTTTTCAGGAAAAGCCAAAAGTTGATCAAGCTTTAAGTGACTCTATAAATACAGGAATTTATCTTTTCGAACCCGAAATTTTTAATTACATACCTTCAGCAAAGAAATTTGACATTGGAGCTGATCTTTTTCCTAAACTTGTTGAAATGGATCTACCATTTTTTGCATTACCAATGGATTTTGAGTGGGTAGATATTGGAAAAGTTCCTGATTATTGGAGTGCTATCAGAAATGTATTACAAGGTAAGGTAAGACAAGTGCAAATACCAGGTAAGGAAATTAAACCAGGAGTCTTTACTGGTTTGAATGTGGCGGCTAACTGGGAAAAGATTAATATTACTGGGCCTGTTTATATAGGAGGAATGACTAGGATCGAGGATGGAGCAACTATTATTGGCCCCTCCATGATTGGGCCAAGTTGTTGCATTTGTGAGGGGGCAACAATAGATAACTCAATTATTTTTGATTATTCTAAGATTGGTAAAGGTGTAAGACTTATGGATAAGTTAGTGTTTGGTAAATATTGTGTTGGGAAAAACGGAGATCATTTTGATTTGCAAGATGCATCTTTAGATTGGTTAATTGCAGATTCAAGAAGATCTGATTTGACTGAGCCATCCCCTCAGCAGAAAGCTATGGCAGAATTATTAGGTACTGATTTGATTAATATTCCAGACTAAGATCAGCTTTTTCAATAATCTCAGGAATTAAATGCTCTGCTTTTACTGCCATTATATGAATACCATCTGCGATATTAATAAAATCATGAGCTTGTTCAGCAGCAATTTTAATACCTTCTTGTAATGGTTCTTTAGCATCTTTAAGA
Organism: Prochlorococcus sp. AG-347-L21; assembly: GCA_003278875.1. Taxonomy (GTDB): domain Bacteria; phylum Cyanobacteriota; class Cyanobacteriia; order PCC-6307; family Cyanobiaceae; genus Prochlorococcus_A. The sequence goes on along the minus strand of QCCQ01000002.1, from coordinate 144,980 downwards.
CGATTTAAGATATTTTCAGGAATGTTTGCGCCTGGAACGTATTTGTTTATAAAGAGAGCGTTTTTGTAAGACTTTAATAGGAATACACCTGCAATTACAGGAATTTCAAGAGGGTTGCTAATTTTTTCACAAAAATCTTTCAAATTTTTTTTTTCCATAACCATTTGTGTTTGTACAAATCCAGCTCCAGCCTCTTTTTTCTTTCTCATTCTATTTTCTAAACTTCTTTTATTTCTGCAACTAGGATCAGCTGCAGCACCTGCAAAAATAAATGTTTTTTTATCGGAAAGTTCTCCTAGAGTAGGATCAATTCCTCGGTTGAAAGCCTGAATTTGTTGAAGCAATCTAACTGACTCAAACTCATGTACGGCTTTGGCATCATGTTGATCCCCAGCTTTTACTGAATCACCGGTAATGCATAAGATGTTTTTAATTCCTAAAGCATTTGCTCCCAGAATGTCAGATTGTAAAGCAATTTTATTACGATCTCTGCAAGAAATTTGCATTACCGGTTCTATCCCATTTTCCAGTAATAGTTTGGACATTGCCAAGCTGCACATTCTCATTACCGCTCTGCTTCCATCGGTAATGTTAACAGCATGTACCTTATCTTTCAAAAGTTGTGCTATCTTAAGAGATCTTATGGGGCTTCCACCTCTTGGCGGCATTAACTCTGCTGTTATTACCTTAGATCTTTTTTCTAAAGTCTGCTGAAGTTTTGATTTCAATTGCTTTTTTTCCTAGTCGGTTAACAAGTGTACTGAGATTGCTAAACTTAATTAATATAAAAAAGGAACTGTTTAAATGCAAATGGTTGATGAAGAAGTAAACAACATTGATATGATGGGTCTCTCAGCAAGGGAGATGGAAATCATTGATCTAGTAGCTGATGGGCTTACAAATCAAGAAATTGCGGTAAAATTAACAATCAGTAAAAGAACTGTTGATAATCATGTAAGTAATATGTTTACAAAAACTGGTTCTAAAAATAGAGTAGCACTTTTGAATTGGGCTATGGACAACGGAAAGATTTGTAGAGATGGGTTTAATTGTTGTACACTACCAGACTCTGATCAAGATTAGTAAAAACCTCTACTTTTTTTTGTATTATTAGCTAAATCTACTAGACAATAATTTGTGGAACCTAATTCGAAGAGTTCAGCATATGCAATACATGCCTCCTTGTCTGAATCAACAAATCTCAATATTCCTTCTTTGTCGTAAAGACCATACATCTGAAGAAAACAAAAAATACTTTGTTTAAATATAAAGAAAATATAAAGGATAAGTGGTTCCTCTTACTAGTTACTTTTTAAAATTCTTAAATATTTTTTTTCCACTCTGAAATAGGATTGTTAGCAAGACTGAAATTGGAGTAATGGGTCAGCCCAGTAATTTCTTTTGAAACGAAAGATGGAAGTAATAAATCTTCCTCTTCATTAGAAAGTTCAATTTCTGCAATTTCAAGTGGATAATTATTTTCTTTAAAGCAATCTATAACCCAAGATTTTTTTTCAATTTCTAGAAAGTATCTATTTTTTTTAATTGTACTTGAAAGATTTGACATTATTTTTTGAGCATCGCTTAGTGGAATGGAGTATTCAAATTCAAAGTTGGTAAAGCCTTTGATATGTTTTTTAAGTGCAATTTTAGAGTTTTTGCCTATAAGCCTCACCCTAATAATCCAATCATCTAAACTTTTGGATAAATATCCTTGTTCAATATAAATTTTTTTATTTATGAATTCTTTCCATGTATCATTTTTTAAAAGAAATCTTCTTTCTATTTCTAAGGCCATTTAATTTTTGAAATTTTTTTGAGATAAATCACCTTTCCAATCTAGTTTTTTTATTAGAGTACTGTAGTAACTTGTGCTTTTTTTAAACTTTATTATTTTGCAGGCCGATTGACCTTTTTTGACCTCACAATAATAATTTTCCTTAATGGTCATACATTTTGATCCGTCTCTCCATAATTTAATCTCCCCTTTACTTTTTTTTACTGGTTTAATAATTACCCTACTTGTATTAGGTATCACTATTGGTCTACTAGCTAAACTCATCGGGCATATAGGGTTAATTATCATTGCATCAATACTAGGGTGCACTATTGGCCCCCCTGCAGCCATTGAGTAGGCGGTTGAACCAGTAGATGTAGAAATGATTAATCCATCACCTTTGTATTCATTAACCTTCTCGTTATCTATTTCAATTTGTATTTGGTTGGTAGGAGAAATGTCTTCTTCAACAGATTTAAAATAAAAATCATTTAAGGCGTCGTAGTTTTTTAGAATCTTTTTCTCAGAACCTGTCCCCTCAGTACAAACGTTGCAAGTTAATCTATTACGATAGTCAATTTTATATTCTTCGTTTTCAAGAATTTCAATAAAAGATTTGTCAAACAAAAAATCTTTTTCTTGCGTAAGGAAACCCAGATTTCCACCAATATTAATGCTCAATAAAGGAATATCATAATCAGCTAAAGCATTTGCACATTTTAGAAAGGTTCCATCCCCACCGAGAACTATCCCAATATTTGGTTTTAATTCTACATTATAAAAATGTTTTGCAATTTCATCTTTGTGAAAATCACTTTGAATTCTTTTTGATTTTATATTTTTAGCTATGAGGACCTCCTCACAGAATTTTGAAGCCTCTTGAGCTATAGAACTATCTGAACGGTATATAATAAGCACTAATGAAAGTTTCATTTCATGCTTTTACCATTTTAATAAATTAAAACTTTCCATATCTACAGTCACCCTATTCCTATAAAGAGATAATAAGATAGCTAATCCAACTGCTGCTTCTGCTGCAGCAACAGTAATAACAAAAATTGTAAAAACTTGACCTTGAATTAAATTATTATCAACATAAGAAGAAAAAGCCATTAAGTTTATATTTACTGCGTTCAGCATTAACTCAATGCTCATAAGAACTCTGACTGCATTTCTGCTATTTAATAATCCCCAAATACCAATACAGAATAGTGCTGAAGATACTATTAAAAAAGCTTGAAGAGGAATTGATTCTAAATTCATAATAAGAAACTCAAAAGGTTAATTTTTATTTGTAAGTAATGGTTCTGATGATTTTTCAATCAACTCTTGATCAACAGGTAGTCCTGTCGAAATATCTTTGCTCATTACATCTCTTCTAGCTAAAACAATTGCACCAATCATTGCCATTAAAAGTAAGACTGAAGCCACTTCAAATGGGAGTAAATAATCACTAAAAAGATGTTCACCAATTCTAATAGTTGATTCTTCTCCAATGGAGTTTTGAGGACTTGATAGGCTCCATACATTAGTCAAGTCAACTCTTATTAAGAGGCTTAGGAGGGTTAAACATATCGATGTTGATATTACTCTTCTTGATTTAATGTCATTGATAGGCTTTAAATCTTCTTTTTTATTGACTAGCATTATCGCAAAAATTATTAATACATTCACTGCACCCACATAAACTAAGACTTGCGCTGCAGCAACAAAACTTGCATTTAATAGAAGATATAATCCTGCAACACTCATGAAAACTCCACCAAGCAGAAAGGCTGAATAAACAATACTTTCGAGCAACACAACACCAAGTGCTCCAATAATGACGACTAAAGATAAAACTGTAAAACAAATAAATTGTGTTGTTATGGCAATAGACATAAATTATGGAAATTAATTAGTTGGATTAGAAACTTTATCTTTATTTTCATTGGATTCGGGCCTCATCCAATCATAAACTTCTTCAGGTAATTTACCAACTCTTGCATCTGAAGATGGGATTTCATGAGGGTCCATGACACCTTTAGGAAGATAGGCAAGTTCTCTTAGAGGTTTAACTGAAGGATCTGTTGTAACATTTGTGGGTAGTCTGCCAAGTGCGACATTATCGAAATTTAAATTGTGTCTGTCAAAAGTAGCTAATTCATATTCTTCGGTCATTGACAGACAATTAGTTGGGCAATATTCAACACAATTTCCGCAAAAAATACAAACTCCAAAATCTATTGAATAATTTCTAAGTTCCTTTTTTTTGGTTTCTTTATTCATTACCCAATCAACTACTGGGAGATTTATAGGGCATACTCTCACACAAACTTCACAAGCTATACATTTATCAAATTCATAATGTATCCTTCCTCTATATCTTTCAGAAGGTATTAATTTTTCATATGGATATTGAACAGTAACAGGTCTTCTTCGAAGATGATCAAAAGTTACCGATATACCATTGTATAAATATTTGCCAGCATTAAATGCTTCTTTGATATAGCTATTTATTTGTTGAAGAAAATTGTTCATTTCGAAAAATTTACTTAGTTATTTTATTTTAGTGGAATAATTTTGGATTTAAGTATTTTTACTTAAATTTAACCACCAAAGAATTGCGGAAAAGCAAGTTTTAATCCTGCTGTTATCAAAAGATTAGCAAGAGAAATTGGTAGAAGAAACTTCCATCCTAGATCTAGGAGTTGATCTATTCTTACTCTAGGAGTTGTCCAACGTAATAATATTGCAATAAAAACTAAAAGATATGCTTTCAATACAGTCATTACAATTCCTATTGATGCAGTGAAAACCTGAATAAAGGGTGCATTAATAGGTAAATTAAGAAACTTAGCTATTAATTCAACTGGAATAGGAAAACCCCATCCTCCCAAATAAAGTATTGATACTAATAAAGCGGAAAGAATTAAATTAATGTAACTACCAAGGTAGAACAATGCGAATTTCATCCCTGCATATTCAGTTTGATATCCCGCAACTAATTCTTCTTCAGCTTCGGGTAAGTCAAATGGAAGTCTTTCACATTCTGCAAGTGCACAAATCCAAAAGACTATAAAACCAACTGGTTGTCTCCATATATTCCAGCTTAGGATTCCAGCACCACTTTGTTGGTTGACAATATCAACAGTACTTAGAGAATTTGTCATTAGTACTATAGCCAGTACAGATAAAGCTAAAGGAATTTCATAACTTATTGATTGAGCCGCTGCTCTTAAACCTCCTAATAAAGAATACTTATTATTTGATGCGTATCCGCTCATGAGAAGGCCAATTGGCTGAATACTGCTTAAAGCAATCCATAGGAAAATTCCAATACCAACGTTACTTATTAAAAGGTTTTGTCCAAAAGGAACAATGAGCCAGGACAGAATCACTGGGACAAGAACTAATATAGGTCCTGCAGTGAAGAGAATCCCATCCGCTTTGGCAGGAATAATATCTTCTTTGACAAGTAACTTAAGACCATCTGCAATAGGTTGCAGGACCCCGAGTGCTCCAGCATATTCCGGACCTATTCTTTGTTGAGCAGCAGCAGATATTTTTCTTTCAAGCCAAACTGTTACTAAAACGCCAACAACTGCCGCTACCAAAACCAAAAGCATAGGAAGAGGGAGCCATATTATATGAGCGATTTCGCTGGAAAGGCCAAAACCTTTTAAGAATTCATTAAAACTATATTCGAGGTCTAATCCGTATTCCAAAGTTTTTATGTTATTTACTTAATAGATTAACTCTTCTCAAACAATATGTGTGTTTTTTATGAAAAGGTGCAAATATTATTCTCTACTTTCTAAGCTGATCCAATCTCTTGGTGCTGAACCTGTATAGATTTGCGATGGTCTAAAAATTCTATTTGCACCAAGTTGCTCTCTCCAATGAGCTAACCAACCAGCCACTCTAGATATGGCAAAAATTGGAGTAAATAAATCACGAGGAATACCAAGTTTTCTATAAACAAGACCAGAATAAAAATCTACGTTGGGGAATATACCCTTAGGTCCAAGTCTTGGTATTGCCTCTGCCTCCAGTGATTTAGCAACTTCATACATTTCATCTACTCCAAATCTAATAAAAAGTTCTTCTGCAAGTTTTTGAAGAATTATTGCTCTGGGATCTTTGACTTTATATTCTCTGTGGCCGAAGCCCATTATCTTACTTTTATTTTTTATTGCATTATCTAAAAAAGACCCAGCATTTTCTGGGGTTTTAATCTCTTCTAACATTGCAATCACATCCTCGTTTGCTCCTCCATGCAATGGACCAGCCAGGGTTCCTACTGCAGATGCGATGACAGCATATGGATCTGTAAGAGTACTTGCAGTCACTCTAGCGCTAAATGTACTTGCGTTTAAACTATGTTCGGCATGTAGAATTAAGCACCTATCAAAAACTTTTGCCGCTATAGGATCTTGTTCTTTCTCAGTCAACATGTAAAGAAAATTTGATGAGTAAGTTAGATCATCTCTAGGTTGAATTGGGTCTTGTCCTTTTCTTATAAGTTGAAACGCTGCAATCATTGTGGGTATTTTTGCTATTAGTCTTATGACTGCGTTGTAGATGTAATTAGGATCATCTATTGCTCTACGCGAATAGAAGAGCCCCAAAGAAGCCGCACTAGATTGAAGAGCATCCATAGGATGACCAGTTGCAGGGAAACATTTCATCATATCTCTGACTCTAAAACTTAACCTTCGATGCATCTGAACTTCTTGTTCGAAATCTCTTAGTTGAATAGCTGTGGGCAATTCACCCCAAATCAATAGGTAAGCAGTTTCTAAAAAACTGCTTTTTTTGGATAGTTCCTCAATGGAATAGCCTCTGTACAATAATTTACCTTTGTTGCCGTCAATATCACATATAGATGAATTAGTAACTGGGACACCCTCTAATCCTGGTTTTAAAATTAGTTTGTTACTATCCAATTGCTTAATTCAATATCAAATACCTATAGATTAAAGATAGTCAAATAATTTTTAATTAACCACAAGATATTAACTTCGCAAAAAATTAAAATGATTGTTTTTGAAGCTTGTTTTAATAAATTTAATTTAAAGAATGTTTAATGTTGTTTCTTTGTAAATAATTGGATTTTTTTCAGGAATAGACTGACTTATGATTTCTAGCGATTCTTCATTCGATATTTTTAAAGTATTTTTAATTAGAAAATTAAGGTCTTGCAAATTAGGAAAATATTCAATTTTATTAGAATTACTATCTTTGATATCAACTTTTGAATAAAGAAAAGCAAATTTATCTTTATTACTTTTTAGGTTATAAAATTTTTTTGATATTTTCTCAAATTCTTTACCATCAATTAAATAATTACTTATGATTTGTAACCCTCCTGATTCTATCGAATAGATATTTTCAAAAGATAATTGTTTTATAACATCGTCTTTTTCTTCAAGAATATATTTGGAATATATCGAATAAATATCTTCATTTTGTTTCAAAGTATATTTGTTGAAATCTTTTAGCTTTTTCAAAGCACTTAAATCAAATTGATCTTCATTATTTTTTTCAAACGTAATAAGCCAATCTTTATTTGAATTGAGAATTAAAATGTCTTGATTATTATTTTGATTGAACTCTTCAAAAAAACTGAGTTGAAAATCACTTATTAAGGGATTAAGATATTTGTCAAAATTTTTTACATCACAAAAAATTAAATTTTCAGGATTATCTTCATTACTATTCTCTTTATTCATTAACTTTTCGTAAGTAAAAATATCAATATTTTTTTTATTATTTAGTAAATATGATTTTAAAATTAGTTGCTTATTTTTAAAGTCAAAAGTTGTAGCAATATTATCCCCATCGTTCTCAGTAAAAATTTCTTTATTAAAAAATTTACTTTCCAAAAATTTATTTGTAAATAATATATTTTTTTCATTTTTCAGTCCAACAAGTTCTCCCTCATATTGAAATTTTTTTTTCTTAAAATTTTCACTAGAGCTAATACTATTTTTGATTAATTTTTTATTTGATGAAGCAATTATATAATTATCTTTGGTTCGGTAAATATAGTTAAGGAAATTTATTTTGTTTTCTCTATTGATTGGAATTATCTCATCAATCTGATCTATTTTATTAGGCAAATTTAATAAATCATCTATTGTTTTTTCTGGCTTAATTTTAAGAACAATCAAAATATCATCTTTAAGTTTTTTATTATTTTCAAAAGTTGAGATTATAAGTTCATTATTATAGATATCTTCTAATTTAGTGTTGCCTAAATCTATTCCTAAGTAATCTAAAATAGAGTCTTTTATTAAAACAAACTTATCTTTATCTGTTGGATTTTTATCTTTTTCATTATTATTAGCAATATTAAAACTATCTAAATTTGAAATAAATAATAATTTATTGTTTTCAGGTATATATTTTATAATACTTAGTTTCTCAATACTTGTACTGTACTCCTGATTTTTATTAGGAGATACTTTTTTAAAACCAAAAAAAAGTAATAAAGATAATAATATTATTATTGCTACTACTCTAAGTTTCATTATCAATGTTTATTTTTATTTTTAACAATAAACTTCCTACTGCAACTTAATTTATTAAATTGTAAATAACACATAATTGATCCTATAAATTGGGAAGTTATCCAAAATCTATAAATGCTTCTAGTCTCAATGATTGGTTTAATTCTGATAAAGAAGATCCAGTCTTGATTGATGTAAGAGAGCAGTCAGAGCTTGAACTGGCTCGTTTCTCAAAAGAATTTTTACATGTACCAATTAGTAAAGTCACCTGTAAATATGTTGAAGAAATATTTGCTGGTTTATTAGATAGAGAAATTGTAGTTACCTGTCATGCAGGAATAAGAAGTTATAACTTTTCTCAATGGTGCCTAGATAATAATATTGTGAGCGAAATATGGAATTTGGAGGAGGGTATTGATGGATGGAGTAGATATATTGACCCATCAATACCAAGATATTGATTAAATATCTAATGAAGATGCAACAGTATTAACATCTTTGTCGCCTCTACCAGAGCAATTGATAACTATATGAGTATCTTTTTCAAGAGTAGGGCATAATTTATCTAACCAAGCAAAGGCATGGGAAGTTTCAAGTGCAGGTATAATTCCTTCTAGCTCACTAACAAGTTTCAAAGCTTCTAAAGCTTCTTGATCTGTGACTGATCCATATTCTGCTCTACCTATATCTTTTAAATGGCTATGTTCAGGTCCTACTCCAGGGTAATCTAAACCTGCACTTATTGAGTGAGCTTCTTGTACTTGACCATTGTCATCTTGCAGGAGAAGACTCATTGATCCATGCAAAATTCCAACTGACCCTTTAGTGATAGTGGCAGCATGTTTGTCAGTATCAACTCCGCTTCCTGCGGCTTCAACTCCAATAAGGCGCACAGAAGTTTCTTTAACAAAAGGATGGAAAAGCCCCATTGCATTAGATCCCCCACCTACACAAGCAAGCAAAATATCAGGAAAAGATCCAAATGATTCCAAACATTGTTTTTTAGTTTCTTCGCCTATAACTGCATGAAAATCTCGCACTATCTTTGGGAAAGGGTGTGGACCTGCAACAGATCCTAAAATGTAGTGTGTGGTTTCGACATTAGAAACCCAATCTCTAATGGCTTCACTAGTGGCATCCTTAAGTGTTGCAGTTCCAGAATTTACAACTTTAACTTCAGCTCCTAGAAGTTTCATTCTGAAAACGTTAAGGGATTGCCTTTTTATGTCTTCAGCACCCATGTAGATAATACATTTCAAGCCAAATCTCGCACAAACAGTAGCAGTAGCAACTCCATGCTGACCTGCTCCAGTTTCTGCGATTATTCTTTTTTTGCCCATTCTTATTGCCAGTAAAGCTTGTCCAAGGGCATTATTAATTTTGTGAGCTCCAGTGTGATTTAAATCTTCTCTTTTGAGCCATATTCTAGGAGTTGCTTGTTTAGTTTTGTAATGTTCAGTAAGTCTTTTTGCTTCATAAAGTGGTGTTTCTCTTCCTACATAAGTCTTGAGTAGATGATTTAATTCTTCTATAAAAAGTTTATCTTTCCATGCATTAGATGCAGCTGTTTCAAGCTCAAAAAGAGCAGGCATTAGCGTTTCAGGAACATATTGACCACCATATTTTCCAAATCTCCCCTCTTTGGAGGGTTGATTTAAATCTTCATTTTTATAGTTTTGATCTTTGCGAGAAAATGTACTTACCACTTTTTCTATAGAATAAGTATTAACTAACTATAGATTATATTGAAAATAATGGGAAAAAAGAATTGGATCGAATTTGATAATCAAGAAAAAAAATCTGAAGAAGCAGCTAAGGTAGATACTGTTAATAAAAGATCAAAAATAAATATTTCAAAACAAAAAAAAGGTAAAAAGGGAAAGACTGTAACTTTAATTAGAGGTTTAGGCACTGAGGATGAACTCTTATTAAAAGAATTACTAAAAAAAATTAAAGTTTTTTGTGGGACTGGAGGAACATTGATTGATAGAAATATCCAGTTACAGGGTGATATGGTATCGAAATCTGTTGAGTTTCTTCGTAAAGAGGGATTTCATAATTTATGAAGTAAGGGTTAGGATAGGTTTTTAATTTTGATGATGCAAAAAATGCAAGAACAAGATCAAACAAAGTCAACCAATATAAAGTGGCATAACTTAACTATTGACAGAGAAAAGTTAGAGAAAATGAGAGGTCATAAAGGTATGGTTATATGGTTTACAGGTTTATCTGGTTCTGGTAAAAGTACTTTGGCCAACGCTTTGAATGAAGTTTTACACTTAGATGGTTTTTCGACTTATGTGTTGGATGGAGATAATATTAGACACGGTTTGTGTAAAGATCTTGGTTTTTCGGATGAAGATAGAGAAGAAAATATAAGAAGAATTGGCGAAGTTGCGAATTTATTTATGAATGCTGGGATAATAACTATTACAGCATTCGTTTCACCATTTATTAGTGATAGAGATAAGGTGAGAAAAATTATTGGATCTAAGGATTTTATTGAAGTTTATTGTTCCGCTGATATCAAAGTTTGCGAAAATAGGGATACTAAAGGTCTTTATAAGAAAGCTCGTTTGGGTGAAATTAAAGAATTTACAGGGATTTCTAGTCCATATGAAGCTCCTCATAATCCCGAAATTGTTGTTGATACAGGTTCGTTAGATTTAAATGATTCCGTTGAAAAAGTTATTAACTACCTTAAAAAAGAAAAATTTCTTAACAAGGCCCAATAGAAAATATTAGTTCATTTATTTTGAAGATAATTATCAGTTCCAATAGTTGATAACTTATTATTTTTTTTTCTTACCTGCATATGTAGATTTTCTCTAAATTCTTTTAAATTTTTCTTCACGGATTCATCAAATAAACTGATCATCTCTATTGCCAATAATCCAGCATTCTGTCCTCCATTAATTGCAACTGTTGCAACTGGAATTCCAGCAGGCATTTGAACGATTGATAAAAGAGAGTCAATTCCCTTCAATGTCTTACTCTCTACTGGTACTCCAATTACAGGAATGCAAGTTATGGATGCCAGCATTCCTGGAAGATGAGCAGCACCCCCAGCACCGGCAATTATTACTTTTATGTTTTCTGATTCTGCATTTTTTGCATATTCCATCATTTCAATAGGTGTTCGATGGGCAGAAAGTATACAAACTTCAGTTTTAATTCCAAATTCTCTTAAAATATCAATTGCTGGTTTTAATGTTTTTAGATCTGAATCACTACCCATTACGACAGCAATCTTATAAATATCTTTAGAATTCAATTCTGACAAAATAACAAATCAATTCTTTCCTATAATGGCGCGCAATTAATTTGGCGCCAGTTAGTTAGTATGAAAAGAATAAATTTTCATAAAATATTATGAAGTCAAATAAGATTATCGAAAAAAGTGAAGTCAGGGAATATTTTAATGGTACTGGCTTTGAAAGATGGAATAAAATTTATAGCAAATCTGATGAAATTAATACAGTTCAGAAAAATATTAGGAAAGGACATCAAAAAACTGTAGATGATGTCGTCACATACATCAAAAATTATCCTGAACTAACAAAAAAAAGTTATTGTGATGCAGGCTGTGGTGTAGGAAGTCTTTCCATACCTTTATTAAGACTCGGTATAAAAGAACTTCAGATGAGTGATATTTCTTCTGAAATGATTAAAGAAACAAAAAAACGCATTCATGAATTAGGTTTGAATCAAGGTAAAGTAAAATATGAAGTTTGTGATCTGGAAAAATTAAAAGGATTATTTGATGTCGTAGTTTGTTTGGATGTATTTATTCATTATCCTCAACCTGTCGCAGAAGAGATGGTTCAACATCTATGCGATTTAAGTAAAGAAAAACTTATCGTTAGCTTTGCTCCTTATACTCCAGTTCTTGCTGTTCTAAAAAATATTGGAAAATTATTTCCTGGGCCAAGTAAAACTACAAGAGCATATACATTGAAAGAAAAGGGTATTATTAATGCTGCTAAAGAAAGAGGATTTAAAGTTGTTAAAAAGAAATTAAATCAAGCTCCCTTTTATTTTTCAAAACTAATTGAATTCGAAAAAATTAAATAATTTATTTTACTAAATGATTTTCAAGTGCATAACGAACTAATTCTGTTCGGCTAGATGTACTTGTCTTGATAAAAAGTCTACTTACATATTTCTCAACATTTCTAATAGATGTTTCAAGCTGTCTTGCAATTTCTTTGTTCATCAGTCCCTCTGCTACTAGTTGAAGCACACTTGCTTCTCTAGGAGTAAAACTAGGAAGATTTACGTTATTTTCTTGATTAGTCTGGTTTTGGTCTGTGAGCATAGATTTTATTTCAGTAATTTGTTTTGCCATTTTGCTTACGTCAATATCTGCGAATCGCGCCGCTTCTTTTAATAATCGTTCTTGTCTGTTGATTACATTTTTAACTCTTGCAGCTAATTCATCGGGATCGAAAGGTTTGGAAATATAATCATCAACTCCTGCAAGATAACCTTCTGTTCTGTCTAGGGTCATTCCTTTTGCAGTTAGAAAAATCACTGGAGTTCCTCCTAATTTTTCATCCTCTCTAATTTTTTTTAATAAAGCATAACCGTTGGTTCGTGGCATCATAATATCGCTAATTATCAAATCGGGGAAAATTGTTTGAGCTTTTTCCCAACCATCCTCTCCATCAACTGCAATAAATATTTCAAAGCCTTCATCTTCTAGAAATGTTTTAACAGCTGTTCTTAAACCAGGCTCATCATCAACTAATAAAATTCTTGATTTTCTTACGGGTTCATTATTTATTTGATTAATTTCATTCATTTTTTTAATTCTTTAATTTGATTTTCTAGTAATAAAAAGAATTTTATATACTAAATATAATGCTATCAACTCCCATACTACTAGATTATCAATCTTCGACTCCTTGCTCTAAAGATGTCGTTGATTCGATGAAACCTTTTTGGAGTGAGATATTCTCTAACCCTGCAAGCAAATCTAATTTGGCGGGGATTAACGCAAGCGCTATATTGGAAGCCTCAAGAGAAAAAATAGAACAAAGTTTATTTCTTAAGAATAAAAAAGTTATTTTTACAAGTGGAGCAACTGAATCTAATAACTTAGCCTTATTAGGTTTTGCTAGAAATTTCTACAAAAAAACAGGAAATTATGGACATATTGTTACCTTAAAAACGGAGCATAAAGCTGTTTTGGAGCCCTTAAACCAACTAAAAAAAGAGGGATTTATGGTTACAGAAATTAATCCTGAGAAAGATGGCTTAATTTCAGAAGAACAATTCAAAAAAAATATAAGAGAAGATACATTTCTGGTTAGTGTCATGTTGGCAAATAACGAAATAGGAGTTATTCAACCTATAGAAAATATTGCAAAAATATGTAAATCGAGAGGAATAACATTTCACTCTGATTTTGCACAATGTTTAGGTTATATGGCGTTAGACAATCTTTTATACGATGTAAACATGATAACGATGAGTTCACACAAAATATATGGTCCTAAAGGTATAGGACTTCTTTTGCTTGATGAAGAAATTAATCTTGAGCCTTTAATTGTTGGAGGAGGTCAGGAATATGGTCTTAGGTCTGGCACCTTACCTCTTCCTTTAGTAGTTGGCTTTGCTAAAGCAATAGAGATAGCAGTTTTTAATCAAAAAAATAATGCTGAGAAATTACTTTTTTATAGAAATAACCTTTTAGAAGGGTTGTTAAAAAATAATTCTGGTTTATTAATTAATGGCTCCATAGAAAAAAGATTACCTCACAATTTAAATTTGACTGTATTGGATTTAAACGGAGCAAAGTTTCATAAATTTTTAAAATCTAAAATAATTTGTTCTACTGGATCTGCATGTAGTAATGGTGAACCATCTCATGTTTTACTAGCCTTAGGTAGATCTATTAAAGAAGCAGAATCTTCAATAAGGTTAAGTATTGGATTAAGTACTAATTCAAAAGATATAAAACAAGCAATTCATATTCTTACAGATACGATCAGATCATTACGATAGAAATTATTGGCTTTTAATTTAATTGAGCAATTCTTAATTTTCCACTTCTAGCTCTTTTATTTAGTTGGACTTCTTGTTCGGAAGGAGTTATTGGCTTTTTTGTCAGGTTTTTTAGTCTTTGATCATTCTTAAAACAACTTTTAACTAACCTATCCTCAAGGGAATGAAAACTAATAATAGAAATAATACCCCCTGGCAAAAGCCATTCAGGCACAACTTGCAAAAATTTTTCTAATACTTCAATTTCTTTATTAACAGCAATTCTTAGTGCTTGAAATGTTCTTGTTGCTGGATGTATTTTTTTATATCTTTGTTTTGGTGGGAAGCAGCCTGCAATTGAATAAGCTAACTCTTTTGTCCCAGAATATTTCCCATTTTCCTTCAAATCCAATTTTATTTTCCTAGCAATCTTTCTTGATAATCTCTCATCTCCATATTTATAGATTAGGTTAGCTAGATCTTTTTCATTTAAAGCCTCAATTAATTTAGCTGCATCAACATCAAGAAAAGGATTCATGCGCATATCAAGCGGACCATCTTTTTGGAAACTAAATCCTCTTTTAGGGTCATCAATTTGGTTACTATTTACTCCAAGATCTGCAATCACAAAAGAAACTTTTTCTTTTGGTACAAAATCCGCAAAATTTGAAGCCCTTATATCAATCCTACTTTTAAACTCATCAAGTTTTTTTGATGCTGATTTTCTTGCGAATGGATCTTGATCAAGTCCAATTATATTTAAACCCGAATATTTTCTCAATAAATGATAAGAGTGCCCGCCTCCGCCTAAAGTTGCGTCTATTCCCTTAAGTTCATTGTTATGTATAAGTGGGTAATGCTCTAGTGAGGCCATAATCTCATCTGTCATAACTGATTGATGATTGAAAAAAGATGAATCAGATAGGTCAGTTTGCATAACTTTCGACTAAGATTTATTTAGAAGTTAAATTTCGAATGGCTCAGCTAGAGACTAGGACAGAACCAATGGTGGTCAATTTTGGCCCTCACCATCCCTCAATGCATGGGGTTTTAAGGTTAGTTGTAACTCTTGATGGGGAGAATGTCATTGATTGTGAGCCAGTAATTGGATATTTACATAGAGGAATGGAAAAGATAGCTGAAAATAGGACAAATGTAATGTATGTCCCTTATGTAAGCAGAATGGATTATGCAGCAGGAATGTTTTATGAAGCTATTGTAGTAAACGCTCCTGAAAGATTAGCTAATATTCCAGTGCCCAAAAGAGCTAGTTACATCAGAGTTCTTATGCTCGAACTTAATCGTATTGCTAATCATCTTTTATGGCTTGGTCCCTTTTTAGCAGACGTAGGAGCTCAAACTCCATTTTTCTATATTTTTAGAGAAAGAGAGATGATCTATGATCTCTGGGAAGCTGCAACTGGGCAAAGGCTAATAAATAATAATTTCTTTAGGATAGGAGGTGTCGCATGTGATCTCCCATATGGATGGTTAGAAAAATGTATAGACTTTTGCGATTGGTTCGGCCCTAAGATAGATGAATACGAAAAATTAATCACAAATAATCCAATTTTTAGAAAAAGAATTGAAGGTCTAGGAACAATAGAAAGGGACCAGGCAATTAATTGGTCTTTGTCTGGGCCAATGCTTAGAGCTTCTGGAGTTTCCTGGGATTTAAGGAAAGTCGATAGTTATGAATGTTATGACGATTTTGATTGGCAGATTGCTTCAGAAAAAGAAGGAGATTGTTATGCGAGATATCGAGTAAGAGTTGAAGAGATGAGACAATCACTAAGCATCATTCGACAAGCCTGCAAAATGATTCCAGGAGGTCCAACAGAAAATTTAGAAGCTCAAAGAATAGCGACTGAAGATAAGAAAAGTGAAATATTTGGTATTGACTATCAATATGTAGCTAAGAAGGTTGCTCCAACTTTTAAAATTCCTAACGGAGAATTATATACAAGATTAGAGTCCGGAAAGGGAGAAATAGGTGTATTTATTCAAGGAAATAATGAAGTTACCCCATGGAGATTCAAAATCAGAGCAGCTGATTTAAATAATCTGCAAATATTGCCTCATATTCTTAAAGGTGCCAAAATCGCTGATATTATGGCAATCCTTGGTTCAATAGATGTCATTATGGGATCTGTTGATAGATAATTTCTTTAAATGAAACCCGCTGACTGGTTAATATTGCAGAAGAAGGTAAGATTTGGTGATTGTGATTCTGCAGGTGTAATTCATTTTCATAACTTATTAAGATGGTCGCATGAAGCTTGGGAAGAAAGTCTTGAAATTTATGGGATTCCTTCTCAAGATGTTTTCCCAGATTTTTCTATAAGTAAAAGTCAGATTATTTTTCCAATAGTAAATTGTGAAGCAAACTTTCTAGCGCCTATAAAAATTGGAGATTTATTAAAAGTAAAAATTGCCCCTCATAAAATTAATACTCATTTGTTCCAAGTAAATAGCTTTTTTATAAAAAATGAAAATAAAGTAGCCGAAGGGAAAATTATACATTGTTCTTTAGATGTTGATTCAAGGAATAAAATAGAACTTCCCGATCTTTTAGAAAGATGGATAGAGGCTTCTAATGTGAGAACAAATTTAAAAGAATGCTAATTATTATTTTTTAAAATTATAGTTTATCTTTTCTGTAATGCTATTTTTGTTTTTAACAATCCACTTTTCAGGCTTTTCATGTTTAGGCCAACTTTGAGAAAATTTTTTTAATAAATTTAAAGAAATTTCAATATTTTTATTATTTGTAAGTTCTCTAAATTCAACTATTACTTTAATTTTATTTCCCCATAATTTGTTAGATACTTTTGAAATATTGATTTTATTAATTGGGATATTTTCTTTCATAATGAAATCATTTAATCTAGATCTAATTACTTCAGGGAAAACGATTTCTCCTCCTGAATTAAAGGCATTATCACTTCTTCCAACAAAGTTTAAATAGAAAGAATTATTGATTTGATTTATTTCACCTAAATCACCTGTTTGCCACCACCCATTTTTATTTTTGAAATTTTCAGTCTTTAAAGAGTCTATTATTTCGATTCCAATTCTGGCTGATTTTATCTCGATTAATCCTTGTGCGTTAATTCTTATTTTTGTATCAGGTAGTATTTCTCCAACATTTTTAAAACCCATTAAGAATTCTTTTGGTTTTAAACTCGTAACCATTGCTGCTGTTTCAGTTGAGCCGTAACAAGGTGCTAATTTTATTTTTTCTTTTATACATTGTTCTGCAGTTTCGTCTGAGATTGAAGCTCCACCTACCCAAATTAGATCAAAAATTTTTAGCCAACTAATTCCATCTTTTTGAGCTAAAAATCTTTGTAGTTGGGTAGGTACTAATGACGTAATCAAGTGTTTTTTGTTTTTTTTAAATTTAATTGTATAAAGTAAAAGTTCTCGAGTTTTTTTTATCAAATTCGGAGATATATTAATACAATCACATCCCCAAGTTTGACTTCTAAAAATTGGCATTAATCCACTTATATGGTTCAGGGGTAAAGTATTGAAAATTAAGCAGTTTTGCAATTCAAATCCTTGCTCTATTAGCCATTGACCTGATGTAGCTGCAGATAATTTAAGATTATCCAAATGGTGAAAACATTGTCTCGGTTTTCCAGAACTCCCACTACTGTTTAAGATAATTGCTGGCCCATTTTCAGTAATTGAATCTAATACATCTTTGTCTTGATAAAATTTGTTTTTTACATAAATAATTTTATTCGCTCTAATTTTTTCAATAATTTTCTCTACAGATTGAGTTTCGTTATTTTCAACTTCAATAGTATGAATTTTATTTTTCATAGTTGATCCCATATCTTTTTTGCTTCATTTAAAAATAGAAACGAATTAGGGAATTTATTCATTGCTAAACCAGGAACTTTTGGAGTTGGTCCTTGTAATTGTATAGACGATAAATGATAAAGCCATCTATTGCCTATACCAGTTTCAAATGAGGTACTTATAGATATTAAAGCTTTTTTATTTTCTAATTCTCTTAAAAGCTTAACTGGATTATTTTCTTGAGAAGGCCTTCTAATTTGCCAACCTTTCCACTCATCAATCAAATTTGGAAATTTTAAAAGTGATTCGTCTAAGGCTATAGGGATTTTTTTGTTTAGTTCTTTCAAACCATCAATATCATCAACACAGAGAGGTTGTTCTAACCAATCTACATTTTTGTTATCCTTCAAAATATCAGCCCATCTATTAGCTATCTCTCTTCCCCAAGAACCATTAGCATCTATTCGTAATTTAATATTATTGCCTATTTCGCTTAAAATTTCTTCTAAACTTGCTTCTTCCTCATGATTATTTTTAAGTGCTACTTTCCATTTTATGGTTAATGATTTTCCAATATCAGATTGTCTTTTTTTAATTTCATTTAGATCTGAAACTACATTTTCATGATTTAACAATATGGCTGTTTTATCAATTTCATCAAAGTAGTAGTTTTCTTTAAAAATAATTTTCCCATTTATTTCGGCTAACGCAGAATTTATTGCAGATTGAATGCATGGGTGAAAAATATTTATTTGCTCAGATAAATTAAATAAATCTACAGAAGAAGGTATCATTTCTAGTTGTTTCGCACACTTTTTTAAGTCTTCTTTATGAAGTGGTGAAACTTCTCCAAACCCAATTTTTTTATCATTATTCGTTAATTTAATTATCCAACCCGATTTTGTATGGTAGGTGGTTTTAGAATTTTTTACTTTGGCGGATAACTTAAAGCTATAAGATTTTTTTTGAAATATTAAGTTCATTTATTAAGCAAGTAATTAAATATTAATCCTGTGATTAAGCCAACTCCATTAAGAGTTTGAAATTTTATTGCGATAAATTTACAATTTTTTATTGCATTAGGAATTTTATATGAAGATCTTAATAAATTTATAAGTCTTAGTGCTTGAGGAAAACTAATCAAATAAAGGATACAAAACACTGGAATAAATCCATTAACTATAGTGAAAAGTTGAAAAATATATATTGTAAAAATTATCCAAGGTACAAATTGAGAACCTTTTTTTGCTCCTAAGCGAACTAAAGGTGAATTTTTTCCATGCTTTTTATCTTCAGAAATTTGATGAAAATGAGAACAAAATAATACAAGAGTTGTTGCCAAAGAAGGTCCTGAACCAAGTAATAAAGAAACTTTCCAGGGAATATCTTCAAAGAAAATATTAGATGGATTTAATGCAATTAAGACTGCAGAGTAAGCAAAAGGTCCAAATGCAAGCCAGCATAATGGTTCTCCTAAACCTTGATAGCCAAA
This sequence comes from Prochlorococcus sp. AG-347-L21, assembly GCA_003278875.1. Taxonomy (GTDB): domain Bacteria; phylum Cyanobacteriota; class Cyanobacteriia; order PCC-6307; family Cyanobiaceae; genus Prochlorococcus_A. Next base: position 125,419 of record QCCQ01000002.1, on the reverse strand, counting down.
TCTAAAAGGAGGACCCTGATATAAATATCCTAAGAAGCAGCAAGCTGCCACCAAAATCAAAATGTTTATACTTGTTGATACTGAAATAATTGAAATTATTAATAAACCAATAACTAAAGATGTATATGCAATAAATGAAATTATTTTTTTATTTTTTACAAGATTTACAATTGAATGGAATTTAAATTCATCTATTCCTGTTTCTGAGTCGAATAAATCATTAGTTAGATTTTCCCAAAGTAATATCAAAATTGCAGCTAAAGTAAATGCAATCAAATTATAAATTTTTACCTTTTCATATTGATTGAGTAAATAAGCACCTGTTATTAAAACTGGAAGTATGGCAACAGAATAAAGAGGCCATTTTATTGCTTGTTTCCATAATTTTTTTTTATCTTCGTTCATTTTTAATAAACTCACAAAATTAGATAATTATTAAATGTAGTTTATAAATTGAGTTACATTTTTTACTTTATTGCATGATTTTTAGTTATTTTCAATAAGTAATGAAAAATGATTTAAACTTAACAGATTTTTTAAAAGATGTATTTTCCTCTTTCGATAAGAAAGTTGAAAATTCTGGATTAGTAAGTATTTGTGTTGAGATTCCTTGTATTGATTTATTTCAAGTTTATGAATTGTTAATAAATAAATATCCGTTTTCTTCATTTTGGGAGGAATCTGATGGCATTTCATATATAGCCTTAGAGAAGTGTAAATATGTTACTTTGGATGGTCCAAAAAGATTTGAGGTAGCAAAAGAGTTTAATTCTGAGAATTTTAAAAATTTAATCAATTTAACTAATGAATCGCATAATTCTGCACATTCAAAAATAATTTATTTATTTTCTTTCGCTGAAAATTTGAATAATAATAATTTACCTTCAGATATTCCTAGTTTGGAAGCTATCTTGCCAAAAATATTAATTACTAAAAGTGATAATAATTGCTGGTTAAGAATCAATGGTCATGTTGAAGGTAAATCATCATTAAGAACATTAATTGAAGAAATATGGACAATTAGAAATCAAGTTATTAATTCTGGCTCAGAATTAATAAAATCATCTGGCTTAAAAACTAGTTTTGTTTCCCCTTATATTGATGATTTCTCACACTCCTTAGAAACTTCTAAAACAGATATGAAAAAAGTAGTAAATAGAGGAATTCAATTAGTAGATAAAGGTATCCTCGAAAAGATAGTTTTAGCGAATAGGATTAAAATAAAACTTAAAAATAAATTAGATTTAGTAGAAATTTTAAAAAGATTTAAAAAGAAGCAACCAAATACATTTAGATACGTTTGGAAAAGGAATAGTAAGGATATTTTGTTTGGAGCATCTCCAGAAAAATTGTTTTCTTTTTCTAAACCTAATTTAACTTTAGAGGCTCTTGCTGGAACTATCTCTACTAATTCAAATTTTAAGAAACTCCTGAAAAGTACTAAAGACTTAAAGGAACATAATTATGTAATACAGCATTTGATTAAATCTTTAGAAGTTTCAAAAATAACAAACTTTAAAAAAAGTGATATCAAGGTAAATTCATTTGGAGATATTTCTCATTTGCAAACACTTATTTTCTCTAAAGTCGAAAATATTTGTCCTTTTGAATTGCTTAAAAACCTACATCCATCTCCGGCTGTTTGTGGATACCCAAAAAATGCAGCATTGGATTGGATAAATACTCTTGAGTCTTTTCCAAGAGGAAATTATGCCTCTCCAATGGGTTGGGTTGATTCATCAGGCAATGCTTCATTTCTTTTAGCAATAAGAGGCGCAAGATGTATTGAAGAAAATATTGAATTTACTGCAGGTTCAGGTATAGTTTCAGGCTCCGTTTTAGAGAAAGAAATAGATGAGATTAAATTAAAATTTGAATCTATAGTAAAACAGATATTTTACGCTAAAAATCCTAGATAATTTCTACTAATTTTTCAATAACTTCCGCTGAAACATTCTTATTGGATAAATTTTCTATTTCTCTTAAACCTGTTGGACTTGTTACATTAATCTCGCTAAGCATTCCATTTATTACATCAATACCCACAAAAAATAAACCTTCATCTTTGAAGTGTTGAGATAATTCTGAGCAGATACTTTTTTCTTTTTCTGTTAATAATGTGGGTTCAGCCTTCCCTCCCATCGCTAAATTACTCCTAAAGTCGCCTCCTTGAGGAATCCTATTTATAGATCCAATTGCTTCTCCGTTTACGATAATTATTCTTTTATCACCCTCTATGACTTCAGGAATAAATTTTTGCATCATAACGGGTAATTCTTCTTGAGAAGTAATTAATTCAATGATTGATTTAATTCCTGGAGAATTTTTATTTATCCTTATAACACCTTGACCACCTTTTCCTCCAAGAGGTTTTATGACTACTTCATTATTTATATTTGCAAAATTAATTAGATCTTTTACCTTACTCGCAACTATTGTAGGTGCCATTAAATGGCTATATCTCAAAGCACCTAGCTTTTCATTCCATGCTCTTAAAGATGAGGGTTTGTTGATTACCTTTACTCCTTTTCTTTCGGCAACTTCTAAAAGATGAGTTGCATATAAATAAGCCTCATTTACAGGAGGATCTTTTCTCATCCAAATGCAATTAAATTCGGCGAGGGGTATGCAATCATTCTCTTTGAAAGAAATCCACGGATTTACTTCAACTTTTACCGAAGATGCCCATACTTCATCACCTCTAGCTTCAAGGTCTTGAGGAGTACAACTCCAGATTTCAATATTTTTTTTTGATGATGCTTGCATTAAAGCAGCGGTTGAATCTTTTAGGGGATTTATATTTTTAATTGGATCTATTACGAATAGAAATTTCATAAGGTCTAGTTTAATAATGCTTCTAATTTATTTTCATTTTCTAATGCATAGAGATCATCGCAGCCTCCGATACCCTCATTATCTATAAATATTTGTGGTAATGTTCTTCTGCCATCAGCTCTTTCAATCATCAATGCTCTGGCATCTTCGTCGCCGTCTATTTTATATTCTGTAAAATTTACATTTTTTTTCTTGAGTAGTGATTTTGCTCGAATACAGAATGGGCAATATTGCCAAGTATAGATTTCAACTTTGGACATTTTTTTAAAATAATACTTACTTTATACTATTAAACAAAAGTGCTTGTTAGATTATAAATAACGATTAAATTCTATTTTGATAGATATAACATTTTTCAAAAAAGATCTTTCGGAACTAACAGAGCGCCTGGGTAATGCTCAGGATTGTCTTTGACGTTCCAAGATTAAAAGCAAAAAGGAAAGAGTTAGAGCAAATTTCTGCTCAGCCTGAATTTTGGGAAAATCAAGAAGAAGCTAAAAAGCAAATGTTAATCCTTGATGATGTCAAAGCACAACTTGAATTGTTAGATAAATGGAAAACTTTTATTTCTGATGCTAATGCCTCTCTTGAGCTTTATTCTTTAGAACCTGAAGAGGAAATGATTTTAGAATCCCAGCGGGGATTAAAGAAATTAAGAGAGAATTTAGATAAATGGGAATTTGAAAGATTGTTATGTGGTGAATACGATAAGGAAGGTGCAGTAGTTTCTATTAACGCAGGTGCGGGTGGAACAGATGCGCAGGATTGGGTAGAGATATTATTAAGAATGTACTCAAGATGGGCCGATAATAATCAAATGAGCCTTGTCATTAATGAATTATCTCAAGGAGAAGAAGCAGGTATTAAAAGTGTAACGTTTGAAATTGATGGAAAATATGCATACGGCTATCTGCAACATGAAAAAGGAACTCATAGATTAGTAAGAATTTCTCCTTTTAATGCCAATGGCAAAAGACAAACCAGCTTTGCAGGGGTAGAGGTTATGCCAAAATTAGATGATAATATTTCACTTGATATACCTGAAAAAGATTTAGAAATTACAACTAGTAGATCCGGTGGAGCGGGAGGACAAAATGTTAATAAAGTAGAAACAGCGGTAAGGATTGTTCATTTGCCTTCAGGGATTTCAGTAAGATGTACCCAAGAAAGATCTCAATTACAAAATAAAGAAAAAGCTATGTTGCTTCTAAAGTCTAAACTATTAGTGATTGCTAAAGAACAACGAGCTGCAGAAGTAGCTGATATTAGAGGTGATATTGTGGAAGCTGCATGGGGCAATCAAATAAGAAATTATGTTTTCCATCCCTATCAAATGGTAAAAGATCTTAGGACTATGCAGGAGACTAACGAGTTAGATAATGTTTTAAATGGTGGACTCGAACCATTTATTCATGAATTATTACGTATGAATATTTCTTCCAACGAATCTATTGAATAACTAATGGAAAATAAAAACAAAAGTTTAGAAAAAAAAGTTTCTCCTCCAAGCTTTATAAAGCTAGCTATGAGAAATATGGTAAGGAAAGGCTCAAAAAGTATTTCTCATTTTTCAATAACCTTTCTAGTTTTAATTGGGATATTAATACTTGTGGCCACAATAGGTAAACCCAATATTCCAGTTTAAGAATGTATGAAAGAAAAAATTATTTCTGAAATAAATTTAGATTTGGTTTTTCAATGTAATGATTTTTCTCAATTTTCAAATAAGTTAAAAGATACTAAAACTAAGCTTATTTTTGAATCTATTTTTTGGGAGAAAGTTTTTTTATCTTGGATAAATATAATATTAGAAAAAGAGGATTATGAATTACCAAATTATATTTTTGAAAAAAAATCTTTTTCATTAGGCTTACAGATAATATCTAATGAAGAAATTGCTACTTTGAATAAGAAATGGATGCAAAAAAATGGTCCAACTGATGTTCTATCTTTTCCAATTATTTCTGATGAATCTCTAAATAATTTAGATCATATAGAGTTAGGAGATATATTTATATCATTAGAGATGGCACTTGAGCAATCTTATGAATATAAACATTCAATCTATAAAGAGATGATCTGGTTGGCTAGTCATGGATTTTTACACCTTTTGGGATGGGAACATAATAATGAGCATGATTTAGAAAATATGTTAAATTTCCAAGAATATTTAATTACTCGATTAGATTAAAAATCAATGAAAAAAAAAATAAACTATTTAGAAAATAGAAAGGAATCATACAAAACTTCTAGTAATGTATTTATAAGTTTTAAGTATGCTTTCAGTGGTATTAGTTATGTATTAAAAACTTCAAGAAATTTTAAAATTCAATTAATTTTTGCAGTGACAAGTTTAATAATTGGTTTTTTACTCAAAATTAGTCTAAGTAATTATGTTATTTTGATTGCAACAATAATGTCTGTTTTAATATTAGAAATATTGAACACATCTATTGAATCAATCGTTGATTTAGTAGTTAAAAAAGAATTTAGTTTTTTGGCTAAAATTTCAAAAGATACTTCTGCAGGTGCAGTATTATTAGCTTCCATTAATTCTGTTATTATTGCTGTATATATCTTTGTTCCTAAAATTAAGTTGTTATTTTAAATCCATATAAATATGTTTCTTGTTATTGATAATTACGATAGTTTTACTTATAACCTCGTTCAATATTTAGGAGAACTTTCAGTTGAGCATGAAATAACTAAAGAATTAATAGTTAAAAGAAATGATGAAATTACTATAGAAGAAATTATCAAACTAAATCCAAGTGGTATTTTATTATCTCCAGGTCCAGGCAATCCAGATCAATCTGGAATTTGTCTGCCAATACTAAAAAAATTATCTAAAACTATTCCGACATTGGGAGTTTGTTTAGGCCATCAAGCTTTGGCCCAAGCTTTTGGAGGTAAAGTTATAGTTGGGAAAGAACTTATGCATGGTAAGACATCCAAAATTTTTCATAATCAAAAAGGATTGTTTAAAGATATAGAGACTCCATTTGTTGCTACTAGATATCATAGTCTTATCGTTGATTCAATTTCTTTACCATCTTGTTTCGACATAACTGCGACTTTAGAAGACTCAACTATTATGGCTATCTCTCACAAAGAATATAAACATTTACATGGGGTACAGTTCCATCCTGAAAGTGTGTTAACGCAATTTGGTCATAAATTAATTAGTAATTTTCTAAAAATGGCTGAACAAAAGTAAAATAAAAAAAAATTAAAATTATGATTTCTCAAATTAAAAATTTTTTATTTTTGATATTACTTAGCTCTTTTTTACCTACCTCATTATTGGCAAGAAATTTAGGAATAAAAAGTTTGGGACATAGTAGTTTTTTAATTACTAGTGCAGATCAATCTATTCTTATAAATCCCTTTAAAGCAATAGGTTGTGCAAGTAATTTAAAGGAGCCAAAAGAAGTTAACGTAGATTTTATTTTGGCTAGTTCTAGGCTTCCAGATGAAGGATATAACCCTAATGATCAATTAATGTTCGTTGAGCCAGGAATCTATCAATTTGAGGATATTTTATTAAATGGAATTTCTGTACCACATGATAGAGTAGATGGAAGAAGATTTGGGATGGCAACTGTTTGGAGTTGGGAGCAGAATGATCTTAAAATTGTGCATATGGGAGGAGCCGCTGGTGACATTGATATAAACAGTCAAATTATTTTGTCTAGTCCAGATATATTATTTATTTCAATTGGAGGAGGAATAAAATCTTACAATGGTAAAGAAGCCTCAAAAATAGTTAAGATATTAAAACCTAAAGTAGTTATTCCTGTTCACTTTGAACGTGGCAAACAAATTAATAAAGAATGCGATTTCTCAAATGCTGATTTATTTATCGAAAATATGAAGGATTTTAAAGTAAAATATGTTGGAAAAGATTTTCAAATAAAACCCACAAGAATCGATCAAAATACAATTTATATTTTCAGTAATTAATTTTTTAAATCTAAGATCTTGTAATTGTCCCAGAAAAAAATCATTTGTTCTTTAGTTCCAATACTAACCCTTATTGAATTACTGATATCTTTTTTGTTTTCCATGCTTCTAATAAGAATACCTTTTTCTCTCATCTGTTGAATTAAGACTTTAGGATCTTTTTTTGGCCAAATTAAGAAATAATTACCTCCACTAAAGTGAGTTCTGATTTTTGTAGGTTTAAATTTATTTAAAATCCATTCCCTCGCCTTTTTTACTTCTAAAACATAATTATCAATATATGTTTTATCTTTAAGTGCTGCTAATGCAGCTGTTATGGCAAAGCTATTTACATCATATGGTCCTGTAACTTTATTAATGTACTGAATTAAACTTTTATTGCCAAAAGTAAAACCTATTCTTAAACCAGCTAGACCTGCAGTTTTGGAGAGAGATTGGATTATTAGTATATTTTTATTCTTTTCAAAATCTATCGATTTAAGAAGACTATCTCCATTAAATTTTTCATATAGTTCGTCAACAACTATTAATGAATCGTTATTGATATTGGCTAAATTAATTATTTCATGAGAGCTTAAAATAGTTCCTGTTGGATTATTTGGATTACAAATAAATATTAACTTTGGATTATGATTTATTATTGTTTCTCTAAATTCTTCGATGGGAAATAGAAAATTTTCTCCAATGTAAGAACAACTTATTTTTTTCATTCCTCGGATTTCTGCACAAGGAGAATAGTAACCAAAAGTTGGATTTGTGGTTAGAAATATTTGATCTTTTTCTCCAAAGCAATTGAAAATTGCATTTATTGCTGCATCTGCTCCATTGAAAATTCCGATTTCATCATTACCAAATTTTCTCGAATCAAGATATTTATCACATAAAAATTTTTTTAAAAAATTATATTCTGGATAAATTGAAATCTCATCTAGTTTTATCGCTTGTAATGCCTCTAAAACCTTAGGACTAGGACCTAAAGTATTTTCATTAAAGTCTAAGCGGAGTAAATTTCTTCTATTTTCTAAAGGTGCAGAGTAAGACTTCATATTTATTATTTCTTCTCTTGGTTTTGGAAAAAGATTATTTAATTGATCAAAATCATTCATTACATTCTTTCTAAAGTTTCAATTCCTAAAAGCTCTAAGCTTAATTTTAGTATTTTTGAGGTTAATTCACACAAATTAAGCCTAGAAATTTTTATATTTTTTTCTTCTTTTAGTATTGGAACTTGATCATAGAATCTATTAAAAGTCTGACATAGCTCGAATAGATAATTGCATAATCTATTTGGCATTAAATCTTTTTCAATAGAAATTATGACTTCATCGAACTTAAGTAATTTTCTGATAAGTTTCCACTCAGATTTATGTTCATAATTTACGTGTTGAAAATCTTTAGATTCATAAACAAAATCATTTTTTCTTTTAATACCTGCAATTCTTACAAGTGTATATAACAAATAAGGAGCAGTATTTCCATTAAGGGAAAGCATTTTATCAAAACTAAATTGATAATTAGTCATCCTATTTTGACTTAAATCTGCATACTTAACAGCTCCTAATCCAATAATTCTTGAAGTATTTGCAATAAACTCTTCTGTTTCATAACGATCTTCATCTTCTAATCTTTTCAATAAATCTTCTTTTGCTCTTCTAACCGCTTCATTTAATAAATCTTTTAAACGTATTGTTTCACCTTCCCTCGTCTTGAGTTTTTTGCCATCAATTCCTTGAACTAATCCAAAAGGGACATGATCAACTTGACCCTTATCTGGGATCCATTTTGCTTTTTTTGCAACTTGAAAAACTCCAGCAAAATGATTTGCTTGTCCATGATCAGTTACATAAATAATTCTTGAAGCATTATCCCCATTAGGAGCTTTATCGAATCTGTATCTTATAGCGGCAAGATCCGTGGTGGCATAATTAAAACCGCCATCTTTTTTTTGAACAATTAGCGGTAAAGGTTTTCCTTCTTTATTAGTCATCCCTTCTAAAAATACACATTTTGCTCCTTGATCTTCTATGAGTATTTTTTTAAACTTCAAATCCTCAATAACTGACTTTAAAAATGGATTATAAAAAGATTCGCCTCTTTCTTTTATTTTTATTTTTAAATTTTTATAGATTTCATCAAATTCCTTTCTCGATTGATCACATAACAATTTCCATGCTTGGATAGATTGACTATCTCCGCTTTGTAACTTTACTACTTCCTCCCTAGATCTTTTTTGGAATTCAGATTCATTATCAAATCTTTTTTTTGATGCTTTATAAAATTCAACTAAATCACTTATCTTGATCTTTCCTATTTCTTCTAGATCATTTGAATATAAATCTTTTAGCTGAGTAATAAGCATTCCAAATTGCGTTCCCCAATCGCCAACATGATTTAGTCTTAATACTTCATAACCTCTTAACTCGAAAATTCTGGATATTGAATCTCCTATTATTGTTGATCTTAAATGCCCTACATGCATTTCTTTAGCAATATTAGGACTTGAAAAATCTACAATTACTTTATTTGATAAGCCACTATCTAAATCTTTTTTAATTTGAGGCACACCACCTCTTTGGCATTGAATATTTGATTTAATTTCATTTATTAGAACTTCATCTTTTAATTTTATATTTATAAATCCAGGTCCAGCTATTTCTAGACTTTTACATAATTTTGCTATCCATTTATTTTTATTTAAAATTTTAATAAAATCATTAGAAATATCTCTAGGGTTCTTTTTATATATTTTAGATAAACTTAGACAAACATTACATTGATAATCACCAAACTCTTCTTTTGATGATTGTGTAACTAAATTTTTTCTAAGATTGTCGAATTCTCCTTTTTTATCATTTTTTTCAAGACTATTTAAAAGAGATTGTTCAAATTGTTTTGTTAATTCTTTAAAAATGATCAGCATTAATTATTCAATTATTAATCTTTATAGTTAATTAATATAACGCATACTTAAATCAATCCAATTACTTTTGGTAATTGAAGAACTTGTTGAAATTAAATCAATACCTTTTATTAGATATTTATTAATTTCTTTAGGGTTAATTCCAGAAACTTCTATTATCAAATTTTTATTGACTTCTTTTTTTAAGCTATTCATTGATATATCTCTTAATTCTTGAACGTTTTTTTTGATTATTTCAGGGCTAAGTTCATCCAATAAGACACTATCTGCTCCTGCTAATACTGCTTCTTTTGCCTGTTCAATATTCTCAGCCTCAATTATGATATGAGTTGTAAAAGGCGAATTTAGTCGAATTTTTTTTACTGCATTATTAAGATTATCTGTCCATGCAATGTGATTTTCTTTTATCATGGCTGCATCGTATAATCCCATTCTGTGATTCACTCCGCCTCCGCATTTAAATGCATATTTTTCAAATATTCTTAAGCCAGGAGTTGTTTTCCTAGTATCTGCTAATTTTATATTTGTACCTTCTAACTTATTTACAAGATTCTTAGTATATGTTGATATTCCAGATAAATGCATTGCTATATTTAGGCCTATTCTTTCACTAGCTAGCAAGCTTTTTGAAGGTCCAAATATTTCCAGGAGTTTTTGGTCCTTAACAAATTGATCTCCATCAGAGATATTAAATTTTGGAATGATCTTTAAATCAATTTTTTTAAAAATTTCTTTTATAATTTCAACACCACAAAAAATACCATCTTCTTTTGCAATCCAATATGCATTACTATTCTCTTCTGTAATAGAAGGACTTGTAAGATCTCCCCTTCCTATATCTTCATCGATCCAATTATCAATGATCTTACTTATTATTGGAGTATTTAAATCCACTAAACTAAAAAAATAATTAATTAATAAAAATTCAACTGAAGTTAGAGAATCAACTATATACCACTATGTAATTTAACTCAAATTTATTTACCAATACAAAACTTAGAAAAAATATTATCTAAAAGTTCCTCTGTTAATTCTTGACCAGTTATTTTAGATAAGTTTTGAATTCCATCTCTTAGTTCTATTGATAACAAATCAAATGGCAATTTATTTTTAATTATTTCATCAGTATCATTTAAATTAGATAAGCAAGCAGATAAATTTGTTAGATGTCTTTCGTTTAAAAATATATTGATATTTTCTACTTGTTTTAATCCGCATTTTTTTATGATTGTGTCGATTAATAATCTTTCACCATCTTTATTCTTAATGCTCATAAGAATTGTGTTTTTAAACTTCTTGGAATTAATATTTTTGCAATCAATTAAATCTTTTTTATTGCCCAAAATAGTAATTAATTTTTCTTTGGGGATTTCTCGTATTATTTTTCTGTCTTCTTCATTAAATCCTTCTTCAAGACTATAAATATAAATTATAAAATCTGACTCTTTAATTTTCCCAAAACTTTTTTTAATTCCAATACTTTCAATTTGTTCATGAGTTTCTCTTATGCCAGCAGTATCAATTATTTTCATTGGAATATCATTAATAGTTAAATTAACTTCAATAACATCTCTAGTTGTTCCAGGAATATTAGTTACGATTGCTTTCTCATCTTTTGCAAGCAAATTTAGTAAAGAGCTTTTACCAACATTTGTTTTGCCTATAAGCGCAATGGATATTCCATTGTGAATATAGGAATTTCTTTTTGCATTTTCTATAAGTAATTCTATTTTTTCTTTTACTTTTTTAATATTTTTAAGATATTTGGTGTAATCAAAATCTGTAAAGTCTTCTTCAAAATCAACCCTAGCTTCTATTTCGCAAAGTTGATTTAAAAGGTCATTTTTAATATCATCAATTTTTTTCTTTATTTCTCCTTGAACCCCGCTAAAAGCTAACTCTGCTGATCTGGTATTTCTTGCATTAATTAATTGATTAATCGACTCGGCTTGTGTAAGGTCTATTTTTCCATTGAGAAAAGCTCTTTGACTAAATTCTCCTGGGTTTGCAAGTCTAACTCTAGAATTATTAGATAATAATATCTTTAGAACTTTATTTACTAAGATAATTCCTCCATGGCAATGAAGTTCAACAACATCTTCTCCTGTGAAGCTATTTGGTGATTTCATCACTAAAATTAAAACCTCATCTATAAATTTATTTTGTTTATTTTCCTGAATAAAACCATGAAAAACTCTATGAGATTCCCATGCATATTTAGATTTAGTTTGAACAATCTTTTTGCAAGAATTTATTGATTCTTTTCCCGATACTCTTATTATCGCAACTCCTCCTTTCCCTATACTTATAGCTGAAGCAATTGCGGCTATCGTATCTTCTGTAGTAACTATCGAATCCATCTCTCGCTTTGTTATGGATAATTAAGTAAGATTATCAAGAATTTAGTTTTGAAATTTTCTTTCTGAATGAGATTTAAAAGAGATATTACCTATAAGAAAATTCTATCATTATTTATGAATCAGAATGGAAGTCCTTTCTTTAATGCTAAAGGTTTAGCTATTGGGGTATTTAGTGGCTGCTTTCCTTTCTTTGGTTTTCAGACGTTAATAGGGGTATTTCTTGCGAAAATAGCTAGGGGAAATATTGTTCTAGCTGCAATTGGTACTTGGATAAGCAACCCCTTTACTTATGTTCCACTTTATTTTTTTAACTATAAAGTTGGTTCGCTTTTTTTAAATTCTTCTTCCAATAAAATTATTGAAAAAAGTTTGTTGATTGACGACTTGTGGAAACAAGGTAGGATTTTTTCACTAAAATTACTCTTGGGTTCATCTTGCGTTGGTTTACTATTAGCTTTATTTTGCGGCAGTATTGCTTTACTTATCTACAAAAAAAACATTAAAAAATAGATTGATCTTATTCTTAAAATTAATTTTGTCCAACTCTGGCAATATCTAAAACATCTGCCATAGATTTAATTTGGTCAATTGTTTTGTGAAGTTGATTATAACTTTCTAGCCCTACGCAGAGATTGATAATAGCTGGTTTGCCATAAGCAGTTTTAACATTGGCATCGCTAACATTTATACCTTTATCGGATAAACGCATAAGAATATCTTTAAGAACTCCAACTCTATCAATTACTTCTATTCGGAGCTGAATTGGAAACTTATTGTCGCCAGTTTTATTATCTTGATTCCATCCAACAGGTAATCTTCTTTCTATTGGAATTGGAATTATATTTTCACAATCTGTCCTATGTATGGTTATCCCGTGGTTTCCGAGCGATACAGTTCCGATAATATCTTCACCTGGGAGTGGGGAACAGCATTTACCTATTCTGTAATCAAGACCTTCTATCCCAGAAATTGGAGATTTAGCGGCTGTATGAGATTTATTAGTGGATAAATTACTATTGCTTTTAAGAGATTTTGCTATTTCAGAGTCAGAATCATTTTTTACATCTTCTGTCTGTAATTTTATTTCTTCTCTTAGTCTGTTTAATACTTGATGTAAAGTTAAACCACCAAAACCAAGTGATGCAAGGAGGTCTTCAGTAGTTTTTAAATTGCATCGATTTGCAACTTTTTTCATTGCATCACTAGAAAGTAATGTTTCAAAACCATTTCGACCTACTTCTTTTTCCAGTAAATCTCTACCTCTTTTAATCGTTTCATCCCGATGACTTTTCTTATACCATTGGCGAATTCTATTTTTAGCAGTTGGCGTAACTACAAAGTTTAACCAATCTAAGCTTGGAGTGGCATTATTATTAGTCAAAATTTCTATGAAGTCACCATTTTGAAGTGCTGTAGATAATGGAGAAAGCTTTTCATTAATCCTTATTCCATTACAGTGATTTCCAACTTCAGAATGAATTCTGTAGGCGAAATCTATCGCGGTAGATCCTTTCCTTAAACCAACAACATCTCCTTTTGGAGTGATCACAAATACTTCTTCATCAAATAAATCTTCTTTAATTGAAGCTAGATAATCATTATGATCCCTTTCATTACCTTCTTGTTGCCATTCTACTAATTGTCTTAGCCAATTAAATCTCTCGGCATTACTTTTAGCGGGAGAACCACCCTCTTTGTATTGCCAATGAGCGGCAATACCATATTCAGCAATTTGATGCATCGAAGTAGTTCTAATTTGAACTTCAATAGGTCGATGTCTTCCAATCACAGAAGTGTGTAAAGACTGGTATCCATTGGGTTTTGGTAATCCTATATAGTCCTTAAATCTACCTGGAATTGGTTTGAAAGTATCATGAACAACTGCTAAAGCTCTATAACAACTATCTGAATTGTCCACGATAATTCTTAGGGCAGCAACATCATAAATCTCGTGAAAATGCTTTTGTTGCCTTTCCATTTTGCTCCATATTCCATAAAGATGTTTTGGCCTTCCTGTTATTTCAAAATTTTTCAAACCTGCTGAAACCAAGTTTTCCTTCATAAGATTCAAAGTTACTTTTAATCTTTTTTCTCTATCACTTCTTTTAACAGCGATTTGATCTTTAAGATCAAGATATTCTTTAGGCTCTAGGAATTTAAAAGCTAAATCTTCTAATTCCCATTTAAATCTGTTTATTCCTAGACGATTAGCTAATGGTGCATAAATCTCTCTAGTTTCTCTGGCTATTCTTAGTTTTTTCTCATCATTTAGCCATTCAATTGTTCTCATGTTATGAAGTCGATCTGCAAGTTTTACTAAGACAACTCTAATATCGCTGGCCATAGCTAAAAACATTTTCCTAAGATTTTCAGCTTGTGCTTCAGTTCTGTTGTTAAAGTGAATGCCGCCTAATTTTGTTACACCCTCTACAAGTATTTTTACTTCTAATCCAAAATTTGTTTCTATTTCGGATAAATCAATGCCAGTATCTTCAACTACATCATGTAAAAGGCCTGCAGCGATAACAGATGAACTTGCACCTATTTCTTTGAGGAGATTTGCAACAGCAACCGGGTGGATAATATATGGCTCGCCGCTTGCGCGGAATTGTCCATCATGAGCTTTATAAGCAAGTTTAAAAGCCTTTACTATTAGGTTTTGATTCTCATCATTTTCTTTATTTAATTTTTCAAAATTATGAATATCTTTAAGAAGCCAATCGGGAATGTTTATTTTGTAATTCAAAGATTCACTTTCATATTTTTTATTTTCAGGCAAAATAGTTTTGGAAACTTCAATTTCGTTTTTTTCTTTTGAATTTGCAGCTGCCTCGGACATTTTATATCGCTTTAGATGTATTTTATTTAGGTCTAGAAAAATTTGCTATAAATCATGGAAAAAAATAAAGAAAAAATTATTGTAGTTAAAAATCTTACAGTTAAATATGGTCTAAAACAGCAACCTATTATCAAAAGTTTTAATTTGGAAATAGATAGTGGAGATCATTTGGCCATAATAGGACCTTCTGGATGTGGAAAGACCACTTTTGCAAAAACATTAGTAAATATATTGCCTGAAAAGGCCACTACTAAAGGGTATCTATCGATTTCTAATGTAGATCCTAGGACAATAAATAACAAAGATGCACAATTATTTAGAAGGAAGAATTTTGGATTTATTTATCAAGACTCTATAAAAAAACTCAATCCGCTAATGAGAGTTGGGGATCATTTATATGAATTATTTAAAACACATTATCACACTAAATCATCTTTAGATATTAAAAAGTTAGTAAGAGAAGTTTTTCAAAAAGTAGGAATTGAAGAAAGTAGACTCGATTCTTTCCCACATCAATTTAGCGGTGGAATGAGACAGAGAGTTTCGATAGCAATGGCACTTGCTTTGAAACCTAAATTATTAATAGCTGATGAACCTACAACAAGCTTAGATACCAAAACAAGTTTTGAAATCATGCAAGAAATAATTCATCTATGTAATGAATTTGATACAACGTTAATTTTAATTAGTCATGATATTAATCTTGCAGCAAAGTGGTGTAAAAAAGTTGTAATAATTGAAGAGGGGTCGATTGTTGAAAAAGGGAATATATTAGATATTTTTCAATCACCAAAATCAGATATCGGGAGAAAGTTAGTTAATGCTTCAAAAATAGTATTAGAACCAAGTACTAAAAATAATGCTCGAGATGAGGTGGTTCTAGAGGTAAATAATCTAAGACATTGGTATAAATTAAATTCTTCAATTTTCATTAATAAATGGAATAAGGCTTTAAATGAAGTTAGTTTCAAGTTATATGATAATGAGACTCTTGGAATTGTTGGTTCTTCAGGGAGCGGTAAAAGTACATTATGTAGGGCTTTAATTGGACTCCTTAAAGTAAGAGGTGGTGAAATAAAAATTTATGATAAAAATCATGCATTGAAAAAAAATAAATCTTTTAAAAAGAACAATAATTTGCAAATAATATTTCAAGATCCTTTTTCAAGTTTGAATCCGAAAATGACAATTAAAAATATTTTGGAAGATATATTTTTTATTCAAAAAATTTCAGATAAAAGAAAAATCGAAAAAGAAATAAAATTAATGTTAAGAAATTTAAATCTTCCCTTAAATAATGATTTTTTTAATTCTTATCCTAGCCAATTATCTGGTGGTCAATTGCAAAGAATTTCATTAGCCAGAGCGCTATTGTTGAAACCAAAAATTTTGATTTGTGATGAAAGCGTTAATATGTTGGATGCTTCAGTAAAAATAGAGATTCTTGAATTACTTAGAGTTTTGCAAGAAAAAATGAATTTAACGATTATCTTTATTACTCATGATCTAGGCATCGCTAAAAGATTTTGTGATAGGTTGTTAGTTATGAATCACGGTAAGATAGTTGATGAAGGAGAAAGTTCTACAATATTCACTAAAACTCAAAACACTTATACAAAATCGCTACTAAATTCTTCTTTAAATCTTATTTAACTTTAAGAACACTTAGTAATTTTTGAAAATCAAATGGCAATTCTGATTCAAATATCATTTCATTACCATTTATTGGATGTCTAAGTCCAAGCTTAATGGCATGTAAAGCTTGGCCATCTAATTTACATGGTAGTTTTTTACATCTCCCATATAACGGATCACCCACAATTGGATGATTAATGTGAGCGCAATGTACTCTTATTTGATGCGTTCGCCCCGTATCTAGTTTGAAACTCATTAATGAGTAATTGCCAAATCTTTCTTCTAATTTCCAATAGGTACAGGCATACCTTCCTGAAGTTTCTTCAACTACTTTATATTTCAATCTATTTAATTTATCTCTGCCAATGTTTCCCACTATTTGGCCTTCTTCAGAATTCGGTGCTCCATGAATTACTGCAATATATTCGCGTGATGCTATTTTTTCTTTAATTTGTTTCTGGAGATTTACTAATGCCTCTTGGCTTTTTGCAACCACCATACATCCGGAGGTATCTTTATCTAATCTGTGAACAATCCCAGGTCTTAGTTTCCCATTAATTCCAGGCAGATCTTTACAGTGAAAAAGTAATCCATTCACTAAAGTTCCAGATTTATGTCCAGGGGCTGGATGAACAATTAGTCCTGATTGTTTATTAATTACTATGATGTGCTCGTCTTCAAAAAGGATATTTAAATCCATTTTTTCAGGTTTCAAATAAATAAGAGGTTCTGGAGGAGGCATCCATATTTGAATATTGTCGCCATTTTTTAATGGGGTCTTTGCTTTCGCGGCCTTATAGTTTACAAGTACTAAACCTGAATTTATAAAATGTTGAATTCTTGCTCTACTTTGTTCAGGCCTTTTACTTACCAACCATCTATCTAGCCTCATAGGAAGAGGTAGCTCATAAATAATTTCTATAAGCTCACCTTCCCCAATGCCGAAAGAATTTTGATTATTTAATTCCATAGTGGGACTTCTAAAGCGATTTTACCAAGCATTTGATTTCTATAATCTTCCAATAACTTATGAGACATTCTCCTTTTATCGCCAGAGGTATGTTTTGACGCTGCTTCGTCGATCCAACCAGAAGGACTATTAAAGCCTTTGGTAATATCAACTCCATATCTATCTGATATTTGTTTAACTGAGATATTGGCATTCTTATCTTTGTTGAGATTGGATATAATTTTGATAAATTCAATTGCGACACTCTCTATTTCATAAGCAGCTTCACCAATATCGTCACATAGTGCAAGATTAAGTGCTGATTTTTGATCTTCTAAATTTGGAGGTATAACACCAGGAGCATCTAGCAGATCTATACCACTTTCTAATTTTATCCATCTTAAATTACGAGTCACGCCTGCTTTCCTAGCGCTATCTACAACTCTTTTTTTTGCAATTCTATTAATTAATGCTGACTTTCCTACGTTTGGAAAACCAAGTGTAAGGGCTCTAATTGGCCTAATGCGCATTCCTCTAGAGAGTCTTCTATGGTCGATTGACGACCTAGAATCTTTGGCTGACTTACAAATTTCTTTAATCCCTATTCCTCTTTTAGCATCACACCAAAGGGGATATTGATCTTTAGCATTAAACCATTTATTCCAACTATTGATTGTATTAGGGGAGATCATGTCTGATCTGTTAATAACAAGAATATGTTTTTTGTTATTTATCCATTTATTTAAGTGTGGATGTCCTGTTGACAAAGGAATTCGTGCATCTCTAACTTCTATAACTAAATCTACTTTATTGATAACTTCAGATAATTTCTTTTCTGCTTTTGCGATATGGCCTGGGTACCATTGGATTTTGGGTATGTCCACTTCAATAAATCAAAAAAATTTTGTATTCCTTTTAGTTTTTATAAGTTTCAAAAGTATTTACTTCTAAAGTTTAGTATAAATTTAATGATTAAAAATTTTTATAGTCGTTAATTCTTAAAATTTATTAAGGCATAGGTAACAGTTACTACTTTTTAACCCAATAAGCCCAAATTAACGTTAGGGTCTTGAAATTATAAATATAGCTTGTTTAATGTCAAAATTATCTCTTTCCAGTCTTGATAAGACACATTTAGAAGGAAAAAAAGTTCTTGTAAGAGTAGATTTTAATGTTCCATTAAATGAAGATGGTCAAATAACAGACGATACACGTATTCGTGCAGCGATCCCAACTGTTGAATATCTTATTAATCATGCTGCAAAAGTTATTTTAGCTGCTCATTTTGGTAGACCAAAGGGTCAGGTAAATGAAAAAATGAGATTAACTTCAGTAGTAGCAAGATTGAGTGAATTGTTGGGGCAAAATGTTGCTCTTACTAACAGTTGTATTGGTGATGAAGCAGTTGCACAATCAAATAACTTATCTAATGGAGATGTTCTTTTACTTGAAAATGTTCGTTTTTTTGGTGAAGAGGAAAAGAACGACCTAGAGTTTGCTAAAAAATTAGCATCACATGCAGATATGTATGTAAATGATGCTTTCGGTGCTGCTCATAGAGCGCATGCTTCAACTCAGGGTGTTACAAATTATTTAAGTCCCTCAGTAGCTGGATTCCTTTTAGAAAAAGAATTGAAATACCTACAAGGAGCTGTAGATTCCCCAAAGCGTCCATTGGCAGCAATAGTTGGAGGATCAAAGGTTAGTAGCAAAATAGGAGTACTTGATTCGTTACTAGATAAGTGTGACAAAATCATGATTGGTGGAGGTATGATTTTCACTTTTTATAAAGCTAGAGGCCTAGACGTCGGAAAAAGCCTTGTAGAAGAAGATAAACTCGAGCTTGCTAAAGATTTAGAAGCAAAAGCAAAAGCAAAAGGAGTAGAATTATTATTACCAACAGATGTTGTTTTGGCTGATGAATTTTCTCCTGACGCCAATAGTAAAATATCTCAAATTGATGCAATTAGTGGGAATTGGATGGGCCTAGATATTGGTCCAGATTCCATTAAAGTTTTTCAGAATGCTCTTGCAGAATGTAAGACAATTATCTGGAATGGTCCAATGGGAGTTTTTGAATTTGATAAATTTGCAGACGGTACAAATGCAATAGCTACGACTCTTGCTGACTTAAGTGCTTTTTCTGAAGTTTGTACAATAATTGGGGGTGGAGATTCAGTTGCAGCAGTTGAAAAAGCAGGATTAGCTGAGAAAATGTCTCATATATCTACTGGAGGTGGGGCTAGTTTGGAACTTTTAGAAGGTAAAACTTTACCAGGCGTGGCTGCTTTAAACGACGCTTAGGCTATATCTTATCAACAACATCAATGCTCTTTGTGAAAGTAATCATTCCTTCAGGATGAGCTATGATTCCTGACCAAATTTGTATCCCTGGTATTGAAGGAGCTCTTGTTATTTTAAAAATCCCTCCAGACGCCAATGGCTCCAATAATATTTCTTGTTCAAATAATGAATTAACTTGATGAGGCTTTATAGCTCCAGCAATAATCACTTCTTCAAGAGGATTATTTAGAATTATATCAATATCGTATTTTGAACCAGTAAGAACTCTATCAGGAATTTTAAAACTAATATCTATTTTTTTATTATCGTTTCTTATTGTGGTGAATAAATTTTTGATAATCCCTTCATCTATTTTCCCATTTACGATTGAAAATAAATAATCAAATTTGGATTCGAGTATATATATTTCTCCATTAACTTTTTTTTCCCCAGAAACTATTATTCGCAAAATATCTCCAGCTGGAATATCAGATTTTAATCTTTTGATCTTCCATTTGCTGTTAGGGAAATCATTAATAATTTTTGAAAATTGTTTTGGTATATTTTGACTTCCTTCATTTCTAAAATTTTTTTTAATTAATTCTAAATCTCTTGCATTTAAGGAGTTTTCTAGATTTCTAATAAAATCAACTTTCAAAGTTTGCGTTATTGCTGAATAGGGAATAATAAGATAAACAAATAAGTAGAGAAGAAATCCTATATTTTTGAATAAGTTTAAATTAAACATATTGTTCATTAGTTATTCTATTTTACTATTTTAGGTTTTTATGTCTAAAAAAAATAATTTATTAGTTGCAGCCAGTGGGACAGGGGGGCATATTTTTCCAGCCTTAGTAGTTTCTAAAGAGGTGGAAGATGAATGGAATATTCATTGGTTGGGTGTTAGTCAAAGACTTGATGCAAATTTAATTCCCAAAAAATATAATTTGAAGACTTTAAATATGAAGACACCAAAAAAAAATATATTTTTGTTTTATCAATATATAGAAATTTTAATGTCAACTTTTCAAATAATTAGGATCTTAAAAGAAAAAAAAATTAACTTAGTTTTTGCGACTGGCGGTTATATATCAGCACCTACTATTGTTGCTTCAAAACTTCTTGGGATACCTATCATTATTCATGAATCAAATGTAATTCCAGGAATGGTCACGAAATATTTTGGTTTTTTATGTAACTATGTTCTTTTGGGATTTAAAGAAACAAATTCTTATTTAAAAAATTGTAAAACTATTTTCACTGGAACACCTTTAAGAGAGCAATTCTATAAATTTAATTTTTTGCCAGAGTGGGTTCCTAAAGGAAATGGACCTCTTTTGATTGTTATGGGAGGTAGTCAAGGAGCAAAAGCTATAAATCAAATTCTTTATGAATCTCTAGAATTTTTAATAAAAAAACAGTTTCGGATAGTTCATATTGTTGGCGAATATAATCAACAACCTTTTCATGTAAAAAACTCCAAAAATTATATTCAAAAGAAATTTACTAATGAAATAGCAGCTTTAATTCAAAACTGTGATCTTGTAATATCGAGATCTGGTGCAGGAACAATCAATGAACTAATGGAGACTGAAAAACCTTCAATTTTAATTCCATATCCAGATTCTAAAAATAATCATCAGGAGAAAAATGCCATGATTCTTTCTGAAAGTGGAGGCTCAGTTTTAATCAATCAGAATAAATTGTCTAAAGAAGTTTTTGAAGAAACTCTAGAAAGAATTTTCAAAATAAAATCAAAAAAGGGAAAAAATCGTTACGAAATATTAGATCTCATGAAGAAGAACATGGAAAACAATAATAAAATTACATCTAAAAATGAGATTAAAAAGTATATTAATTATTTTTTAAAAGAATTCTGAATTTCTTTACATAAAAGAGTGTTATTTTTTCTATTCTGCAGACTTATTCTTGCCCACTTTTCGTCAAGAAATCTAAATGAAGTGCATTCTCTAAGCAATATTCCCTTATTTTCTAAGTATTTTATATTTGGCGACAAGGATTTTTCACTTTCTATTAAAAAAAAGTTGGTTGAAGAATTATGAATTTTAAGGTTCTCTATTTTTAATAATTTTTCAAATACGCTCTTTTTTTCAATATTTATCCAGCTGTGAATCTGATTTGTCCACTGTTCATAGAATTTCTTATTACTTAGTAGATCAATTCCGGCTTTAATAGCAAATGAATTTAAAGGCCAAGGATCTCTATTTATTTCCCATTGTTTAAGTTTTTTAGATGAGCCAATAACGTAACCTAATCTAAGACCAGGAATATTGAAGATTTTGGTCAAGCTTCTTAAGACTAATAAATTATCAAATCTTTTGGTTAATGGTATTAAAGATTCTTTGTCTCCATTAGGTGTTATCGATAAGAAAGCTTCATCGCAGATTACTAATTTATATTTTTTTACAACTTCCTCCAATGAATTCTTTTCCCATAATTGGCCGGTAGGGTTATGTGGATTTGTTATCCAAATAACATCACCTTTTGGATGAAGCGGAAATGATTGAGGGAAAATATCATTCCAGTTTTTTGGTAATTCGCAATTTATAAAATTGCTATTCCAACACTTTAAAGATCTTTCATAATCAACAAATGATGGAGAAGGAATACAACTTATTCCGAATTTGGATGCTTCATAACCTGCCCAGGTTATTAGTTCAGAAGCTCCATTTCCAGGCAATATATTTTCTGGATTTATCCCATGAAATTTGCCGATTATTTCTTTCAGATCACTCAAGTTTCTTTCTGGGTAATATCTAAAGCCAAGATTCTTAATTTCCTTATTTATTGAATCTATTATTATTTGAGGGGGATCAAAGGGTACTAATGATGCACTTGCATCAATGATTTCGGAGGGTAATAAATTTAATTTTTTCGCAGTTGCATATACATTTCCACCGTGCTTAAAGTTTGATCCTTGCATGGCTAACGTAGAGTAATCATGAGGTTCAGAGTTGTTCATTATTCATTCTCTAATTTTATTCAACCCATTTTAAATCTGATCCAATTGCATCTTTTATACTAGATAATTGATGGTTATTGAGTTGCTTTATGAGTCCCTCAAGTATATCTGGTACTAATTGTGGACCCTTATATATCCATCCTGTATAAAGTTGAATTAATGATGCTCCAGAACAAATTCTTTCCCAAGCTGACTCAGGACTATCTATTCCACCAACGCCAATTAAAATAATCTTTTTATCAATATTATGTATATGTTTTATTATTTGATTTGCTTTTTTTTGGAGAGGCCTTCCACTTAATCCTCCATTTTCTTGTGAGAGTAATAATCCAGATTGCCTGATCTTTCTATTTTCAAGACCTAATCTATCAATGCTGGTGTTTGTAGCAATTATTCCATTTATGTTTTCCTCGATTATTAATTGGCAAATATCTTCAATATCTTTAAGTCCTAAATCTGGCGCAATTTTTACAAATAATGGTGGACAATTAGGTAAGTTTTTAATTTCTCTAAGAAGTTCTTTTAGTAGAATTGGATCTTGTAATTTTCTTAGTCCTTCAGTATTTGGAGAACTAACGTTTATTGCTGCGTAGTCACAATATGGAATTAATAATTTTAGAGAAGTTAAATAATCATCTTTTGCTTGAGATAAATCTGTAATTTTTGACTTCCCGAAATTTATCCCTAAACAAATATTTTCCCTGTTTTTTTTAATCTCAATACCTTGTTCAAGAAAGTTTTTAACTAGATTTTCAGCACCATTATTATTAAAACCCATTCTATTTAATGCCGCCTCTTCTTCTGCTAATCTAAACAACCTTGGTTTGGGATTACCTTCTTGAGCAAACTTAGTTACTGTTCCAAGTTCAGCAAATCCAAAACCAAAATTTTTCCATATGTTTGCAGCATTTCCATTTTTGTCAAAACCCGCAGCTAAACCAATTGGATTACAAAAATTTATTCCACATATTTTCTGAGTTAACCTTTGGTCAGTTATAGAAAATTCTTCATTTAGATTTTTTAGGATATGTGAAACTAATGGCCAATTATATTTTCTTGAACTGAATGATAGAAGGTTAAGAGATAAATTAGTTAAATATTCTGCATCGATTCCGGAGTCTTTTTTTAGTATAGGAGTAACCAAGTTTTTATAAAGATTTTTAAATACCCCCTTTTGTTCATTCATAAAAAATCAGGATTCTTTTTTTCTATTATCCAATATTTTTCACCTTTAGGAATCAATATCCAATTACGCCATTCAAAAGGTGAATATTGTTTTATCCTTAAGTGGTTTTCCCTCCCTAATAAGTTAGTTAGTTCTGGTGAACTTAACAAGTATTTTTTTTCTGCAAATTTTTGAATTAATTCATTTCTTGAAAATAATTCCTGAATTTCTGTAGGTGCACTTTTTTCATGAAATTCTACTGAAGATTCAGATTCTTTTGAGTTACTTTTAAGAGATATACCTTTACTATAATTTGTGGCGATTTTATCTACCCTATCATTTTGTTTATCACCGCTATGGCCTTTAACATACTCCATTTCAAGACCATTAATTCTTAATTGATCGATTTTTTGCCATAAATCAAGATTTTGAACTGATTTTCCTGAGCTTGTTTTCCATCCATTTCTCTTCCAATTAATAATCCATTTTGTATATCCTTCTATGACATATTTACTATCAGTTCTTAATTTAAAGTTTTCTTTTAATTTATAGGTTTTCAATTTCTCAAGTGTTTTTATGGCCGCAGTGAGTTCCATTCTATTGTTAGTAGTATTTTGCTCGGAACCACCTATTTCTAATTCACTTTTGTCATCAAAAATTATTAGACCACCCCAACCACCTGGTCCTGGATTACCACTGCAGGCTCCATCGGTTGCAGCTTCAATTGCAATACTATCAATATTCATAATTTTTGAAGCCGATAGACTGTATATCGGCTTGAAAAAATATTCTCTTACTTAAGTGTAACTTTACCGCCAGCTTCTTCAATCTCTTTCTTTAGAGATTCAGCATCTGCTTTAGCAATTCCTTCTTTTACTGTTTTTGGTGCAGATTCAACAAGTGCTTTTGCATCGCCAAGACCTAGACCAGTTGCATTTCTTACAACCTTAAGCACTTTGATTTTTGCTGCTGCATCAAAGCTTTCGAGAACTACATCAAATTCAGTTTTTTCTTCAGCAGCGCCACCATCTGCGTCACCGCCAGCTGCTCCTGGAGCTGCCATCACTACACCTGCAGAAGCTGCAGCAGATACACCAAAAGCATCTTCAATTTGCTTTACTAGCTCTGATGCTTCTAAAAGTGATAGAGATTTTAATGATTCAAGAATTTCTTCAGTTTTTGCGGACATTTTCTTAAAAGTTGATTAGGGTTTGAGTTTAAGATTCTGATTTTTCAGAATGTTGTTTAAGTGATCTAGCAAGTCCAGAAGGCACTTCATTAATAGAGATGGCAATTTTTGTTGCTACGCCATTAAGAGCGCCAGCAATTTTGGCCATCAATACTTCTTTAGATGGAAGACTTGCAATTTCTTTTATTTCAGAATCGCTAAGAAGTCTGCCTTCAAATAAAGCTCCTTTGGTTTCGGATTTTTTGGTGTCTTTTTGAAAGGATTGGATAGCTTTTACTGCACCACCAACATCTTCTTTAATTAAGACAAAAGCATTTGTTCCGGACAGTAAAGATTCGAGATCATTCCAATTACTATCTCCATCAATAGCTTTACGCATTAATGAATTTTTAGTAACTTTGCAGATGCCGTTAGTTGTTTGCAATCTAGATCGCAAATCTGACATCTCTTTGATAGTTAAACCTTTATAGTCAAGAACTATAGCCATTTCCGAATCGTTTAATAGAGATTTAATCTCAGAAACGATTTGTTGCTTATTCTCTAGTGTTCGGCCCATGGATGTTTTTTGGATCGTAATTTAGGGAGAGCAGGAAATGCGGCAAAGTTCTTTTAAAGAGGCCGCTTTTATTAGATCCAAAAAGAAATAATTTAAAACAAGTCCTCGGTAGGAATTAAAAATTTAGAATAACTAAATCTACCTACTTTCTTTGGCCGTATTATTGCACTTAAAATTATACTACAAAGAGTTAACCTTCAGGTTGGTAATCTTGTACAGCATTTATGTCTAATTGAACTGAAGGCCCCATTGTTGAAGTTACATAAAAAGTTTTCCAATACTTTCCTTTAGCTCCACTTGGTTTATTTTTATCAATTGATTCTTGTAAGGTTTTTAAGTTATCAAATAGAGCCTCTTTTGTGAAACTTGCTTTTCCAAAGCGGACATGAACGATTCCAGCCTTATCTGCTCTGAATTCGAGCTTACCAGCTTTGAATTCTTTTATTGCATTAGCAATGTCATTAGTTACTGTCCCAGCTTTAGGATTAGGCATTAAACCTCTAGGTCCTAAAACTCTTCCTAATTTTGCAACCTTTGGCATCATATCTGGAGTTGCAATAAGTAGATCAAACTCCATATTTCCTTTGTTGATGCTTTCCACAAGATCTTCTTCGCCAAATAAATCTGCACCAGCAGCCTTAGCTTTCGATACATTTTCACCGCTTGTAATTACAGCAATTTTGATGCTTTGGCCAGTACCATGTGGTAATGCGACAGTGGTCCTTAATTGTTGATCAGTATATTTTGGATCAATACCTAAACGTATATGTGCTTCAATAGTTTCATCAAATTTTGCATTAGCATTTTCCTTGATAATACTAAGAGCTTCAAGTGGTGCGTAAATGCGATCTTCTATCTTTGTTGATAGAGCCGCCATTCTTTTAGATAGTTTTTTCATAATAATGTTGGGTGCGAACGGTTATTAATTAACCTCCCCTAAATAGTGAGAAATTTTGTATTGAACTCAATCAGTGATAGAGACTCCCATATTACGAGCAGTACCCTCAATTACTTTCATTGCTGATTCAACACTAGAACAGTTTAGATCAGGAAGCTTAGTTTTGGCTATTTCTTCTAATTGAGCTTTACTTATATTCCCAACAGAGCCTTTTGCGGATTCACCTGAACCTTTCTCTATACCAGCTGCTTTTGTGATTAAGACGGAAGCAGGAGGTGTTTTTGTGATAAAAGTAAAGCTTCTATCTTCAAAAACAGAAATCTCGACTGGAATTACAAAACCTGCTTTATCTTGTGTCCTCGCGTTGTATTCTTTGCAAAATGCCATGATATTAACACCATGTTGTCCTAAAGCTGGTCCTACAGGAGGAGCAGGATTTGCTTTGCCTGCTTGTAGAGCAAGCTTGATAACTGCAACAATTTTTTTTGCCATTAGATTAGGGAATTTAAGCTGGAGTAGAAAATCATAATTTTACTCGATAAACAAGAAGAATTAGAAATTAATTTTGTTTATTGATTTGGGAGAATTCTAATTCTACAGGAGTCTCGCGCCCAAATATTGAAAGTAGTGCTTTTAATTTATTTCTTTCTCCGGAAACTTCTATAACTTCTCCCTGGAAATCCTTGAATGGACCGCTAGTTACAATGATTCTATCTTTTTCTTCAATATCTAACTTGATTACAGCTTTTTTCTCTGATGCGCGCTTAAAGATTCTATTAACTTCTTGTCTTGATAATGGTCGAGGTTTGATATGACCTCGCGATCTTCCACTGCCTCTACCGTCTTCAGCGCCGACAAAGTTAATTACATTT
This sequence comes from Prochlorococcus sp. AG-347-L21, assembly GCA_003278875.1. Classification (GTDB taxonomy): domain Bacteria; phylum Cyanobacteriota; class Cyanobacteriia; order PCC-6307; family Cyanobiaceae; genus Prochlorococcus_A. The sequence goes on along the minus strand of QCCQ01000002.1, from coordinate 97,972 downwards.
GGAGTACTTTTAACAGCCATCATTGTATCTTCATCCAAAATCATTCTTACGAGGACATAGCCTGGGAAAACTTTTTCTTCAGTAGTTTGTCTGCTTCCATCTTTTTTTAATTTAATTCCTGGAGTTTGGGGAATTTCAATTTCAATGATTCTATTATTAACACCCAAAGTTACTGATCTTTGCTCAAGAGTCGCTTTTACTTTTTTTTCACAGCTTGATGCTACTTGAACTGCATACCATCTTGCGATGCTTGTATTTGCTTTTGAAGAAGCAAGGTTTGTAGTTAATTCATTACTCATTTTTCTGGAAGCTAAATTAAGATCATTATTAATGGATATTCGGGAGATAATTCAACCAAAAATTTGCGAGGCTGCCCATCCATAGAATCTGCTAACAGAAGCTATGGCTGCAGCAGAAAAGGATACCATAATTATAACTGCTACTGATTCGCTAAAAAGTTGTTGTTTGTTAGGCCAAACGACAAGTTTAAGCTCATCGTAGGTAGATCTAAAAAAATTATTCTTTTTTTTAGGCTCTTCAAATTCAGGAGAGTCTTTTTTAAGAGGTTCTTTATTAGTAGTAGGACTTGTCACAAAATTTTTTTTTAAATTAAACTTTAGGCTTTAGTTTTTATCTTAGCTTATTGATTTACTCCTCAGCTAGGTTTGAAAACGATCTCATCTTTTTTAGTAGGGTTAAGTTTAATTGTTATATTTTTTTTATTTTTGAAGTTATCCTCTAAAAGTTTTGCAGCCAAGGGATTTTCTATTTGTCTTCTAAGTTCCCTGCTCAGTGGCCTAGCACCATATTCAGGTTCGAAAGAATCGTTTGCAATTTTGTTGATAACTTTTTTGTCTATGGAGATATTTATTTTCTGCTCAAGTAGCAGGTTCTTTAAATCTTCAGTTTGTAGAATGATTATTTTTTGAAGTTCATCAATAGATAATGGATCAAACTTTACCACTTCGTCAATTCTATTTAAAAATTCAGGTCTAAAAATTGAAGACAATGCATTACTAATTAAATCATCTAGAGTTTGTTGATCTTTTTCTAAATTTCCCTCATTTTTAGAAATCTTTTGTGAATATTCCAGTATAGATTTACCAGCTAGGTTACTCGTCATAATGATTACGGTATTTTTGAAGTCTACGGTTCTTCCTTGAGAATCCGTTAATCTTCCTTCATCTAAGACTTGCAAAAGGATATTAAATACTTCTGCATGTGCTTTTTCTATCTCATCAAGAAGTATTACTGAATAGGGTTTACGTCTTACAGCTTCAGTTAATTGACCTCCCTCTTCATAACCAACATAACCTGGAGGAGCTCCCAAAAGTCTTGCTACGGCATTTTTCTCCATATATTCACTCATGTCTAATCTTAAAAGTGCGTCTTCTTCATCAAATAAAGCTGTTGCAAGAGATTTTGCTAATTCTGTTTTACCAACACCAGTAGGACCCATAAATAAAAAAGATCCAATAGGTCTTTTAGGACTTTTCATGCCAACTCGAGCTCTTCTAATTGCAGCAGAAACAGCTTCTATGGCTTTTTCTTGTCCAATAACTTTTTCACTTAGTTCTGTTTCTAGATTGACTAATTTCTTACGTTCATTTGAAACAACTTTAGAAATTGGAATACCTGTGATTTTTGAAATAACATCTGCAATATCATCAGGTTCAACTTGATATTTAAAATGGAAATTTCTATTTTTCTTTATTTTATTAAAGTTCTCTTCAATTTTTTGTATGTCATTCTCTACTTCACTTAACTCTTCTTCAAGCTTTTCTAAATAATCTAGATCATTTTCAATTTCGCGATTTGATTTATCTTTAATTTGTTTGGTTAGCTTATCTTCCTCTTTCATTAAAATAGATAATTCCTCCATTTCTTCACGTAAATTGTTCCAATTTTCCAAAAGAACGTTCAATTTTGCCTCTGATTGCTGTCTATTAATCAATAGCTTTTCTTGAGCTTCGAAATTTTCTCCTTGCAAATTATTCAGTTTTTCATCAATAGTATTCAGTTTGTTTTTTTGTTGGAGAATGATTTGAGGCATATTATTAGACTCGATTTTCAACTGTGCAGCTGCTTCATCAATTAAATCTATTGCACTATCTGGGAGACATTTATCGCTAATGTATCTATCCGCCAATTTTGCAGAATAGTTTACAGCCTCTTCGGAAATTTTTATGCCATGATGAGATTCATATTTCTTTTTGATACCTAGCAGTATTTTTGCGCTTAATTCTACTGTTGGTTCATTAACAGCTATCTTTTGAAAGCAATTATTCAATGCCTGATCTTTTTCAATAGTTTCCCGGAATTTCTCAGGTGTTGTTGTACCGATACATCTAAGTTCTCCTTCAGCCAGTAAAGGTTTTAAGATATTGCTAATGTCGGTAGAAGATCTGTCAGAACTTAATATCGAATGAATTTCATCAATAAATAGAATCATTCCTTGGCTTGGATTTTTTAGTTCCTGCATTATTAAGCTCAGTCGTTCCTCTAGTTGGCCTCTAAATTTTGTCCCAGAAACTAAAGCACCTAAGTCAAGTGAAATAATTTTTAAGTCTTTTAAAGAATCAGGAACTTTTTTTTCTACAATTAGTTGTGCAAGTAATTTTGCAATTGAGGTTTTACCAACTCCAGAATTGCCGATAAGTATAGGATTATTTTTGTTTCTTCTGCAGAGTACTCTCATTAAATTATTGATCTCATTTTCTCTTCCTAAAACGGGATCCAGTAAGCCTTTTTTAGCTGATTCTGTTAAATCTTTTCCATAAATTGAAAGGGCATTTTCATCTTTTTCAATTTGTTTTTTTATTTCAATTTGAAGTTCACTTTTGGGTAATGGAACAATAGCTTTTTCATCTTTTTCTTCTTTAACTAGAGTCTTTTTGTTTGGTTCAAAATTAGATTGATTATTAATCTCAATTAGGTTCTTATAATTAAGAGAATCTTTTGATTGATTAATATTTGGGAAAAACTTTAACTCTTCCTCTAATTTCTCCATTGAAAGGTTGCCTTCTTCAAAAACGTAATTTCCAATTCTTAAATCTCTTCCAAGGGCAATTAGTAAATGAGGTATTTCTATTAATCTAGATCCCCATTGAATTTTAATCTGATTCGCATTATCTAATAAAATTTCTAAATCTTCTCCGATAGTAAAAATATCTGATTCATTTGTAGGTGTCTCTTCTAAAAAATCTTCTGTTATATCTAAAACTATATCTTGGTCGATTGATAATTTTTCAATGAAGGCAAAGAATTCACTTGATGTGAACAATGTATGAATAATGTGTTCGATATTAAATTCGCTATGATCCCATTTTTTTGCGGTTTCTTCTCCTAATAGAAGAAGATTCCAACTGATATCGCTAAAAAGTTCAGGATTGGATGTTAGGGTTTCTCTCATAAACTATAAAAACTATAGTTGTTAATTAATTAATATTCTAAATAGTATTTGCATGAATAATCATCCAATAACAATCAAATTGTAAGATGAATTTGAAAATTATGTGTAGAGGATTGGTCGTGGTTACTCTGGAATTAATAAAAAGCGTTAAATATTATCTAAGTTGTTCTGAAATTTAAAAATTATATTTGGTTAACATATATATTTCAGATATTAGCCAAATAGTTCAGCTATTAATAGGATTTAAATAGTAATAATTAAATTGTGAAAGAAACTATTGATTTTCTAATTGATACAGTTGAAGCAAGGCAAGTCCTTGATTCAAGAGGTAATCCAACTGTAGAGGCAGAAGTATTTTTGGAGTGTGGTGCGAGTGGCAGAGCAATAGTTCCCAGCGGAGCAAGCACTGGTGCTCATGAAGCTCATGAATTAAGAGATGGTGGTTCAAAATATATGGGAAAAGGTGTTTTGAGCGCTGTTAATAAAATTCATGAAACAATATCTCCAGCTTTATGTGGTATGTCAGCCTTAGATCAAACTGCAGTAGATAAATTAATGATTGAAATTGATGGAACTCCTAATAAGTCAAACCTTGGAGCAAATTCAATCCTTGCAGTAAGTCTTGCAACTGCCAGAGCTTCAGCAAATGCTTTAGACATTCCCCTATATAGGTATCTAGGAGATCCATTATCCAATCTTCTTCCAGTTCCATTGATGAATGTAATAAATGGTGGTGCTCATGCACCGAATAGTCTTGATTTTCAGGAATTTATGCTTGTCCCACATGGAGTTAATAATTTTAGTGAATCATTAAGAATGGGTACTGAAATTTTTCATTCATTAAAATCATTACTTGATCAAAAAGGTCTATCTACTGCCGTAGGTGATGAAGGCGGATTTGCACCTAATTTGTCATCAAGCGAAGAAGCAGGGGACATATTATTAGAAGCAATTCAAAAAGCAGGATTTAAGCCTGGTGAGCAGGTATCTTTAGCTTTAGATGCTGCTAGTACTGAATTTTATAGTGATGGTATTTATAAATATGAAGGGAAAAGTTTAAATAGTTCTGAAATGATTTCATATCTTTCAAGATTAGTTTCTAATTATCCAATAGTTTCAATAGAGGACGGTTTAGCAGAGGATGATTGGGAGGGTTGGTCAGAATTAAACAAAGAATTGGGAACTAAAGTTCAGCTTGTTGGTGATGATTTATTTGTTACTAATACAGAAAGGTTAAGGAAAGGGATTATGGAAAAATCTGCTAATTCAATCCTAATAAAGGTAAACCAAATTGGAACATTAACTGAAACTTTGGAAGCTATTGAGTTAGCAAAAGTGTCAGGTTTCACAAGTGTTATTAGTCATAGAAGTGGTGAGACTGAAGATACAACAATTGCAGATTTAGCTGTCGCCACAAGATCCGGTCAGATCAAGACCGGCTCTTTGAGTAGAAGTGAAAGGATTGCAAAATACAATAGGCTTTTAAAAATTGAGGAGGAATTGGGAAATCAAGCAAGATTCGCTGGAGATGTAGGTTTAGGTCCCAAAAATATATAGTTTTTTAGCGCTTAAGTTTTTCTAAACGTGAGCCTTTTCTCATACTTAATTGGCATTTTATCCAATCAATACTTATTGGTAGTGCAAAAAAAAGTGGCAATAATGCAAAATTATTTTGTTTATTGGTTACTAGTAAAGCAGATGCAATTGATAAGCTTCCTATGAGAATTGAATGGCCCAAAGTTTTTTGAGCAGTAAACATTTTTTTAAATTGCCTATCAGACTCTCCCATTCTTATTTGCAATTGTAAATCGCCCTGCTCTAATCTTTCTAAACTTTCATCTATTCTTTTGGGAATTCCAACAGCTTTCGATCCTAGTTCACCTACTTGCCTTCCAAATTGGTTAATTAAATCGTTGGGAGTTTGATTATTTGAAGTCATAAGTTCGATTAAATAAGGCTTGGTAACTGATACAAGGTTAAACCCTGGATCAAGCATTCTACCAACTCCTTCAAAAGTTGATAAAGCTCTCATCACAAAGATTAAATCGACTGGCAGTTGAAATGGTGTTTCATAAACAAGTTCGTATAAATCTCCAGATAATTTTTCAATAATATTTGGACTAAATGGCGGAGTTAAGGCTTCTTTAAGCATCAATCTGACTAATCTTCTGACTGGTCCTACATCAATATCTTTTGAAATTAATCCAGCTTGTTGTAATTGACTAACAAGTAATGAGGCATCTCTAAGAGCAGCGGCCTTGACCATCCCCCCTAATCTTGTTTGAAGATTATTTGAAATATTGCCCATCATTCCAAAATCATAAAATATCAATTTACCTTCATTTGAAACTGCTAGATTCCCTGGATGAGGGTCTGCATGAAAAAAACCGTAATTTACTAATTGTTTTAAGTAGCTGATTGCACCTATTTCTGCAATTTTGGGTAAATCAATATCTTGTGATTGTAATTTTTCTAAATCGCTTATTTTTGTCCCATCTAGATAACTTAAACAAAGTACTTTTTCACTGCTCATATCCCAAATTACTTCAGGAATTTCAATATTTTCGTCATCAAGAAATTGCTGTCTAAATCTTGCTGCATATTGTGCTTCACAATTAAAATCAAGCTCTTTCATGAGAACTTTTCTACACTCTTTAGCAATTTCAACCCAGTTTCTGCCTCGACTCCAATTCTTATTTCTCTGCAACAAACCTGCTATTTGTTGCATTATGCCCAAATCGATAATAAACAATTCTTTTAAATTGGGTCTTTGAACTTTAAATACTACTTTCTTACCATCTTTTAAAGTTGCCCTATGAACCTGAGCTAGTGATGCTGATCCAACCGGCTCACATATTATTTGATCTATTTCATTAGACTTAGATCCTAGTTCATCTCTTATAGTCTCTTCAACTTGTGCAAATGAAAAATTAGGAACTTGATCCTGCAATTTAGACAATTCCTGTATCCAGGTATTTGGAATTAAATCAGGTCTCGCTGATAATAATTGTCCAATTTTAATAAATGCTGAACCAAGTTTTATTAATCGATTCGTAAACCACCTAGCTCTTTTGATTTGAACCCTACTTTTATCATTATTTTTAGTTTGGAAAATTGTAAATATAATATTATCTATCCACAAATTTATTAAAAGCGAAATCAGAGTTATCCAAATAAGAAAGGCCCTCTTAAATTTTTTTAAACGATAAACAAGAATGTGATAACTCATTTAATTTGATTATTTATGGTTTCATGAAAGATATCAATTTGCTTATTGATACCTTCAATTTCATTTAAAGCTTTTTTTATTTTGGAATCTTGATAGTTATTTTTAGACTCATTTTCTTGAATATTTTCGACTTTTTCCATTCTTGAGGCTTCTTCGATTATAGATTCTTTCAAACTATCAAATTCTTTTTTGAGAATTTCTGGAGCATCCTGAGCAATATTTGTTGCTTCTTCAATTTTTTCATTCAATATGTCGTTTAATTTTTCGGTTACTTTCTTAATGGCAGCTTTTAAAAGGTAATCAGAGTTGGTCATGAAAAATATAATGTTTCTACTGCAATTGATTTTTCGATATGACCTAATAATAGATCAATACAGAACATTTCACGTAAATGATCACTTTGATAATTAATTGTTTATGTTTTTCCTATGTAAGTTTGTTTCTATATTATGCTTTTTTTTCTTTTTTCTTTTAACTTATATCTATAGAAAGGTTCAGTTATTTACATTAAAATATCATCGAACCAAGAACTCATCTAATTAACTACTAAAAAGGAGTTTTTAAAAATTGGAAATCATTGAGTCAGATGTAGTTATTATCGGAGGAGGCCCAGCAGGATGTACTTGCGCACTCTATACATCTCGATCAAACTTAAAGACAGTAATTTTAGATAAAAATCCATCTGTTGGTGCATTAGCAATAACTCATCAAATAGCTAATTATCCAGGTGTTCCGGTTGATATAAGTGGGGAGAAATTACTTACTCTAATGAGGGAACAGGCTGTGGAATACGGCACAGACTACAGAAGAGCACAAGTGTTCGGAATAGACGCTAGTGGAGAATGGAAAATGGTTTATACACCCGAAGGCACTTTCAAAGCTAAAGCACTCGTACTCGCAAGTGGAGCCATGGGTAGGCCTGCATCATTTAAGGGAGAAGCGGATTTTCTTGGTAAAGGAGTAAGTTATTGTGCTACATGTGATGGGGCTTTTTATAAAAATAGAGAAGTAGCCGTTGTTGGAGTGAACAAGGAGGCTATCGAAGAGGCAACTGTTCTTACTAAATTTGCTTCTACTGTTCATTGGATTACATCAAGTGATCCTAAATCGGATAATGAGGAAGCAATGGAATTGATGGATAATTCAAATATAAAACATTGGAGTAGAACAAGATTATTGGAAATATTGGGTGATGATATGGGTGTGAATGGGGTTGTTGTAAAAAATAAACAAGAAGAAAATCCCATTAATTTAAATTTAGATGGAGTATTTGTCTACATGAGTGGTTCAAAGCCGATTACTGATTTTTTAGGGGATCAAATTGCTTTAAAAGAAGACGGAGGTGTTATTGTTGATGACTTTATGTCTACAAACTCTGATGGAGTATGGGCTATTGGAGATATAAGAAATACACCTTTTAAGCAAGCCGTAGTTGCGGCTTCTGATGGATGTATTGCTGCAATGTCAATTGATAGATACTTAAATAGTCGAAAAAATATAAGAGTAGATTGGATTCATTCTTAAAAGTAAATATTGCATCTTTAATTTAAAGGGGTGTTGCTTCAGAAATATAAGCAACTCCTCCGTAGTAGCTTAAATCGTCCCTGATGTTGTCTCTCATTTTATCTATTAATTCTTGCTCACAAAAAACAATTACATGAGCATTTGCTCCTAATCCTGTAAATTCCATATCTTCAGTAACAACTCTTTCAGGCCCTCTGCCTGTAGCATGTTTCATAACTGTATAACCAGGAACATTAGCTTTTTCTAATGTTTTAATAATTGCATCTAGTTCTCTTTCACTAAATATTAAGTCTAATCTTTTCATTTTTATAGAGGGGATAATGGGATAATGGTATCTACTAAACTCATATATATGGGAATGCCAAGAACTATATTGAATGGGAAAGTTAGACCTAGTGTAGTTGAAATATAATAACTAGATTTAGCTTCTGGAACTGTCATCCTCATCGCTGCAGGAACTGCTAAATAAGAGGCGCTTGCACATAAAACCACAAATAAAAGTGCGTTGCCAGGTCCTAAAGATAAAAATCTTGCAACGAAAACACCAATAAATGCGTTAAACAAAGGCATAAAAATGGCAAAGCCAATCAAGAAAGAACCCGCATTCTTCAGTCTCGGCAATCTTTGAGCAGCGACTATTCCCATATCTAACAAGAAGAAGCATTCTGCTCCATAGAATAATTGTCCAGTAAAAGGCTCCATTTTTACAATTCCTGAGGGATTACTGGAAGCAGTGAGAAATCCTACAATTAAGCTTGAGAGCAATAAATAAACTGATCCATTCAAAAGTGATTCGTGTAATATTGCGCTTAGATGCATTTTTCTTGATTTTGGTCTATTTTTGGGAGCTGCAAATTTCACAAGTAATAATCCAACAATTATTGCAGGCGATTCCATTAAAGCTAAGGCGCCAACCATAAACCCATCAAAGGCTATTTTTTGACTTTCCAAAAAACTTTCTGCTGAAATAAATGTAACAGCACTAATTGAACCGTATGCTGCTGCTATTGCTGCTGAATTAAAGACATCAAACTTAAATCTTAAAATAAAAAATCCAATCAGCGGGATTACAAGTGACATCAGTATTGCAGCACTTAAAGTTGGCAATACTTGATCAGTAAACCCACTTTTCTGTATCTCTATACCTCCTTTAAATCCAATAGCTAGGAGAAGATATAAGGAGAAGAGTTTAGGTAATGGAGCTGGTATCTCTAAATCAGATTTAAAGAGTACCGATATTGCTCCAATTAAAAAGAAAAGAACTGGCGGGGCTAATACATTTTGCAGAATTGGATTTATTTCCATAAATTACTTGGATATTTCATTTAGAGCAGTTTCTAAAGCTTCTTTTCTTGTTTCAATAATGCCTTCCACTCCAAACTTAGCTAATCTATCTTTTACTTTTTCATTAGCACCCGCAACAAATGCTTTTCTGGAATTATTTTTTGCTTCTTGCATCATATCCTCTATTGCTAGAGTCGCAGTAACTCCAAGTCGTGGTACATCAGTGATATCTAATATCAAAACTTTGTAGTTTCTTACAAGCATCATTCTCTCAGATATGCCTTTAGCTGCTCCAAAGCTAAGTGGTCCTTTAAGTCTAAATAGCATTACCTCGCCTGAACATCTATCTAGAAGTGCTTTTTCATCAGCGGGTAATGCATTTTTAGCTTGTTCATCTTTTGATAAAGGATTATCTTCATCCATACCTTCTAGTTGAGTTTCGGTTATTGAATCAATAGTGAGCATATTTGCTATAAATACACCGACTAAAACTGCCCAAATTAAATCCCAAAAAACAGTCATTAAAAGTACTCCGTACATCACTACTGATGTTTTTAAAGATAATTTGTGAGCCCTCCTCAAGAATCCCCAATCAATAATATCTAGTCCTACTTTTATAAGAATTCCTGCTAGCAATGCAGTTGGTATTTGCTCAGCCAAAGGTCCTGCACCAACTAAAACTATCAACAACACAACCGAGTGAACCATACCAGAAATTGGAGTTGAACCTCCAGATTTAACATTTATAACAGTTCTCATGGTTGCTCCTGCTCCAGGTAAACCTGAAAACAGACCTGCAACAGCATTTCCTATCCCTTGACCAATAAGTTCTCTATCAGAATTATGTTTTGTTTGAGAGATATTGTCTGCTACTAGAGATGTCAGTAAGGAGTCAATTGCGCCAAGTACTGCTAGTACTAATCCTGCTTTGAAAATAATTGGGAAATATTGATTAAAACTTGGGAAATTTAAAGATGGAACTCCCCTTGGGATTTCTCCAATTCTATCAATAGCTCCATCTCCAAAAATTAATATTGATATTGGGGTAACTATTAATAGGGCTAAGAGAGGAGAAGGAACCCACTGGCTTATTTTTCTAGGAGTAAGAAATACTATACCTAATGTCATTATTGCTACTCCAATAGCAGCACCATTGGGCTGGAAGTTTGAAAAAACAGTAGTTAAAGATTCGACTACTCCACCTCGAGTGCTAATTCCAAGTAATGGTCCAATCTGAAGCGCAATGATTATTACTCCAATACCAGACATAAATCCTGAAACAACAGAATATGGAACTAAAGTGATATATTTACCTAGTTTTAGAATCCCAAATAATATTTGCAGTAAGCCGCCAATTACTACTGCTGCCATAACTAAAGGTAAAATTTGTCCTGCAGAAAGATCTCGTGGAACCCCAACTGCTGCTAAGCCTGCTACTACACCTGCAACAGTTACGCTCATTGGACCAGTAGGTCCACTAACTTGAGCAGGTGTTCCGCCAAATAATGCTGCTAAAAAACCAACTACTACTGCTCCGTATAATCCATAAATTGCTCCGCCAGGCCCTAACGCAGCATTACCAAAAGCAAGAGCGAGAGGTAAAGCCACTACTGCAGCTGTGATGCCTCCAAGAATATCGCCTCTTACATTTTTTAAATGAAATCCATTAATTATTTGCAAAGATGATCTCCTTTAAAATAAATACTTAACTAGAAGATATTATCTCTTAATGACGTAAATTTGTGAAAAATGAAGATTGTGCAAAATATTTTTGTAACTTTTTTTTTTCTTTAAAAGAATTTAAGTTAATTTTCCTGAACAAAATCAATCTCTGATTGATTTATGTGCGAGGCAAGCTATTAATCTATTAGATAACTATTTTTCAATTTAAATTATATTCAAATGAATTCGATTATTCGTCCTAGAAGATTAAGAAGAAATGAAGCAATTAGAGAAATGGTTAGAGAAAACCATCTAACGGCATCTGACTTTATATATCCATTATTTATTCATGAAAAAGATTTTAAAGAGGAAATTTCAGCAATGCCTGGAACTTATAGATGGGATATTAATGGCTTAATAAAGGAGGTTACTAGGGCATGGGAATTGGGAATAAGGTGTGTGGTTCTTTTCCCAAAAATTAACGATAATTTAAAGACTGAAGATGGAGCAGAATGTTTTAATGAAGACGGTTTAATTCCTAAAGCTATTCAGATATTAAAAAAAGAGATTCCAGAAATGGCAATAATGACAGATGTTGCCTTGGACCCATACTCTTGTGATGGTCATGATGGATTAGTTGATGAAACTGGAAAAATATTAAACGACGAAACAATCGAAATTTTAAAAAAACAAGCTTTAACACAAGCAAGAGCTGGAGCAGATTTTATTGGCCCTAGTGACATGATGGATGGGAGAGTTGGTGCGATCAGAGCTGCTCTTGATAGTCAAGGATTTAGTGATGTAGGTATTATTAGTTACACAGCAAAATATTCATCTGCTTATTATGGGCCATTTAGAACTGCTTTAGATTCGGCTCCTAGAGAGAATAGTAAAAAAATAATTCCAGACAATAAGTCTACATATCAAATGGACCCTGCCAATTCAAAAGAGGCTTTAATTGAATCTGCATTGGATCAGTATGAAGGAGCTGATATTTTGATGGTAAAACCAGGGATTTCATACTTGGATATTGTTTATAGATTAAGCACTTTTTCAAATAAACCAATAGCTGCATACAACGTTAGTGGGGAGTATGCGATGGTAAAGTCTGCCGCTATGAAGAACTGGATTAATGAAAAAGATATAGTATTAGAAACATTGCTTAGTTTTAAAAGAGCAGGAGCAAAATTGATACTCACTTATCATGCTTGTGATGCATCTCAATGGTTGAAGGATACTTAAAAACTCATTATTAACAAAAATTTGGTTTATTCTAAAGTGAGTATTAAATTAACTGCTTTGTTTTGAAGTTTTCACAAAGAGTAAATAGGATTGGTCACATTGCACTTAGAGTAGAGAATCTCGAAAGGGCGAAATCTTTTTATATTAAGCTTGGTATGAATTTAGTTTGGGACGATAAAGATTGGTCTTATTTAGAAGCTGGTAAAGGGAAAGATGGACTTGCGTTGTTAGGCCCTAGCTACAAAGCTGCGGGACCTCACTTTGCTTTTCATTTTGAAAATAAAAAAGAAGTGGAAGATATTCAAAATGATTTAAAAAATTCTGGTGTAAAAGTTGGGCCTTTACATGAACATAGAGATGGAACAGCATCTTTTTACATGAAGGATACTGAAGGGAATTGGCTAGAGATGCTTTATGTTCCTCCTGAAGGGATTCAATCGAATGTTTGATTCTTTTTTATGCAAGAGAAAAGTTATTCTAAAAAATCATATTCAGAAAAAACCTTAGAAGAAGAATCTATAAACCTTTTAGAGTGGGATTCATTAAAAATGCATTTATCTTTATTCGCCTCAACGGAAATGGGTAAAAGAGCAATTTTAAGTTTTGGCATTCCTTCAGAATACGAAGCATCTAAAATGCTTTTGAATGAAACTGTTGAGATAACTGAGCTAGAAAGTAATTTAGATAAATCAATTAGTTTTTCTGGAGTTTTTGATATCAGTAGAAATATTGAAATTTGTTCTAAGGGAGGTGTTATTTCATCTTCTGAATTGTTAGAAATAGCGAAAACAATTGCTGCAGCTAGAAATTTAAAAAAAATCTTATTAGATTTTGAACAAAGACCCTATATCTCATCATTTACAAAAAATTTAATTGATCATCAGAATATCGAAACGATTTTTAAAAAAAGTATTGAATCTAATGGAAGGATTTCAGACAATGCTAGTAATGAACTATCTATTCTTAGAAAAGAATTATTATCTAAGAAACTTGAAAGAAAAATATTAGTTGAGAAATTTATTCAAAAGAATTTAGCTTTTTTGCAAGATACTACTATTGGAGATCGATATGGTAGGCCAGTTTTAGCAGTGAAAGTTAACTATGTAGATAAATTTAAAGGCATAATTCATGACTCTTCATCTTCAGGAAATACAGTATATTTTGAACCTGATAGTGTAGTAATTAAAGGTAATAAGATTGCTTCTTTAGAGGCTAGAATAACAGCAGAAGAATTTAAATTACTTAAGAAATGGTCTCAAGTTATTAGTGATAATTCAGAAAATCTTATTGAAATGGCATCCATTTTATTGAGATTAGAAAATGCGCTAACTCGTTCAAGATATTCGAAATGGATCGGAGGCAAAATTCCTACGTTTGATAAAAGTCCCATTATTTCTTTAATTGGTTTTTCTCATCCGTTATTGATTTGGGAACATAAGAAAAAAGGAGCTCCTCCTCCAGTGGCTGTCGATTTTCATATAAATAGAAATATTAAGGTTGTAGCTATTACAGGTCCAAATACTGGAGGTAAAACGGCAGCTTTAAAAGGTTTGGGCTTGTCTTTGCTTATGGCTAGAGCAGGATTATTGATACCCTCGACTAATAATCCTATTATCCCTTTTTGTCCAAATATATATGTGGATATAGGAGATAATCAATCATTAGAGGAAAATTTATCTACTTTTAGTGGGCATATATCCCGAATAAAAGAGATTTTAGATTCACTTGATAAGAGGAAAGGATTATCAGTTGTTTTGTTAGATGAAATTGGGTCTGGTACAGATCCTCATGAAGGAAGTGCTCTTGCGATGGCTTTATTAAAAGAATTTGCAAATAAATCTGATATCACTTTAGCAACTACACATTATGGAGATATTAAGGCTTTAAAATATAATGACTCCAGATTTGAAAACGTATCAGTTGCTTTTGATGAGGATTCTTTGAGGCCAAAATATATACTCAACTGGGGAATTCCTGGGAGAAGTAATGCTTTGTCAATTTCAAAGAGAATCGGCCTCGATGAAAGCATACTCAATGAAGCTGCAAATTATCTAAAGCCAAAAGAAGTTGATAATATTAACAATATTATTAAAGGACTTGAAGAAGAGAGGATTAAACAACAAAATTCTGCTGAAAAGGCTGCAGAACTGATTGCAAGGACTGAAATATTACATGATGAACTGCAGAGAAATTATGAATATCAAAGAAAAAATGCTGAAAAAATACAGGAAATTGAAAGGTCTAAATTATCAAAACATATTGTATCCGCTAAAAAAGAGGTAATATATTTGATTAAAAAATTAAGAGATAAAAATGTTAATGGAGAGGATACAAGAATTATTGGAAAAAGATTAAAGGAAATTGAGACGGAACATCTATCCCAAAAAGAATTGAAAAAGTCAATATCATGGAATCCTCAGGTAGGCGATTTTGTAAAAATTAAAAGTCTAAATAGTACGGGACAAATTGTAGATTTAGATAAAAAAGGTGGTTTTTACGAAGTTAAATGTGGTTCATTCAGAAGCACATTATCTTTAAATGAATTTGAAGGTATTAATGGAGAAAAACCTAATTTCAAAAGTTCAAAAATTGAGATCAAGTCTTCAAGAGAAGATTTTTCTTTTTCTAAAATTAGAACGAGTAAAAATACAATTGATGTAAGAGGGCTAAGAGTTCATGAAGCTGAAATAATTATTGAAGAGAAAATTAGAAAATTTCATGGACCGCTATGGATTGTTCATGGAATTGGAACAGGGAAATTAAAAAAAGGATTAAGAAATTGGTTATCAGGTTTAAATTATGTTGATAAAATCGAAGATGCTGCCAACAACGAGGGTGGACCTGGTTGCAGTATTGCGTGGATAAAATAAAATTTAAAAATACCTAGAAAACAATTTAATAAGTGTATTAAGTGCAATTTATTGATCAAGCAAACATTATTCTAAAAGCTGGAAAAGGTGGTAATGGAATAGTTTCATTCAGAAGAGAAAAATTCGTTCCTGCTGGAGGACCTTCGGGGGGAAATGGTGGCAGAGGGGGTTCAATAATTTTGATGGCTGATAATAATCTTCAAACATTATTAGATTTCAAATTCAAACGCGAAATAATTGCTGAAGATGGATCCAAAGGAGGTCCTAATAAGAGATCAGGTGCTTCAGGCGAGGATACAATCATTAAAGTTCCCTGCGGTACAGAAATAAGGGATATTAAAACCGGCATTATTTTAGGAGACTTAACTAAAGATAAAGAAAGTTTAACTATTGCTATTGGAGGAAAAGGTGGACATGGTAATGCTTACTATTTAAGTAATCAAAATAGAGCCCCAGAATCATTTACTGAAGGTAAAGATGGTGAGATATGGGAGGTTCAATTAGAACTTAAACTCCTTGCAGAAGTTGGGATTATAGGCCTCCCAAATGCAGGGAAAAGTACTTTAATTTCCGTTTTATCATCTGCCCGTCCAAAAATCGCAAATTATCCTTTCACAACTTTAATACCTAACTTAGGTGTAGTGAGAAAAATAGATGGGAACGGTTGTCTTTTTGCGGATATTCCTGGATTAATATCTGGGGCCGCTGATGGGGTAGGTTTAGGGCATGATTTTTTGAGGCATATCCAAAGGACGAAGATACTTGTACACTTAATTGATTCAATTGCAGAAAATCCTATTCATGATTTTGAGATAATTGAGAAGGAATTAAAAAAATATGGGAAAGGTCTTTTAGATAAAGAAAGATTAATAGTATTAAATAAAATGGAACTTGTAGATGATGATTATTTGAAAATAATCATAAAAAAGTTAGAGGATCTATCTAAAAAGAAAGTTTTAGTTATTTCTTCATCTTTAAAAAAAGGTTTATCTTCACTGCTTTCTGAAGTATGGAAAAGGATCTAACTTGAATTTAAAATTTTTTTGTAGAAAAATATACTTGATTTAATAGTGAAAATTAGCCATAAATAAGATACTACTTTAAACACAATATGAATTTTTACAGCTGTTTTGATAAACAAGGAAACATAATAGCCAGATGTCAAACCATTCAAGATATTGAGGTTCTGAAGAAAATGGGAAGACCAATTGTTGAGGTCAAGGAAATGAAAAATGAGGAGTCGGTGGTATGTTCTTTAACGGGTAGTCCATCTGACTTTAATAGAGATTACTAAAGAATTTAACAAATAAAAAAGGGCTTTTAGAGCCCTTTTTTTATTGTGAATTATCGATCAAAAGAAACTTAATCATCATAAACAAGACATTCCGGTTCATCCGGATTCGCATCGCAGAAAAGTTCCAAAGCATTAGGGTCATGTTTATCATCTGGATGATGATCCTTATATTCTTCGAGTTCTTTTAGCTCTTCAGTTAGATGTCTGACCTTCGGAAGATTGCCCTCTGCTTTTGCAGATTCGATTTCCGATTGATCTTTTTGGATGTGTTCGTCAATGGATTTCATTTTAAGCTTTTCGTACTTTAGTAGACATACATAACATAGTTAATTTCTCATGAAATTGCATTATCTTTGCACTAAATAAGTGTGCATTACAACATCATTTTTTTTTCGAAATTGATTTATGTCTTTTTTGAGGACCCTAATCTCATTATTTCCTCTAACGATGGTAAAATTGGGATTAGTTGATTTGGGTTTAAAGGGAATAAAGCTTTGTAGTAATCTTTCTTCCATTCATTGTCGAAGCATGTCTTATTTACGTTAGATAAGTTAAAGAATTTTAATCGCCATTCTATAATCCTTTCGAAACTTGATAATTCTTGTTCAGTACATTTGAAAAGTTTGCTATATATCAATTCCCATCTTATAAGTGTTGGAAAAAGGTAAATATCTGCGTAGGTTAAATCTTCTCCAAATATCCAGCCCCCTTTGTTTTTATCAAGTAAATTTTCAACTTCATTTATAGCTGCGAAAAGATTTTGACTTGCTTTTTCGTAAGCTGACTGGTTTCTGGCGAAACCACATTTATATACGCCATCATTAATACTGTTATTAATTAAATCTAAAAATTTTTGATTACAATCTTCAATGCTTAATTTCTGATATTTCGATTCACTTTTTATTGAATTGAGCAGTCTTATAATCTGTGAACTTTCATTAGACAAAATATTTACTTCATCTTTTATGAAACTAATTAAAAGAGGTAATGTTGCTCTAAAAATGAACTTTTCATTAGCTTTTTCGTAAAGGTCTGAAAGTCTCATACATCCCTTAAAATTTGTATCAAAAATCCATTCGCCATGCTCAACATCTGCTTTTAAAAAAATAACTTTAACTTTTTTAGATAAATGTTTTATTTCGTGGACTAGTAAAGTTCTTTGACACCATGGACAAGAATTACCTACAAATAAGTAAATTTGTCCATTTTCATTATTTATATTGTATTCACTATCAATTTTTATACCTTTGGGCCTTTTATAATTACCATGTAAATCTGATGGTGCGAAGCCATTCATTAGTTGGGTCCAAAACCAAAACCAGAATTTTTTGGAGGCCTTAATAAGGTATTTATTTTGCATAAATTTTATTTTTAAAGAAAAAATGACTGTTCAAAGAATACTTATCGTTTCAGGCACTCATGGGAATGAAATTAATCCTGTTTGGGCGGTTAAACAATTTAATAGAGAGGAAAATAGTTTAAATCATGGTATTGAGTATGAGTACATCATAGGCAATCCTACTGCCTATGAAAAAGGGTGCAGATATATAGATGTAGATTTAAATAGATCTTTTAAAATAACTGAGAATTTTGATCAACATAAGAATAGCTTTTATGAAACTAAAAGAGCCAATTTTTTAGTAGATCAATTTGGAATAGACGGATCTAAACCCTGTCAAATTGCAATCGATTTGCATACTACTACTGCAAATATGGGAACTAGCATTGTTTTGTACGGGAGGAGATTCAAAGATTTTTGTTTAGCTGCGTTACTGCAGAACAAATTTGGATTGCCTATTTATTTGCACGAAAAAGACAAAGCCCAAACAGGCTTTCTTGTAGAAGCTTGGCCATGTGGTTTAGTTATTGAAATAGGAGCTGTCGCACAAAATTTTTATGATTCAAAAATTATAGATAGATTCTTAATAATCATTGGATCTTTAAGAGAAGAGATAGATAAATTAAAAAACAAACTTATAGAACTTCCAAAGGAATTGGTTGTTCATGTTCATCAAGGGAGTATAGATTATCCAAGAGATGAAAAAGGATATATTGATGGCCTAATACATCCTGAAAGAATAAACCAAGATTGGAAAATGATTAAAAAAGGAGATCCATTATTTCTTGATAGCCAAGGAATAATTCATAAATACGAAGGAGAACAATTGATTTGGCCTGTTTTTATTGGCGAAGTTGCCTATAAGGAAAAAAAAATCGCCATGAGCTACACGAAGAAAGAAGTTATTAGTTCTAACAATGAATGGGTTTATGAGTTTGAAAGCCTTTAAATTAAGAAACAAGGACAATAAATTGGTGAAAACTAATAAGGATTTTTTATTTAAAAGATAAGTTTATTTAATATTTTATGCTTTTATTTTTTTTTGCTAAGTCTTAATCCTTAAAAACTTAAATTCTTTCGCTCCAATATATAACAGCTCCAAAAGCCTCTAATTGCAGTCTTCTATGCTTAGCCTCTCTCAAGGAAACCACCTCTTTTGATCTTTTTCCGTTAAGAAGCCATTCGATTATTACCAAGTTAAATCCTCAATAACAAAGAAAATATTAAGACATGGAGGTTCTTTTCTTTGATTTTGCAAAAAATAAGTTTACTTAAAGAAAAAAAATTACACATTTTTAGCGATTTTGGTCTAAAATCTTCGGAGCGGGATTTATTTTTCCGTTTTTATTTACACGTCTCACTTTAGAGACATACTTTACGAACTCATGACAACTATTCAGCAGCAGCGTTCTTCGCTGTTAAAAGGTTGGCCACAGTTTTGTGAGTGGGTAACATCAACTAACAACAGAATTTATGTTGGTTGGTTCGGCGTCTTAATGATTCCATGCCTTCTTACAGCAGCGGCTTGCTTCATCGTTGCATTCATCGCAGCACCACCAGTAGACATCGACGGAATTAGAGAGCCAGTTGCTGGTTCATTCCTATACGGAAACAACATCATCTCAGGTGCAGTTGTTCCTTCATCTAATGCTATTGGTCTACACTTCTACCCAATTTGGGAAGCAGCTACTGTAGATGAGTGGTTATACAACGGTGGTCCTTACCAGCTTGTAATTTTCCACTTCCTAATCGGTATCTCAGCATACATGGGAAGACAGTGGGAGCTTTCATACCGTTTAGGTATGCGTCCATGGATCTGTGTTGCATACTCTGCACCAGTTTCAGCGGCTTTCGCAGTATTTCTTGTATACCCATTCGGTCAAGGTTCATTCTCTGACGGAATGCCTCTAGGTATCTCTGGAACATTCAACTTCATGTTTGTTTTCCAGGCAGAGCACAACATTCTTATGCACCCATTCCACATGGCTGGTGTTGCAGGTATGTTCGGAGGATCTCTATTCTCAGCTATGCACGGTTCACTTGTTACTTCATCTCTAATCAGAGAAACTACTGAGACAGAATCTCAGAACTATGGTTACAAGTTCGGACAAGAAGAAGAAACATATAACATCGTTGCAGCTCATGGCTACTTCGGTCGTTTGATCTTCCAATATGCAAGTTTCAACAACAGCAGAAGTCTTCACTTCTTCCTAGCTGTATTCCCAGTTGTTTGTGTATGGTTAACTTCAATGGGTATCTGCACAATGGCATTCAACCTTAACGGTTTCAACTTCAACCAGTCAGTTGTTGATGCAAACGGTAAGATTGTTCCTACATGGGGTGACGTTCTTAACAGAGCAAACCTAGGTATGGAAGTAATGCACGAGCGTAATGCTCACAACTTCCCACTTGATCTAGCAGCAGCTGAGTCTACAACAGTAGCTCTTTCAGCTCCAGCTATCGGTTAAGCTTAAAGTTCTTAAATTTACAAGTCCCCTTTTAGGGGACTTTTTTTTGTTTAATTTTCAATTGGTTTCATATAATGTTTATATATAGATAAAACATTTGATATTTCTATGAGTAGTAGTTTTGGGAAAATTTTTCGTGTTAGTACTTTTGGAGAATCACATGGTGGTGCAGTTGGAGTTATCCTTGATGGATGTCCCCCAAAGTTAAAAGTAGATATAGATCTGATACAAAATGAATTAGATAGGCGTAGACCTGGCCAAAGTGACATTACAACACCCAGAAATGAAGAAGATAAAATTGAAATATTAAGTGGAATAAAGGAAGGGTTAACACTTGGAACTCCAATAGCGATGTTGGTAAGAAATAAGGATCAAAGACCAGGAGATTATGATAATTTAGAGCAAGTATTTAGACCCTCTCATGCTGATGGTACATATCATCTGAAATATGGAATTCAGGCAAGTTCTGGGGGTGGAAGAGCTTCTGCAAGAGAAACAATTGGAAGAGTAGCTGCTGGTGCTGTAGCAAAACAATTATTAAAGAACTTCTGTAAGACTGAAATACTATCTTGGGTAAAGCGTATACATGATATTGATTCTGATATAAATAAAGAAAAAATTTCTCTCAACAAAATAGATTCTAATATTGTTAGATGTCCTGATGAACAGGTATCAGCAGAAATGATAGAGAGAATTAGGCAATTAAAGCGTCAAGGAGACTCTTGTGGAGGTGTTATTGAATGTCTAGTAAGAAATGTACCTTCTGGTCTTGGAATGCCTGTTTTTGATAAATTAGAAGCTGATTTGGCGAAGGCTTTGATGTCTTTGCCTGCCACGAAAGGTTTTGAAATAGGTTCAGGTTTTTCTGGAACTTATTTAAAAGGAAGCGAACATAATGATGCCTTCATTAAATCTGATGATATTAGGAAGTTAAGAACAATATCCAATAATTCAGGCGGTATACAGGGAGGAATAAGTAATGGCGAAAATATTGAGATGAGGATAGCTTTTAAACCTACAGCAACTATCGGGAAAGAACAGAAAACAGTAAATGCTGAAGGAAAAGAAGTTTTGCTGAAAGCAAAAGGAAGACATGATCCATGCGTTTTACCAAGAGCCGTTCCTATGGTTGATGCTATGGTGGCTTTAGTACTTGCTGATCATTTACTACTTAATCAAGCTCAATGTCACTTAATCGATAATAAGTAGTTTTGTTAAATAAATTATATTTATCTTTGATTTAATTATTTTTGAGCCATTCATATATTTTTGGATCAAATTTTTTTTTAATAATACCTTTATCTCCAATTACGATTGCTTTATAACCTAAAGATTGATATGTTTTTACATCATTGATTGATAGGCCTCCAGCGGCAATGAAATCAATACTTTCAAAGTTGAGTATATCTATAGAACTAGCTTTACTTTTTATTGGATAAATTTTGATAATGTTGCAATTTAAATTTATCGCTTCCTCAAGATCTTTTAAATTTTTAATTCCGGGTATTAATAAATAATTTTTTGACTTCGAATAATTAAAAAGATCTTTATCCCAAAATTTCATCATAGAAAAATTTAATCCAATCTTTAATGAATCTTCTATTGATTGCTTATTAACTATGGAGGCAGAGCCTAGATTAATTTGTGGAAAATTGAGTTTAATTTCGGATACAAAATCAAACCACTTTTCTTCGTCTGACCAACTTATTTCAATATTTTTTAATCCTAATTTTACTAAGCTTTCTAATTCTTCAAAAAATGAATTTCTTATAGAAGTATTTGAGTAAATATTATCTTCCGGTTTTACGAGTAAAAAAAAAGATTCTTTTAGCAGCAATTCAGAAAAAGAATCTTCCTTAATATTCATTAAATATTTGTATTTTAGACTAGATATAATTCGCTACTTTGACTTCTGATCGGTTGAGCAAGTCTTGAATATCTTCAGTGTCTATAGTTTCTTTTTCAATTAGCATTTGAGCCATTTCGTCAAGAACAGTTCGGTTATCTGTTAAAACTTTTGTAGCTCTCTTATAGGCAACATCAACAAGTTCTGAAACCTCTACATCAATCGTTGCGGCTGTGTCTTCAGAAAAATCTCTTGTAGAACTCATATCTCTTCCGAGAAACATTCCACCTTGAGATTGACCTAGAGCGACTGGACCTATTTTGTCACTCATACCGAATTTAGTGATCATTTGTCTTGCAACATTGGCAACTTGTTGTAAATCATTTGAAGCTCCGGTTGTTACCTCTTCTTCACCATATACTATTTCTTCAGCGACTCTTCCACCAAGAGCTACAGCCATTTGATTTTGGAGGTAAGAACGAGAGTAAAGACCAGATTCCATTCTTTCTTCACTTGGAGTAAAGAAGGTTAGACCTCCAGCTTGTCCCCTTGGAATGATTGAAACCTTTGCCACTGGATCATAATCAGGCATTAAAGCACCAACGAGCGCATGACCAGCTTCGTGATAAGCAACTAATTCTTTTTTCTTATCACTGATGACTCTATCTTTCTTTTCTGGGCCAGCCATAACTCTTTCAATGGCATCACCGACTTCATCGTTGCTTACTTTATCTAAATCTTTTCTAGCTGCTAGTATTGCTGCTTCATTTAAAAGATTAGCTAAATCTGCACCAGTAAATCCTGGTGTTCTTCTAGCAACTTTATCTAAATCAACATCTTTTGAAAGGGTTTTATCTTTCGCATGAACATTTAATATCTGCAATCTTCCAGCATAATCTGGTCTATCTACTGTTACCTGTCTATCGAATCTTCCAGGGCGCATTAAAGCTGAATCTAATACATCTGGTCTGTTGGTAGCAGCAACTATTATTATTCCTGAGTTACCTTCGAAACCATCCATTTCGGTTAAGAGTTGATTTAATGTTTGTTCTCTTTCATCATTTCCTCCACCCATACCAGCACCTCTTTGTCTTCCAACCGCATCTATTTCGTCAATAAACACAATACAAGGAGCATTCTTTTTAGCTTGTTCAAATAGATCTCTAACTCTGCTAGCTCCAACTCCTACAAACATCTCTACAAATTCTGAACCAGATATTGAGAAAAAAGGTACACCTGCTTCTCCAGCTACTGCTTTTGCTAGTAATGTTTTCCCTGTACCAGGAGGGCCAACAAGAAGAACTCCTTTTGGAATTTTTGCTCCTACTGCGGTAAATCTATCTGGACTCTTAAGAAAATCTACAACTTCTGTGAGTTCTAATTTTGCACCTTCAACACCAGCTACATCTGAAAAAGTTACTTGTGTGGATGGTTCCATTTGTAATCTTGCTTTGCTCTTTCCAAAACTCATAGCAGGGTTACCACCTCCAGCATTCCCGCTTTGGGATCTTCTGAAAAGAAAAAATAGGCCTCCAATCAAAAGTACTGGGAAAATCAAGCTACTTACAGCCTGTTGCCATGGATTAGCTAATTTTGTGGGAGTTACAGCTATATCTACATTATTCTCAGTCAGTATTTTTAGTAAATCTTTGTCAGGGGCTAAATTGACCTCAGACCTGCTTCCATCATTTTCAACAACTTGAGCTGTGGCATTATCTGGAGATATTAGAACTCTACTGATTTCTTTATCTTGGACAGCCTCTATAAAATCACTATATCTCAAGGTCTTTGTAGAACTTTCAGTACTAGGTTTATCAAAAACTGAAGTACCAATGAAAATTACAGTAATCACAGCTAGGACATAAAGTCCTACGTTTCTCCAACGTTTGTTCACGATAAAAAATCTTTAATAAATCTATAATACTAATAATAAAACAATATTAAGAGCGTCTTAGAACATCTACTACACTTTTAAATGCAAACCATTCAGGAATTGGTTCGCCATTCCTCAATTTCTTTCTAAATTCAGTACCACTAAGTTTCATAATTTCATAATTAGATTCTTTAGCTTCTTCAGCTGTTATATAACCTTTTTCCTTTGTATAAACTAAATTTTTTGAAGGAACAGTTTGCATCATCAATTCATCTGCACACTTATTAGCAAAATTCTGGGCGTCATATGGACCATAAAAATCTTCACCAGTTGATGAAGACTTACAACCAGCCATATCTCTACCAATAATAAAATGGGTGCAGCCATAATTTCTTCTGATTATCATATGTTGAAGAGCTTCTCTCGGTCCTGCCATATGCATTGAATAAGGTAAAAAAGCCCATTTTATTCTTTCATCAGATATTTCCTCTTCTAATTCTTTATACGTTAAATATCTAACTTTCCCAGGGATATCATCTTGTTGAGTTGGTCCACAAGTTGGATGAACTAAAACAACTGAGTTAGAGGAGACATTATCTGAAAGTAAGGCATTAGTAAATAATTCATAATGTGCTCTATGAATTGGATTTCTGCATTGAAATGCAACTACGTCATGATTTGATGGCAGTGTAGATCTAACTTCTTCTGGGGTTTTGCAGGGGAATTCTCTAATTGGTAGTTCGAAACCATAAACTCTTCCACCTATATAAAATCTCCCTCTTTCGTTAAAAATCATCTTAACTGCAGGATGATCTAAAGAATTAGTACCATAACAAAGTTCAGCTTCTAAGGATTTGTCAGGCTCCCATTTAGAGCTAACTTCTAAAACTGCTATTTTTTGTTTTTTATAAGTAAGCAATATTGTCTCTCCACCTTTTACTTTCTCATTATTTGAATCAAATACTATAGGCAAGCCAAAAAGCAACCCATTTGAATTTCTATTATTTTTAATTACCGAATTATAGTTATTTTCATCCATAAAACCTTCCAATGGAGAAAAAGCTCCAACCATTAAAAGTTCTACATCGCATGCATTTCTCTCGCTACATTCAAACTCATAAGTAGCTTTAGAGATAAGATCATTTTTAAGGTTATTATCTTTAATAATTAAATTTTTTAGTTCCCCTCCGTAAGGCGGTATTAATCCATTAATATCTGTTTTAGTTTTTTGTTGTACTTCCATTTTTTAAATTGATAAAGAAAATTTTTGAAAAAAAAAAGGGGTTTAACCCCCTTTTTTTCTTAAGTAGTATTTATGCCTTTCTTCCGTAAAGCTCTCCAATTATTTTTACATCAAGTGGATCCTTTGAACCCATATCTGTATCAGAAGGTTGGATAGCTTCAAAAGTACCAGCAAATTCATCTGTATCAGAATCTACATTGTTGATTGAAAGAGTAATAACGCCAGTACCGTTTACATCAACTTTAATATTTTCTTTTGCAAGTTCTTCGTCGTCGCCTCCTAATGCAACTAAACCTTGAGCATATTCAACACCAGTATTTTTAGCTCTTGCCTTAGGATCTAGAAAGTCACCAGTTCTGTAGTTAGGTGTAAATGTTGAACCACTAACCTCAGTGCCTGGCTCAATTGATGAAGGTAAATCGGCTGTAAGATCTTTTGCTGAGAATGCAAATGGCACCTCTAAACCACCAGGAGTTAATACAGTAATAAGTTGAAAATCAATACCACCCTTTTCAGTGAAAGTTCCTGAATCTATATCTCCATAAACTTCTGTCACTGTGGTGTTATTTCTAGGACTAATAATTTTTGTAGAAACAAATTCTGCAGCTTTTCGTTTTGTCCCTGGCACTTTTACATAAACTTCTGTTGGATGCATGCATATTCCTTTAAGGCTATCTCCATTCCCTAGAGATATTGATCCGACAAGAGATGAGTCTAATGTAGGGCAATCATTAGCTTTTCCTGTGTTAACAACATCTGTGAATTGTGCATTTCCTCTTTCAGAAAAAGCAAATGTTTTAACAGGTACGAAAGCAAAAGTTATACAGATTGAGATAACAAAAGCTAAGAAAGAACGAATTCTCATAATTAAAGTTGCAGTAAAGTTCTGTGACGATAGATTAAAGGTCATCTAATAAGTTCAGTACGGATATTACAAGGGAAAGGACCATAAAAGATAGGACTATTAAATCCTCGAAACAACCCGTAGCTTTTTAGATTTTAAAAAACTGGAATTATTTTAAGCTATCACATTATTTTTAATGATTAAGATTACAAAAAAATACAAATTAAAAAATTTTTTTTTATTTTTTTAATGAAATAATTTGGGTTATTAATTTATTTGCTAAATCAATTTTTGATGTTTTGTTAATGTAGTGTTCCATATTATTAGTATCGAATAACCAACCTTCATTTTGTGCCAAAAAGCCAAATCCTTGGCCTTCAAGATCAATTGGATTTGCGAATAGATAATCACAACCCTTTTGAATAATCTTTTCTTTAATTGTCATTCGTGCTTCTTCGATAGATCCCGTAAAAGCACAAAAACCTACAAAAACCTGGTTATCTTTTTTTGATTTACTAATTGTTTTTAAAATATCTGGGACTAGCTCAAAGTTTTGATTCAAATGAGCATTAATTTGATTTTTTGGAATTTTAGCTGAAGTATCAGAGGTTATTTTGAAATCAGATACTGCTGCATTCATGAAAAAATAATCGCAATTTGATATTTCATTATTAAGTGCCCTAATTAAATCAACACTAGTTTCAATTTCATATCTTTTTATTCCGTCAGTAAGATTCTTATCGATTTTCAGAGGACCATGAACATATTTTACTTTTGCTCCCCTGAACCTCGCTACTTGAGAAAGCAGTAGGCCCATAGCTCCAGAACTGTTGTTAGTAATGTGTCTTGCCGCGTCAATTTTCTCAGAGGTACACCCTCCAGTTATTAAAATTTCTTTATTAAGTAAATCTTTGCAATATTCATTTTGTTTATGTGAAGCTATAAATTCAAGAGCTAATTGGATTAGATCATTAGGAGGTATCTTACCGATGCCAATTGCATCACATGCTAAGAGGCCTTCACTTGGTTGCAAGGACAAAACATTTTCGTAATTCTTTAAATTCTCATAATTTTTTTGGACAGCTTTATTTAGCCACATTTGTGTATTCATTGCTGGTGCAACAATAATTGGTTTTATATTTGCTATTAAGATGCTTGGGATCAATCCCTCTGCATTTCCAGTTACCCATTTTGCTAATGTTGTCGCTGTTAAAGGGGCGATGATTAAAATATCAGCCCAATTACTTAGCTCTATGTGAAGAGGTGTTGATTGACCATCAGACCATTGATCATTTTCTAAAATGCACCGCTTTCTACTTAAAATAGAAAGAGAAAGCGGCTTTATTAATTTTTCTGCATTTTTTGATAAAACGCATCTTATTTCATAATTTTCTTTCGCTAATTGGCTAACTAATAATGGAATTCTTACAGCTGCAATACTTCCAGTTATTAATAAAAGAACCTTTATTTTGGAGTCCTTACTTTTAGTTTTCATCGAAAGGTTCCTGATCGAGGAGATGGGTGTAATTAGTTGTTAATTCAGGCCTATTGATTGCAAGAGCCCTTAGTAAGTGCCAGTCTTTTAAACCATCAAATGGAGTATTATAATTATCTTCCTCTAGCCTTTTAGCGAGCTCAAAGGTCATTTCTTCATCAAAAGAATTTACTAGTTCCTCACTTATTTTATTTTCATAAATGAATTTCATATTGAGTAAAGTCAATATACTCTAATAATAAAGCCTCAAGTAATTATTTAAAATTGATATAAGAATAAAGTACACATTTTCGAGGATAATATAATTTCCAATTTTCATAATCTTTTCAAATTGTTGTTAGGTCATTTATCTTCATTCTCAGTCATAAATATGCAAACTCTCCTTTTCAAAAATATTCTTTCTTAATATGTATGCAAAAATTCATATCATGTCGCAAACTAAAAGAGAGCAAGTCATTAGTCACATTCGCTATTTAAGGCAAGAGCTCAGAGAAATGCATTTAGGAATAAAAGAAGATGACCTTTTCCCAGAGCCAGGCGAATTAAGAGGGTTAATGGCTCAGTTGGAAGCATTACTTGAATTAATAGAAGGAAATACTAAAATTCAATCAAAGTCTGAAGCAGCTTAGTTTAATGCAAAATGGTTGTTAAACCTCAAAAGACAAAATTTCAGCTAAAAATTGTGGAAAATATTCAGACATTAAGTATTTGGGCTAATAATCCATGGCGAAGATATTCAATAGCATTGATTACACTTTTAATCGGATACTTTTTTGGAAGTTCTCTTGGTATGGTAAGTGCCGTTGTGGAACTCATGGATCCTGTAGCCGCTTTTTTATCAGTAGTTTTTATTGAGTTTTTAATAATTTTGAGAAGAAATTTTAGATTTGAAAGGAAAAAGAAATTTTTAGTACTTTTATTAGATTCTTTAAGATTAGGATTATTTTATGGTTTCTTTACAGAAAGTCTTAAGTTGCTATAAATTTACTTGTTGTGTTTCTGTAATAGATAAAGCAAAGCCATTCTTATAGGGATGCCATTTGCAACTTGATTATTAATCAAGCAATTAGGATATCGATCAACTACTTTGCTGCTAATTTCAATATCTCTGTTAATGGGACCAGGATGTAGAATTGGAATTTCTTTATTATTTAAAGATAATTTCTCTGGGGTTAAGCCATAATCCAAACTATATGAATCAATACTACTCAGTAAATTTTCCATCATTCTCTCTTTCTGGAGTCTTAAAACAATAATCGCATCTGCAATTTTTATTGATTCTTCCAATGATCTAGAAATTGTTATGGAACCTCTAGATTTAACAGGATCTTCTGTTTGATTTGGCGCGGGGGTTTTTAAAAAATTGATAAATTCATCAGGTATTAATGTCTTCGGACCACATAAGATTATATCGGCGCCGAATGCACTCAAAGCCCAAAGATTTGACCTGGCAACCCTTGAATGATTAACGTCGCCAATTATTAAAATTTTTTTAGAATTTAAAACCTCTGGATTCAGTGTTTTTTGGGAAAAGAATTTTATCAATGTATAGATGTCAAGTAATCCTTGGCTGGGGTGACTATGTAATCCATCTCCCGCATTAAGAACCGAAGTCTTTGCATTTATTGCATCAAGTTTTTTTGCGATCTCAAAGGTTATGTAACTTGATGAATGTCTGATAACTAATGTATCTGCCCCCATAGCAGAATAAGTTATGGCTGTATCAATTATTGTTTCACCTTTTGTTAAAGAGCTGGAGGATGGCGCAAACGTTTGGACATCAGCGGAAAGTCTTTTTGCTGCAAGCTCAAAACTATTTTTTGTTCTTGTACTAGCTTCAAAAAATAAAGACGTTACCAAAGTCCCTTGTAAGGCTGGTATCTTTTTTGTCCCTGCATTCTTTAGTGCATCAAATCTATTAGCTAATTCAAATACTGACTCATAATCTTTAATTGAAAAATTAGCTAGTGTGTGGATATGTTTATGAGGCCAAATTTGCATTACGCTTTAAAAAATAAATGATTATTGAAATTTAGGTGTTCTGTCACCTTTTAATCTTTTACTTACACTCCTACTATTTTTGAGATACCAACGCCATTTTATATTTTTTGCCTTTGATATGCCAATTCTCGTAGTTTGAATAAGATCTTTTTCTTCTAGAGTGGAGTCTCGTGGAGAAATCCATAAAGATTTGTTATTAATAACTTCAATTGAGTTAAATGAAATGTCTACACTGAATGTTTTTGTTACTAGGCCAGGTCCAGAAGCTAATCTTTCATTCTTATTAGAAATAAAAACTGATCTTATCAAAACACCACTCGCAAAATTTTCTTTATCAGTAACTATGTTTAAACAATGATGAATGCCATAAGATTTATAAATATAAAATGTACCAGGTTTGCCAAATAATGATTTGTTTGATTCAGACATTTTGCGGTAGCCATGACAGGCCTCTTCTTCCTGTGAATAAGCTTCAGTTTCAACAATTACCCCTTTAACTTGATCCATCTCATTATTTTTTTTTATGAGGTAACAGCCTATTAAATCAGGAGCAACAAGTTTA
Organism: Prochlorococcus sp. AG-347-L21; assembly: GCA_003278875.1. Taxonomy (GTDB): domain Bacteria; phylum Cyanobacteriota; class Cyanobacteriia; order PCC-6307; family Cyanobiaceae; genus Prochlorococcus_A. The sequence goes on along the minus strand of QCCQ01000002.1, from coordinate 67,784 downwards.
GAGTGCCGATAAAAAAAATTTTTTGGAAAGAATTCTTCTTCTATTTTTCAATAACTATCTAATAACATATTTAGCTGAGAAAAATAATTAAGGCTATTAATTGATATTGATTTTCAAAAAGATGTCATTATTTATTTAAATTATTTGAAATTCAAAGGATATGTAAATAAGTTGTTCTTAATAAACTATTATTTAATAAGAAAGATATTAAATGTATGGTAAAAATAACTAAAGAGGAAGTAAAAAAAGTTGCTCATTTAGCGAGATTAGAACTTAACGAGAATGAAATTAATAATCATGCACAACAATTAGAAAAGATATTGGATTATATAAGACAACTTGAAAAAATTGATACAGATGATGTCCCCTGTACAACCAGAGCTATAGAGGTTATAAATGTTTTTAGAAAAGACGAAAAGAAAAATTCTGATTGCAATGAACAACTTCTAGAGTTGGGTCCATCAAGAGAAGATAAATATTTTAAAGTACCGAAAATTATTAATGAATGAGTTTGTTAGTTGCTTCCAATAAATGTTTTGTTGACTATCTTTAATAAAATTTTTTTTATCTTTAAGCCTGGATATAAATTTATGATTTTTCTTATTTTCCCCCTCTTTTTGCTATGACTCCTTACACCTACTAATAAATCATAAATAAAGTTAAAAACGTCTTCTTTACTTTCAAATATCCCAACCCTTTGAGGGGAGCCTTTTTTATCCAAAAGAGGCTTAGTTTTTTCATAAGCTATTTTGTATTCAAACCAAGGGATCGAAGGCCATAGATGATGTATGAGATGGTAATTTTGTCCCATTATTAATAAATTCATAAACCTGCTTGGATAAACTCGAGAATTTATCCATTTATTTCTTGATCGAAATGGTCTATGGGGTAAATAATCAAAAAATATTCCTAAAGTTACTCCTACCATTAATGCTGGTCCGAACCATAAATTATAAATTAAATTCATAAAGTCAAATTTCAAACCTGCCAAGATAATTGTCAGGAATATGGATCTTTCAATTCCCCATTGTAATAATTCATATCTTCGCCAGAGTTTTCTTTGAAAGAAAAACACTTCATGATAAAAAAATCTTGGAGCAATTAGCCAAATTGGACCAAAAGTACTGACAATATGATCTGGATCATTTTTGGGGTGATTTACGTGAATATGATGTTGTAAATGAACTCTCGTAAAAACTGGGAAGCTAAACCCTAATAGGATGGCTGAGCCATGGCCCATTGCTTGATTTATCCAAGGAACTGGATGAGCAGCTTTATGACAGGCATCATGAATAACAGTACCTTCAATATGTAAAGCTAAAAAAGCAGTGGCCACAAGTAAAGGTAAAGGCCAAACTCCTCTATACCATTGCCATATGCTAAGAAACGCGAGAAAATAACCGCCAAAAAATAAACCTAATGTTGGATTCCAAAAACTTGGCGGATCTACGTAATTTTTAATCTCTTTTTGCCAATTAAAAGTTTTTGAAGAATTAGTATTTTTCGTTGTATTTTTACTTGTTAAGTTTGAAATCGTTTCTTTTATTCTTTAAATAATATAACTAATATTTTAAGGTGATTGCATGCTTAAATATAAAAAATTTCTTTTGGAAGATTTTTAATTCGATTTTAATGTGTCAAATTAATCATCTTAAGAAAAAAAATTTTTAAAATAAACCTCTTTCAATTATTATTTTATTTGAGCGGTCGTGGCGGAATTGGTAGACGCGCGAGTTTTAGGTACTCGTATCTTCGGGTGTGGGAGTTCAAGTCTCCCCGACCGCACTTAAGGAAATTCTGATAGATAGTTTGTTTCTTGATATCAACTCTTATAATTCAATTAAGAAGTTAATTAAATGAATACTTTAATATTTTATTTGGGAACTTTTTATATTTTGGTTGGGACCATTTTTCTAACTGTACCGATAATTTATCTTGAGCTCGGTAAACCAAAAGACTTAATAAAAGCTTTTTTAAATTTATTAATAGGTTTGATATTAATAATTAAACATAAAACATTAGATGAATCATTTTTTGTAATTTTCCTTTTTTTAACAGTACTAGTTGTTTTTTACCTAATAGAGCTTTTTTTATCTAGATGGTACCAATTGACAGATAACGAAAAGAAAAAATTAATTACCTTTTTGGAGTTTAAAAATAACTTTTTGAAAATATTAGAATCAATAAATCTGGTTTTTGCTGATTTCACAAAACCTTCAAATTTTTTTAATTTTGGTAGCAATAATAAAAATACAACCCAAAAAAAGTGGGTAAGAAATGATAAAAAATGATAATATAAAATTCTGAGATAAATAAATTGGTTATTTGAAAAATCCCAAAAAAACTACAGGTCAATTAAGAAAGAATATAATGTATTAGATTTAAATAATTCTTTTGATCACCAATATTTCTTATATCGTCGTATGAAATCTCAAAATAGCAAAGAACAAAAATCTGACTTTTCTTATAAAGAAACTTTAAATTTATTAAAAACTGACTTCTCAATGCGAGCTAACTCAGTTGTAAGAGAACCTGAGATACAGAATTTTTGGGCTAATAATGATATTGATTTCGAATTAGGTACAAACAATTCAGGCGAAATATTTACATTACATGATGGCCCTCCTTATGCAAATGGAGCTCTTCATATGGGTCATGCACTTAATAAAGTATTAAAAGACATAATTAATAAATACAAAACCTTAAGAGGATTTAGAGTTCATTTCGTACCTGGTTGGGACTGTCACGGATTACCTATTGAATTAAAAGTTCTTCAGAATTTAAAATCTGATGAAAGAAAGAATCTTGACACTCTAGATTTAAGAAAAAAAGCAACAGATTATGCCCATATCCAAATTAATAATCAGAAGGAGGGTTTCAAAAGGTGGGGCATATGGGGAGATTGGAATAACCCTTACTTAACTCTTAAGAAAAGTTATGAATCTACTCAGATTGGAGTATTTGGGAAAATGTTTTTAAATGGTTATATATATCGAGGTCTTAAACCTGTTCATTGGAGCCCAAGTTCAAGGACTGCACTTGCAGAAGCAGAATTAGAATACCCTGATGAACATTATTCAAAAAGTATTTATGTTTTATTAAAAATCACTAAAATACCCGAGGAAATTCTATTAAATTTCATTCAAGAAAACCCTAATATCAAAAAAGATTTTTTTCAAAATAATTCTTTCATAACTATCTGGACCACTACTCCTTGGACCATACCCGCAAATGAAGCAGTTGCAGTAAATCCAAAAATAAAGTACGTTTTTGCTATCGATGAAGAGAAGAAAATTTACCTTTTTGCTGAGGGTTTATCTTCTGAAATAAGTAAGAAACTTAAGAAAGATTTCAAGGTCCTATTTGATGTTAAAGGCTCCAAATTGGAAAATATTGAATATCAACATCCTTCTAAGAACAAAAATTGCAGAATTGTAATAGGAGGAGATTACATTACTACAGAATCAGGAACTGGAATTGTTCATACTGCGCCTGGTCATGGGATAGATGATTTTAATGTGGGTCAAAAATATGATTTACCAATAACATGTGTCGTTGATGAAAAAGGTAACTTAAATGAAAATTCTGGTCAATTCAAAGGATCAAATGTCTTGAAAGATGCAAATGATTTAATTATTGAACATTTAAAAGGAAATAATTTGCTTCTATTACAAGAAAATTATAGGCATAGATATCCGTATGATTGGAGAACTAAAAAACCAACTATTTTTAGGGCAACAGAACAATGGTTTGCATCTGTAAATGGCTTTAGATCATCTGCGTTAAAGGCAATCGAAGATGTTGAATGGATGCCAGAGACTGGAAAGAAAAGAATTTATTCTATGGTTGTTGGTAGAGGAGATTGGTGTATTTCTAGACAAAGGTCATGGGGAGTACCTATTCCAGTTTTTTATAAAAAAAATAGTAATGAAATTCTCCTTAACAAAGAGATAATTAATCATATTCAAGAACTTTTTAGTGAATATGGAGCAGATATTTGGTGGGATTGGGATGTTAAGAATCTTTTGCCAGGAAATTATGCAAAAGAATCTGATCTTTGGAAAAAAGGAACAGATACAATGGATGTTTGGTTCGATTCAGGATCTAGCTGGGCCGCAGTATGTGAACTAAGAAGTGAATTAAAATATCCAGCAGATCTTTATTTAGAGGGCTCAGATCAACATCGAGGATGGTTTCAGTCTTCTTTGTTAACATCCGTTGCAGTCAATAATAAGCCTCCATATAAGAAAGTTTTAACTCATGGTTTTGCACTTGATGAAAACGGGAGAAAAATGAGCAAATCTTTAGGAAATGTTGTTGATCCAAATATGATTATTAATGGAGGTAATAATAAAAAAACTGATCCTGCTTATGGTGCTGATGTTTTAAGGCTGTGGGTAAGCTCTGTAGATTATTCAGTAGATGTTCCAATTGGTTCAAATATACTCAAGCAACTTTCAGACGTTTATAGAAAAGTTCGTAATACTGCAAGATATCTTCTAGGTAATATTCATGATTATGATCCTAAAATTGATAGTTTTGAAATTGATCAATTGCCTCTCTTAGATCAATGGATGTTAGGTAGATTAGTTGAGGTTACGGATCAAATATCAAATGCTTATGAAAATTATGAATTTTCCAAATTTTTCCAAATTTTGCAAAGTTTTTGCGTTGTAGATTTATCAAATTTTTATTTGGATATTGCGAAGGATAGGTTATATGTAAGTTCTAAATCACAATTTAGGAGAAGATCTTGTCAGTTTGTCATGTCAAAAGTTGTTGAAAATTTAGCCGTACTTATTTCTCCAGTGCTTTGTCATATGGCTGAAGATATTTGGCAAAATATTCCATACTCAACTGAAGAAAAATCAGTCTTTCAAAGAGGATGGCCAATATTTTCGCAGTCATGGAAAAATCAAATACTTAATGAGCACATTGCAAATTTAAGAAATTTGAGAGTTGAAATTAACAAGGCTATAGAAGGATGTAGGAACAAACAAATAATTGGAGCAGCTTTGGAAACTGAAGTTAATTATTTACCTGAAGATAAAGCTTTAAAAGAGTCACTTGCCTGGCTAAATGAATTTGGCAATCAAGATGTAGATTTATTTAGAGATTGGCTTATAGTATCAAACTTCCAAGTGGTATCGGATTTGGTGGAAAATTCTCTGAGTATTGATAACAATGCACTTGGTAAAATTCAAATAAACAAAGCTCAAGGTCAAAAATGTGATAGATGTTGGCATTATCAAAAAGAAACTTTTAATGGAATCCAAAATACAAAATTATGCAAAAGATGTTCAAATATTATTAATTTTGAATTAATTTAAATCCAGTTCTTTTGATTCAAAAAGAAAATTGAGTTTTGATTTTCTCTTATAAAATTTGCTCCAGTTTCTGTTAACGGTGCTTTATAAAGTTTAAAGTTTGTAATTGTATAAGAAAGTGTTATTACTTTTTTTTCTGAATCTATTTCAATTGGATGAGTTGTTGAGCTACTGTAACCTCTGAAAATAAGTATTTCTAATTGTTCTTTTTGATTTTCTTTTAGAATAAATCCCTCTAGTTTAAGTATCCTATCTGGTATCTCGGAACTTATTTTTTCAAGACTATTTATTAAATCAATTTTTGCCATTTTCTGAGAAGCAGGAGTTTCTTCCATTTTTAGGTAATTTGATTATTGACCATTGAATAAGGCCTAAAATATAGATCAATAATGAAAATAATCCTAAGAATTTTGATATCGGCTGTGTAAAGTTAGCTCCAAAGAAAAAATTAAATAAATTTTTAATAGTAATATATAAATTTGAAGAAGGCTGAAGCCATATTGCACACGCCTCCGAATTGATAAAATAAAAGCAGTTAAAGTTTTGTAAACTCTGAATAAAGAAATTGAGAGATATAAAAGTTATCGTCCATCTCCATATTTTTGTTGTTGTGGTAAGGGAGTAAGAAAAATCATATTCTCTTAATTCATCATTAATATCGTTCCAAAACCAAACTGAAACTGTCATTAATAATGTTGAAATATTTGTTATCACAAGAGCATAATTATACTTTCCTATTAAAAGTAAAAGGCTTATAAAAAATAAAAGTGATACTTTCCAATAAATTGATAGAAGTTTAATAACTGCTTTATTTCTTTTTTTAATTGACCAGAAGGATAAAGTAACAGGAATACCAATAAGGAAAATTGTTGAAAGTTGAAAGGATAGCCAAATAGAAAGTTGATTAAAAACGTTCAAAATTTTTTCTTTTTAAACACATAATAATTAAACATCAAACTGTTACTTTTAGACTTACTATTGTCATAGTTATGAATATTATGCATCCTTATATTATTGCCTAGAAATATATTGATAATTGTATGAGACAGCATGTTAATCCTCTTAGTAGTAATTTCAATCAAATTGAGAGAATACCTTCTTTGAGCGAAATGTTTGGTGATTCTAAATCGAATCTTCATTTAGATATAGGTTGTGCCGCTGGTGAGTTTCTATTTGATTTAGCTTTAGTTAATAAAAGGTGGAATTATTTAGGAATTGAAATCCGTGAGAAGTTAGTCAAAAATGCTAAATTAAAAGCGCTTGAAAAAGAAATTAAAAATCTATATTTTATATTTGGTAATGCTAATAATATTTTGAATGATGTCCAAAGTAAATTTATTATTAAAAATTTAAAAAGTCTTTCTTTTTATTTTCCTGATCCATGGTTTAAAAAGAGACATTATAAAAGGCGTGTAATTCAGCCAGAATTTATTAACAACCTCTCAAATGCATTACAAAAAGGGACCTTGATTTTCATAAAAACGGATGTAAAAGATTTATTCGACTATATGGATTACACCATATCAAGTAATTTTCATTTTAAAATAATAGATAAAAAAGATTTTAATTATTCCGAAAGTTTTAATCCAACTAAAGTTAAATCTAATAGGGAAAAATATGTGATTGTTAACCAACTTGATATTTTTGAAAGCATTTATATAAAAATTTAATGCATAATTATTTTATTATTTTTTCAATTTCTATAAAGAGTTTGTTTGTTATTTCGCTTGATAAAGAATGAACTTTCTGATAATTTTTAGCCTCAACTAGAACTCTTATTACAGGTTCTGTGCCGCTAGGCCTTATATAAACTCTACAATTATCCGAATATATTTTCTGAAAAAACTCTATAGTTTGATCAATCAAGATTTTAGTTTCTGGATTTAAGTTATTAATATTAAAATCTAGATTGATATTGGTTAGTTTTTGAGCATAAGGTTTGAAACTACTTTTAAGCCAATCATTTAAATTTATATTTTTCTTTTTGCAAAATTTAGAAATTTGAAGTGCAGTCAATATCCCATCTCCAGAAAAGTTATTAATTTTTGAAAGTATATGACCTGACTGCTCACCTCCTAAAACTGCTCCTTTTTCCTTAATTGCGTCATGCACATGTTTATCCCCTACATCAGTTCTATATAAAATCCCTCCAATTTTCTCCCAGGCTATTTCAAAACCTAGATTTGCCATTTGTGTTGATATTAGTAAATTATTTTTGAGAATTTTTTGTTCCATAAGTTCTCTACCCCAAAGAAAAAGAATGTGATCTCCATCTAGAACATTGCCTTTTGAATCTATTCCAATTACTCTATCGGCATCCCCATCGAAGCTAAAACCCATATCTGCAGGACTCTCTTTTATTGCTTTTTTTAATGGTTCGAGGTTGGTAGAACCACAATTCATATTAATTTTTAACCCATTTTTAGAGTTATTGATAACTCTTACATCAGCACCAAGAGACTGGAAAATTTTTTTTGCGCAGGTTGTAGCTGATCCATAGCATGTGTCTAATATTATTTTCAACCCGCTTAGATTCTCCCCACCCATTGTTTGGATTAGGTTTTTAATATAAATATCAAAAATATCTCTATTTGTGTTTAGTGGGAGTACTTTTCTAGGAAGTGAGATATTGTGATTTGATTCTTCAATTAATTTTTGAATTTTATTTTCAAAATATTTGTTAATTTTTTGACCATTATGGTCAAAAATTTTTATGCCATTATATTCTGGCGGATTATGACTTGCAGATATCATGATCCCACTACTCAAGTTCTCATGTTTGATTAAAAAAGGTATTGCCGGGGTAGGGCAGATTCCAAGATTTATAAATTTTTTGCCACTTTCGTTTATACCTTGTGTTATAGCCTGGAGCAGAATATCTCCACTAATTCTTGTATCCCTTCCAATTAATATTGGACTGTTTTTATCTAAAGTCGAACCTAGGGCGTATCCAACTTTGTAGGCTAGAGAATAAGTTATCTCTTCATTAAATCTTCCTCTTATTCCATCAGTTCCAAAGATTGATTGCATAATTAGATTTCAGGAATCTAAGAAATTTTGATAATTCTTCATTTCTTATTTTATCAGTTGATTAAAAGCTTATAGATTTCGATTCTCTTTATTTATTTAACTTATTTAAAATGTTCGTAGTTCAAGATAACTTAATGGTTCAATCTGAGAGTAGAAAGCAAATTGTAAACATAAATCTAAAAGCAATACTTGTTTTAACTATAAGTATTGTTGTTGTTTCACTCCTTTTGTTAGGTAATTTCTTTTTTAAATCAACTTATCTTCTAAAAAGTTTTGGAGAATTATCTGTTGACCCTGAAATTGCTTTTACAAATAATAAGCCTACATTTCTGGAATTTTATGCTGAGTGGTGTGAAGTTTGCAAAGAAATGGCTCCAAAAGTTTCTGCTTTAAAAGATGAATACGAAAAAGATATTAATTTTGTCTTTTTAAATGTTGATAATCAAAAATGGGGCAATTATATTCAGAAGTTTGCCGTCAACGGAATTCCTCAAGTTAATCTTTTTGATAAAAACGGTAATCTAATATCTACTTTTATTGGCAAACAAGATGAAATAAAAATAAAAGAATTAATTGATACTTTAAAAAATGAAGAGAAACCCTATAGAGAAATTATTAATGCTGAATTTTCAATAATTCCAGAAAATAAAAATAATGAGGTTAGTCCTCGTAGTCATGGATAATTTTTACCACTCTAAAGATCTTGATACTATCGGAAAACTTTTTTTAAAAATAGACTTGCAACTTTGGGCTATAGCCTTGTGTTCTTTTTGGGTACCGTGAGCTGATCTCAAATGAATGTAATGAATCCAAGATCTACACGATCCAGACATATAGATTCTTGTCGGAGTAGCTAATGGCAAAACAAATCTCGCACATTCTTTGGCTACGCCTTCAGCAAGTAAATCTTCATATAATTCAGATGCAGCTTGAAAATGTAAACCAATTTTTTCATTGAATCTTTCTTTTAACTCATCAGGGAGGTCAGGGATTGAATTTTGCCTATTTTTAAAATCTTGACGCCTTAGCTCTGGTAAGGGAATATTACCCAATTGAGAACTATCTGCATATCGCTGTGAAAATTCTTGGAAAGTAAATGATCTATGTCTTAAAATTTGTGCAGCTATTCCTCTGTTGGTTTCTATTTGTAAAGTCATAAATGACTGTTCAAAAACGCTCCAATGTTCATTTTTAATGCAATAACTCAATAATTTCGAGTAGTCCTCATTTTCCTGATTTTTTGGGTTACTAACTCTTGCAATGTAAGCCATTGTTTTTTCTGCATCAGGAGTTAGCGAAATTAGTTCAACTTTACTCATTTTAGATTTTCGCTAAAGTCACCTTCTCTGGCTGGTTTTGATATTTACCTCTTCTATCTTCATATGTTGTAGAGCATGGATCACCTTCAAAAAAGAGTAGTTGGCAAATACCCTCTTCAGCATAGATTCTGCAATCTGCACCCGAACTATTACTAAACTCTAAAGTTAGATGGCCTTCCCATCCTGCTTCTGCAGGCGTTGTATTAACAATAATGCCTAATCGTGCGTAAGTACTTTTGCCAATACAGATCACAGTTATATTTTCTGGTACTCTCATTTTTTCTAAAGCCACTCCTAAACCATAGGAGTGAGCAGGAAGAATAAAATAGTCTCCATCAGTGTCATGGTGAAGAATAGTTTTTTCTAAATTATTAGGATTAAAATTTTTGGGATTCATTACAGTACCAGGGATATGTCTGAAAATTAGGAATTCTTTTGATGAAAGTCTTAAATCATATCCATAGGATGAACATCCATAACTCAAAACTGGCTTTTGTTTATTATCAGGCTCAAGATGCCTCACTAAATTTGATTGAAAGGGTTTAATCATTCCTTCCGAGGCTTTTTGATTTATCCAGAGATCATTCTTTAGCATTGTTTTATGAGCGAAGTTCAGTAATTTGGTTGGCCATTAATAATAAATCCTTAGGTATATCTGTACCAGTAAGGATTACATCTCCTGATATAAATCGGTTTTCAAGTGTTGAAATCAAATCATCTTTATCGATAATTTTCATGTCAACAGCTAAAAAAATTTCATCAAGTATCATTTGTTCATACTCTCCAGACTGTAGTTCTTTTTTGCAAAAATTCCATAATTCAAAAATAGATTCATGAATAGATTTTTTTAAATTTTTATTATTTTCAATTGCTTCAGAATTATATTGATCAAATGAATGTGATGATCTTACCCAGGTCAAATTACCACACAGCTTTACTGCATGATCAATTCCTTGCTTGACTCCTCCTCTCATAAATTGTATTAAGAGCACTTTCCTGCCAAGAGCAGCATTTCTTAGGGAGTCTCTAATGATAGAAGAGTAACTTCCTCGGTATGAAGATTGAAAAATTTGAATTTGTCCATTTTGTGTAAATCTTTTAATTTTGTTAGAAGTATTTATATTTACAACATCAAAATTACTTTTGGAATATACGTGTGGTGAACCAGTTACCATTATTTAAATTCTTTCTACATGCAGTATAATTAGAATCTACTGACGCTGCATATAGTGTAATTTTACTTAAAAAAGGGTTAAGCAACAACAAACTGCTTAAAAAAAGGGCTGTTGATAAACAAATAAAAATTAAAAATTGTTACTGTTGATACAAGATATTTTATAGCGTCTCCTTAAATTTTTTAATAGTAAAGATATTTATGATACCTGCTTCCCGAGGATTCAACCGCTTTAGTTCGCAACAGTCAGGACAAAGTAAAATCAATTCCGTTGGAGAACGTTTTCCAATTAATAGAACTTTAATGGAAGTGATTAAAGGTCTAGATGGAGCAAGCACAGAAATGGTTGAGAGATCTAAAACAATATTTTTCCCCGGGGACCCCGCTGAAAGGGTTTATCTTATAAGAAGAGGTGCAGTGAGACTTTCAAGAGTTTATGAGTCAGGTGAAGAAATAACTGTTGCTCTTTTAAGAGAGAATAGTCTCTTTGGTGTTTTATCTCTTCTAACAGGCCATAGATCTGATCGTTTTTACCATGCCATAGCATTCACAAGAGTTGAAATGATAACGGCACCTGCAAATTCTGTTTTAAGAGCTATAGAGGAAGATGCATCAGTAGGACTACTTTTGTTACAGGGTCTTTCTAGTAGAATCCTGCAAACTGAAACAATGATAGAAACTCTTACACATAGAGATATGTCTTCTCGTTTAGTAAGTTTTTTAATGGTTCTTTGTAGGGACTTTGGAGTTGCAAGTGAAAAAGGTATTACGATAGATCTAAGGCTTTCACACCAGGCAATTGCTGAAGCTATTGGTTCTACAAGAGTAACTATTACTAGATTATTGGGAGATTTAAAGGATTCAGGGCTTCTTAATATTGAAAGAAAAAGGATCACAGTGTTCGATCCAATTGCTCTTGCAAAAAGATTTAATTGATTCATCATAAATTATGATGTACTGAGTGTATGCAAAAGTGTGGCTTGGATTTTAATTGTTTTTTTAATATTTTTAGGGGGACTTATTGCTCCATTTGGGGATATTCTTGGAACAAAGATCGGAAAAGCAAGATTTAGTATCTTAAAATTAAGACCGAAAAAAACAGCAACTATCATTACCATAATTACCGGAGGGTTTATTAGTTCAATATCAATAGGGTTATTGATTTTAGTCAGTGAAGAATTTAGGCAAAGGCTTTTTGTAGACATTCCTTTGTTGCAAAAAACTTTAGATAAAAGTAAAAAGGCTTTAATCCCTTTACAGAGAGAACGAAAGGAACTTGAAAGTAAGATTATTCAAAAAGAAAGAGAGTTAAATCAATTAAAAAGTAATATTAAAGAATTTAGGAGGGGAAATGTTGTTATTAAAAGAGGGCAAACTTTATTTATTGCTGAGGTTAATTCCGGCTCAAATATAAAATTAGACTTAACAAAAATCTATAATGAAGCTGATAAATTTGTTAGAAATATTGTCATCCCGATTAATAAAGATGCAAAGAATATTCTTTTGTGGAGACCTAGTGATATTGCAAAAATTGAAACAATAGCTTCTAAAGGTGGCGACTGGGTTTTATTAATTAAATCAGCAACAAATGTTTTAAAAGGGGATAATTATGTTTTTGTATCTCCTGATTTATTAGAGAATAAATTTATAGTCAAAAAAGGAGACGTAATTACAAGTTCAATTTTGAGAGAAAGTGATTTAAATTTTAAAGCAATAAATTTAAAAATTAAAACATTGCTTAAAGAAACAAGGGATGAAATTAGGTCAAAAGGTTCACAAGTTGGTGAAATTAATACAAACGGAAATTTTGTTAAAAAAATAAGAGACTTTCTTCAAGAGAATCAAGATATAAATTTTAGGTTAGAAGTAGTATCTTTGAGAGATAGCAAAACTGTAGAACCCATAGTAGTTGAAATTAATATTGTAAAGATTCCATCTTAAATGGCTAGAGTAATAACTATTGATCCTGGAAAAAGTAAATGCGGATTAGTCTTAGCTGAAATTAGTGAAAAAAAAGTTTACGAAGCGATTATTCTTAAAACTGAATTACTTGAGAATTATCTTAGAAATTTAATTACCTCCGAGGATGTAGCCCAAATCATAATTGGCAACGGCACCACCAGTATAGAAATTAGAGAAAAACTACATTTTTTTAAAAAAGAAATAATAACTTTTGAGGAAAAAAATACTACCTACAGGGCTAAAGCGAGATATTTCGAACTTTTTCCAATTAGTGGACTGAAGTTTTTAATACCTAGAGAAATTTTTATTCTTAATAAAAACCTTGATGCCATATCAGCTTTGATTATTTTAGAAGACTACTGCAAAATGAAGTTTACTTTGAATCAAAATATAGATTTTAAAACTTGGCTGAAATAGTGAATTTATATTCATTCCCTGCTTCTAATTCATAATCTTTTTTTAATAAAAATCTCAATAAGGCATCCTCAATTAATGCTCTTCCTAAAGGTGGATTTACCGTCAATAAACCTTTATTAAAAGACCATATAAAAGTCCATTTAAATTGACTAGCTTTCACAACCCCCTGAATTTGCTTTTTGGAGAAGCAATATTCCTTAACACTTACATTGGCAATCGTTTCAGGTTTTGAATGCATTTCTTAAGGTTGCTCTTTATCAAAAGAATTTAATTCATTCATTATGTACTCTTCTTTTTTAATATTTAGTTGTTCAAGGGATTCTATTACTCTTGAATATACTTTATCTAATATTGATTTTTCTTCTATAGAAATATTGCCTAATACATGCGAAATGGTATCGAAATTATTTTTTCCTTTTATTAAGGGAGGTGAACCAATACCAATTCTTATTCTGTTAAAATTTTGTGTTTGCAATTTTTCAATGATACTTTTAAGACCATTATGTCCTCCAGAGCTTCCTTTTTTTCTAAACCTTATTTTTCCAAGGGGAAGATCTTTATCATCGACTATTATGAAAATCTGATCTAAATTTATTTTGTACCAATCAACTATTGCACGGACAGCATCACCACTGTTGTTCATGAACGTATTTGGTAAAAATAACCTGAAAGTAGAATGATTGATTTGAAATTCTGAGCAAGAACTTTTAAGCTTATCTTTTAAAAGAAAATTTGAATTATATTTTTTCGAAAAATTTTCAAGCAGCAAAAAACCTATATTATGTCTACTGTTAAAATATTTTTTACCAGGATTTCCTAGTCCAATTAAATATATTTCTTTCATGATTTATTGCTAAATCTCTTTTTATTTAAAATAATAAATATATATATAAAATATAACTAATTAATAAAAACAAAAAATTTTAAACAGTTTTTAAAACAGATATTTAGCAATCTATAAATGAACTAAAAAACTTTTTGCGAAAACTTCGTGCAATTAGTTACCGTTCCAATCTACTGAGAAACCTTGTAGTAGTAAAGATTGGTTATAAATTTGTAGAAGGATAACTAAAAACACAAGTAGCAGTAGTCCTATGACAGTCATAATAGGAACTGCTCCCCAACCAGGTACCACTTTCCCTTGACCTGAATTGCCAATTGCTTTTAAAAGACTGCCTAATGCTGTTTTTTGTCCCATTTGAATTCACAAAGTCGAATATTATTTCGTTATTGTATAAGAGCTTATACATAAATTGTTTACAAACTTAGCAAAATTGATGCAAACTTTATCATCTGCCCCAGATCCGGCAGTTTCTATAGCTGTCACAATTCTGGCATTACTTCTTGCTTTAACCGGTTTTGGTCTTTGGACTGCATTCGGACCCAAAGCCGCAAAGCTTACCGATCCTTGGGATGACCATGATGATTAATCTTCCTTAAAGTATTTCAAAATTTTCCAAAAATACAAAAAGTAAACAATAAACCATATTTTAATTATAAATTTAATAGGATATAAATCTGTCAGCACTAGTAATTCCATGCTCGCCTTAAAAATTTCTGTTTACACAATTGTCTTTTTCTTTGTTGGTATATTTCTTTTCGGATTTTTAGCAAGTGACCCAACAAGAACTCCAAATAGAAAAGATTTAGAAAGTCCTCAGGATTAATCTCTTAATAAATTTTTAAATTGATTTCTGGAATATCAAAAAAGTTAATATTTTTTTCTTTTTTATTTATTAATTTCCTACAGCCATCAAAATCAGCTGATTTCGTAAAAATTAATAAAAATATCAATAATCGAAATACCAAATTGATTTGGTCAAAATCTATTAATGAAGAGAATTTATCAAGTTCTTCAAAAGTTTCTAATCATAATACTTCCCCTGTTAATTTACAGAAAAATCTTGATTCATCATTAGTGGCCAATGCCGAAGAGCAAAGAGAATTAATAATTCAATCTGATAAACAGTCTGAAATAAATGATGTTATATATGCTGAGGGTAATGTATCTGTTTCTTATAGAGGCAAACTGCTTAAAGCAGATTCTTTAATTTACGATAAGTTTAATAAAAAAATTAGTGCTAAAGGAAATATATCTCTTCAAATAGGGGGTCAATTTTTCAAAGTTGCACAACTAGAGTACAGTTTTTTAAATGAAAAAGGTTATTTATTAGATGTTAAGGGATCTATTAATACCAATTTTTTGATGGATGACTTATCCTCAAATTTCAGCTTGTCAGATATTAATAAGATTGAAAGTTTACTTGAAATAAACAAAAAGGAAGTTTTATATACCCCTAATAAGGTTGAGAATTGGTTGTTTTACACAGATAAGATGACTATAGATGGAGAAAAATGGAAAAGTAAGAAGGCTTTGTTTAGTAATGATTTACTAGAATCAAAGCAAGTAAAATTAGCAATTAATTCATTAGAGGTTTATCCTCGAGATGAAAAATTACGATTTAAGTCTTCATTAAATTATCTAATAATTGATGAGAAAGTATCGATCCCTTTTTGGTTAGGTGATAGAGCTTTTAACTTTAATAATTCTCAAATTGATAATAGATGGAATTTAGGATATGAAAATTTAGATAAAGATGGTTATTTTATTGGCAGGAAATTTAACTCTGTAGAGATATTTAATAATTTCATTCTCGATTTAGAGCCGCAATTCTTAATTCAACGCTCACTTAAAGGATATACAAAAAGTTTTGTTAATAAGGACGAATCAATAACTTCAAGTAAGGTTAAGAGGAATACGAGTTTTGAAGATTACTTTGCTTTAAAGTCCATAATAAAAGGCAAAATAAATACCTGGGATTTAAGAATAGACAAGAATTTAAATACTCTTGATTTTAATAAATTTTCAGATGCATTTAGATTTAAAACTGAATTGAGTAAAGAAATTGATTTATTAGATTCAAAATGGGAAAAAAGTTTTTTTGGAATTTATAGAGAGAGGGTCTGGAATGGTTCCTTGGGTGAAGCAGAAATTTACTCAGGTTATGGTTCAAAATTGCAAAAAGAAAATAATTGGATTGTTGATGGTATTCAAAAGAAAGAAGTTTTATCTTTTGGGTTCGCTAATTTAACAGCAGAGGCTTTAAATAGTAAAAATCTGGTAACTAACTTAAAAGGGAATTTGTTTTATTCTCTTGATCAGAAATTCCCAATTAGAATCTTAAATCCTGAAAAAAAATCTATTGATATTTCCTATAAGTATGTTCCTGAACCAATCACTAAAGGCTTAAGTCTTAATACAAAATTAAAAGCATCATATTCTTTATATGAAAATGGAGATCATCAAGAATATTTAGGTTTTGGAATAGGCCCAGAATTGATATTTGGTAATTTTAAAAATAAAACTTTTGACTATACTCGTATAAGTCTCTTCCCTTTCTATAAATTTAATAATGGAGAAAGTGTATTTAAATTTGACCAAAATTATGAAAACTTCACCCTAAATATTTCTTTTGATCAGCAATTATTTGGACCAGTTGTTCTTAAAAGCTTTGGGACTTTAAATTTAACAAATGATTCAGATGATTATGGTGAATTTATAAATTCTAAAATTTCTTTAAATTGGAAAAAAAGATCCTATGAATTTGGTATTTTTTATCAACCTCATAATCAAGCAGGGGGGATCTCTTTCAAGTTATTTGGATTTAGATAGCTAAGAGTAATGAGAGTTAAATTTTATATAAGGTAATCGGTTAAATTTATTTTCTATTAGATTTTCATTGTCAAGTAGTGTTGAAGTAGCATCCCATTCTCCTGATAAGAACATTTTTCTTGAGCTTTCCTTAATCTCAAGATTTAAATTAAAATCTTTAGATTTTGCGAAGGATTTTTTCAGATCAATTTCTAAAAATAAAAATTGCTCATCGCAATAGTTTTGTATTTCTTCTATGGATTTTTTAGGTAGCGTAAAACAGGGAATTCCGATTGCAATACAGTTACTGTAAAAAATATCGGCGAAACTTTCCCCTATAATTGCTTTTATACCCCATCTTATGAGCGCTTGTGGAGCATGTTCTCTGCTGGAACCACATCCAAAATTGCTATTAACAATTAGTATCGAGGAATTTTTGTTTTCCTCAAGATCAAAAGGATGCCTTCCTTTTAAAGTTTTTCTATCATCTTCAAAAACAGATTCACCCAATGAATCAAAGTTAACACACTTCAAAAAACGCGCTGGTATTATTCGATCTGTATCAATATCATTTCCAATCAATGAGATACATTGCCCGTTAATATTTGAAATTTTTCCAATTGGCGGGATAAACTCTGATTTCATCAGTTGATAAATTCTCTAACGTCACTGACTTTGCCATTAATTGCAGCGGCAGCAACCATTGCTGGACTCATGAGCAGTGTTCTTCCACTGGGAGATCCTTGCCGACCTTTGAAATTTCTATTACTAGAACTAGCACTAACTTGATTACCTATTAGCTTATCTGAATTCATTGCTAAACACATTGAGCAACCAGGCTCTCTCCATTGAAATCCAGAATCCTTAAATATCTGATCAAGACCTTCTTGTTTTGCTTCAGTGGCTACTTTTTCTGAACCTGGAACTGCAAATGCTTTGACATTCTTGGATACTTTTTTGCCTTTTAATACTTTAGCTGCAACTCTTAAGTCACTGATTCTTCCATTTGTGCAACTACCTATGAAACAAACGTCTATAGGAGTATCTTTTATTAATTGTCCAGGCTTGAAACTCATATATTCATAAGCCTCTTCTGCAACTAATTTATCATTTGGGGATAAGTCATCTAAAAAAGGGATTTGTTGATTAATGCTTATACTTTGGCCGGGAGTAATCCCCCAGGTTACAGTTGGTTCTACCTTAGAAGCATCTATTTTAATTACGTCATCATAAATTGAATTTTCATCGCTTTTTAATGATTCCCACCATCTGAGCGCTCTATTCCAATGCTTGTTTTTTGGGGCATATAATTTATTTTTAATGTAACTAAAGGTCTTTTCATCAGGGTTGATGTAACCGCATCTTGCTCCTCCTTCAATAGACATATTGCATATCGTCATCCTTTCTTCCATTGATAATTCATGTATCGCAGGTCCTGCGAATTCATATGCAAAACCTACTCCTGCCTTTACACCAAGTTTATTAATTATATGAAGGACTAAATCTTTAGCATAAACACCCTTAGATAATTTATTGTCACACCAAATCTGCCTCACTTTCAATTTGTTCATCGCTAATGTTTGGGTAGCAAGAACATCTCTTACTTGACTGGTACCTATACCAAAAGCAATTGATCCAAAAGCTCCATGAGTTGAAGTATGAGAATCTCCGCAAGCGATTGTCATTCCTGGTTGAGTTAGGCCTAATTCCGGTGCCACTACATGAACTATTCCTTGATTACCGCTACCAATATTAAAAAATCTTATTTTATGTTCTAAGCAATTCTTCTCAAGTGTTTCAATCATCTGTTCAGCGAGATTATCTTTGAAAGGCCTGCTCTGATTATCTGTTGGCACAATATGATCAACTGTAGCAACAGTTCTATCAGGGAATTTTACTTTTAATTTTTTGTCCTTTAAAGCACCAAATGCTTGAGGACTCGTCACTTCATGGATAAGGTGAAGACCAATAAATATTTGATCAGATCCTCCAGGAAGACTTGAAACCTTATGTAAATCCCAAACTTTATCAAATAGGGTATCTTGACTCAATTTGTAAAAATAGTTACTTACTATTCGATAATAGGATTAATCGGAGGCTGTTCAAACACACATTTACACTTAGTCTCTGAATTTCTGTTCGATTTCGTGTTGAGTTAAATAGTTTTTTTATATTAGTTATGTGATTATTCGGCCCTGAAATTGAAATATAGACAAGTCCAACCGGTTTATCTTGACTGCCTCCGTTAGGACCAGCTATTCCACTAGTTGCTATTGCCCAATCTGCTCCTAATTTCTCTTTTACATTAATTGCCATGGCCTCACAAACTTCTTCAGAAACAGCTCCATATTTTGTAAGCTTTTCTTTAGAAATATTTAATAATGAATTTTTTAGTTCATTACTATAGGAAACAATACTACCTTGAAAAACTTGAGATGAGCCTGATATTGAGGTTAGTGATGAAGATAAAAGGCCTCCGGTGCAGGATTCAGCAAAAACAATAGTTTCGTTCCTCTTAGTTAATTCTTTTATTAAAACGCTAGGAAGAGTATCGTTATCCTCTCCAAAAATAAATTTTGAAAAATCTTTTTTTAATTTTTCTTTAATAGGTTTAATTATATTTTTTGCTTCTAGGTCGTTCTTAGCTCGCGCGGTGATTCTGAGTTTAACCTCTCCTAAGTTTGCATATGGAGCAACAGTAGGGTTTTTAAGATTTAATAGATCATTAATTTTTTCAGCAACGCTTGATTCTCCAATACCCGCAAATTTAAGAGTATTTGAAAAAAAGGAATAGTTATCTGAGAATTTGGTTTTAATGAAATCATACGCCGTCTCTTCCCACATAGTTTTCATTTCACTGGGTACTCCTGGGAAAGTAAGGATAGTAAAATCTTTTACTGGTTCCCAAATCATTCCTGGGGCAGTGCCCCTAGGGTTATTAATAATTTGAGCATTTTCTGGGAAGAAACATTGTTTCCTTAAGCTAGAGGAATCGTCCTGAAGTTTTGAGTTTGAAAGTTTTTGTTTAATTTCATCCCATAAGAGCGCTCTTTCAAAAAGAGATACATTAAAAGATTTGGCTATTGCTTCAGTAGTTAAGTCATCTGGGGTGGGTCCCAAGCCACCAGTTGTAATTAGAAGATTACTTCTTTTCGATATTTCTTGAATTACTTTTATAATTCGATCACAATTATCACCGACAGTTGATTGCCTAAAGTGATTTAAGCCTAATTGAGATAACTGTTCAGAAATCCATTGAGCATTTGTATTGATAATATTTCCTAAGAGTAGCTCTGTTCCAATAGAAAGAATTTCAACTCCCTTGGAGTTAGAACTCATTTAATTGATGCTTCAAGTTTGCCTTCATAAAGAGGAAAACGATTACATAAGGTTAATACTCTTTCTTTACATTGACTTTCAATCAGTGAATCGTCTGGGTTAAGTAATCTATCAGCAATAATTTCGCCAACTTCAGCAAAAGCATCCTCATTAAAGCCTCTAGTAGTTAAAGCAGCGGTTCCTAGCCTTAGTCCGCTGGTTACAAAAGGTGATTCAGGGTCAAATGGAACAGTATTTTTATTTGCAGTGATATTCACTTCACTTACAAGCAAGTCAGCAATCTTACCAGTCATATTGATACTTCTTAAATCGAGTAAAACAATATGGTTATCAGTGCCTCCACTGACGATATTGATACCTCTATTTATTAAAGTTGAAGCTAGAACTTTTGCATTTTTTATTACTTGTTGGGAATAATTAATAAAATCTGGCTGCAAGGCTTCTCCAAATGCAACTGCTTTAGCTGCAATTATATGTTCGAGGGGCCCACCCTGAGTTCCAGGGAAAACAGATTTATCAAATTTCTTTCCAAATTCTGCATCTTTACACAAGATAAGTCCCCCTCTAGGCCCTCTTAATGTTTTATGAGTAGTTGTGGTTACTACATCACAATATGGTATTGGATTTGGGTGAAGTTTACTAGCTACAAGACCGGCGATGTGTGCAATATCAGCCATTAAGAATGCACCAACTTCATCTGCAATATTTCTAAATGACTCAAAATCGATTGTTCTTGGATAAGCAGAATATCCACATATGATTAATTTTGGTTTTGTTTCAAGTGCTATCTCTCTTATTTCATCAAAATTTAATTCACTAGTTTCTTTATTTACACCATAGTGAACTGCATTGAACCATTTACCACTCATATTTACTGGAGACCCATGAGTTAGGTGTCCACCATGAGATAAATCCATCCCCATGATTGTGTCGCCAGGTTTAAGTAGACTTAGGAAAACAGCAGCATTTGCCTGCGCTCCACTATGGGGTTGAACATTAGCCCAATTTGCATTAAATAATTTTTTCGCTCTCTGAATAGCTAATTCTTCTATTTCATCAACAAATTCACATCCCCCGTAATATCTTTTTTGGGGTAATCCCTCGGCGTATTTATTTGTAAGGACGGAACCTTGAGCCTGCATAACGGCAATTGATGCGAAATTTTCGCTTGCGATTAACTCAAGATGAGTTTCCTGCCTATTTTTTTCAGAGTTAATAAAATTTGATATTACTGGATCACTTTCTTTAAGATTTTGAAGGATATTCATTGAATTTGATAAGTAACACCCATAATATAGACGATATTTTTTAGAAAAATATAAAAAGAATATTTCAGAATTTTAAACGCGCCTGGAGAGATTCGAACTCCCGACACCCTGATCCGTAGTCAGGTGCTCTAATCCACTGAGCTACAGGCGCATAATTATGTAATATCTCTGTTTCAGGGTCTCTTAGTCAACTAGATTTCAGGTAAACTGTCTATTATTAACAATCTATTATTAATATGCCTATAAAGTGGTACGGAAATGGTGATTCAGAAGATCCTATCTATAAACATTTTTCTCGAATAGTAAATTTTGTTATTCACTGCATGATATTTACTGCGATTGTAAGTGGCACGTGGCTTTTAAAAGAGATTAAATATGAAATAAGCTATTTTAATAATTTTGCAATTGTCTGGTCAGTTCTTTTGGCCTCCCATTTACTTTTCGTAATTATAAAAAAACCTAAAGATACTTCAAAACAATCAACTTAAATTAATTTTTATTTATGGACTCTCAGGTAAATATAAGTGATCTAGAAAATGTTATTTCCGAAAAGGTTTTTATAAAAATAGAAAAGTGGAATTTGTATCTTGGAGACGCTGGACTAGCTAGGCATCTTGCTATTGAATGTATCAGCAATAAAGATCAAGGCCCATTGGAGGCTGCAAAAGTAAGTCTGAAAGCAATAAATGTAAAAGTAGGGGATGGTGTTAATAGTATTCCACTGATTAATTTAATTACTAACTCACAAATTCTGGAATTAGAAGAGATTTTGGAAAGTTTTTTTAATAACTAAATCTCTTTTTTTGAAATTTTAAATTTATTTACTTTCAAGCATTTTGTAAGTAAAAAATAAATCACAAAAAAAGTTAGAGTTCCAAATATTAATAATAGAAATTCTGCGAGATTTGAATTGAAGTTATTCGTAGTTTGGAGAATAGTAAAACAAAGTGTGCTGTCTATAAATGCTGCTAATGACATGAGGCTAATTTTCCTCAATAAATCCAAGTTAGGTAAATGGATATCTTCATTTCGCAGATTAAAAGAAAGCAAAATACAGACTATAAGGTTTACTATTACTGAAGATAAAATTATCCCCACAACTCCGAAATTATATGGAGAAAGATTACCAAAATTCTTAATTGGGGCACCAATTAAAAACCAATCAAAAAAAATATTAAATATTATCCCTGCAAATGAAGACTTAAAAGGAAAGTTTGTTTTTTCTATTGAATAGTAAGTTCTTACTAATAAATCTCTATAAAGATAAAATGGTATGCCAACTGCATAAGCAATTAATATATTTTTTACTTTTAAAGTTGCTGAATAATCAAAAGACCCTCTTTGAAAAACTAATTGTACGATTTGATTATTGAATGTTATGAAAAATCCGGTTAAAAAAATAGCTGTCAAGAAACAGTACTCTACCCCAGATATCAATTTTTTTTGGAGACCTCTTTTGTCTTTCTCACTTCTTAATTTAGAAAATTTTGGAAGTAATGGCAGAATCAAGGAGTTAGATAATATGCCTAAGGGGGCCTGTATAAGAAAGTTTCCGTAAGCTAGTCCAGATGCTGCGCCTTGAAAACTTGAAGCGAAAAACATATCGATAAAAACATTAATTTGACTTAAACCTGATGAGATAGATGCTGGAATAATTAGTTTGAAAATTCTCCTCTCTTCATCTTTAAATAAATTGAAGGTTGACTCTAATCTCAAGAGACCAATTTTATTTATTTCCCAAATTTGAACAACAAACTGAATTAAAGTTCCTGTCAAAGTTGCAAAAGCCAGTAATCCCGTGTAAGTAAAGAAATTGGAAGATGTATTTTCTTGGTTGAAAATCCAACTAAATAAAATAAAAAAAATAATAGTTACGCTTGTTATTGCAGGACTTATACTTGATAAAAAGAATTTTCTTTGGGAATTTAAGGCGCCAAAGCTTAAACCTATGAAGCCGGATAAAGGGATGCAAGGTGTAAGTATTTGTAATTGGTAAGTGGCAATAGATTTTGCTTCGTAACTTAAATTCGGGGCCAATAAATCAATTAATAAACTGGAATTCGAGTAAATCAACATGGCTAAAATTATTAATAATATTGAAAGTTTTATGCTTACTTGAGTTAAAACAATCCCTCCATTTTTTTTGTTAAGTGGAGTTAAAACTGCAACGACTGCGTTGTGCAAGGGACCATTAATACCCCCAATGATTATTAGCAAAAAACCAGGAATTATATATGCATAATTAAACGCGTCATACGTTACACCAACCCCAAAAGCAGCGGCTATAAATATTTGTCTTATACATCCAGCTAATTTACTTAGACCGGTCCCAAATGAAATTGAAAAAACATTATTTTTTAAAAATGAATGCATTTGGAATCGTCTAAATTTTTCAATAAGTTTAAGTTTCAATTATATTTGATTTCTAACTAACGACATATTTATGAATGATCGGTTAATTGATTTTGATCCATTAATTGAGGGGGTTTTAATTAAAAGATATAAAAGGTTTCTTGCAGATATAAAATTAGAAAGTGGAGAGGTAGTAACTGCTCATTGTGCTAACACAGGCCCAATGAAGGGACTTTTAAGTGAGGGAGCAAAAGTAAGAATAAGTATTTCCTCTTCTCCAAAAAGAAAATTACCTTTCACATGGGAACAGATATGTGTATTAGATGCAAAAAATGAAGAAGTGTGGGTGGGTATTAATACTCTATTTGCAAATAAGTTAATCAAAAAGGTTATTGAGAAAAATTTGCTAAACGAAATAATAGGAGAAATAGGAACAATTAAATCAGAAGTTCCTTATGGAAAAGATAAAAAAAGTAGAATTGACTTTTTTTTAACTCCAAAATCTTCAAATCCTGATAAACGTAACATTTACATAGAAGTAAAAAATACAACTTGGATTAAAGATAATGTAGCTCTTTTCCCAGATACCGTCACGAAAAGAGGTCAAAAACACTTAACAGAATTAAAAGAACTGATTCCGGAAAGTAAAAGCGTTTTAGTACCTTGTATAACCAGAAAAGATGCAGAATATTTTACTACCGGAGATGATGCAGACCCTTTATATGGCAGGCTTTTTAGAGAATCTTCCATTGCAGGAATGATTACCATCCCTTGCTCTTTTGCATTTCATAAAGATCACGTAACATGGAATGGAATTAAACCTTTAAAATAGTAAAAAAAATTGATAATCTATAATTCTAAAAAAATAATTTTCAAATTTAACAAATAATTTTTTATGGTGCAACTATAAAATTGGTATAAACAACTACTAGACACTGATAAGTTTTTTGAATAAATTTAAATTTGAAAGGAAACAGCACAAACTGTTTTTTTGCAGATCTAATTTTTTTTTATGACCACTGCTTTGCAAACGCCTCAAAGGCGCTCTAGGTCCAAATTACAAGATGCAAGTCTTGTTAATGGACCTATGCTCCTTTTGAGGAGTATCCGAGGATTTAGTTCAAACCGCTCTATGTTGTGGCTTGCAACTGTTCCTCTAGCTTTGTTTGGTTTGGGTATTTTTAATCTTTCAGCTCATGCAGCTGATTTACCTGAGTTGAATGCAGCTTTTCTTGCTAACAATTTATGGCTTTTGATCGCTACTATTTTGGTGATCTTCATGAACGCCGGTTTCGCTATGGTTGAGGCAGGTATGTGTCGTTCTAAGAACGCAGTAAACATCCTTGCTAAAAACCTCTTTGTATTTGCTCTAGCTGTAACTTCTTATTGGTTTATCGGCTATTCATTAATGTATGGAGGAAGTGTTGCCGACGGATGGCTTTATTTTGGAGGCTTATTTTTTGATCCAACAGTTACCGCTGATATGGTTACTGATG
Organism: Prochlorococcus sp. AG-347-L21; assembly: GCA_003278875.1. GTDB lineage: Bacteria > Cyanobacteriota > Cyanobacteriia > PCC-6307 > Cyanobiaceae > Prochlorococcus_A. The sequence goes on along the minus strand of QCCQ01000002.1, from coordinate 42,448 downwards.
CTGGATTAGTCCCAACTGTTGATTTCTTGTTCCAGTCTGCATTCGCAGGAACTGCAGCAACTATCGTTTCCGGTCTTGTTGCTGAAAGAGTTAAATTTGGAGAATTTGTTGTTTTTGCTGTTGTATTAACTGCATTTATATATCCAATTGCTGGTAGCTGGAAATGGAATGGTGGTTGGCTTGATTCTTTAGGTTTTGTCGACTTTGCTGGTTCTTCAATTGTTCACTCAGTTGGAGCATGGGCGGGTCTTGTAGGAGCTATGCTTCTTGGACCAAGAATTGGCAAATACTCTGATGGTAAACCACAAGCTATGCCAGGACACAATATGGCTATAGCTACTCTAGGTGCATTAGTCCTATGGATAGGTTGGTATGGATTTAACCCCGGTTCCCAACTAGCTATGGATCAATGGGTTCCATATGTTGCCGTAACAACTACTTTGGCAGCGGCAGCTGGAGCTATTGGTGCAACTATTGTTTCAACATTAACTTCTGGTAAACCTGATCTTACAATGATAATTAACGGAATCCTTGCTGGTTTGGTTAGTATCACTGCTGGTTGTGGTGATATGACTCTCGCTGGAGCCTGGTTCGCAGGACTAGTAGGGGGAATTATAGTTGTATTTTCTGTTGCAGCACTTGATGCCGCTGAGATCGACGATCCTGTAGGTGCATTCTCTGTTCACGGAGTTTGTGGTGTATGGGGTACTGTAGTTATCGGTCTTTGGGGTACAGCTGTACAAGGTGATGGAGCAGGTATGGGATTGTTCAATGGCGGAGGTATTACCCTTCTTCTAGTTCAAGCTCTTGGTGCCGCAGCTTATGCTATTTGGACACTGGTTACTTGCTGGATTGCCTGGTCTGTAATTGGAGGATTATTCGGTGGAATCCGCGTATCTGAAGAGGAAGAGACTCAAGGTTTAGATATAGGCGAGCATGGAATGGAAGCATATCCAGACTTTGCATCTGCTAAATAATCTAGCCGAAAATTGATTTAAGAAACCTGGCTTATGTCAGGTTTCTTTTTTTTTACGAAAAATTATTTAAAACGTTGTAATATAGAAAGATGGATACTCAAGCTTTTAGAAGATCACTTCATCATTCTGATAGATACAATAGAAGGGGTTTCGATTCTCCAACAAAAAGAGCTCAAGCGTTAGAAGAAGCTTACCAAAGTGATTTGATAAGTTCTATAAGGGATAATGATTTTAATTACACTAAAGGCAGACTAAATATTAAGTTGGCCCAGGCCTTCGGCTTCTGTTGGGGAGTTGAAAGAGCTGTTGCAATGGCATATGAAACTAGAAGACATTACCCAGATGAGAATATTTGGATAACAAACGAAATAATTCATAATCCTTCGGTTAATGATCATTTAAGAAAAATGAATGTAAAATTTATATCCGCCAAAAATGGAATTAAAGATTTTTCTCTAGTTTCTAAAGGGGATGTAGTTATACTTCCTGCTTTCGGAGCTACTGTTCAAGAAATGAAACTTTTGCATGAGAAAGGTTGTCATATCATTGACACAACTTGTCCATGGGTTTCTAAGGTTTGGCATACTGTTGAAAAACATAAAAAACATGTTTTCACATCTATTATTCACGGAAAATTTAAACATGAAGAGACTCTCGCTACAAGTTCATTTGCAGGCAAATATTTAGTTGTACTTGATCTTGAAGAAGCGAACTACGTTTCTGAATATATTCTGGGGAGAGGTAATAGAAATGAGTTTATGAACAAATTTACTAAAGCTTGTTCCAATGGATTTGATCCTGATAAAGATTTAGATAGAGTGGGAGTTGCAAATCAGACGACTATGCTTAAGAGCGAGACTGAGGAAATTGGAAAGGTTTTTGAAAGGACGATGTTAAAGAAATTTGGACCAGAAAACTTAAATAGTCACTTTTTAGCTTTTAATACTATTTGTGATGCAACTGAAGAAAGGCAAGATGCAATGTTCTCCTTGGTTGATGAAGACCTTGATATTTTAGTAGTTATTGGAGGCTTCAATTCATCTAATACTACTCACCTGCAAGAAATAGCAATTACTAAAAATATTGCTTCTTTTCACATTGATACGCCAGAGAGAATATCAGTTAAAGAAAACTCAATATTTCATAAACCACTAGGATCAGAATTAGAACTTAAAAATAATTTTCTACCTAGTGGAAAAATTAATGTTGGAATTACCTCAGGTGCATCCACTCCTGATAAGGTTGTTGCAGATGTTATTGAAAAGTTAATTGATATTGCTTCCTGAATTTGTTTTTCATTTATAAATTTGCATAGTTTTTATAATTTATTAGTCAGAAAATTCCAAAAAATCTACTTTATTAACTAGAATAATGGAAAATTAATGAAGTATGGAAGACAAAGCACAAACTAATCAGGTTCAAACTGCAAGTGTGAATAGAAATAAAGCGCCGCAAAAGGTTGAAGTTGTAGTTGCCAATTCATCTTCAGGGTCAGAAGTAAATATCCTTGGAGAACTATCGATTTTTGTTTTAAGAATTGGTTTTTGTGCTTTGATGATTCATCATGGCCTAGAAAAACTTCAGGATCCGCAGGGTTTTGCAGAGTTTGTAGTCGGTAAATATTTCCCATTTTTGCCTGGCGATCCTGTTATTTGGACTTTTGGAGCAGCAATTACTCAATTGGTATGCCCAGTTGGATTGGCTTTAGGGATTTTCGCGAGGCTCTCTTCTCTTGGTCTATTCTCCACAATGGCATTTGCAGTTTATTTTCATCTACTTGATACTGGACTAGAAGGTTTTCCTCTCGCAGTGGTCGAGGGTCATAATTATGCTTTTGAATTGTCTTTCATATATGGTGCTATTTCTCTCTACTTTCTATGTGCAGGTCCAGGGAGGCTATCTTTATTCAGAAAAACTAACAAGATTACATATTATCCAAAGTCAACATAATTTAATGTAAAAAGTGCCTTTTTTGCGTAAATACCATAGAAATTCCTTTTGAATTACACATATCAATACTTTCTTGGTCTCTTAGACTGCCTCCAGGTTGAATAATAGCTTTTATACCATATTCATTTGCTAGTTCTACAGTATCTGCAAACGGGAAAAACCCATCACTGGCCAAGACAGCATCAGAACATAATTCTCCAGCTGCTTTTAAAGCAATTTTTGCTGCTCCAACTCTATTCATTTGTCCAGCTCCAATACCAATAGTTTTTTGGTCTTTTGCAATAACAATGGCATTAGATTTAACGTGTTTACAAATTTTCCATGCAAAATTTAGATCTAAGTTAATTTGATTACTGGGATTTTTATTAGTTACTGAAATCCAATTTTCAGCTTTTTCTTCACAATCGTCAGTATCTTGAACCAATAATCCTCCCATTATTGATTTGGTAGAATTTTGATTCTTTTTTGGAAGTTGATCTTTGGAAAACTTTAAAATTCTTAAATTCTTTTTAACTTTTAAAATTTCTAAAGCTTCCTCATCAAAAGATGGAGCGACTACACACTCTAAGAAAATATCTTTGAGGAGAATTGCGGTCTCATTATCAACATTTGAATTAAAAGCAACTATTCCTCCAAATGCACTAACAGAGTCGCATTCCAAAGCATTCAAAAATGCTTTAGAAGCTGAATTACTTATAGAGGCACCACAAGGATTATTGTGTTTTAAAATAACAGAGGTAACCATGTCGTTTGTAAGTTCATCTTTTTGTGTGTAGCCAAATTCTAAAACTGTTGAAAGTGCCGATTCTAGATCTAATAGATTGTTATAACTTAAGTCTTTTCCTTGTAATTGTTTTGCTGAGTTCCATCCAATGTTACTTAAACCATACCAGAAGGCTTTTTGATGTGGATTCTCCCCATATCTTAAGGTTTTGATTAGTGGATAAGATTCAATATATTTGGAAGATTGTAAATCTTTTTCTTTTCTTATCCAATTAGATATTGCGGTGTCATAGTCTGCTGTATGTTGAAAAGCTTCAAGGGCTAATTTTGCTTTATATGAGTCTTTCAATTCACCTTTTTTACTTTCTTCAAGAAAATTTTGATACTGACTAGGATCTACTAAAACGGAAACATCTTTATGATTTTTAGCTGCAGAACGAATCATAGATGGTCCTCCTATATCGATATTTTCAATAGCATCTTCCCATTTAGCTCCTAGATCCACAGTTTTTTTAAAAGGATATAAATTGACCACCACTAAGTCAATTAACTCAAGATTATTAGCTTCTATATCTTTTTTATGTTCCTCATCAGTTCTTTTAGCTAATATTCCCCCGTGTATTTTTGGATGTAAAGTTTTAACTCTTCCTCCAAGAATTTCTGGAGAATTAGTAAAATCAGCAACTTTAATTACTGGAATTTTTGCTTCTATTAGATGTTTGGCAGTTCCTCCACTTGATAGAATTTTATAATTAAATTGCTCCACCAATTCCCTACAAAATGGGATTATATTTTTTTTATCAGAGACACTTACTAAAGCTAATGGTGACATTATGGGAAAGGTTACTTACTTAAGAATATAAACATGAAATATGCTATCAATCATGAATTTGTCTCCATTAGCTCTCAAACTGCAACTCATAGAATTATTTTGATACATGGTTGGGGGGCTGACTCAGATGACCTTTTAACATTTGGAAAGGAGATGACTGAAAAAATAAATCTTGATTTTGAGGTAATTTCTTTGAGGGCACCAGGATTACATCCAAGTGGTCAGGGAAGACAGTGGTATGGATTATACCCACATGATTGGAATGGGGCTGAGGTTGAAGTAAGTAAACTTTCAATTACATTAAAAAAATTTGATACTAATCAGATTCCACTAAGAAAAACCATTTTGTTGGGTTTCTCTCAGGGAGCAGCAATGGCAATTGATGCAGGATTTAAATTAAATTTTGGATTAATTGTTGCTTGTAGTGGTTATCCTCACCCCGGTTGGTTCCCAGGAGAAAAATGCTCGCCTTTGGTTATTAGTCATGGTTTATTTGATGACATAGTGCCCATAGATGCTTCAAGGATTATTTATGAAAAAGTAAAGAGTAACTCTTCTATGTTTTGTGAATTATTAGAATTCGATGGATTTCATCAAATTGATTCAAATTTAATTAACTTTATAAGTTCTAATATAAGTAATTTTTTTTAAACGAAAGCATATTCGTATTCTTCAATTTCTTCCCAATCATCTGCAGTAAGTTCTAGACCCTCAAATATTTTTTCTTCACCAATTCCTTCAACTACAACTTTTAGTGATGGAAATAAAAAATGATTTTCTTCAGCATATTGGGCGCTAAATAACCCTTTTTCACCCCAAAAAAATCTATCGGTGGTGTGTTCATTTCTTCTGACATTGAAAACTGAAGGAGCAGAAAGACCATTTTCAGCTATGAATCTTCTTGCAGCTGTAACTGGTTTATGTTTGCCAGTTTCGATATGATAAATAGGTACATGTGCCATTACTCTTTGGCCAGCCAATCTTCTTCTGCTGATTCTTTTTCTTTTTTTTGACATTGATTGGTACTCCTGAAATTATTAATGAGATTAGTCTTATTTATTTTTACTAATCTTATATATGTGATTTTAAATTCACTACAAATAACATAGAGGACCCATCAACCCCTGATGTAGCATAAAATATGATTAAATATTCATATTTAAGGCTGACTAAAGTCAGACCTCTTTATATATCTTAATACTTTTTTCATATTTTACAAGCCCTTTTCAAGTTTTTTTTTAAAAAAATTTCTCTAAATTTCATTAATTATGAATCTTTCAAAAAAATTTGAAGAATTAATCATAAAACAGCTAGAAAGTTTTGGTTGCTCAATGGGTGTGACTAATTTAGTTATGTATCTTGCTTCAGCTAAGCAAGGAACTAAAGCATCTTTTGAAATGATTGGTCAATGGCCACAAATTGATAGAATACTTACATCAATAGAAGATGATCCTTCACTAAAAGTTTCATCTCCCAATAGAAGATGGTACCCGCTTCAAGAAAACGATATTCTACTTGGTGTCCTTAGGGTAGAAACTGATTTGAAAGGGGGGAATTGGCCAGTATCTCTTGATTCTAGATTAAAAGCGCTTTCAATATCTTTAGCTAAATGCGTCTCTATAGAATTAGAACGTCAAAATAAAAATGAAGAAATCAATTATTTAAAAAATCAGGTCAATGTCATAATCCATCAATTAAGGAATCCATTAGCCGCTATTAGGACATATGCAAAATTACTAATAAAAAGACTAGGTTCAGATGATGATTCTATTGAAATAGTCGAACGCATGATAATAGAGCAAAAACAAATTAATAAATATATGGATTCTTTTGCGCAATTAAATTCACCTATTCAACTTCCTCTGCAAATTGGAGAGGAAAGATTATTATTACCCCCAAATTTAGATAATAAAAAGGTAATAACTGTTCAGAGTTTATTGAGGCCAATATTAGAAAGGGGTAAAGCTAATGCGGCCTTAGAGAATAGAAATTGGACTGAACCTTCTCTTTGGCCAGATTGGACTATTTCGCCATTAAAGGCAAAATATGCTGTAATTGCTGAAATTGTGGCCAATTTATTAGAAAATGCGTTTAAATATGCCCAAAAAGATGCTGAAATTGGGCTCGCCATCACGAGTAATGGACTTTGTATCTTTGATGATGGAAAAAAAATAACCAAAAATGAAAACGAGAAAATTTTTGAAAAAGGATTTAGAGGATCTGCCGCTAAAAAGAAAGATGGCACTGGTGTGGGACTTTTTTTGGCGAGGAAATTAGCAAAACAAATTGGAGGAGATTTGAGATTGCTGGAAAATAACTCGATTGATAATACTGCGAAATTAATCAATCTTAAAAAGAAGAATATTTTCTATTTAGAACTACCTATAAAAGAATTGCATGCATAAACAACATTGCAGTTTCAACTAGTACAACACTTGCACCGCAGGCATCTCCGTTGAAGCCTCCAATTTTTTTACCCAGCATGTTTGGGATAGAATAGCTTAGAAAAATACCAATCAAAATAAGAATTAAAAATTTAATTAATATTGCTTGGGATGTAATTGAAACAAATTGGTATGAAATGAAAATTAAAAGAAAAATAATGGAGATCAAAGATTCTTTTTTAAATCCATTCCAAAACTTTTTGTGACTAATAGTTTTCCTCTTATAACTAAGATATTTAAACTTTTCTATAAAAAATAAATTTGAAAATCTTCCCCAAAATAAGCATATGGGTAAAACAAAAATTATTAGGTTTTGAATTTTCAGTATGCAAGCAATTTGAATTAAAGTTATAAAAACTAAAGCTTGAACGCCAAAGGACCCAACTTTACTGTCTTTCATGGCTTTTAAAAGTTTCTTTTTACCCGCAAAAATACCATCGAAAGTATCCATTAAACCATCAATGTGTAAACCACCAGTAATTAAATATCCTGAAGCTAAACAAATTAATGTAGATGCATAAATTGACCAAGAGTTTGTTCTAAAAAAAAGAAAGATATAACTCTGTATTGTTCCAATCAGAAATCCTAAAGGTGGGGCAAATTGTGCAATATTTTTAAATTCGGGATTTATTAAAGGTATCTTTGGAAATGTCGTATAGAAAATCCAAGATCCTGCCAAATTTTTTATTAAATATTTTTTGATGAGATAAAAATAGATTTAATATCAAATAATAGGATAGATTAATGAAAAAGGATTAAAAAATTTTATAAATTATCGTGTTTGAATTTGAAATTACATCGAATTGCAGTAATACATCGGCAAGAACTGGTATATTTTATACACCAAATGGTCAGGTAAACACACCAAAATTTATGCCTGTGGGTACTTTGGCAACGGTTAAAGGTATTTCATCTAAGCAGTTAACCTCTACAGGATCAGAAATGATTCTCTCAAATACCTTTCATCTTCATTTACAACCTGGAGAAAAACTAGTTAAAGAATCTGGCGGAATACATAAGTTCATGAATTGGCCTAATCCTATTCTTACTGATTCAGGCGGATATCAAGTTTTTAGTTTGGCTAAATTAAATAAAATTTCTGATAAGGGTGTGGAATTTAAAAATCCACGAGATGGTAGTCATGTTTTTTTATCACCTGAAAAAGTAATACAGATTCAAATGGATCTTGGATCGGACGTTGCGATGGCTTTTGATCATTGTCCTCCGCATACAGCTAATGAAAATGATATTGAGGACTCTTTACAAAGAACGCATTTATGGTTGCAAAAATGTGTCGAGACCCATCATAAATCCAATCAAGCATTGTTCGGTGTAGTTCAAGGTGGAAAGTACCCGAGATTGAGAGAATACAGCGCAAAATATACAAGTTCTTTTGATCTGCCTGGAATAGCAGTGGGAGGTGTAAGTGTTGGCGAGGCAGTCGAAGAAATACATAGTGTAATTAATTACGTCCCGAAATTCTTACCAATAAATAAACCAAGATATTTAATGGGAATAGGCTCTTTAAAAGAAATTTCTCTAGCTGTTGCTAATGGATTTGATATATTTGACTGTGTTTTGCCTACAAGACTAGGAAGACATGGGACTGCATTTTTTAATGATGAAAGATTGAATTTGCGAAATGCTCGATTTAAAAATGACTTTTCTCCTATTGACAAAACTTGTCAATGCGAAACCTGTAAATCCTATTCTCGAGCATATTTGCATCATCTAATTAGAAATGACGAAATATTAGGCCTAACTCTCATAAGTTTGCATAATATTGCTCACTTAATAAGATTTACCAATGCAATTTCTACTGCAATTAGAGATAATTGTTTTACAAATGATTTCGCTCCTTGGAAAACATCCTCTATTGCTCACCATACGTGGTAACGTCTTATCATAATTAATTAAATCATCAAAAAGGTGCTCATTCTTTTTAATACATTCGCTGAATTGCCAGAGGCTTATAAGGCCTTTGCTCCAACTGTTGATGTTCTTCCACTGATTCCTTTATTTTTCTTTTTATTAGTGTTTGTTTGGCAAGCTGCAGTTGGATTTAAATAAAATTCTTTTAGTTTAGATTGTTACTATCAGACGGGATTTTCAAGTAAAATTGCATCTCCAGAATTTTCTACAGCATTCTCTATAAAATCAGCAATTTTTAATGCTCTTGAGGCTTGCTCACCATCTACCTCAGGTATTTCTTTGCCCTGAACGCACTTAAGAAAATGCTCCAGTTCTGCATAAAGAGGTTCAATAGAGGTTGTACTAACTTCTTCGACATATCCATCATTTCTATAAACTAATTCTCCATGCTCTGCTGTGTATGATTCATGAGACTTTCGATGGATTTGTAAAGAGTGATTTAAGAAATCAGTTTCTACTAGGCTATTTTGGCAGTGAGCACTTAAACTTCTAATTTTTTTGTGGCTCATTTTGCTTGCAGTTAGGCTTGCAATAACATTATTTTTAAAAACTAAAGTAGCATTAACATAATCAATTAATCCTTCGCTATTTCTTCCTCCAACTGCTGCTAATTTTTGTATTTTTGAGTTTACAAGCTCCAAAATAAGATCAATGTCATGAATCATTAAATCCATTACTACAGATACATCATTTGCTCTATCTGCATGAGGACTGTGCCTCCTTGCTTCTAAAACAACAATTTCTTCATTATTTACTATTTTATTTAATTCTCTAAAAGCAGGATTAAATCTTTCAATATGCCCTACTTGTAATAGACAGTTACTTGCATTAGCAGCCTTTATTAAAGATTTTGCTTCTAACTCGTTAGCTGCAATTGGTTTTTCAATGAGAACATTAGCACCTTCCTTAAGACAATCTAGTCCTACTTTTTGATGAAGTAGTGTAGGGACAGCGATACAGATAGCATCAACTTTTGGAATTAGGTCCTTATAATCTTTGAACCATTCACATTGAAATTGCTCAATAGCTAATTTACCTCTCTCCTCATTTGGATCTGCGACTCCAATGAGATTTGCATCTTTGAGTAAACTTAGTACTCGAGCATGATGCCAGCCCATATTTCCTATACCTATGACTCCAACCTTTACGGGTGATGAGGTTGGTTGCATAATTTCAAATCCATATATTAATTATCATTATCCTCTATTGGGAGTCACATTTAACTCTTTGGAAGAATTATTTTAACACGATCAATTTTTGGACCTGACATGGAAATAACTTCAAATTTAATGTTATTAAAATCTAAAACGTCGCCAATTTTTGGAACCATTTGAAATTTTTCTAACATAAATCCAGCAAGAGTATGATAATCAGTACCTTCTGGAATTGAAGATCCTATCTTTTTATTGATTTCAACAATTTCTGATTTTCCAGCTATTGACCATTTTTTAGAGTAATTATCTAACATTCTCATATCTGAATAAATCGTATTATTCAGCATTTCCTCTCCAACTATTTCGCCATTTAGATCAGCTGCAGTTATAAGTCCTTCTGTTCCACCGTGCTCATCAACTACTAATAAGAACGGATTGTAGTCTCTTACTATTGGAAATATTTCTGCTAGTGAACATGTTTCTATTATTTTTGTTACTGGTAAAAGGAATGGCTCTAATAATGTATCGGCTTCCATTTCACCTTTTGATATTGGCTTAGCTAGATATCGTAAATCTAATACACCTAATACATCATCTAAAGACTCGCCAATCACAAAGAAGCGAGCATGTCGAGTTTTATCTACTTGTTTCATTAGTTCTGAAAAGGTTATATTTTTTGGCAAAGTTACCATTTCAGATCTTGGAATCATCACTTCTTTAACCTGTGTATCTTTTAAAGCAAAAACTCCTTCAAGAATATTCTTCTCATCTGGTTTTAAACCTGTTACGTTATCTGTTTCTATAAGAGTCTCTAATTCTCCAGCGGATAAACCCGAGTTTAAAGAATCCCATTTGTTATTTAAATTGAACAAGCCTAAACAAGCGCTAGCAAAGAATTCTATTGTTTTCACTATAGGATTCATAGCTTTTCTCACGGCATCGAATACCGTGGTTAACCTTAATGCAGCGGATTCTGGATTGTTAATTACTAAAGCTTTTGGAATTAGTCCAGAAACAAGAGTAACAACTAAAACTACAAATAAAAATAATAGAAGATCAAAAAATCTATTTGATAAAATATTGCTTTTCCAATAATCATTAGCAAGGTTATTGCTGAGCCATCCAATTGCAATTAATGAAATTGTTACTCCAAATTGAGAAGCAATTAGTGAAGATCTAAAGCGTTTTTGAATTTTTAAAATTGAAAATGCTCCTTTCTTTTTTTCTTCTATTAACCTTAAAACTTTACTTGGCCTTATTAATAAAAAAGAGAGTTCACTCGCTGCGAAAAAAGCTGGTAAAAATAAAAGAAATAAAAGTAGAGTTATTTTCATTCAATAACAAATGAATAATGGGGGTGGCGAGGATCGAACTCGCCTTAGCCAAATTATGAGTTTGGTGCATTCACCAGATTGCTACACCCCCAGTAGAATTTATGTAATTTTAATTACATTGAATTTCAATATACAATATAAAAATAATATTTCAAAAACCACCTCATTTGGAAGTTTTTGTGAGATTTCTTTTTTTTCTTCTAATCTTTAAATATAAATTAAACGTTTACTAATGGGCAAATTTTCGGATAAGTATGATTTAAATAAAGCAAAATTGTTAAAACAGTTGGTTGAAAAATCTTACAAGAAAGGAAACTTTACTTTATCTTCAGGAAAAAAAAGCAGTCATTACTTGAATTGTAAACCAGTATCATTAAATGGTGAAGGCTTAAACTTAATAAGTGATTTATTTTTAGAATTAAAGGACTCAAGGTCAAAAGCTGTAGCAGGATTGACATTAGGAGCAGACCCCATAGTAAGTGGATTAATTGTCAAAGCAGCTTTGCATGGACTAGACCTTGATGGTTTAATAATTCGGAAAGAAATCAAAAAATACGGTACCAAAGCTGGAATAGAGGGCCCTAAATTAGAAGAGGGAACTTTGGTAACTGTTTTAGAGGATGTCGTTACAACCGCTGGTTCAGTGATAAAAGCTATAAAAAAGTTGCGCGAAAATAGTTATCTTGTTGAGGAAGTTTTGTCTATAGTTGATAGGCAAGAAGGGGGATTAGAAGCCCTTGAAGATGAAAATGTTAAATTAAAGAGTCTTTTTACGATAAAAGACTTTTTATAATTATTTCAAAATGCAGGATATAAAAAAAAAGTTTTGGCTTGAAAAATTTGATTGTTTTTCTATTACTGGAAAAGATGCCAGAAAATTTTTGAATGGAATAACAACTGGTAATATTCTTGATTCAAAAAATAAAGTTATCAAAACTTGTTGGTTAACTCCAAATGGAGTTCTAAGGTCATTAATTGAAATTATTTTTTTTGAAAGAAACTTAGAAGTAATTATCTTGGCGGGTAACACTGATGAAATAATTGATTACTTTAATCAAATAATTTTTCCAGCGGATGATGTACTTTTAAGTGAACCTTTCTTGATAAATAGAATTCAGGAAATTGATGAATCTCGTTCATGGAGAACTTACCAGCCTATTTTCTTCAAAGTAGAAGATAAGGAATTTGAAATATATAAAAATAAACTAAATTTACTAAATCCCAAGGATTTAAAACTTTGGAAGATTAATCAGGCAATACCCTCATTAGAAATGGAAATAAACGGAAAAAATAATCCACTTGAGCTCGGATTAAAAGATCTTATAGATTTTAATAAAGGTTGTTATTTAGGACAAGAAACAATGTCAAAAATAAAAAATGTTTCTTCTCTAAAACAAGAAATAAGAATTTGGAAATCATTTGAATCTAATTTGAATTTAGACGTTGAAGATAAAAATTTATATATAAATTCTGCCAAGGATGTTTCTGTAGGCAAAATAACTAGTTTTTTCAAATCAGATTCTCAAATAAAGGGTTTAGCAATGATAAAAAGAAAACATTTAGAGGAAGGAAGTTATTTTTTTTCAGAAATTTTTGGAAAAATTATCATTAATAAATCTGTAGGATCAATTTTTCTTTAATTAATTTTTGATTAAATATTCTGCAATTTGTAGAGTAGCCAAACAATCATCTTTGTTATATTGGATAATTTTTTTTAAAAATATTTCGTTTTCTGTAATTTGATATTGAATCCACCAATAAAGGGCTTTCGAGCCACTGACATTTTTCTGCATCCATTCAAATCCAAGCCAATTAGAAACAGTTTTTAAGCCATAGTTTTTTAGTGGTAATATCCAAGACTTTCGTATTAAGGTATGTAAGTCTATAAATCTTGAGGCAAGTAAATCAATTTCTTCAAGACTAAAATTTAGGTTTTTAGCAATATTAATTATTGCTATCTTTTCAGTTTCTCCATAATGCAAAACTGGCCATTCCTTCTCTAAAAAAAGTATTTCAATAATTTTCCTATAAAATTCTCGTTTATTATTTTTGAGATTTAAAAGTGGTTTATAAATATGATCTTCTTTGTTTGTAGACAAATTATTTATTTTTAAAAAACCATATAAAAAGTCATGCTTATTATCTGGATTTGACTCAATATCAAATATAAAAAATCCTGAACATATTTTTTCTAGTAGATCGTTAGTATCATTTGTATTGAGAATGCGATATGGTTCCCCAGAAATATAAGCTTGTGCTTGCTTTACAAATACGGTCGCTTTTTCATGTTTTTGATGGTTGAATTTAGATAATTTATCTCCAAGTTGTTTTTCGCTATACGAAGCTAATGTTTGGGTATCAGATATTCCATTTTTAATGAGTAATGAGGCTGTTTTGGATCCTATTCCATCTATATCTGTAAGATATCCATTTTCTTTTGCTTCTTTGTCACAAAATTTTTGCCATGAACAAATTGTACATTTTTTCCTATCTTGAGTTATTTCTGGCATAAATCCCTCTAAGCATGCATTCAAACTTAATAAAACATTCAAAACTTTTTTTCTTAATTTTTTATTTAAATAAATTTCTTCAACATTAACTTTCCCATCAAAACTTGAAATTACTAATCCTTTTTCAATCTTAGATTCTTGAAAAGATTCAAACAGCATAGAACTAAAAGCTAAGTCGAATAAATGTTCTTTAGTGGTTTTATGGCCTAACTTATAAACAGCAGGTAAATATTTATATTGTCCCCATTTACTTTTACCTTTACTCTTTACAAGTAATTGTGGACGTATCTCTGCGTTAATATTTTGGAAAAGATTCCCTTTGATTTTTAATCCAATTACTCCTTGATAACCATTTTCACAAGCTTTTAATCCTGTATACAATTTACTATTACAAAATTCAGAAAAAATTTGAAACTGATTAATTTTATCTATAGCTTTATGGGGAGACCAAACTTGATAAGATTTTTTACCCTTAAAATCTAGCCATGCTTTTCTTTTGCATCTTGTAAAACTTTTTAAATGAAGAGAATTCAAATTATTTTTTAAGGGCGGTTTTAATATTTACTCATATAAATTATTATAGACAATTAATAGATATCAAGGAAATTTTAAATTTGACAGCTCATAAATTAGATAAGATAAAATTTGGAACTGATGGGTGGAGAGGAATTATTGGGTTTGATTTTAATTTATCCAATCTTTCAAGAGTTGTTGTTGCTGCATGCCAGGAGTTGCATTATCAATACTATAAAGAAGTTCATTCAAAGAAAATTATTATTGGATTTGATCGTAGATTTATGGCTTGTGAATTTGCCAAGCAAATAGTGCCTTTTGTAAGAGGATGTGGTTTCGAACCGATCTTATCTGATAGCTTTGTTACTACACCCTCATGTAGTTTCTATGCCAAAGAAGTAGGTTGCCTTGGAGCGTTTGTAATTACAGCAAGTCATAATCCATATAATTGGCTAGGTCTGAAAATAAAGAGCTTTAATGGATGTTCTGTTGACGAATCTTTTACAGGTGAAGTTGAAAAAAGATTAATGCTTGGAAATTCAATCGAAAAAATAGATGGTGTTAATCAATTGGTAGATATTAAGAAATTTCATCTAGATAAAATTAAATCCCTTTTTGATATTGACTTTATTGCCAATAGATTGAAAAAAATGAAATTGAGAATTTTTGTAGATTCTATGCATGGTTCAGCTGCAAATTGCATGACTGAGATTTTTGCGTCTAGTGATTTAGAAGTTATTTTAGAAATCAGGAAAGATGCTGATCCTTTTTTTGGAGGAAAACCTCCTGAGCCTCTTTTAAATTATGCAGATGATCTAAATCAAATACTAATGAAAAATTCAACAAATGAAGTGAAAACTCTAGGAATTATATTTGATGGTGATGGTGATAGAATTGCGGCAATTGATGAAAAAGGAAGATACTCTAGTACTCAAGATTTACTCCCATACTTTATAAACTATTTGGGGGAAATTAAAAATAATTCTTATCCAGTTTTAAAGACTGTTAGTGGTTCAGATATTATTAAAAATATATCAGAGAGTCAAAATAGAGAAGTTTTTGAACTGCCAGTTGGCTTTAAATATATTGCTGAAAAAATGATTAAGGAGAAAATATTTATTGGAGGAGAGGAATCTGGGGGAGTTGGTTTTGGTGACTTTATGCCTGAAAGAGATGCTCTATATGCAGCGATGGTTTTATTAAATGGAATTGCTGAAAAATCTCAATATTTATATCAAACCTTAGATGAAATTCAAGAAGATTTTGGGCCAAGTTTTTATAAGAGAATTGATATTAAATTTCCAAATCAGTCAGAAAAAAATAACGTGCAAGAATTTATTTTAGATAATATTCC
Organism: Prochlorococcus sp. AG-347-L21; assembly: GCA_003278875.1. Lineage (GTDB taxonomy): Bacteria > Cyanobacteriota > Cyanobacteriia > PCC-6307 > Cyanobiaceae > Prochlorococcus_A. The sequence goes on along the minus strand of QCCQ01000002.1, from coordinate 26,725 downwards.
CGAGAATATTAATAATCACAAGTTAAAAAGTATCTCAAAGATTGATGGAATAAAGTTGAGAATTGATAAAAATTTTTGGCTTCTTTTTAGGTTTTCAGGAACGGAACCTCTCTTAAGGTTATATTGTGAAGCACCAAAAGAATCTTATCTAATTGAGGTATTAGAGTGGGGTCAAGAATTTATAAATTTAGCAGGAAAATAAGGATGAAAAATTTATACTTAGCGAGTAAGAATAAAGGTAAAATTGAAGAATATAAGAAATTGCTTGCTGGAGTTAATTGTAAATTGTTACTCCAGCCAGAATCATTAGAAGTTGAAGAGGATAGACTGACATTTAGAGATAATGCAATTAAAAAAGCGAGTGAAGTTTCGAGAAAAACGAAAAATTTTTCAATAGCAGATGATTCAGGAATTTGTATTGAAGCACTAGGTGGTAAGCCTGGCATTTACTCATCTAGATATGCAGAAAATGATCAGAAGAGAATTGAACGAGTTTTAAGAGAACTTGATGGAGTTCAAAATAGAAGTGCTTTCTTTATTGCTAATATTTGTGTTTGTTCCCCAAAAGGTGAAGTGATTATTGAATCTGAGGCCAAATGTCATGGCAATATTATTTTAAACCCTAGAGGAAAAAGTGGTTTTGGGTATGACCCAATTTTTGAGGAGAATTCTACCAAATTAACTTTCGCAGAAATGAATAATGATATTAAAGACTCTTGTAGTCATAGAGGTAAAGCATTAAAAAAAATTATTCCAGATTTAATTGAAATTTTTTCTTAAATTCAATTAACCCAAGATCCATGAAGGCCATGAGGAATTGAAATGGGTAATTCATAAACAGCTAATTCTTTTAAGTCTTTAGCGTCTAATATCACTAAATCGCTTCCTCTTCTTTCTCCGTTCCATAGAACTATAAATAAAAATCCCTCATCTTCTTTTGAAGAGTTTTCTGATGGAACCATAATTGGTTCACTAACAAATCCACTTGGACCCGCTGACCAAGAAATCTCTTCCTTAGAAGTTAAATTTATTTTTTTTATTGCTTGAAGTGGAGCGTTACCCAGCTTTTGGGATGTGCTTGCCATCCAACTAAACGTTGCTTTTAATCCTAGGTTTTTAGGATTAACGACAGCAAATTCACAACATTGTTCACTGAAAGTTTCAAGTTCACAAGTTTTTGACTTTAGATCGATAATTGATCTTTTTAGTTTTCCTTCTGGATATTTATCAAAGTCAATATCCCTAAAATTCTCATCTGGACCAACTGATGGGAAATCATCATAAAAAATACTATCTAATACGATTTTGGAATCTTCCTCAAATGCATTTACATGATGAAAAACGAATCCCACTGGAGCATCTATTGTTAAAGGAGGCTGCCCTCTAAATAATCCACTTTCTCTGGGTATGATAAAAAACTTTGCCTTTTTATTCGGGTTTGATTTTAGACATTGTGCTGCTCCTCTTTGACCCATTACAAATGGGAGAGGATTGAAGTCAATTGCATTCTGTAAAAATATTGCCCAATTAGTTGTAATTGCGAAATCATGAAGGAATGCAAAGCCATTAAAGGTATCTTTTCTGTCAAAAATGAGCTCTCCAGAATTTGTACCAGCATTATCAAATTCCATTAATCTAATGGTACTTTTTGGCCCGGTTTGTACTCCAAAAGTGACTAAAAGTTCTGAAGATGCATTTGAGTTCAGGTCTGTTTTGGGATGAGCACTGAATGCTTCGTCAGGCTTGAGTACCCCTTTTAATGTTGTTAAACCAATAGTTTCAAGACTATCAGGATCCATTGCATGTGGACCTGCTGCTTCCCATAATGCGAGAATTTCATCTCCTAATTTAATGACATGTGTATTGGCGATATTCTTGAATTTTAGATCTAATGCATTATTTAAAATTCCTCCATTTTTTTGTGTTCCAAAAACACCTCTATAAACAAATTTATTTATTTTTTCTTCTTCCAAATAGCCTTTAGTTTTAACAAATCTATTTGTTAAGAATGGCTGACCATTTTCGAATTTTATGGATGTTATCATTCCATCACCATCAAATGGATGATGAACCCATTGTCCACCTCTCTCTAATATTCCTGGTCCATTTCTTAATAATGTTCCATTTAAATTTTTAATATTATTACCTTTGCTAATTATTAGAGGCTCTTTAGTTAGTTCCTTTTCTACATTTTGATAAGCACTTGACCAATCTTCTTTATTAAAACTTTTAAAAAAATCAATTTTTTTATCTTGTAAATTAGTCACATCAAAAATAGTCACTGTATCTATTTTCGCCAAAAATCACCTGAATTGTGGCTGATTCAAAAATATTTCTACTTTATTGTTTTTCTAACATTCCTTTACTGCTTGGAATTGAATCAGATCTTCTTGGATCTATTTCGGTAGCCATTCTTATTGCTCTTGAAAAAGCTTTAAAGCACGCCTCAACTATGTGATGTGAATTACTTCCTCGTATTTGATTAATATGCAGAGTAATACCGCTGTTATTTACAAAGGCAATAAAAAACTCCCTTACTAGTTCGGTATCATAATTTCCTATTTTAGGGGCTTTTAATTGAAGATCATAAGATAGATGCGGTCTACCAGAACAGTCTAAAGTGACTTGAACTAATGCTTCATCTAATGGGGCAAAGAAATGTCCGAATCTGCTTATTCCTTTTCTTTCTCCCAAGGCTTTTGAAAATGCTTTGCCTAATGCGATTCCTACATCTTCATTTGTATGATGATCATCAATATGGGTATCTCCAATTGCTTTTATTTTTAAATCGAACAAACCATGACTGGATATTTGATGAAGCATATGATCTAAGAATGGTATCCCGGTATCAATCTCAGAAATTCCATTTCCATCTAAATTTATAAATACAGAAATATCTGTTTCATTCGTTTTTCTTTTTATTTCAGATTGCCTTAGAGGTGACATTTTTATGCAAAAAACTTAGTTTACATTCCATTAATGCAGTAACCCGCATCAACATAGATTGTTTGGCCTGAAATGCCGCTAGAGAGATCACTTAATAAAAAAGCAGCTGTATTACCTACTTCTGTTTGAGTGACTGTTCTGCGTAAAGGAGCCTTTTCTTCAACATTGTGAATCATATCTAAAATGCCACCTATAGCAGAACTCGCAAGTGTTCTTATAGGCCCAGCACTTATTGCGTTAACTCTGACTTGTTTTTCGGGACCAAGTTCTGCAGAAAGATATCTTACTGAAGCTTCTAAAGCTGCTTTTGCAACTCCCATCACGTTATAGTTAGGAATCGCCCTTTCTGAACCTAAATAAGTTAATGAAACAACTCCAGCACCATCACTAAAAAGTGGTTTTGCTGCTTTACATAAAGGTGCTAACGAATACGCACTTATGTTAAGAGCCCTATCAAACCCCTCTGAAGTGGTGGCACTATAATCTCCAATCAATTCATCGCGTCCTGCAAATGCTAGGCAGTGAACTAATCCGTCAATTTGTCCCCAATTGTCTTTTATATTTTTAAAGATTTCTTCAATTTGAGCTGGATTTTGAACATCAAGAGGCAAAAATAACGATGGGTTTAAAGGTTCAGTTAGTTCTCTAACTTTAGACTCGAATCTTCCTTTATCATCAGGCAAATATGTGATTCCAAGTTCTGCGCCAGCTTTTGAAAGTTGTTGAGCGATACCCCATGCTATTGAACGATTGTTGGCAATTCCCGTAACAAGAATTTTTTTGCCAGTTAGATTTAGAAGCATTTTGTTTATTATTTCTATTATTCTCCTATATAAAAGTACCTATCTTTACGGATTACTGCAAAATATACAATAATTTTCAAATATCAAAGAATTTTTAACTTGAACATGGTAAGAACAAATTCTATGGTTTTGGAATTAGGTTTTCAATTGCCGGATTTCGAAATGTTAAATGCTAATTCTTCAAAAAATGAATATTTTAATTCCCATAATCTAGATAATCGGCATTTACTTTTAATGTTTATTTGTGCCCATTGCCCATTTGTTAAATATATTGAGAATCAAATTTTCACATTAAGTAAAGAAATTGAAAATACAGTTCAAACAGTTGCAATTTCTAGTAATGATATTGTCACTCATCCTTCAGATTCTCCTAAAAATTTAAGATTTCAAGCACAAACACAGGGATGGAGTTTTCCTTATCTGTATGATGAAAATCAAAATTTTGCTAAGAAATTAAAAGCGGCTTGCACCCCAGATTTTTATCTTTTTTCAAATGAAGGAGATGGTGATTTTTTATTGTATTATCATGGCCAATTAGATGATAGTAGGCCAGGTAATAATATCCCTCTATCTGGAAAAGATTTGCGCTCTGCTATAAAAGATTTGAATCAAGATAATTCTTATCCTTCAAATCAGATACCTTCTTTAGGTTGCAATATAAAATGGACTCCTGGTAAAGAACCAAGTTGGTTTAAATGAATTGAAATTTTTTTTACCCATAGAAATATGGTTTAGGGTTAATATATTTACTATGCAGATACCTCCATTTACTTTAAATAGGCAGTACCACGAAATTGGCTCAGAAATTGAGAGTGAGGTTTCTAAAGTTTTAAAAGGGGGCCAGTATATTGGCGGACAAGAAATTGCCAAATTTGAGGAGAGTTTTTCAAATCTGATTGGTGTTGAAAATACTGTTGGATGTAATAGTGGAACTGATGCTTTAGTATTAGCTTTGCGCGCATTAGATATTGGTGTGGGTGATGAAGTTATTACCTCATCTTTTAGCTTTTTTGCAACTGCAGAGGCTATTAGTGCAGTTGGCGCTAATCCTGTTTTGGTAGATATCGATCCAGAAACTTATCTCATTAATACTGAACTAATAGAACAAGAAATAAATTCTAATACCAAGGCAATTATGCCAGTGCATCTATTTGGTAATGCAGTGAATATGACTTTAATAAAATCTTTGGCCAAGAAATATGACTTAAAAGTGATAGAAGATTGTGCTCAGGCAACATGCACAATGTGGGAAAATTCTAAAGTTGGTAGTATCGGTGATATAGGCTGTTTTAGCTTTTTCCCTACTAAAAATTTAGGAGCTGCTGGAGATGGTGGAGCAGTAACAACTTCAGATCAGAAGATTGCAAAAAAAATTAGAGAACTGGCTGTACATGGCAGCCCAATAAGATATCATCATACCCAAATTGGATATAACAGCAGACTTGATACCATTCAAGCTGCCATATTAAATATTAAAATTAAATATATTTCTAAGTGGATTAATAATCGCCAAAAAATTGCTAATAATTACCTTTATTTATTAGAAAAAAATCCATTTATTAGTTTTCCAAAAATTAGTTCTGATTCAATTTCCCATTCTTGGAATCAATTTGTCATCAAATTAAGAAACGATAAATATTTTTTAAATGATGATTTTTCAAATTTATTTGATACAGATTGCAAAAAATACTATTCCTTAAGGAATTTGGTAAAACAACAACTTTTTGAAAAAGGTATTAATTCAATTATTTATTATCCAATTCCAATACACGCACAAATAGCTTACAAAAATAAAAATTTTTCTAGAACAAAACTCATTAATACTGAGAGAATTTGTACAGAAGTTCTTAGTCTTCCAATGTTTCCTGAAATTTCTCATGAAGAGCAAGTTTATGTAGCAGAAAATTTAAATAAAGTTTTAAAGAATTGTATAGAGGAAATTCAAATTTCAGCATAAAGTGATTTAAATAATCTTTGTTGTATATTGTGATTGACAATAGGGCTTGAATAATTATTTTTTTCTAAATTAGATATCTCGCCATTTAATAATTCTGAATTTGACACTTTAGATAATTCAGGAATCCAATATTTTATATATTCGCAAATAGGATCAAATTTTTTTGCTTGAGTATATGGATTGAAAATTCTAAGTGGTTTTGGATCCATACCGCTACTGGCGCTCCACTGCCATCCCCCATTATTTGCAGCCAAGTCTCCATCAACCAATGTCTCCATAAATTTTTTCTCGCCCATTTGCCAATTGCATATAAGATCTTTTACCAGAAATGAAGCGACTATCATCCTACATCTGTTATGCATCCAGCCAGTACTATTTAGTTGACGCATTGCAGCATCAACTATAGGCACTCCGGTCTCTCCGTTGCTCCAATGCTGAAACCATTCATTATTATTTTGCCATGGAAAGCGATCCCATTTTTTTCTATATGGACCTTTCTCTAGCTCTGGGAAATGGAATAAGCAATGTTGATAAAATTCACGCCAAACAAGTTCTTTTTGCCAGGTTTCAATTGATAGGTAATTGCTTTGATTTGCAAAATCTGAATTTAAATGTAATGTGGCGTTCCAAACTTTTCTAATGCTGATGGTACCGAATCTGAGAGATGCACTTAGAAAAGATGTCCCATTATGGGAAGGGAAATCTCTTGCAGAATTATAAGAATATATTTTTTTTTCATTAATGAAGTTTTCTAATAATGTTTCTGCAGCATTCTCTCCAGGTCTACATGGACAAATATTCGAACCAGGAAATTTGATATTTTTGATAAATTTCTCTAGGACCGAATAAGATGAATTTATTGTCTTATCTTTGAGTTTATTGTCTATATCTTTAAACTTGAAAACAACTTTATCTTGTTCATATGAACCTAATAAATTCATTTTTGATTTAAGGTTTTTATAAAAAGGTCCATAAACTGAATAAGGATTATTATTCCCTGAAAATATTTTTAAAGGTTCTACTAATAAGTGATCCCAAGTTTCAATAACTTGAATATTATGTTCTTTTAAATTTTTTTTTATTTGTAAATCGCGATTAATCTCATAAGGTTCAATTGATCTATTCCAAAAAACAAATTTAGCATCTATTTTCTTTGCTAATTGAGGAATTATTAATACCGGATCTCCTTCTTCCATTACTAATCTACTACCCATTTTTTCCCAATTATTTCCTAATTCTTGAAGTGAATTTCCTAGAAACCAAGCTCTTGAACTTACATTGAAATCGTGTGAGTAATTTTTATCAAATATATAAGTTGAAGTAATAGCATTTGATAATGAAAATGCTTTGATTAAAGCTTGATTATCAAATATTCTTAAATCCTTTCTATGCCAAAAAAGTATTCTAGGTTTATTCATAATATATCTAAAAATTGTTTAGCTCTAAACCAAGCCGTCACGGTTTTTGCGTCAAGTATTTCATCCCCACAAGAAATAAGCTTATCTAGTTCGTCTGGATCTAAAATTAATACTTCTATATCTTCATCTAAATCTCCTTTAACCTCGGAATTGAGTTTATTTAAATCACGAGCTAAAAATAAATAAATTTCTTCATCTGCATAACCAGGAGCAGGGACAAGTGTTCCTATTTCATCCCATTTGTTTGCACTGAATCCAGTCTCTTCTTGTATTTCTCTTTGAATTGAATTAATAGGTGTTTCATCTATTTCTAATGTACCTGCTGGAAATTCTAATAAATACCTTGAAACAGCAAATCTATATTGCCGAAGAATGATAACTTTATTGTCTTTTGTAATAGGTACGGCTAATGCTGCCCCAGGATGCTTAATGTATCCATATTCACCTTCATGTCCATTAGGAAGCTCAATTCTATTTATTTCGAAACTAAATTTTTTTGACTTTAACTCAGATATTTTTTCTTTAAAAATGGATTTTCTTATAAGATTTTTATTTCCCATAATTTTTAAATAAAAATAGCCTAACAGTTATTTTTTGGTTTTGTAAATGATTTATATTGACCATTTTGGGGCATCAAACTTTGTGATTTTTTGGCCTCTACTTAAGATTTCAGATAGTGGTGTAATAACAAAATTCCTATTCATGAATCTAGGGTGAGGTAATGTTAATTCCTCGTCAACCGTATGAAAATCTTCCCACCAAAGAATATCTAAATCGAGACATCTTGATAGCCATTTTTTACCCTTTGGCGTCTCTTCTCGTCCGAAAAATCTCTCTAACTTTTTTAACTCTTTTAGGAGCAATTTAGCTTTTTTATTTGATGGTTGTGGAAAAGAGTTACTTTTTATAAGTAATAGAGTATTTAAATAATTTGGCTGCTCATTATCAACACCATGGGGTAAAGTCTCATAAATTGAAGACCAAAAAAAGTTTGCATGAAATTTGCTTTTCTCTTCATTTTTTTTGTTAGAACTATCCCCCCACTCATTTATTATTTCCTCTATTTTTGGTTTGCAAATTAATAGTGACTCAAGAGGGCTTCCGAATTTACTATCAATATTTGCTCCGAGGGATATACATAGTCCATTTTTGATATTAAGATTTGATAATTCCACTACAAAAAACAAAGTTATTGGATAAATTCTATATCAGGCATTTTTAAAGTGATTTTGAACCCCGAGTTAAAAGAAAAAGGAGAAATAAAAGATTTAATGAAGTCAAAGGATTCTTTTAGAGCTTTCCCTTTGGCCGCAATTACAGGTCATAGCTTTTTGAAATTATCTTTACTTTTGGCAGCAGTTGATCCCAGTTTAGGGGGAGTGATTATTGCTGGCGGAAGAGGCACCGGTAAGTCAGTATTAGCAAGGGGTTTGCATACTTTACTTCCTCCTATTGAGGTATTAGATAATGAATTAATACTGGAAAAGCTAACTGAGAAAAATAGTGGAACTTCATTAAGACCAATTGGCAGGAACCTAGATCCAGATAAGCCAGAGGAATGGGATATTAGTACTAACAAATTGTTGGAGGAGTTAATTGGATGTGATTATTTTAATCAAATTGAAGAAATTCCGAAAAAGGTAAGAGAGGCTCCATTTATTCAAGTTCCCATTGGCATAACTGAAGACAGACTTGTTGGATCAATTGACGTCGCTGCATCTTTAAGTACGGGGGAACAAGTTTTTCAACCTGGAATTTTAGCAGAGGCTCATAGAGGTGTTCTTTACGTAGACGATATAAATTTACTGGATGATGGCATTGTAAATTTAATTCTTGAAGCCACAGGAAGAGAGAAAAATAATATTGAAAGAGATGGTTTAAGCCTTTCTCATCCTTGTAAGTCTCTTTTAATAGCAACTTATAATCCTGAAGAAGGTTCTCTAAGAGATCATGTATTAGATCGTTTTGCCATCGTGCTTTCCGCAGATCAATCTATTGATAATGCTCAAAGGGTTGAGATTACAAAATCTGTTTTATCGCATGCAGAAAATAATATTAAATTTTCAGAAAAATGGTCTGAAGAATCTGATAATTTATCCACTCAATTAATTTTGGCAAGGCAATGGTTAAAGGATGTCAAGATAAAAAAAGAGCAAATAACCTATTTAGTTAATGAAGCTCTTAGAGGAGGAGTAGAAGGTCATAGGTCAGAATTATTTGCAGTAAAAGTAGCAAAGGCTAATGCAGCTCTTCGAGGCGATGAGAATGTAAATTCTGAAGACCTAAAAGTCGCAGTTAGGTTAGTTATTCTCCCACGAGCAATGCAAATTCCTCCAGAAGATGATGATATTCAACCCCCTCCTCCAGAGGATCAGAGTCCCCCACCTCCACCTCAATCAAACAATGAGGAGTCTGAACCTGAGGCTAATGAAAACAATGATGAGCAAGACCAAGAGCAAGAAGAAGATAATTCTGATGGAGAAGAAGAATCTACTCCCGAAATACCTGAAGAATTCATTTTAGATCCTGAGGCATGTATGGTTGATCCTGATTTATTACTTTTTTCATCAGCTAAAGCTAAAGCAGGGAATAGTGGAAGTAGATCAGTAATATTCAGTGATAGTAGAGGAAGGTATGTGAAACCTATAATTCCAAGAGGCAAAGTAAAAAGAATTGCGGTAGATGCGACTTTGCGAGCTGCAGCTCCTTATCAAAAATCACGAAGATTAAGGAATCCTAATAAATCAATAGTTATCGAAGAGAATGATTTTAGGGCAAAGCTTCTCCAAAAAAAGGCGGGTGCTTTAGTCATTTTTCTTGTTGATGCTAGTGGGTCAATGGCTCTTAATAGAATGCAAAGTGCTAAAGGTGCAGTTATCAGACTTTTGACCGAGGCATATGAGAATAGAGATGAAGTTGCCCTAATTCCCTTTAGAGGTAATCAGGCAGAAGTTCTTTTGCCTCCAACAAGATCAATAACTGCCGCAAAAAGAAGGTTGGAAACAATGCCTTGTGGTGGAGGTTCCCCTTTGGCACATGGATTAACACAATCAGCGAAAGTAGCAAAAAATGCTCTTTCTACTGGAGATATAGGTCAAGTTATTGTTGTGGGGATCACTGACGGCCGAGGAAATGTACCATTAGGATTATCTCTAGGACAAAATGAGGTTGAGGGAAAAGATAATGAAAATGAAAATGTCAATTTAAAACAGGAGGTTCTAGATATAGCTGCAAAATATCCCATGCTCGGGATAAAACTCTTAGTTATTGATACAGAAAGAAAATTTATAGCAAGTGGATTTGGTAAAGAATTAGCAGAGGCTGCTCAAGGGAAATACGTCCAATTGCCAAAAGCTACAGATAAAGCAATTGCAGCTATGGCTTTAAATGCCATAAATGAATTCTAAATATTTCTTATGGATAAATTTCATTAAGGAATTTTGAAAGCCCAATCGTTAAATCTCTTATAGATTTTGTTAATTCTTTATCTTGTGTTAATTTTTCAAAATCATCGCTCATATCATTTATTTTGGTTGAAATAGATCTAGCAGCGTTAATTGTTAATTTAATGTCATTAAGGGTTTCTTTGTCATCAATAGTAGACAAAATGTTATTTAAATGTTTAGCAGCAATTGTAATTTCTTTTATTAGAGGTTCAACTCTTTCTAGTTCTTGTTTCGATAAATAAATTAATTCATCGAGATTTACTTGTGTTCTATCAAATTGGTCAATTGAGGTAACAATGTTTTCAATTAAGTTTTCTTGATTGGTTTCTTTTAATAGTTGACTTATTGTATTAGTTATATTTGAGAGACTTGATAGTTGTTTACCTGTGATAGTATCTCCCTGACAAATAATTAATTTTGCGTCGCATTTTTCTGATGTAGGTTTTGCAATGTTTTTTGGAATTGTCTTGTCACTAGTTTCTAAAGCAACTTGTACATCTCCTCCAAGGAAAGAATTTGTAACTACCCTTGCAAAAGCTGGCCTTGGAAGAATAATTTCAGGATTATTTAAAACTATCTTTGCTTTAATTGATTCATTCGTGAACAAGATATCTTCTATAGATCCAACTAAGATTCCTCTATAAGTAACTGGAGATTTTTTTGATAAACCGCTTGCGTTATTGAATTCAGCAAAGAGATGCCAATTTTTTGAAGATAATCTAACTCCTCTTAGCCAAAAAGAAAAAAATGTGAATATAAAAATTCCTCCTAATAAGGAAAAGCCAACTATTGAATCTCGTAAGCTTCTACGCATAATTTCTAAATTTCTTTGGGTTGCATTGGACCATCAAGCTTTCCATTCCTAAATTGAAATACATAGGGGTCTTTACTCTTTTTAAATTCATCAATAGAGCCTGCCCATCTGAATTTACCTCCATAAAGCATTAAAACTTTATCTGAAGTTCTTTCTATAGTACTAAGAACGTGGCTAACTACAATAGATGATCCGCTAGCTTTATGATTTGTCTTATTAATTAAATCTTCAATTCTTGACGAGGCAATGGGATCAAGACCTGCAGTTGGTTCATCAAAAAGTAATAAAGGTTTAGATTTTGCATTAAGAGTTTGATCAGTAATTAATGCTCTCGCAAAACTTACTCTTTTTTGCATGCCTCCACTTAATTCATTTGGAAGTTTATTCTCAACATTAAATAATCCTACTTCTGCTAAGCATTCGCGTACTATTTCATGAATTGACTTTTTTGATAGGTTTTTATTTCTCTTGAGGAGAAAACCTACATTTTCTTCAATGGTTAGAGATCCTAATAAAGCCGGGTTCTGAAAAACTAGTCTTACATCAGGAGGATTATTTTGATCTAACCTCAAATATGTTTGCTTCTCACCAAATATTCTTAATTCTCCTTTGGTAGGTAAAATTAGTCCTGCTAATATTTTTAATATGGTTGATTTACCAGAACCTGAGGGGCCAACAATAGCTAATTTCTCTCCATCATTAAGTTCAAAATTTATTTGATTAAGCACATTAACTTCCCCCCAGCTTATTGAGAGGTTTTTTGTTTCAACTGCATGCTTTGAATTTTTCAAAACTTATATAAAAAGCATCTATATAATTCATTTTGCCTATTTTTAGAAATAAAAAAAGGATGTATGAATTTGATTTATAATGATTTTATATAGTCTTTAAATTTGAGAAAAATAATTTAAGAGGTTTTTTAATGAATAAGCGTAAAAAAAGAGTAAGAAAGTACTATAAAAACTTTAAAAAGACTAATTTTTTATTGTTAAACAAAATCTTAAGGATTTTGAGTTGGCTTTTGCCTGGATTGGTAATAAAAAGATGGATGCTTACATCTGCGATAGGATTTTTAACTACATTGTTAGGCTTGGTAATTTGGACAAATTTAAAACCGCTCTATTGGCTTATAGAAATCTTCTTTGGGGTAATAACAGGTTTAACACAAATTTTGCCTGTTTCATTAATGGGACCATTGATAGTTGTTATTGGATTACTATTAATCGGGATTGGTCAAAATAGAAGTATTAATTCAATTCAAAAAGCTCTTGTTCCAGAAAAAAATACATTTTTAGTTGATGCATTAAGAGTTAAAAGTAAATTAAATAGAGGTCCAAATATTGTCGCAATTGGCGGAGGCACAGGTTTATCTACTTTACTGAAGGGCTTAAAAAATTACAGTAGTAATATTACAGCAATCGTGACTGTATCCGACGATGGTGGAAGTAGCGGAATTCTCAGAAAACAATTAGGTGTGCAACCTCCAGGAGATATTAGGAATTGTTTGGCAGCTTTATCAAACGAGGAACCTACTTTAACTAGATTATTTCAGTACAGATTTTCAGGGGGAAGTGGTCTGGAAGGTCATAGTTTTGGAAATCTATTCTTGTCAGCTTTAACAACAATTACGGGTAGTTTAGAAAAAGCAGTTCAAGCCTCTAGTAAGGTTTTGGCGGTACAAGGTCAAGTTTTACCTGCAACAAATATTGATGTTATGTTGTGGGCGGAATTAGAAGATGGTGAAAAAATTTTTGGTGAAAGCAAGATCAGTAAATCTAAAAAATTAATTTCGAGGATTGGTTACCTGCCAGAAAATCCTTCAGCTCTTCCGAGTGCTCTTGAATCTATAAAAGAAGCTGATTTAATTGTTCTTGGTCCAGGTAGTCTATACACCTCTTTATTGCCCAATCTTTTAGTACCAGAGATCGTGGATGCCTTATTGCAAAGTAATGCTCCTAAAATTTATATAAGTAATTTGATGACTCAGCCTGGAGAAACAGATGGACTTGATGTCTATCAACATATCAAAGCAATAGAAAAACAATTATCAAATTTTGGAGTTAATGCTCGAATTTTTAACTCAATTTTATCTCAGATTCAATTTGAAAAGTCTCCATTAGTAGACTATTACGAAAGTAGAGGGGCAGAGCCTGTTCAATGTAATAAAGAAAAATTATTATCGGAGGGTTATTATGTTTTGCAAGCACCATTATATTCAAAAAGAATAACTCCAACCCTTAGGCATGATCCAAGGAGACTAGCTAGAGCAGTTATGTTTATTTATCGCAAATTAAAAAAATTAAACTAATAAGCATCTTGAAGTTCATAAAAATCTGGCTGAATATAATCTTTTCGTAATGGCCATCCTCTCCAATCTTCAGGCATTAAAAGTCTTTTAGGATTGGGATGATCAGTAAAATTTATCCCATACATATCAAAAGTTTCTCTTTCTTGCCAATCACTTCCTTTAAAAATTTTATACAAACTAGGGATTGATAAATCAGAATCTCTTTTTAAGAAAACTTTTAATCTGACTTCTTTAATTTTTTCGATTTTTTGGAAATCATCAACAGTTATAAAATGGTAGAAACTAACAAGATTTTTGCCTGGTCCCTCATCATATCCTCCTTGACATTGAAGATAGTTGAAACCGTAATTTCTCAAAACTGATACTGCTTCATATAATTTGTTAGGTTCCACAGAAATGTTTTCAATTCCTATGTGATCATCAGGTAAAGATTGATTTGGAATCCCATTTTTAGACAAAGATTTACTTATAAAGCCTTCTTTTTGTATTGAAGTATCTGAAGATTTTGCTAAATCGTCTTTTTCCATTAATTTTCTAAAGTATCAATAATTTCAGCTTTTTCGTTCTTCTCAGGTAGTTCATTTATTTTTTCTTTTTGGGAGGAAGGAATGGCGTTAGCTGAAGTTTTGTTTAGATATTCACCTGTATTTTCTGAGAAAACAAGATTCATTTCATGATCAGAAGTTATATATCTGTGAGTTTGTTCTGTTTTTGTGCGCTCTAAGATTGATTCGTTACCAACTTTTTTTCTTAATTTTATTACGGCATCAAAAATTGCTTCTGGTCTTGGTGGGCATCCTGGAAGGTATAAATCAACTGGAATCAATTTATCAACACCTCTTACAGCGGTTGTAGAATCTGCGCTGAACATTCCTCCTGTGATTGTGCAAGCACCCATCGCGATAACATATTTTGGTTCAGGCATTTGTTCATAAAGTCTCACTAGGGCTGGAGCCATCTTCATAGTTACTGTTCCTGCAACGATTAGCAAATCTGCTTGCCTTGGCGAGCTTCTAGGTACTAATCCAAATCTATCAAAATCAAATCTCGATCCGATTAAGGCAGCAAATTCTATAAAACAACAAGCTGTTCCGTATAAGAGAGGCCATAGACTGCTTAGTCTAGCCCAATTATGAAGATCGTCTAAGCTTGTCAATATAATGTTTTCACTTAAATCTGTAGTGACTTGGGGTGAACCAAGAGGGTTGCAAGTTCCTTCTCGAATTTCTCTTATTGCTTTTGGGGATAATTGTGGATTCAATTTTTTAACTCCATTCTAAAGCACCTTTTCTCCAGGCGTATGCCAGGGCAATTACAAGTATTGCAATAAAGATTAGAGCCTCAATAAAAGCTAATAAGCCTAATCTATTAAAGGCCACAGCCCAAGGATAAAGGAATACTGTCTCAACATCAAATATAACGAAAACCAAGGCAAACATGTAATAACGAATATTAAATTGAATCCATGCTCCTCCGATAGGCTCCATGCCAGATTCATAGGTAAGTTTTCTTTCCCCTGTTCTTCCTTTTGGAGCAACGATGAGATTAGTAACTAGAGCTAATACTGGAACAGCCGCGGCAATTAGAAGGAAACCTAAAAAGTATTCATAGCCAGTTAATAAAAACATATTAAAAATTAATTTTGAATAAAAGTCGCTTAATTAAGCAAAATCTTTTAAAGTTCTTAAAGAACAATAATAAACCGTGAGTGAAAACATTCAACCAGCCTCTGAGGAAAACAAAATAGTTGAAGACTTTGAGAAAGAAAAACTTTCGGAAAATTCCTCAGAAGTAAATGTTGAACAACCTATCCCTAATCTAGAACAAAATAGATTCGAATGTAGAAGTTGTGGATATATTTATGATCCGTCTGAAGGAAATAAAAAATTAAATATACCTAAAAATACTCCTTTTTCAGAGTTGGATGGGAATACTTTTGCTTGCCCTGTTTGTCGAGCCGGTAAAAATTTTTATAAGGATATTGGATCTAGAGCAAAACCTAGTGGATTTGAAGAAAATTTAGTTTATGGATTTGGATTTAATAGCTTACCTCCAGGACAAAAAAATATATTGATTTTTGGAGGTTTGGCGTTTGCCGCTGCTATGTTCCTTTCTTTGTACTCTTTGCATTAATATAATTAAATGAAAAATTTTTTTACCAGTATTCCTAATCTCCTTTTATCTGTAGTTCTCTGTTTTGTTTTAAGCAGTTGTTCATCTACAGGTGTCAAGATGAATGAAAGCAGCCCTTGGAAAACAATTCAGTTTGAAGATCAGGCTAATGCTTTAGATGTAGATTTTATAGATGATAATCATGGGTTTTTAGTAGGCTCAAACAGATTGATTATGGAATCTACTGATGGTGGTGAAACATGGGAAAAAAGATCATTAGATATTTCTGCTGAAGAGAACTTTCGCCTTCTCGATATTGATTTTAAGGGTTCTGAAGGTTGGTTAATAGGGCAACCCTCTCTTGTAATGCATACTCTAGATGAAGGTAAAAATTGGACTAGGCTTTCACTTGGGAAGTTACCAGGCCAACCTTTCTTAGTTACCACTATTGATGAAGGAGTTGCTCAATTGGCAACAACCTCAGCAGCTATTTATGAAACTTCCAATAGCGGTGAAACATGGGAGGCAAAAGTATCAGATCCTTCGGAACAGGGAGGCATAAGAGATTTAAGAAGAACATCCAGCGGTGATTATGTGAGCGTAAGCAGTCTTGGAAATTTCTTCTCTACTCTTGATAGTGATAGTAATACTTGGATTGCTCACCAAAGAGCAAGTAGTAAGAGAGTGCAAAGCATTGGTTTCAATCCAGAAGGAAGTTTATGGATGCTTTCAAGAGGTGCTGAAATTAGGTTTAATGAAGATTCTAATAATTTAGAAAGTTGGTCAAAGCCTATTATCCCTATTCTTAATGGTTACAATTATTTAGATATGGGATGGGATCCAAATGGTGACATATGGGCTGGTGGTGGCAATGGCACTTTAATAGTAAGTAAAGATCAAGGTGAAACTTGGAATTCAGATCCTCTTGCTTCTGCATTGCCTACTAACTATATAAAAATAGTTTTTCTTGATAAGGAGTCTTTAGATAAACAAAAAGGATTCATACTTGGCGAGCGTGGTTACATTCTTAAATGGAATGGCTAAATCTGTAATAACTTAAAAAAATAATAAAAAAAATATAAATTTTGGATTAATTTAACAACTGTCTGTAACCAAGCTGTTAAATTCTTCGCGAACTTATGATTTTACACTGTAAGATCATATGGTAAACATTTGTGATTATGGCCGCAGGTTCAACGGGTGAACGCCCATTCTTTGAAATAATCACCAGTATTAGGTACTGGATTATTCATGCAGTAACATTACCAGCTATCTTTATAGCAGGCTTCTTATTCGTATACACAGGTTTGGCTTACGACGCTTTTGGTACTCCTCGTCCTGATAGTTACTTTCAGGCATCTGAAGCAAAAGCTCCTGTTGTAACTCAAAGATTTGAAGCTAAATCTCAACTAGACTTAAGAACAAAATAACAATGACTAATTCTCAAGCTCCAATGCAGGCTGCGGAAGTCCGCGTTTATCCTATATTTACTGTCCGTTGGCTAGCAGTTCACGCTCTTGCTATCCCATCAGTATTCTTTTTAGGTTCTATTGCTGCTATGCAATTCGTAGCCCGATAAATTTAACTATCATGCAAGTAAACGAAAATCCTAACAAAGTTCCAGTTGAACTTAATCGTACAAGCCTTTATTTAGGCTTATTATCAGTCTTCGTATTGGGAATATTATTTTCCAGTTACTTTTTCAATTAAATTAAAATCATGAGTAAATTAAAAGGACCTGATGGAAGAATTCCAGATAGACTTCCCGACGGTAGACCAGCGGTTGCATGGGAAAGAAGATGGACTGAAGGAACACTTCCTTTATGGCTTGTTGCTACAGCGGGTGGAATAGCAGTTATCTTCGTTTTAGGAATATTCTTCTATGGTTCATACCAAGGCGTTGGAGCTGGAGGTTAACAAATCCGTACCTCGACCTGATAATCACTTATATCAAATAAGCTTAATAAGAATCAGTAAATATCCTAATTTTCTCTCTTGTAGAGGTTGGGATATTTTCTTTTTGGGTGATCAATCCATCCTTTAATGAAAAATGAGATTTACTTTTTGGTCTTTCTTTTTCAATTAATTTAGCTACTTCAAATATTATTTTATTAGCCACTTCAGTATTTGATCTAAGATTATCCAAAACCATCTCTACAGAAACTTCTTGATGAGTTTGATGCCAGCAATCATAATCAGTAACCATAGATAAGGAGGAGTAAGCTATTTCAGCTTCTTTAGCTAATCTTGCTTCTGTGTGGTTCGTCATTCCAATTATTGAACATCCCCAACTCCTATATAAATTAGATTCTGCTCTAGTCGAGAAAGCGGGGCCTTCCATTGCTAGATAGGTACCCCCTCTATGTAATTGTCTACCGCCAGGAATATTTTTTTCCCCGATTTCACTTAATATACGTGATAAATTTGTGCAGAAGGGATCTCCCATAGTTACGTGAGCAACAGCTCCCTCCTTAAAGAAGGTTGCAGGTCTGTTTTTTGTACGGTCTATAAATTGATCTGGAACCACTATATCAAGTGGCCTTATCTGTTCTTGTAACGAACCAACTGCTGATGGAGCAATAATCCATCTTACTCCTATTGATCTTAGAGCCCAAATATTAGCTTTGTAAGGTATTTCAGAAGGATTTAAACTATGTGTTCTGCCATGTCTAGGAATAAATGCTATCTCTAGGTTTCCAAGATTATATACTTTTATTGAATCAGAAGGTTTACCATAGGGAGTATTGATTTCTAGTTCTCTTAAGTACTCTATTTGATCCATTGAATAAAATCCACTTCCACCAATCACTCCTAATCTTGATTTTTCAATTGGTAATAAATGTTCTTTATTCATAGTGATGTAAATGACTTTTAATCATCTGGTACTAATTGGAGGAGGACACTCTAATGTTTCTTTATTGAAGAAATGGATAATGTTCCCGAAATTAATGCCAGAAATTCCTGTTTCAATTATATCTAGAGATTCTCATTTGGTTTATTCGTCGATGTTCCCATCGGTGATTTCAAAATCAATCATTCTAGAAGAGAGTTTAATTGATATAAAATCTTTAGCAAAAAATGCAAAAGTCTCTTTTATAGAAGAAGAAGTAAAGGATATTGATTTCAATTTAAAGAAAATTGTTTTAAGTAATAGACCTTCAATTAATTATTCGAAGTTGGTGCTTAATTATGGAAGTCAAACAATAATTCCAAAAGAATTTGAATCACTAGTTAAAAATCGAAAAGCTTTTTCAATTAAACCTTTTTTAAGAGCCTATGAATCAATACTAAAAGAGGACATTTTTGATTCAATTAATGAACTACCATTTGTAATTGTTGGGAGTGGCCTTGCTGCAATTGAAGTATCATTTGCTTTGCGAAAAAGATGGGGAGATAGACCTTTAAAACTATTATGTGATTCAAGAAAAATTAATAATGCAATTATAAAAAGTTTACGGAATTCCAATATTGAATTAGTTGAAAAACTTAATTTTGATTATGGCAAGATTCTTTTATGTACTGGAAATAAATCTCCGTTGTGGGCACAAAAAAAATTATTAGATTCGGATTCTCATGGCAGAATAATTACAAATCAGAATTTACAGATAAAAAGTTTCTCTGGAATCTTTGCTGTCGGTGATTGCGCAGTTGTAGGTTCAGCAAAAAGACCAGCATCGGGAGTTTTTGCAGTAAAAGTTGTAGATACATTAGTACAAAATTTAAAAAAAGATGTAAAAGGGAGATCATTAAAAAAGTGGTTTCCTCAAAAGATCGGATTGCAAATAGTAAATATATTTCCAAGCCATCATCAAAAGGCTTTTGCTATTTATCGCAATTTTGTTTTCGGCCCTTCTTTTATTTTTTGGATTTTAAAGCATAAAATTGATCTCAACTTTATTAAAAAGTTCAGATCAAAAAGGCTAATGATGAAAAGTAGTGAAAAAAATATTTCATTGAATGATTGCAGAGGATGTGCAGCTAAAATTCCTCAGTTAGTTTTGAATAAATCATTAATAAATTCTAATTTAAATTCTTTTGCCTCATCACCTGAAGATTCTGTTGAGATATATCAAAATGGTCAAGATATGATCTTGCAAAGTGTAGATGGATTTCC
Organism: Prochlorococcus sp. AG-347-L21; assembly: GCA_003278875.1. Classification (GTDB taxonomy): domain Bacteria; phylum Cyanobacteriota; class Cyanobacteriia; order PCC-6307; family Cyanobiaceae; genus Prochlorococcus_A. The sequence goes on along the minus strand of QCCQ01000002.1, from coordinate 6,807 downwards.
TGCTTTGGTAAGTGATCCTTGGCTTAATGCAAAAATTACTACTTTGCATGCTTGCTCAGATTTGTGGGCATGCGGAGCAAAACTTTCATCCGCGCAGGCTTTAATCTCATTACCAAAAGTTGAAAGGGAATTTCAGATTTACCTCTTTTCTCAATCACTACAAGGTATTAAATCAACAGTTGAGGATCATGGAGGTGAATTACTTGGAGGCCATACTTTCGAGGCAAGAAGTTTAGTAAATAAACCTTATTCATTAGGAATGGATATTTCTTTAACAGTTCAAGGTATTTTAAAAAATGGAGAAAAACCATGGCTTAAATCTGGAATGAATATTGGAGATATTCTTATGATGTCTAGACCTCTGGGCGTTGGGATTTACTTTGCCGGTCAAATGCAAAATATAAATATTCTAGGTAGTTCTTCTGAAGTAATAAATAATTTAGAAAAGAGTCAGCAATATTTGATTGATGAAATTTATCTTTTTCAAAATCAATTTAAAGAATCATTAGTCAATGCTGCGACTGACATTACTGGATATGGATTTATTGGACATCTTAAGGAAATGGTTGAATCATCTAATTTATATAGGCAAAGCAATAATCTTGAGCCATTAAAAGTTTTATTAGATTTATTTGCATTTAAAGCTTATCCTGGAATATTTGATTTAATAAGAAAAGACGTTAAAAGTACTTTCTTTGAATCTAATAAAGAAATTTTTGACAAAATTTATAAAGTAAATAAGCAGAAAAGAATAATTAATTTTTTAAACGAAAATTCATTAGATCAAGAGACTTTTAACGAGAGAATATCATTACTATTAGATCCTCAAACATGTGGACCCTTGTTGATTAGTTGCAATCGTAAATATGAAAATGTACTAAAGGATAAATGGTACAAGGTTGGAGAGGTTGTAAAAATGTAATTAATTTCTATTTGATTTGTCAATTTCCAAATATCTTAATCTTTTGATTTCCTTTCCCATCTCCTTCCCTTGGTCCCATCCTTCTTTTTTTAATGTTTCTCCATCTTTTTTTGATTTTATGAATTTGTAAATAAATAACCACTTAAATAATTTACGCCAGTATGGTCCTCCATCACAAATTAATAATTTGACTGTCTCATCATTAAGGTTTCTGTCCTCAATAAATTCTGTCCAACTTGATGGAGAAAAATGATTGAAATTTTTTTTGTTTGTATTTAATAACTTTTTGATATTGACATAATCTTCTAATATTTTTATCTCACTATTATTTATCAAAAATCTTTGACATGCTTTTTCTAAATCTTCTGAATCTTTTAATAAGTAAAGCATGTAATTTCCCTTTAACTTCTTAATCCAATTTAGTCCTCTTAAAAATCTTTTATCGACTTTAATATTATCATTTAAGATTGAGATAATTTTCCATTTATGAATTATCGAAATCACATTAGTCAAATTATCATGTTTGCATATTTCAGCTAGTTCCATCCTTATTCGTATGCCTAGTGCAGGAGGGAAAATCATTTTCTGATGAGTTTCTGAACTTTTCCATGGCCATTGTCTAACTGTTTCTTGAGATTGTTTAAGGGAGTTATTTGAAATATTGAAATCTAACCTTGAAGCATATTTTGCACATCTAATTAATCTACTTGGATCATCTGAAATACTATTACTGTGAAGTAAGTTCAATCTTTTATTTTTTATATCAGAAATTCCTCCATAAAGATCATAGATTTTCCTTGTCGAGACCTCGAAGGCTATTGAATTTATAGTGAAATCTCTCCTCTTAAGATCCTCCTCAATAGTACTTTTATTTACTGTGGGATTTAAGCCTGGAGCAGAATAAATTTCTTTTCTTGCAGAAGCAATATCAATTTTATAGTCATTAATATTTATTTCTACAGTGTTGTATAAATTAAATTCCTTGATTAAACATAAATCTACATTTACAATATTTTTTTTTATAAATTTTGCAAGAGAAATAGAGGATCCTTCAATAACAAGATCAATATCTACAGGTTTAGAAAACGATTTTTTGTGGAATTTACTAATTAACAAATCTCTTAAATAACCGCCAACAAAAGCCACTTTAGTATTTTTATTAGATTCTATGTATTTAGTAATAAGGTTATATAGATTAAATGGAGTTTTGATTAATTCCCCTTGGATGTAATCAGAGATATCGTTCATGAGTTTTAACTTACATAACGAATTGGAGCTAATCTGGGATCTAGAATTTTACTTCCTTTATCACCAAATTTTACGGCTAAAGATATTTTTTCACCACTCCCAAAAATATGTATAATTTCACCTTTCCCAAATTTTGAGTGAATTAGCTTATCTCCGACTATCCAGCTTTTCCCTTTACTTGGCCCTGAATATAATTTTCTTACTGCATTTATTGGTTTGTTAACAAATTCATTTGGATTGTTTCGATCAACTCTTGTTAAACGATCAAGATGCAAATCTCTTCTAATTGAAGCACCACCAGTTTGTGGTAATTCGCCATCCATTAGATCTTCAGGTATTTCCGAAAGAAATATTGAAGGAATTGTTGCCTCACGCATGCCACCCCATAATCTTCTTTCTCTGGCATGACTTAAGAAAACTCTTTCTTTAGCTCTAGTAATACCTACGTAGCATAATCTTCTTTCCTCTTCAAGAAGTGAGGGAGTATCTATTGATCTATGGCTAGGGAAGAGACCTTGTTCTAGCCCAGTGATAAAAACATTTTGAAATTCTAAACCTTTACTATTATGTAAAGTCATGAGAGTTACAGAGTTAGGATTATTTTTCTTCGTATCATTATCAGTTGTTAAGGCCGCTGTAGAAAGAAATCCCTCTACATCTCCACTTTCTGTTTCTTCTTCATATTGAGTAGCTGCATTAATTAGTTCTTGTAAGTTATTTCTTCTATCTTCAGATTCTTCAGTCCCACTAGAGAGCAAGTCACTTAAATAACCACTTTTTTCTAATATAAGTTGTAGTAGTTGAGCGGGACCTGAATTTTCTAGGTAACACAGTAGATCATTCATAACTTCAGTAAATTTATTAATTCCTTTTGATGATCGGCCTATTGTTTCTTCAAGACTTTGCTTATCATTAAGAACCTCCCATAATGGGATATTTAACCTATTAGATAGTTCATTAAGTTTTTGAATAGTAGTCTTACCAATCCCTCTTCTAGGAACATTTATGATTCGTAAAAGACTAACATTATCTGAAGAATTAACCAGAACTTTCAAATATGCTATTGCATCTTTAATTTCTCTTCTATCATAAAAACGCAATCCTCCAAAAATTGTATAAGGGATGCGCCACCTTACAAGAGATTCTTCTAATACTCTCGACTGAGCTCTGGTTCGATATAAAATTGCAAAATTTTTCCAAATTGGGTTTTGATTATAGTTATTGAGTGATTTTATTTTATTGGTAATTGCTTCTGCCTCGGAAATTTCATCATCACAGCTCAGTAACGTTAAAAGTTCCCCTTTTTCTTTGGTAGCCTTTAAAACTTTGTCAATTCTTTCAGAGTTGTTTTCAATTAGTGAGTTTGCAGCATCAAGGATATTGGAAGATGACCTATAATTATCTTCTAATTTAATTAAAGATGATTTTGTATCGTCTTTGATTGAAGTTTTGAAATCTTCCTGAAAACCAATTAAAATTCTGAAGTCAGCTGCTCTGAAACTATAAATACTTTGATCAGCATCCCCAACTACAAAAATTGATCGATCTTCCCAATTGAAGAATTTTTTTGGTTCAGTATTTCCAGCTGTAATTAACTTTATAAGTTCATATTGTGTTCTATTTGTATCTTGATATTCGTCAACTAAAATATGTTTAAATCTTTTGTGCCAGTAATCTCTCACTATATCATTTTGCCTCAATAAGAAAACAGGCAAAAGTAAAAGATCATCAAAGTCTAAAGAATTATTTTTTGAGAGTGAAATTCTGTATCTCTTATAGGCTTCTGCAACTGTTTTATCAAAATTATTATCTGCTTTTTCTAAAAGATCATTAGAAGTTAAGCATTGATTTTTAGCATTACTTATTAATCTTTTAATCTTTTTGGGATCATATCTTTTTGGGTCAAGATTCATATCTTGACTAATAATTTCTTTTACTAATGTTTGAGAATCTGTTTCATCGTAAATTGAAAATTGCCTTGTCCATTTTAGGCCTTCTGGATCAGTATATTTTTCAATATCGTATCTCAGAAGTCTTGAAAATAAAGAATGGAAAGTACCGATCCAAAGGTTCTGAAGCCTCTCTTGGTTAACGTTTGTTCTTAATTGATTTTGATCAATTTCTTTAAGAGTTGCCCAAGGCTGACCAAATTGATTAAAAGCTAATTCTTGTGCTAGAAGAACCTCTAATCTTGCTTTCATTTCTTTGGCAGCTTTGTTAGTGAAAGTGACTGCGAGAATGTTGTAGGGATCTATAGAGTTACCCTCGATAAGGTTTGCAATTCTGTGAGTAAGAGCCTTAGTTTTTCCGCTACCTGCACCAGCAACAACTAATAGTGGTCCATAAACATGTTTTACTGCTTGAAGTTGTTGATTGTTTAGGGACTTAAAAAGGAAATTGTTGGTTTGAGGCACTTTTGGAAGGATTTTTCAAAAATCAGACTTTACTATGAGATTCAGATTCCGTTTTTAGTTCTTCTAACGCTTTTTTTAAATTTATAAGTTCATTATTGTTATTAATTATTTCTTCAAATTTATTTTGAGGCATTCTTAATTTCATACTTCGGTCTAGAATTTCTTTTTCCAATCTCTTTTTATATGAAGAAATAAGTTTCTTTGATAATTTTAAATCCTGTTGATCCAAAACTTTATTAAGAATTTAATTTTATATTAGCGGAAAAAAATTTTTTATTTGAATTATTTCAACTATCACTTTGGAATGAAGTTATTAATTAAGAAGCGTTGCGTTAAGTTTGAAATATTATTGTTTTAACTAGCTTTGTATTATTCTTAAGATCGGTCTTTAAATTTTTAATTCAGAAATGTCAGTTTCAAAGGATAATCAACTATTGTCAGCCGATAAGAAATTAAATGATTTAAGCAATATAAAAGAATTTATTAATAGTGCAAACTCAAGATTAGATGCAATAAACTCAATAACCAATAATTCACATGCAATCGCAGCAGACGCTGTAACAGCAATGATTTGCGAAAATCAAGATTCACTTAATTCAAAAACAACTTTAAATACAACTAACAAGATGTCCGTTTGTTTAAGAGATGGAGAAATAGTCCTAAGGATTGTTGCTTATCTTTTAATTTCTAATGACGAATCAGTTTTAGAAAAAAGTTGTTTGAAGGATCTTAAAAATACTTATCTTGCTCTTGGGGTACCTTTAAGAAATGCAAGAAGGGTTTTTGAATTAATGCGAGATGCAACTATCTCTGATTTAAATTCAACAGTTAATAATATGCTTGGAAACAAAGACTTTCTTCCTAAATTAATATCTGAAACAGAGTTTCAATTTGAAAGGATAATTAATCTTTTAAACTAGCTAAATTCCTTATCTCTGAAGTATGGGAAGTCTGTATAACTGAGTTATTTTCCAGATTTCTAATAGTAGAAAATCTAGATCTTATATGTTTGGATAAAAAGGAAATTCTTTCTTCAGAAACTGTTGATTTATAAATATTTTTAATGTGTAAATTGTTTTGTTCATCAACAAAATAATTGGATGATGAAATAAAAGATTCTGTATAACCTTTATTTCTTAAAACAATTCCTGAATTTTCATCTTTGGGTAAAAAAATCAGAATAGTTTCATCTCCCTCACAGATATCATCATTGTCCCAATCACTAATAGTTTGCCAGTTTATAGAAATGGCTATGCTCTCTAGGTTTAAACTAAATTTATAATTTTTAAAAATTTCAACGACTTTTTTATTTTTTTTGTTGATATGTTTTATATATATTTTGCTAGTTGAGTTTTCAAATTCCTGAAAAGCTAAAGTGTGAGTACTTCTAATAGATTTCCACTCTCCTAAACTTTTATCAATGAATTGATTAATTATTGTTAGATTCTTCGTCAAGTTGATCTTCCACGGAATGATTATCTGCTTTTTGTATCATTCTTACCATTGAGTCCACCATTAATCTCTTTGCAGAAGTTACTTTTAATCCAGAAGGAGTAGTTGATATTTGTTCTCCAGGGCGATCATATGAAGTTGGTCTAAATGGAGTCATCTAATAACTTTAAAAATTAATCGATTTCTATTCTTGCATGAATCATTATTTATATTGTTATTGTTTGCGAAAATGTCATATCTTTCTTCCTTGATTACAGAATTACCAACTGTTTGTTATTTAGGCTTTTTATTTTTTGCCAATCCTGAAATAGTCGCTAAAGCAAACATTCCTAATAGAGCAATCCCTAGAAATAATCCTGCTCCCTGGCTAACTCCAGCTCCTACTGCTACTAGTATAGAGTCACTGATAAGAAGACTTATTAATAATGCTGGAGTAAATATTTTCCAGCGAGTTCCTCCAATGCCAATTGCGTAGCTTAGAAAATCAAAAAGGCCAGTCATTAGTAGACCTGTCATAAGAAAGAAATTTTCTTCTAGCTGGTTTTGATTAAAACTTTCAATCTTTTGCATTGCTCTTGGGCCTACTAAATTACGTACAGGAATCCGACCATAATTTCTCGCAATAAAGAAAGCAGCTTGGCAAAAAACGATATCCGAAAAGATTATTGTCATGTAACCTTTTTGAAATCCTAGTAATGATCCAGCTAGCAGAGAATAAGCAGAACTTGGAAGGGCAGGTAAAATAATACTCACTCCTCTAAGGATAAATAT
>QCCQ01000001.1 GCA_003278875.1 Prochlorococcus sp. AG-347-L21 | reverse complement strand
ATTGATAAGGAAATTGTTGGTAATGAAGCAGCAAAAATCAGATCAATTAGACCTCCAGAACCATATAAAGGAAAAGGAATTAAATATCATGATGAGAGAATTCTCAGAAAAGCTGGTAAATCTGGCAAAAAATAATTCCAATTAAAAAAATGACCAAACTTTCCAGGAAACTACAAACCCAAAAAAGACATAGAAGATTAAGGAGATTCTTAATTGGAGATGCAACTCGACCAAGATTGTCTGTTTTTCGCTCTAATAACCATATTTATGCCCAGGTAATAGATGATAGCGCTCAAACAACTATTTGCTCAGCCTCAACTGTTGATAAAGAATTAAGAGAAAAATCTAAGAAATTACCTTCAGATTGTAATTCTTCTTCCATTGTTGGAACATTATTAGCAAAGAGAGCGATAAAAAAAGGTATTAAGCAAGTAATTTTTGACCGTGGAGGTAATTTATATCACGGTAGAGTAAAGGCACTTGCAGACGCTGCTCGTGAAGCTGGCCTAGAATTCTAACTCTTAATTTTTTACTATGACTGACACTCCAACAAAACAAGAAATTCAATCCAAGGACAATAATGTTCCTGTAGCTATGCCTGTAGAACAAAAAAAGAATAGTCGTAATGATCGAAAAAGAAACAAAAGAGGTGATTCAAAAAATCTTGAGAGAGACTCTGATTGGCAAGAAAGAGTTGTTCAAATTAGACGCGTTTCTAAGACTGTCAAAGGTGGAAAAAAAATGAGTTTTAGAGCTATTGTTGTTGTAGGTAATGAAAAAGGTCAAGTTGGAGTTGGAGTTGGTAAAGCAGGGGATGTCATAGGCGCGGTGAGAAAGGGAGTTTCAGATGGTAAAAAGAATCTTGTCAGAGTTCCCTTAACCCCAAATAATTCAATACCGACTTTATCTTTAGGTCGAGATGGTGCTGCTAATGTACTAATTAGACCAGCTGCCCCAGGTACAGGTGTAATTGCTGGTGGTTCAATAAGAACAGTTTTAGAATTAGCCGGCATAAAAAATGTCTTAGCAAAAAGATTGGGTAGTAAAACACCTTTGAATAATGCAAGAGCTGCTATGGTAGCTCTTTCTCAATTAAGAACACACAAATCTGCCTCAAGGGAGAGAGGCATCTCACTTGAACAGCTCTATTCTTAGAATTATGACTTCAACATTAAATACACTTAAATCAAACTCTGGCTCGAGAAAGAAGAAATTAAGAAAGGGTAGAGGTATTGCAGCCGGTCAGGGTGCTTCATGTGGTTTTGGAATGAGAGGGCAAAAGTCACGTTCTGGAAGACCCACACGTCCAGGTTTCGAAGGTGGTCAAATGCCTTTATATAGAAGAGTTCCAAAATTAAAGCACTTTGAAATAATTAATCAAAAGAACTTCTGTATAATTAATTTAGAAAAACTAAATGATTTCAAAGATAATGATACTGTTAACTTAGACTCACTAGTTAAAAAAGGATTGATCTTCAAGCCCAAATTTCCTTTAAAAATCCTTGGTAACGGAAAACTCAATGTAAAGTTAAAAGTACAAGCTCATGCATTTACAAAAATTGCAAAACAAAAAATTGAGGACGCAGGCGGATCCTGTGAGCTAATAAATAATAAATAAATTTACTTAAAATTTAGATATGCTTAAAAATGTTTGTAAACAAAAGTAGAAATCCTAGCGCTTCTGAAATACTTTCCCAATTATTTTTAAATAAAGAGCTAAGGAGTAGAGTTTTAACAACTTTAGGTCTTCTTCTTTTAGTAAGACTTGGTATTTATATCCCGATGCCTGGTATTGATAGGGTTGCTTTTAAAAGTTTTATAGATCAAGGGGGTCAACTAATAGGTTTTTTAGACATTTTTACTGGAGGAGGAATTTCCACCTTAGGAATATTTGCATTAGGCATTCTTCCTTTTATTAACGCATCAATAATTATTCAGCTTCTTACAGCTTCATTGCCTGTGCTTGAAGATTTACAAAAAAATGAAGGTGAAGCGGGAAGGAGAAAAATTGCTCAAATAACTAGATATGTTTCTTTAGGATGGGGTTTCTTGCAAAGTATAATTTTTTCCTTAATTCTCAGACAATATTCTATTGAGGGGATAAGTGACACTACATTTGTCTTACAAACCTCCATTGCTTTAGTAACTGGTTCAATGTTAGTAATGTGGTTTAGTGAAATTATTACGGAGAAAGGGATAGGTCAAGGTGCTTCACTGGTAATTTTTTTGAATATTGTTTCGACTTTACCTAAGGCTTTAAGTTCAACCATTGAAAAAGCTCAAACTGGCGATAGAGGAGATGTTTTGGGTATAGCAGTTTTACTTGGAGTATTTTTACTTACAATTGTTGGGATAATTTTTGTACAAGAGGGAGCAAGACGCATTCCTATTGTTAGTGCAAAGAGGCAGATAGGAAATTCAACACTACTTCCTACAAGGCAAAGTTATTTACCTTTGAAATTAAATGCAGGAGGAGTCATGCCTATTATATTTGCATCTGCTTTAATCTTTTTGCCTATAACTATTGCAAATGTCACGGGCAATCCTGTCTTAATAAAGTTAGCTAGTAGTTTAAATCCAGGATCTTCAAATCCATGGCCATACGCTCTGACATTCTTCTCCTTAATTTTGGGGTTCTCCTATTTTTACGCTTCTCTTACTATCAATCCAGTGGATGTAGCTTCAAATTTAAAGAAAGGAGGAGTAGCGATACCAGGAGTTAGACCAGGAACTAATACAGCCAACTACTTATCAGGTATACAAAATAGGTTGACATTACTGGGAGGATTATTTCTTGGTTCAGTAGCTATAATCCCAGCTGCAGTAGAACGAGCTACAAATGTTCAGACCTTTCAAGGTTTAGGAGCTACTTCATTACTTATTCTAGTGGGTGTTGCTATAGACACTGCTAAGCAGATTCAAACTTATGTTATTTCACAAAGGTATGAGGGACTAATTAATAATTAATGAAGAAACATTTATTATTTTTAGGAGCTCCTGGAGCAGGGAAAGGAACTCAAGCGGAATTGCTAAGTCAAACTAATTCCTACTTACACCTTTCTACTGGTGAATTATTAAGAAAAGAAATAGAAATGAATACTACCCTTGGTATCCAGGTAAAAGATATTATGAATCGAGGGGAACTTGTTAGTGACGAACTTGTATTAAAGATAGTAAGACATAATTTAGTGAAGGATAATAAAGGTTGGATTCTAGATGGTTACCCAAGAAATTTATCTCAAGCGAATTCATTGAATGAAGTCCTAAATGAAATAAATCAACCTTTAGAGGTGGTTTTTTATTTAGATATTCCAGAAGAAGTCCTAATTAAGCGTTTGCTTTTAAGAGGGAGAAAAGATGATACAGAAGAGACAATTAGAACAAGAGTTGATATTTATAAAAAAACTACAGAACCACTGATTCAATATTTTAAAGATCTCTCATTGTTAGAATATATTGATGCAGATAGAGATTTAAAAACTATTTCCTCTGATATCAAGCAAAAAATGGCTTGATGATGATGTAGAATATAGTATTAACGTTTTATTTGTTAAACCCCTATGAAGGTCAGATCTTCAGTCAAAAAAATTAGTCCTGACGATCAGATCGTGAGGAGAAGAGGTAAAATCTATGTTATTAACAAGAAAAGACCTCGCAATAAACAGCGTCAGGGTTAAATTTAAACCCTTAAATTCAAACTTTTATTTATTCAAAAAACGTGGCCAGGATTGCAGGAATTGACATACCTCGCGAAAAGCGAGTTGAAATTGCACTAACTTACGTCTATGGGATTGGTTTAACGAGATCAAAGCTAATTCTTGCTAATACTGGTGTAAACCCAGATACTCGTGTCAAAGACCTTTCAGATTCTGATGTACAAAAACTTAGAGGTGCCACAGAAGAATTCACTTTAGAAGGGGATTTGAGAAGAAAAGAGGGAATGGCTTTAAAGCGTCTACAAGATATAGGGTGTGTAAGAGGAAGAAGACACAGAATGAGTCTTCCAGTGAGAGGTCAAAGAACTAGAACAAATGCCAGAACTAGGCGGGGTTCTAGGAAAACAGTTGCTGGAAGGAAAAAATAATTAACTAAATCTATCTACAAATTTAAGTATTAAATTCAAACATTATGGCAGCTACAGCAAAAAAAACAGGTTCAAAGAAATCTAAACGTAATGTACCTAATGGTGTGGTACATATCCAAAGCACATTTAATAATACTATCGTCTCAATTTCTGACACCTCTGGTCATGTAATTTCTTGGTCTTCTGCAGGCGCTAGTGGATTTAAAGGTGCTCGAAAAGGTACACCATTTGCTGCTCAAACAGCTGCTGAAGCTGCAGCTAGAAGAGCACTTGATCAAGGTATGAGACAAATAGAAGTACTTGTTAGAGGCCCTGGCGCAGGTAGGGAAACGGCCATAAGAGCTTTACAAGTGGCCGGATTAGAAATAACTCTAATAAGAGATGTAACTCCATTACCTCATAATGGATGTAGAAGACCTAAACGAAGACGCGTTTAGGTCTTAACCATTCTCAACCCCCCCCCAAAAAAAAACTCTTAACCTCATTTTTTTCCGTGTTGCAATACCAGATTGACAGAATCGACCATCAAATAGCAGATGATCGCTCCCAAACAGGAACTTTTTTAATTGGCCCTCTAGAAAGGGGGCAAGCTACAACTTTGGGAAATTCTCTTAGAAGAGTCCTTATGGGAGGACTTGAAGGGAGTGCAGTTACTGCAGTAAGAATAGCAGGAATTAATCATGAATATGCCACTATTCCTGGAGTTAGAGAAGACGTTTTAGATATTCTTCTCAATTGCAAGCAACTATCAATAAATAGCTCTAATCCAGAACTTGAAATCGGCAGGTTAGTAGCAAGTGGTCCAATGGAGGTGAAGGCTAATGACATACAATTCTCCTCTCAAGTTGAAATTGTTGATGGCGAAAAACCGATTGCAACTATTCAGGAGGGTCATAATTTAGAGTTGGAAATCCATGTTGAAAGAGGTGTTGGATATAGGCCTGTCGATCGAAAAAGTGAAGAAACAACTGCAATTGACTTACTTCAAATAGATGCTGTATTTATGCCCGTGAAGAGAGTTAATTTTACAATTGATGAAACTGCCGTAGCCGAAGGCGGAACAGGAAGAGAAAGATTAAAAATGGAAGTAGTAACAGATGGCTCAACAAGTCCTGATGATGCTATTGCTGAAGCAGCAAATCAGTTAATAGAACTCTTTCAACCTCTTGCTACTGTGACAATGGTTGAGGAAGTTCCTGAAGAACCCGAACCATCTCCTGAAGCTCAAATTCCCCTTGAGGAACTAAACTTGTCCGTTAGAGCATATAATTGTTTGAAAAGGGCTCAAGTTAACTCAGTTTCGGATTTAATGGGCTTCAGCTATGAAGATCTTCTTGAAATTAAGAACTTTGGCTCTAAATCTGCGGATGAGGTTATTGAAGCTCTTGAACGCATTGGCATTTCTATTCCACAAAGCAGAACATCTGTTTAACAATTTTTAAGATTATGAGACACCAACTTAGAATTCCATTATTAAGTAAACCTGCTGACCAGAGAAAAGCACTTTTAAGAGGTTTAACTACACAATTAATTAGAGAAGGTAGAGTGACGACAACAAAAGCTAGGGCAAAAGCTTTAAGAAATGAAGCTGAAAGAATGATTTCACTTGCCAAAGAGGGAAGTTTAGCCTCTAGGAGAAGGGCTATTGGATATATTTATGATAAAAAATTAGTTCATTCATTATTCGAAAAAGCAAAGGAAAGATATGGAGAAAGAAATGGTGGTTATACACGCATAGTCAGAACTGTATCTAGAAAAGGTGATAATGCTCAGATGGCTATAATCGAGCTTGTTTAAGTTAGTTAATAAAGGGCCTTTACTAAAAAATAATTTTTGAAAAGAGTAGCTTTACTAGTCCAATATGATGGATCTCATTATTCAGGCTGGCAAAAACAAAAAAATGCGAGTACTGTTCAAGAAATTTTAGATAGAGCTATCTTAAAGATTACAAATCATTCAGTAAAGACTTTTGCAGCAGGCAGGACTGATGCTGGGGTTCATGCATCAGGTCAAGTAGTGCATTTTGATGTTGATTGTGTTATTCCAGGAAATAGTTATTCTGATCTCTTAAATAGTCTTTTACCCTCAACAATTAGGATCTTAGAATCAGTTGAGGTTAAAGATAGTTGGCATGCATGCTATTCAGCTATGTATAGACACTATCGATATGTCATTAATAACAGTAAATTCCCTAATTTGTTCATCAATAATTGGTCATGGCATAGGTATAAAAAAGTTTTAGATGAAGTTTTAATGTTAAATGCATCAAAGTCAATGGAAGGAGAACATGATTTTTTTGCTTTCCAGAAAAGTGGTAGTAATAGAACAAACTCAATTACAACAATAAAAAATATAGATATTAAAAGAGTAGAAGATTTGATTTTTGTTGATATTAAAGCTACTGGTTTTCTATATGGAATGGTCCGTTTAATTATTGGTCAACTAGTTTTAGTTGGAGAAAAAAAAATATCGCCAGAAATTTTTACAGATAGATGGGTAAACAAAAAGAAAAATGATGTTAAAGAATCTGCTCCAGCTAAGGGCTTATGTTTCGTAAATGCTGTTTATGAAGAAAATGTTTTTAAAAAGATTAATAACAATGATTTTTTCCCTGTATTTTTAATTAAGGGTTTTTCTTAAGTAAAGTTTAATAAAGCAAATTTTTTGTTTAAATCATTCAAAACTGTTGTTTAATATTCCTCCAATAAGGTAGAATTTAAAACTAACTTTAAGTTTATTTGCATTAATTTGGTAAATGAATAAAACAATTACTCCATCTTTAGAAACCATTGAAAGAAATTGGTTTTTAGTTGACGCAAAAGATAAGACACTTGGGAGACTTGCTACAGAAATCGCAACTGTATTAAGAGGTAAGAATAAACCAACATTTACACCTCATCTAGATACTGGAGATTTTGTCATTGTAGTTAATGCTGAAAAAGTTGAGGTAACAGGTAAAAAAGCATCGCAAAAGTTGTATAGAAGACATTCTGGAAGACCTGGAGGAATGAAAATTGAAAAATTTGAGTCTTTACAAGAAAGAATTCCTGAAAGAATCATTGAGCAAGCTGTTAAGGGTATGCTGCCACATAACTCTTTAGGAAGACAGCAATTTAAAAAACTAAAAGTTTATAAAGGTGCTGATCATCCTCATGCTGCTCAGAATCCTGTATTATTAAATAGTTAATTTATCAAAATGAACAGTCAAATAAAAAACAAAGCTGTGTATTGGGGAACTGGAAGAAGAAAAACCTCAGTAGCTAGAGTTCGCTTGATCCCGGGAAATGGACTAATTAAAATTAATGGTCGTTCTGGAGATGATTACTTAAACTTTAACCCTCTCCACTTAAATTCAATAAAAGCACCTTTGCAAACATTAGGCCTTGAAAATTCTTATGATATTCTTGTAAATGTTTTTGGTGGTGGATTGACAGGTCAAGCAGATGCTATTAAGCAAGGAGCAGCAAGAGCACTTTGCGAATTATCTCCTGACAACAGGAAACCTCTAAAAAATGAAGGTCATCTCAGTAGAGATCCTAGAGCTAAGGAGAGAAGAAAATATGGTCTTAAAAAAGCAAGAAAAGCTCCTCAATTCTCCAAACGTTAAAGGATTTTAAATTATGCCAAAATCAGAAATACACCCAAAATGGTATCCAGATGCAAAAGTTATTTGTAATGGAGAAGTTGTAATGACAACTGGCTCAACACAGCCTGAATTACATGTTGATGTATGGAGTGGTAATCATCCCTTCTTTACTGGAACTCAGAAGATTCTTGATACAGAAGGTAGGGTTGATAGGTTTATGAAAAAATATGGAATGGGTTCAGCCAATGCAACCACATCAAAAGAGCAAAAAGACAAAAAAGATTCTAAAAAATAAAATTTTCAAAAATTAAGCACAATTTCAATTGGAATACTCAACATTAATTGCTAGGTTGAAAACTGCTGCAGAAAGTTTTGAAAATTTGGAAGTGCAACTTGCAGATCCTGATGTAGCTAATGATCCAAAAAAATTAGAATCAATAGCCAGAGAAAGGTCAAAATTGGAACCTTTAGTGATTGATTTTAATAAGTTGCTTGATACTGATAAAGAAATCGAAGATTCAAAAAATCTACTAAAAGAGAATAGAAATGATAAAGAAATGGAATCTTTGATAAATGAGGAGTTAATAACTTTAGAGGAATGCAAGAATGAACTGATTCAAAAAACCACTATCGCCCTATTGCCAAAAGACCCAAGAGATGAAAGAAGTGTAATGTTAGAAATCAGAGCAGGTGCTGGAGGTAACGAGGCTTGTATCTGGGCAGGTGATTTAGCAAGAATGTATGAAAGATATGGACAAAAAATTGGATGGTCTGTAAAACCTGTTAGTGCTTCAGAGTCAGATATGGGAGGATTTAAGGAGTTAGTTATCTCTGTTAAGGGAGATTCTGTATATAGTCAACTGAAATTTGAGGCTGGTGTACATAGAGTCCAAAGAGTTCCAGCTACTGAATCTCAAGGTAGAGTTCACACCTCTACTGCTACAGTGGCTGTTATGCCTGAGGCTGATCCTGTTGAGGTTAAAATTGATCCAACAGATCTAGAGGTTGGAACAGCAAGATCAGGAGGTGCAGGGGGACAAAATGTTAATAAAGTGGAAACAGCTATTGATCTTCTCCACAAGCCAACAGGAATAAGAGTTTTTTGTACTCAAGAGAGATCACAATTGCAAAATCGCGAACGAGCAATGGAAATTTTAAGAGCTAAATTGTATGAAATTCAATTAAAAGAAGCTAATGCCAAAGAGAGATCGCAAAGGCTTTCTCAGGTTGGAACAGGCGATAGAAGTGAAAAAATCAGAACATATAATTTTAAAGATAACAGGACAACTGATCATAGATTAGGTTCCAATTTTTCTCTTGAGCCAATTCTTGCTGGTCAATTAGAAGAAGTGATTAATGCATGCATAGCACAAGAACAAAAAAGAATGATGGAAGATTTTAATAAAGAGGTAAATTAAAATTTTTTATTAGATTGCAACCCCTATTACGTATTTACTCCATTCTTTATGCCTGCCAGAGTCAATTTGTCTTGTAGCTTCAAAATTTAGATTACTTAAGGGACGATAAGGTTTGTGTTTTAAAGGCATATTTGCCTCTTCTGGGGTTCGGTTACCTTTTTGTACATTACATCTTAGACAAGCTGTAGTGACATTTTCCCAATTATCTGTTCCACCTCTGCTTCTCGGTAAAACATGATCTATTGATAGGTCACTACCCCTATAGTTGCAATATTGGCAAGCATTATTATCTCTCATAAGAATATTTTTTCTTGTCAAAGAAACCTCTCTAAAAGGAACTTTTACGTAGTAACGAAGTCTTATAACTGTCGGCAATTTTCTTCCACTATGTATTGAATATGATTTATCTTCCTCTAAGCTTTCCGCTTTACCTTTGATCATCAAAATGACAGCTCTTCGCCAAGAAGTTATATTTAAAGGTTCATAAGATGCATTTAAAACTAGAGTCTGGCCCATGTCAAAATACAATTTACATGTCATGCTAACTGTATATTTCAATAAGCGCATATATTTGTGCAAAGTTAATGCAAAATCGGCAATCTAATCAGGTATTTAATTTTGATAAATATCCAACTTTTCAAGAAGATATTGACCCAAAACAAAGAGCATGGATCGAAGTTAAAGGCAAAGCAATAGAGACAAATGTAAGGAAGTTAAGAACAAAGCTAAGTAAAAATTGTCAACTTATGGCTGTTGTCAAAGCTGATGGATATGGACATGATGCAAAAGTAGTTTCAGAATACGCTATTAAAGGAGGAGCTTCGCAATTAGGCGTTGCCACTTTGAAAGAAGGGATTAAGCTACGTTCTTTTGGAATTAAAAAACAAATTCTTATTCTCGGAAATCTATATACAAAAAGAGATTTAATAATATCTTTTAAAAATGATCTAATGCCGACTATCAGTAGTTTAAGAGAGTGTTTAATCTGTAATAATATCGGTAAACACTTTGGGGTAAAATTTTCTTTGCATCTTAAGGTTGATACTGGAATGTCAAGATTAGGATTCGAATCTAATAAATTTATTCAACAATTTGAAAAAATAAAATCTTTTGAGAACATTTTAATAGAAGGAATATATAGTCATTTATCTTCTGCAGATGAAGATAATGCTTTAAATCATAAAAGTATTACACAATTACAAAGACAAAAGTTTAATGAATTATTAAGGCAAATTAATCTCGATAGAAATAATAAAATTAAGATTCATTTAGCTAATTCTGCTGCAATGCTTCTTAGTAAAGATTTTCATTTTGACATGGTACGCGTTGGGCTTTCAATGTATGGATACAGTCCTTTAGCCAAAATAGATAACAATTTATTATTAGAGCAAGCTTTATTTTTGAAAGTTAAAGTAGCTTTTATTAGAATTATTGATCAAGGTGTAAGTGTAAGTTATGGAGGAAACTTTGTAAGTAGTAGAAAAACTAAGTTAGCTGTATTAAGTATTGGTTACGCAGATGGAGTTTCAAGGAATCTTTCAGGCAATATAAACGTTATGCATAATAATAAACTTTATCCCCAAGTTGGATCTATAACTATGGATCAAATGATGGTGGATATTACAGGTTCAACTGACATTAGGATTGGTAGTACGATGGTATTACTAGGATCTGATGGAGACAAAACAATTTCTCCCCTTGAATGGGCAAGAAAATCAAATACTATCCCGTGGGAAATTCTCTGTTCTTTTAAAAATAGATTACCTAGAGTTCAAGTTGATTAGACATTTCGATTAAATAAAAAATTTTGAATGTTTGCAAAAAAATTGATAATGTATAAGAACTGGAGAGGTGGCTGAGTGGTTGAAAGCGGCTCCCTGCTAAGGAGTTACAGGAGGTAACTTTTGTCGAGGGTTCGAATCCCTCCCTCTCCGTAATTATTTGTTTCGTGGAAGTTTATAAGAGTCCGATGAATTTTTACATCTACTGATATGACTACAGATACTAGAATATGAGGTGTTTTAAAGTTTGCCAAAGTTCAATATTATGTCAACCAATTGGTGGGTGAATTGGTGGTTAAAAAAAAGTTTCTTGGTTAAAAATGTCCATATTTACTTGATAATATTTAGGTATTTAAAATCTCCCTAGTTTATCTACTTAATTTTCTAATAAGTGAAGAAATCTGAATTTTACAAAACCATCTTAATCAATGCTGTTTTTATTGGGATTGCTCTTGTGAGTATAGAGTTGTTGGCGAGAATTCTCACTCAAGCAAGAGTAGATGCCTCAAAACCAATACGATCTATTAGAAGTATTCCCAGTGCACTTCTTAATAGAGGTGGAGATTGGAATAATCATTTAAATCAATCTAATATCCAGAGAAAACCATACCCTTACCTGATGTTTAAGGGCGCGCCGAATGCTGCAGATCACAACTATTTGGGATATAGAATTTCTGATCCAATTACACGAAATACTATTAATATCGCTCTTTTTGGAGGTTCTACGGGTTACCAAGGCTCTCCCCCTATTTTAAACCTTTTGACTCAGAAACTTAACACTTTAAAATCCGATACTAAATATGCACCTCTGAATTTTTCGGTAGTTTCATCAAACCATAATCAACACCTTCACTCAATCTTAGAAAATTACAATGAATATCCAATAGACATTATTGTTTTTTATGGTGGATACAACGAGACATTTCAAACAGCACTTTATGATCCAAGACCAGGTTATCCTTACAACTTTCAAGTCAGAAATGAGATGAGTCCCGAAGAGATGTTTCTTAGGAAACATTTCGTACTATATGCAATCATTCAAAAACATTTAAATAAGTTTTCTCTAAAACCATTTACCAGCAATTGGAACAAGAAAATAGTAGAAAACTACATAAAAACAATCGATGCCGCCAGATTAATTTCAGAATCTCTAACAACAGGTAGGTGTAAGACACCATTCTTGTTTATCTATCAACCATATCAAATACCTGAAAAGGTTCCAGCATTATTCAGAGATCAAGTTCACGTCAATATAAAATCGTACGCAATTTCTTCTAAAGATGGGATTGATGTTTCAGATTCTCTTAATGAGTATCAAAGCGAATATCTAGATGGTGTTCACCTAAGTCAGTCTGGAAGGAATATTGTTGCGCAAGAAATATTTGAATCAAATACTTTTATTGAAGCGGTAAAATCTTGCAAGAATTAAACTTTTTTCTATTTTTAATAAATTTATTTCTAATTGATAATTAGAATATTTGATTCATTTACCCAAAAATTACCTTTAATAAAAAGTGGTTAATTGAGTGGTAAATTTACTTTTATTTCTTGAATATCTGATTGTAATAGTTCGTGGTCGTTCTCTTCAGTTCAATTTCTTTTGATTCCTTCTCCTTTACTTAATTAAGAAATATCTTTTGATTTATGTTTTTTTTAAAATAGTTCAAGATTAATAGATTTTAGTTCATAAATAGAATTTAAAATCAAGTCAGCACCTGCATCTTTTAAATTTTTTTCGTATGAATGGCGTTCATTTAATCGAGACTTTGAATGTAAATGAGGAGGAGCAATTCCAATACTTATGAATTTCTGAGATGGTATTTCTTTTTTAGCGTTCATAACTGTATTTATATCTGCAATAGTGTCTCCTACATACCCAATGGGAATATTCGATAAGCCAAGTTTATCTCCAAGGAGTTCTTTGGATAAATTAATAAAGCCTTTAGGATCAGGCTTGTCCGGGGCATCTCCCATAGATACTAATGGAGGTGATTTTAGTCCGAGTCTTTTTTCTAAAACAAATTTTGCAGAGGCAGACTCTGCACCACTCACAAAACCCCAAATTATCCCATTTTTTTCTAAAAAATCAAAAAACTTTTTATCAACTAATAACTCCTCATTTTTTATGAATCCATTCCAATATTTGCTGTCGTTGTATGGATTTCCTCCAAAGTAAAATTCTTCAAAACATTTAACTATTTCCTCCCTTGGAGGTATTTCAAGGTTTAAGTCCCCTTTTTTTTTAAATCTTTTTATAAATTCTAAACTTAAATCCCAGTCATTATTCCAAATCCCTTCATTTTTGGCATTATCAATATCTATATAACTTGGCTCCCATCCAGAAAATTTATGGACTGTTTTTTTTAATGAAAGTCTGTAACTATCCTCTACGTTTCGTATTACACCGTCAATATCAAATAAAATTAACCCAATAATTTTCAATGAATTTTCTTATCTTTTATAAAAGATTAGTATTTTTAATAAAAAAAAGCAAAGAAAAATTCCGTGGAAAATTTATTTTTATCTTATCTTATTATTGTAAATATCCTCTTGGAGTAAGAAATATTTCATCTATTAATGTTGTTTGAGAATTGCCAATAATTATTATTGACAGCATATCTATTTCTTTAATAGGTATATTGTTTAAATTAAAAAATTTTTTCGATTGATTTTCCCTACCTACTTGTCTAGCTATTAAAACGGGAGTATTACCTGGCCTAGATATTAAACATTGATTAATTACACTTTTAAGCTGCCAATTTCTTTCAATTGATTGAGGATTAAATAAAGCGATAACAAAGTCACCTATTAGAGCTCCTTCAATTCTTTTTTCTATTAAAGACCATGGAGTTAACTTATCACTTAAGCTTATTGAACAAAAGTCATTCATTAGTGGTGCACCACCAAGAGCAGCCGCTAATTGAACGCTACTTATACCAGGATGTACTTCAAAGTAAGGTCTATACTCTTTTTTGATTTTTTGAATTAACTCCAAAAGTAAACCAGCCATTCCGTAGAATCCAGATTCACCTGAAGATATTAAAGCTACTTTTATTCCCTCTTCGGCTAGTTTAATTGCTTTATTGCATCTATCTTTTTCTTCAGTAAGTTTACTTTCGATTAAAACTTGGTCACTCCTTTTTAAGGGCTTAATTAAATCTAAATACATTTTGTATCCGATCCAAACAGTACATCTTGAAAGTGCTTGTTTTGCATTACTGGTTAGGAAGGAGATATCACCCGGCCCACTTCCAATAACATGTATTTCGCCATGGGTTGGATTATATTGATTTTTTGATTCTGCTACAGCGATAGTTACTGCACCAGATTGATTTTTAAAAATTCTTTTTTCTATTAATATTTTTGATTCTTCTCCCGCTGCCATTAAGCAAGAGGCTTCTGCTACAGAAGCTGTGCCAATTTCCTTTTGCACAACATTTGATGGGTTAGGAACTATTATTGTAGAAAGATCTTCTTTACTAAAGAACTTTATAGGCAAGTTTTTTTCTTTAGAAAGTTCTAAAATTCCTTTTTCATCTTTTTTAATATCAATAGTTGCAAATCCGGCAATTGATTGCTGTGATAAATTTCCTGAATCCAATAAATTAATTAAAGAATTTGCTATTAATTCTTTACTTGTATTTCTTTCACATCCAATACCAATCCATAATACGGGCGGATGCCAAGTTCTTTCATTATTTTCGAATATACTTACATGAAATGATGAATCTGGTTTTTCAATTTCTTTTCGATTGATTTGATTAATAACCTCACCTGATTCTGAAGTTTTCCATAAGCTATTACCAGATAATTGTTTGCAAAATATTTCTTCGTTCTTAGCTTGTTTAATTACTAGCTTTGACCAATCCTTTATTTTCCCAGATCTTTTCCAACCCCATTGATTCCCAAATGCATCAAGATTTAAGAAGCTTTGATCATTGGAATTATTAGTTTCTATTATTTCGCCACCAAGTAAATAAGCAATTTGATAGGCAATATTTTTCGTATTTGATTGATGTAAGCCAATTAAAGGAACTATCTTGGAACATTTGTTATCTATAACGATTATGCCGGGATCTTGATCTTTAGTGGTTAAAAAAGAATTTATTATGCGAATTGATGCAGCAATAGAGCCTATAAAAATTATTAAATCTACCTCCGGCCATTTTTTGAGCAAGATTTCTCTAGGTTTTTGCACTTGAATAAGTTTATTTTCCTTTCCATCTTCTTTTGAAGAACCCGCAACATAGATATCTTTGACAAATTCGGTTTTTTTAAGCCTTTTTAAAATTTCTTTTGAATTATTAGATAGACCTATAGCAATTCCTTTCAAATCAGAAACTATTGATAGTTACGTTGAAATTATATCCTGTCGCTGGATTTAAAAAATTTTCTTTGAAATATAAAAAAAAATTTAAGAAATTTATGTATAATTTGAGTAAAAATACTCATAATTTAGTCATAGACAGGAATTTAACAAAATATTCATATAGTAACAATCATTAGAACATTTGTTACGTTAATGCATAACGAAAGAATCTTTGCCTTATTATTTTTGAAACGAATATCTAAAGTTCCGAAGGATTCGTTTTCTTGAACATTATCATTAAAAATAGGTTCAAGATCCGATCAATCGGCTTTAATGTCAATTATTTTCGAGGTGCTAGATGACCATCAGCCCACCAGAAAGTGGAGAAAAAAACAAAAAAGTTTTGGAGGATCCTGTTAAGGCCGATCCAAGACCTATTGATTTTGCCAAATTAGATAAACCAGGTTTCTGGTCAAGTAAATTATCTAAAGGTCCAAAAACTACAACTTGGATTTGGAATTTGCATGCTGATGCACATGATTTCGATGTGCATACAGGCGATGCTGAAGAAGCAACAAGAAAAATCTTTTCAGCCCATTTTGGACACCTTGCAGTCATCTTTATATGGATGAGTGCTGCTTTTTTCCATGGAGCAAGATTTTCTAATTATTCAGGTTGGTTAGCTGATCCAACTCATGTCAAACCAGGCGCTCAGCAAGTTTGGGCAATTGTTGGTCAAGAAATGCTTAATGCTGATCTTGGTGCCAACTACAACGGTATTCAAATCAGTTCAGGAATATTCCACATGTGGCGAGCATGGGGAATTACTAACGAAAGCGAACTGATGGCATTAGCAATAGGAGCTGTAGTAATGGCGGCACTTATGCTTCATGCTGGAATTTTTCATTATCACAAAGCAGCTCCAAAAATGGAGTGGTTCCAAGATATTGAGTCTATGCTTAACCACCACATAGCTGGTTTAGTAGGTTTAGGGTCATTAGCATGGGCTGGCCATTGTATTCATATCGGAGCTCCTACTGCAGCTCTTTTAGATGCAATTGATGCAGGTTCTCCTTTAGTTATTAATGGAAAAGAAATAGCAACTATTGCAGATATGCCTATGCCGCATCAACTCTGCGATCCACAAATTATCGGTCAGATATTTCCAGGATTAGCAAGTGGTACAGGTAATTTCTTTAGTTTAAATTGGTTAGCTTTCTCAGATTTCCTTACTTTCAAAGGTGGACTTAACCCTGTGACAGGAAGCTTGTGGATGACTGATGTTTCACATCATCATTTAGCTTTTGGTGTAATAGCGATAATCGGTGGTCATATGTACAGAACCAACTACGGTATTGGTCATAGTATGAAAGAAATATTAGATTCACAACAAGGAGACCCAATATTATTCCCTGCGCCTAAAGGTCATCAAGGTCTTTTTGAATTCATGGCAGAAAGTAGACATGCTCAGCTATCAGTAAACCTAGCGATGCTTGGTTCAATTAGCATACTTGTATCTCATCACATGTATGCGATGCCTCCATATCCTTACATAGCTACTGACTATATGACAGTTCTTGGATTATTTACCCATCACATGTGGATAGGTGGATTATTCATAGTAGGAGCTGGTGCGCATGCTGGAATTGCAATGGTTAGAGATTACGATCCAGCAAAACATATTGATAATGTATTAGACAGAATTCTTAAGGCAAGAGATGCTTTAATCAGTCACTTGAACTGGGTTTGTATGTGGTTAGGATTCCATAGTTTTGGACTCTATATTCACAACGATACTATGAGAGCTTTGGGTAGACCCCAAGATATGTTTAGTGATTCTGCTATCCAACTTCAGCCAATCTTCGCTCAATGGGTACAGAGTATTCAAGCATCTGCTGTTGGGACTTCCCTTTTAGCAGGTACTGCAGAAGCTTTACCTCACAAAGCTTTAAGTGAAGTCTTTAATGGAAGTTTAGTTGAAGTTGGTGGAAAGGTAGCTATAGCTCCAATTCCATTAGGGACAGCTGATTTAATGATTCATCATATTCATGCTTTCCAAATCCATGTAACTGTTTTGATACTTCTTAAAGGAGTTCTTTATGCAAGAAGTTCAAGGTTGATTCCTGACAAAGCTTCTTTAGGATTTAGATTCCCTTGTGATGGTCCTGGAAGAGGTGGTACATGTCAAGTTTCTTCATGGGATCACGTTTTCTTAGCTCTCTTCTGGATGTATAACTGTTTATCAATAGTTATTTTCCACTTCTCTTGGAAAATGCAGAGTGATGTTTGGGGACTTACTGGTGGTAATTTTGCACAAAGTTCAATTACTATCAATGGTTGGTTAAGAGATTTCCTCTGGGCTCAAGCTTCTCAAGTATTAACAAGCTATGGTCAATCAATAAGCATGTACGGTTTGATGTTCTTGGGAGCTCACTTCATATGGGCGTTCAGTTTAATGTTCCTCTTCAGCGGAAGAGGATATTGGCAAGAATTGTTCGAATCAATTGTTTGGGCACACAACAAACTAAAGGTTGCACCAACCATACAACCTCGAGCTCTATCTATTACTCAGGGACGTGCAGTAGGTGTTACACACTTCCTTGTAGGTGGTATAGCTACTACATGGGCCTTCTTCCATGCTCGCCTTTTCGGGCTGGGCTAATAACCTGAACTTCACCTTTTTAATTCAATGGCAACAAAATTTCCATCATTTAACCAGGGTCTAGCTCAGGACCCCACAACCCGACGAATATGGTACGGAATAGCTACCGCTCATGACTTTGAAAGTCATGACGGTATGACCGAAGAAAAACTTTATCAGAAGCTATTCTCTACACATTTTGGACATCTAGCAATAATCGCTCTTTGGGTAGCCGGTAACTTATTTCATATTGCTTGGCAAGGTAATTTTGAGCAATTTGTGCTTGACCCAACTCATGTCCGCCCTATAGCTCATGCTATTTGGGACCCTCATTTTGGATCTGGCATCACAGAAGCAATGACACAAGCTGGAGCAAGCGGTCCAGTAAACATCGCTTATTCAGGTCTCTATCATTGGTGGTACACAATTGGAATGAGAACTAACGAGCAACTCTTCCAAGCTTCAATATTCATGAGTATTTTGGCTTGTTGGACTCTATTTGCTGGTTGGTTACACTTACAGCCAAAATTCAGACCTTCTTTAGCTTGGTTTAAAAATGCAGAGTCAAGATTAAATCATCATTTAGCTGTCTTATTTGGTTTTAGTAGTATCGCTTGGACAGGACATTTGGTTCATGTTGCTATACCTGAATCAAGAGGTCAGCATGTAGGTTGGGATAACTGGTTAACAGTGCTTCCTCACCCTGCAGGATTAGCTCCTTTCTTTACTTTAAACTGGGGAGCTTATGCCCAAAATCCTGATTCTTTAGATCAAGTATTTGGAACAGCTGAAGGAGCTGGAACTGCAATCTTTACTTTCTTAGGTGGTCTTCATCCTCAAAGTGAAGCATTATGGCTTACCGATATTGCGCATCACCATATTGCGATTGGAACAGTTTTTGTAATTGCTGGTCATATGTATAGAAATACCTTTGGTATTGGTCATAGCCTCAAAGAAATTACAGAAGCCCATAATACAAGACACCCTAATGATCCTCATAAAGGTAGTTTTGGAATTAACCACGATGGAATATATGAAACTGTAAATAATTCATTACATTTCCAACTTGGATTAGCATTAGCATCCCTTGGTGTAGCGACTTCTCTTGTAGCTCAACACATGGGTGCACTTCCTTCTTACGCTTTTATTGCTAGGGACTACACTACACAATCTGCTTTATACAGTCATCATCAGTACATAGCAATGTTCTTGATGGTTGGTGCATTTGCACATGGAGCTATTTTCTTTGTAAGAGATTATGATCCAGAATTAAATAAAGATAATGTATTGGCAAGAGTTCTTGGAACAAAGGAAGCTTTGATAAGCCATCTTAGTTGGGTAACAATGCTGCTTGGATTTCATACTCTAGGAATTTATGTTCATAACGACGTTGTCGTAGCTTTTGGTAATCCTGAAAAGCAAATTCTAATTGAGCCAGTATTTGCTCAATTTGTTCAAGCTGCTCAAGGTAAAATGATGTACGGCTTTAATGCTTTATTATCTGATCCAACAAGTTCAGCAAGTCTTGCTGCTAATTCATTGCCAGGTAATCACTACTGGATGGATTTGATCAATAGACAAGATGCATTAAGTGCTTTCTTACCTATTGGTCCTGCAGATTTCTTAGTTCACCATGCTATCGCTTTAGGTCTTCATACAACCGCTTTAATACTTATCAAAGGAGCACTTGATGCTAGAGGAACGAAATTAATTCCTGATAAGAAAGATTTAGGTTATGCATTCCCTTGTGATGGTCCTGGACGTGGAGGTACTTGTGATAGTTCATCTTGGGACGCTATGTACTTAGCTATGTTCTGGGCATTAAATTTACTAGCATGGGTAACTTTCTACTGGCATTGGAAACACCTGGCAATTTGGCAGGGTAACGTAGCACAATTTAACGAATCAGGAACTTATCTAATGGGTTGGTTCAGAGATTATCTCTGGTTAAACTCTGCTCAACTCATTAATGGATATAATCCATTTGGAGTAAATTCCCTATCTCCTTGGGCTTGGATGTTCCTATTCGGTCACTTAGTTTGGGCTACTGGTTTCATGTTCCTAATATCATGGCGTGGTTACTGGCAAGAATTAATTGAAACATTAGTTTGGGCACATCAGCGTACTCCAATTGCTAACCTTGTTGGCTGGAGAGATAAGCCAGTTGCACTTTCAATTGTTCAAGCTAGATTAGTTGGACTAGCACATTTCACGATTGGAAACATACTTACATTTGGGGCATTTGTTATCGCATCCACTTCAGGTAAGTTTGGTTAAATTTCCTTTAAATAATTTAAATCACCACGTTTGTGGTGATTTTTTTTGTTTAATTTTAATGTTCTAAATTAAGTTAAAATTGTGTAATTATTATTAGATATAAATGTCAGATATAAAACAATTAATTTCTATTATCGTCCCTGTTTTCAATGAAAGCGAGAGTATTGGTCCTTTATTGGATGAAGTTATAAATGTAATGTCATCTAATAAATTTAATTTTGAATTGATTGTTGTTAATGATGGTTCGAAAGATA
The DNA here is from genome assembly GCA_003278875.1 of Prochlorococcus sp. AG-347-L21. Taxonomy (GTDB): domain Bacteria; phylum Cyanobacteriota; class Cyanobacteriia; order PCC-6307; family Cyanobiaceae; genus Prochlorococcus_A. The sequence continues at coordinate 172,051 of QCCQ01000001.1, read as the reverse complement.
ATACTCATCAAGTATTAAAGCAACTAACTCTCAAAATTAAAGAATTGTCAGTAATTTCCCTTCGCAAAAATTATGGTCAAACTGCAGCAATGTCAGCTGGCTTTGATAATTCTAAGGGCGATATTGTTATTACTTTGGATGGTGATTTACAGAATGATCCAAATGATATTCCTTTATTAATTTCAGAGATTAATAATGGTTTTGATTTGGTTTGTGGTTGGAGGTTTGATAGAAAAGATAAATTAATTAATAGAAAGATACCATCAAAAATAGCGAATAAGTTAATAGCTCGCGTAACAGGTTTGAAGTTGCATGACTATGGTTGCTCATTAAAAGCGTTTAAGAAAGAAATAATAGAAGATATAAAGTTATATGGGGAACTTCACAGGTTTTTGCCCGTTTTAGCAAATATTGAAGGTGCAAGAATCAAAGAAATTAAAGTAAATCATAGGAGCAGGCAATATGGATCTAGTAAATATGGAATTGATAGAACTTTTAGAGTTTTAATGGATTTACTAACTGTTTGGTTTATGACTAAATTTTTAACAAGACCGATGTATGGATTTGGTTTTGTTGGAATTATAAGTATTTTCTTTAGCCTTGCGATAAGTTCTTATTTGATAGTTTTAAAAATAATGGGTGAGGATATTGGAAATCGTCCGTTGCTGATGTTTGCATTAATATTAGGAATTGCTGGTGTTCAATTATTTAGCTTTGGATTGTTGAGTGAACTTTTAATTAGGACATATCATGAAAGTCAAAGTCGTCCAATTTACAGAATTAGATCAATAAACAGTGCTAAACAAAATTGATTGTTTACTTGAACTGTCTTATTAATAAAGCTGAAATTTCAACGACTTCAGGAGAAATATCTCTTAAGCCTTTTCGTAAAATTGGTAATGTTGATTTATCAGCCAATTCTTCCGCTATTTTTAATGCCTTTAATTTATTTTCTGTATCACCTTGAAAAAGACTAATCATTTTATTTCTTTGAGAATTTTTATAAAATATTAAGTACTTTTTTTCTTCGTGATTGTATAAATAACTATTTTTTTTAGATAGAAATTTATTATTACTTTTTTTATTTTTCTTTAATTTAATAGAATTTAAATTGCTTTGATTTATCAACTTTGTAAAGCTTCTTTTTTTAAAAACTAGAAGTAATATTCCTATAAAAATAATAAGTAAAATTGCGAAAAAATTTAACATGTAAAAAGTTAATAATTTTTATATCATCCAGTAATAAAATTAACATTATTTCGCTGATCAATACTAAAGTGTTTAAAGATGTTTAAAGAACTATGCCATCTGATTTACCAAGTCTTTTACCCTCAATTTTTGTTCCATTAATTGGTATAGCAATGCCTGCTGTTTTTATCGTATTGATTGGAAGATTAATTACAGCAACTGAATAAATTATCAAACACTAAACTATTAAAAAAATGAGCGACTTTCAAAAATCATTCTCTGAATCAACAAGTTCTATTAAGTTTGATGAGAAATACATAGATACTTCTGTACAACCAAATGATATTGGCGTAGCAGAACAATGGGCAGTAAAAACAGTTGCTGATCCTTGTGTTGGTAATTTAGCTACTCCAGTTAATAGTGGTTATTTTACAAAAGCCTTTATAAATAATTTACCTTTTTACAGAGAAGGTATTTCCCCTAATTTTAGAGGTTTAGAAACTGGAGCAGCTTTTGGATATCTTCTATACGGACCTTTTACCATGACTGGCCCATTAAGAAATTCTGAATTTGCTCTAACAGCTGGACTTCTCGCTACTATTGGAGCTGTTCATATTTTGACAGCACTTTTTGTGCTATACAATGCACCTGGTAAGGCACCTAATGTTCAACCTCCAGATGCAACTGTTATTAATCCGCCAAAGGACTTATTTACAAGAGCTGGTTGGGCTGATTTTACAAGTGGATTTTGGTTAGGAGGATGTGGAGGAGCTGTTTTTGCTTGGTTACTTGTTGGGACATTACACTTAGATACCATAATGCCAATCATTAAAAATATTTGGACTGCTGGTTAATTTCTAAATTAAAGAATAAGTAATATTTTAATTTAATTTATTTTAAAGTTGAGCTACATTAATTAACGTATAGTACGGTCCCATCTATAATTTCTAACTACTCTTCCTGCCGAAATTAGTTTAGATTTATAATGTAATGAGATTTTATCATTAGACTTTTTTAGGGTATCTAATCCTATTCCATTTCTGCCAAAATCCATTCCAGAGCTGTGATAATAGAATCCGTCTCCTTTGTAGATTCCAATATGATCACATTTTTTTTTATTTCCAAAAAATAAAAGATCGCCAGGTCGTAAAGCCGCATACGACTCTTTGTAATAAAAAAGGTGCTTACAAAAACTTTTTATTTGAAAAGAGTCTCGAGGTATATAAATTTGATGCTTGAAAAAAGCAGTCTGAATTAATCCAGAACAATCAAAATTGGGTCCTAATGTACCTCCCCAAAGATATTCATTATTCAACTCAGATTGATCCTTGATCCATTTTAAAATTGAGTTAACTTTATCTGTTATAAAGAAGTTTTCATTTTTTAAACTGTTATTTTTTTTTAATTCGTATTTCTCAATAATTAATCCATCTAAATTTATCCAACAGACGTAACCATCTTCATATAGTTGAACTAGTATTCTTGAAAATTTATGGTTGTTTTGATAAATATTTGGATAAATAAGCCTAAAAATTCTATTTTTAAATATTTCAGTAACTAATTTATCTTCTGTTTCATTTTGATATCCAGAAATATTAACTTTTAATTTCCACCAAATAGTTTTTGAAAAATTTGTTTGTTTAAATAGTGAGATAGGATTTTTATAATTTTCCATACAATGACCTTTTACTATTTAAGTGAAGAGATGGGTTTAGCCTTAAATGATATTTTAGGGAGAGTATGCTCTTATAATAAAGATTTTTCAAGAGAAGATATTGCCGTAACTTGGATTAATTATAAAACAGAAAATAAAAGGGTATTTAAAGGTTTTGGAACTGGCATTAATAATAAAAAAATGATTTACCCTGCCAGCATAGTCAAGTTGGTTTATGGTCTTGCTGCTTATTATTGGATTAAAAAAGGAAGTTTATTATTATCGGATGAAATTATTGATGCTGTAAGGAAAATGTTATCTTTCTCAAGTAATAATGCAACAAGCTTCTTAATTGATTTACTTACTGGAACAACAAGCGGACCTTGTATTGAGGGCGAATCCTGGGAAAATTGGAAATATCAAAGAAGTATAATAAATGATTGGCTACATGATTTACATTGGGAGGAATTGAGTGGTTTAAATTGCTGTCAAAAGACCTGGGATGATGGGCCATTTGGTCGTGAAAAAGAATTTTATGGACATAAAAATGAAAATAGAAACTCTATGAATTCTGATTCGGCTGCAAGGGTTTTGGAGGAAATTATGATTCATATTGATTATCAAAAAAATGATTTAAATTTACGAAGTTTTTTAAAAAGAAATTTAGATAAAGTTATTCTTAAAAACGATTCTCTTAATCAAATAGATGGTTTTTTGGGAGCAGGCTTACCAGAAAGCATTAATCTTTGGAGTAAAGCAGGCTTAATGTCAGAAGTTAGACATGATTCTGCTTGGTGGACTAATAGTCAATCTCTTCACACTTTATTAGTTGTTTTTTGTGATGGTGAAAAATATTCTAAAGATTCTTCTTTCCTACCATTAATATCAAAAGAAGTATACGAATTTAATAAAAAATATACTATTTAGGACTAAATTTAATCTTCTAAGAAATTAGAATCTAATCTGTCAGTATAGGCTTCATATGGCAACATCATTACTTCTTCAAAATCTAAATCATTCATAATCCATTCTCTATATTCAGCTAATAAACTTTTTCTATCTTCATTATCTAATTCAAAAATACGCAACGCTGTATCTTTAAAATTTTCTTTAATTAAATTTTCAATTTCTTTCCTCTTCATTTTATGTTAGTTCTCCTTCCAAAATTACTCTTCTTATTGTTGACAACGCAATTCCTGTTTGTGATCTGATTGATCGATAAGAATATCCCTCATTACGTAATCTGATTACTAAAGATTCTTTTAGAGGACTTATTTTGGGCCTTCCTCCCAAATTAATTCCAGATAATTTTCTGCGTAATAGTTGTTCTTTTTTTCTTTCACCTAAACTTTTGTCTTCTAAATTATCTAATTCATATAAAATCTTAAAAATTGAAGAATTTGCATTAGAAGATTCATTAGAAGCAAAAAAACCAGTCAAAGTTCGCAATTGAATATCCTTATTAATAAGTTTATTTATTGTTATCAAACATTCTTTTTTATTTTTAAATGCTCGATCAAGCTGAGTTATTATTAATTGATCGCCTTTTGATAAGGAATTTATAGCTTTATTGAGTTGGGGTTTGATTTCTTCATCTAAACTTATAAATTCAGAGAACACTAAACTGCAACCCTCTTTCTTCAAAATTTTTATTTGCTCTTCTAAATATTCATTTTCGTTATTAGTAGCTCTAGCATAACCTATTGTTTTAGGGTTTTTACTTTTTTCCGATAATAAAATACGTTTTCTTTTAAATTTAAAAGTCAATGTTTTATTACATATATTTTTTACTGTATCAAAAAATAATTAAAAAAACACTTTTTAGCACAAAATAGTCCACAATTGACCCATTATTTTTTGCTATAATTTAAAATTAGTATGTTCTGATATCTGTATTAAAAATAATATTATGAAAACTGATTCAATTTTAGTAAATGAAACAAGAAAATTGTGTCACGAGAAAATTTAATTAAGATTTTCTAAATTGCAGAAGGATTAGTTGAATTCATTTATTTATTTACTTCTGTTGAATGAGCTTCGTCTTTGAAATTATAAATAGTTAATTCATCTTGTTTTTAGTAAAATAAAATTACTGGTCAAGAAGATTTAATGTGACTAATAATCCTAATAGTTTAATTTCAAAACCTGAATGGTTAAGGGTCAAAGCTCCACAAGTTGAGCGAATTGGTAATACTGCAAATTTATTAAATGATCTAAACCTCAATACCGTATGTCAAGAAGCAAGCTGTCCAAATATCGGCGAATGTTTTGCTAGTGGAACTGCAACTTTCCTCATAATGGGTCCCGGTTGCACTAGGGCATGTCCATATTGCGATATTGATTTTGATAGATCTAAGAGGGACTTAGACCCAACTGAACCATATCGTTTAGCCGAAGCTGTTTTTAGAATGAAGCTTAAGCATGTTGTAATCACTTCAGTTAATAGAGACGATCTTGAGGATGGTGGCGCATCTCAATTTTTTCAATGTGTTCATCAAATAAGAGAAAAATCTCCTGAAACTACTATTGAGCTTCTAATACCTGATCTTTGTGGCAACTGGAAAGCGCTTGAAAAAGTTCTTGATTCAAATCCAAACGTTTTAAACCATAATATTGAGACTGTGTCTTCGCTATATAAAAAAGTAAGACCTCAAGGCAAATATGAAAGAACTCTTGAGTTGCTTAAAAGAACCAGAGACTATTCTCCCAAAATTTATACAAAGTCAGGCTTTATGCTTGGTTTAGGGGAAAAAGACGAGGAGGTATTAAGTCTGCTTAAGGATTTAAAAAGTAATTTCGTTGATATTGTTACTATTGGCCAATATTTATCTCCTGGCCCTAATCATTTACCTGTTAAAAGATTTGTAAGTCCTTCAAAATTTAAGTACTTTAAAGCGTTCGGGGAAAAAGATTTAAACTTCATGCAAGTAGTTAGTTCTCCTTTAACTCGTAGTAGCTATCATGCTGAAGAGATTCAAAAACTTATGAAAAAGTATCCAAGATAGTTATATTCATTTATTTGGATCTACCCACTCGTTTAATTTCCATTCAACTAGATCATTTTTAATCATTGGATCATTCTTAATTATTTTTAGTGCATTTCTATAATTATTCATCTCAAGAATAAGTAATCCGCCGTCACCTGGCCTATTTAATTCATCTACCAAAAAGCCACTTTTTATATTAATTCCCTCTTTTTTTAATTTTTTTACCCAATCAATATGTTTGTTAATTATTTTTCGCTTTAAATCATGATTAATTAAGTATTCTTTTTTTATAATTTCAGTTTTTACAAAGAAAGGCATTTACATATTATTTATACCAAGCATCTCTTCTTCGCTTGGGGGAACAATCAATTTGAAAGTACTCTTAAAATGAGACCAATTTTCAATTATTTTTGCAGCCTTTAAGCTATTTGTTTTTGCTTGATATTCTCTAATAATTTCCAATAAGATATTTTCCTGCTTTGCTGAAGTTATTTGATGAACACTTACTATTTCTTTATTTACTTTATTACTTAAATCATTATTTTCATCGATAATAAAAGCTATCCCACCAGTCATGCCTGCACCAATATTCCTTCCTGTGGAACCTAGAATAACAACTTTCCCGCCAGTCATGTATTCACAACAATGATCACCTGCGCCTTCTGTTACCGCTGTAGCACCACTATTTCTAACCGCAAATCTTTCTCCCGATTTTCCTAATGCAAATAATTTTCCACCTGTTGCTCCATAAAGACACGTATTTCCGAGGATGACTTGTTCGGAGGAGATTTCATTTATTTTTGGTGGAATTATTGTGAGTATTCCTCCATTCATTCCTTTACAAACATAATCATTAGCTTCTCCGGTTAATTGAACATTCATTCCCTTCAATAAAAAGGCACCAAAGCTTTGTCCTGCGTATCCTATGAAATTTAAGTTGAGTTCGCCATTGAAGCCAGTGTTGCCGTGAAGTTCTGCGATTTCGCCTGATATTTTCGCACAAACACTTCTATCTGTATTTTTTATCTCAATTTCTTTGGTTAATATTTCGTGATTTTTAATTGAATCTATAAATTTAGTATCAGACAAAAACTCGTCTTCTAATACAGAACCATTACTATGGGCAGTTTTTAAATGTTTTAACCATGATCTATCAGAGGTTGAGTGTTCATTTACTAAAGAAGAAAGATCAATATTAGAAGTTTTTGGAAGATCGATATTTCTTGCAGAAAGAAATTCTTGATTACCAATCAGTTCTTCCATATTAGAAACACCGATACTACTCATTATCTGTCTTACTTCTTCAGCAATATATAAGAAAAAATTGACGACATTTTCTGGAATACCTTTAAATCTTTTTCTTAATTCTTCTTTTTGAGTGGCAACTCCAACAGGACACTTGTTTGTATGACAAACCCGAGCCATTATGCATCCTTCAGCAATCATCGCTACAGAACCAAAACCGTATTCTTCAGCACCTAGTAAAGCTGCAATAACTACGTCCCAGCCTGTTTTAAGACCTCCATCAGTTCTTAAAATTACTCTTTCGCGTAAGTTATTCTCTAAGAGAGATTTATGAACCTCAGCAACACCAAGCTCCCATGGTAAACCTGCATGTTTAATAGAACTCAGGGGCGAAGCACCTGTACCTCCGTCATGGCCTGATATTTGAATTACATCTGCATTAGCTTTGCTTACTCCCGCAGCAATAGTGCCTATACCAATTTCAGAAACAAGTTTAACGCTTACTTTCGCTTTTGGATGAACTTGGTGTAAGTCGTGGATAAGTTGAGCTAAATCTTCAATTGAATAAATATCATGATGCGGGGGAGGAGATATTAAAGCTACTCCAGGTTTACTATTTCTTAGTTTTGCAATGTAAGAATCAACTTTTGGACCAGGTAATTGTCCCCCCTCTCCGGGTTTTGCACCTTGAGCCATTTTAATTTCGAGTTGTTTACCACTTCTTAGATATTCAGGTGTAACTCCAAATCTTCCTGATGCTATTTGTTTAATAGCAGAGCATGCGGTGTCTCCATTCTTTAAGCCTTTAATAAATGGCAACGTCGCTGACTGAGTATTTTCATCGATATCATTTAAAACATTAAAACGAGCTGGATCTTCTCCCCCTTCTCCACTATTACTTTTTCCACCAATTCTATTCATTGCAACTGCTAAAACTTCATGCGCCTCTCTTGATAAAGCACCTAAACTCATTCCTCCAGTACAGAACCTTTTGCAAATTGATTCAACACTTTCAACTTCCTCTAGTGGAATACTTTTTCTTTTTGAATTAATTGTTAGTAAATCTCTAAGAGATGTTGTCGGTCTATTACTAATAAGTTTTTTGTAAGTTTCAAAATGATCGTATCCTGGCCCTTGTTTTACCGCCGAATGTAAAACTTTGGACATCTCTGGGTTATTGGAATGATATTCGCCATTATTTCTAAATTGTACAAATCCTAAAAATTCTAATTTCTTTAAATCGATCTCTGGATAGGCTTTAGTATGTATTGAAAGTGTTTCATTAGCTAGTTCTTTTAATGTTATGCCAGCGATACGACTTGTTGTACCATCAAAAGCAATTTTTATTAAGTCAGATCCAAGGCCTACAGCTTCAAAAATTTGTGCACCATGGTAACTAGATAAAAGTGAGATGCCTATTTTTGAGAGAATTTTTCTTAGACCGTCTTCTAGAGCTTTTTTAATATTTTCTTGAACATCATATATTGATAATGGATTTATTTTTTTGCTATCAATGAGTTTTTGTGTTTTTGGATGTTTTAACCAGTGTCTACCCGCTTCGAAGGTCAACCAAGGGCAAACTGCACTTGCTCCATATCCAATTAAACAAGCTAAGTGATGTGTGCTCCAACATTGACCGGTCTCAATTATTAGAGAAGCTTTTAGTCTGATTTCTTTTTTAAGAAGATAATGATGAATTGCTCCAACCGCAAGTAAAGGAGGTATGAAAGTCTTTTTAGGATTAATTCCCTTATCAGAAATAATAATTAAAGAGCAACCTTCTTTTATAGACAGCTCACTCTGTTTACAGATTAGTTTTAATTGGTTCTCTAAGCCTTGAATACCTTCCTCTAAATCAAACAAACTTGAAATTGTCTGAGATTTAATTTTTGATTTTTTGATGGAAATGAGTTCTTCCTCATTTAGAATCGGACTTTGTAAATGAATAAAAGGTTTAGCATCTTTAATTTCAAATGGTGTACATCTTTCTCCTAGATGCATCTCTAAACTCATTACAAGTTTTTCTCTCAGAGGGTCAATTGGAGGATTAGTAACTTGCGCAAATCTTTGCTTAAAGTAGTCGTATAAAATATGTGGCTTAGATGAAAGAACTGCTAATGGGATGTCGTCGCCCATGCAATAAGTAGGCTCTTTAGCTAATGAAGCCATTGAATCTAAGATAAGGTCATTATCTTCCGCTGAAAACCCGTATGCAGTTTGTTGTTGCAACAACTCAAGGTCTTTTAGTTTGCAGTCTTTAACCCATTCATTTTTTTCAATTTTTATAGTTCTATTACTGAGAAGATTTTTATAATCATGCCTTTGAGCGGCTTCAGATTTTACTTCCCAATTTCTTAGGATTTTATTCTGATGAAAATCAACTGCCAACATTTGTCCCGGTCCTAATCGACCTTTTTCTATTACTCTTTCTTCTTCAAGATCTACTACTCCTGTTTCAGAACCCATTATTACAAAACCATCATTTGTGATTGAATATCTTGCTGGTCTCAGCCCATTTCTATCAAGCGTTGCTCCGACAAAATTTCCATCAGCAAATACAAGGAGTGCTGGACCATCCCAAGCTTCTTGTAGGCTTGCAGAATATTCATAAAAAGCTTTTATATAATCTCTTTCCTCAAGTTCTGGTTGATCTCTAAATGCTTCAGGAACAAGTTTTAATAATGAGTCAGTAATGGGCTGACCTGAACGAATATTGATTTCAAGGGTTGCATCAAGATTTGATGAATCACTTTTGTTTACATCTACAATGGGCTTAATTTCATTAGATAACTCTCCCCAAAAATCATCTATATGTGTTTCTGAAGCTTTAGCCCAATTAATATTGCCTAGGAGGGTATTTATTTCGCCATTATGGCCCAAAAATCTCATAGGTTGAGCTAGTGGCCATTTTGGAAGTGTATTAGTACTAAATCTACGATGATAAACAGAAAATGAAACTTTGAAACTCTCTTCTTTTAGATCTTGATAAAACTCGGATAATATTTCTGAGCGAACCATACCTTTATAAACAACTGTTTGAGAACTTAGTGAGGCAAAATAAAATTCACAATCCCCAACATCGTTTTTGAAAGTTTCTCTTATTTTTTTCTCAATTCTTTTCCTTAATTGAAATAAAAGCCTTTCAACATCCTTATTAACTTTTTTATCTATATATAAAATCCACTGACAGATGAATGGAGCATTTGCTTTAGCTAAAGGACCTAGGATTTCATTATTAACGGGTACTGTTCTCCAAGATGTTTTGTTGACTTTTAATTTTTCTGCTTCTTCATCACATATTGATTTACATATTTCAATTTTTTCTTTTTTATTAGGCATAAAAACCATGCCTAAACCTCTATTAAATTCTTGAATCTTTTTTAGATTAATTTTCTCTTCTAGATATCCCCATGGAATTGAACATAAAATGCCTGCTCCATCTCCTGAGTCACTATCTCCTCCACAACCTCCTCTATGCTCCATGCAGTTGAGGCCCTTTAGAGATTGTTTAAGGATCCAGTTGCTTTCTATACCTTCAACATTTGCTATGAAACCAACTCCACACGCATCTTTCTCCCCAATTATTCCATTTGGGGAATAACTATCCTGATATGGGCTAACGACTCTTTTGATACTCTCTCCCATAGATTATTTAATTCTATTTAGTTATTTATTTATATCTATTATAAAAATAAATATGAAAATAAATCTAAAGATAATGAATATTTACCAAATAATTTTAATTTGACAAATTTTAAAAAAAATATAATTAAAAACTTTTAGTTAGTGCTCTTAAAAGGTTATGATAGTTAAATCTTTATTTTTATCTAAGTTTTAATAGATGCCCACCATCTCACAATTAGTAGGTTCAGAAAGAAAACGTCTGACAAAGAAAACAAAATCTCCTGCATTAAAAGCTTGCCCTGAGAGAAGAGGGGTATGTACAAGAGTCTATACATCAACACCTAAAAAACCTAATTCAGCTTTGAGAAAAGTTGCTAGGGTTAGACTAACTTCTGGTTTTGAAGTAACTGCTTATATTCCTGGTATTGGTCATAATTTACAAGAACACTCAGTAGTACTGCTTAGGGGTGGACGAGTAAAGGATTTGCCTGGAGTTAGATATCATATAATAAGAGGTACTTTAGATACCGCTGGAGTCAAAGATAGACGTCAATCCAGATCTAAGTATGGAGCAAAAGCTCCAAAAGACTAATTTGTAAACATCACTTTTTTTTAAAATGTCACGTCGTAATGCAGCAGTAAAAAGACCAGTCCTTCCTGATCCTCAATTTAATAGTCGTCTTGCTTCAATGATGATTTCTCGATTGATGAAGCATGGTAAAAAATCTACAGCTCAAAGAATATTGTCTGATGCGTTTTCTTTAATAAGCGAGAGAACTGGAGGGAATGCTGTGGAATTATTCGAAACAGCTGTAAAAAATGCTACTCCTCTTGTCGAGGTACGAGCAAGAAGAGTTGGTGGTGCAACATATCAAGTACCTATGGAAGTTCGCCAAGAGAGGGGAACGGCTATGGCATTAAGATGGCTTGTTACATTCTCACGAGCAAGAAATGGCAAGAGTATGTCCCAAAAACTTGCTGGTGAGTTAATGGATGCTGCAAATGAAACTGGTAGTGCCGTTAAAAAAAGAGAAGATACTCATAAAATGGCAGAAGCTAATAAAGCTTTTGCACATTACAGATATTAATTTCATCAAAAGGTACTTAAGTAGTTTATTATTATTAAAGTTTGCTTTTAGGGTGAACTATACTTATCAAAAATTATTTTATTTGGAGCTTTAAAATTGGCACGCGACTTCCCCCTAGAACGAGTAAGGAACATAGGTATAGCCGCTCATATTGACGCAGGTAAGACAACAACTACTGAAAGAATTTTGTTTTATTCAGGTGTAGTCCACAAGATAGGAGAGGTCCATGATGGTGCCGCTGTAACTGATTGGATGGCTCAAGAAAGAGAAAGAGGAATAACTATTACTGCCGCTGCAATATCTACCAGTTGGCAAGATCATAGGATTAATATTATTGATACTCCTGGACACGTTGATTTTACTATTGAAGTTGAACGATCAATGCGCGTGTTGGATGGAGTTATAGCTGTATTTTGCGCAGTTGGTGGAGTTCAGCCTCAATCCGAAACGGTTTGGCGTCAAGCAGATAGATACTCTGTCCCAAGAATGGTTTTTGTTAACAAAATGGACAGAACTGGTGCGGATTTTTTAAAGGTTAATAAGCAAATTAAAGATCGACTAAAAGCAAATGCACTTCCAATCCAGTTACCTATTGGGGCTGAAGGTGATCTCACAGGCATTATTGATTTAGTAGCCAACAAAGCATATCTTTACAAAAACGATTTAGGTACTGATATCGAAGAAGCTCCAATACCATCTGACATGGAGGAGGAAGCCGCTGAATGGAGATTAAAGCTAATGGAAAGTGTTGCAGAAAATGATGAAGAGTTAATAGAAATATTTCTCGAAACAGGAGAATTATCTGAAGAACAACTTAAAAAAGGTATCAGAGAAGGGGTTTTAAAGCACGGATTGGTTCCAGTATTATGCGGTTCAGCTTTTAAGAATAAAGGTGTCCAACTTGTATTAGATGCTGTTGTTGATTATTTGCCAGCTCCAGTTGATGTGAAACCAATACAAGGTGTTTTACCAAGCGGAAAAGAAGATGTTAGACCTTCAGATGATAACGCTCCTTTCAGTGCTTTGGCTTTCAAAGTGATGTCAGATCCCTATGGGAAATTAACTTTTGTAAGAATGTATTCTGGCGTTCTTTCAAAGGGAAGTTATGTAATGAACTCAACTAAGGATGCTAAAGAGAGAATTTCTAGATTAGTGATTCTTAAGGCTGATGAAAGAGAGGAAGTTGATGAATTGAGGGCTGGGGATTTAGGAGCCGTTTTAGGTCTTAAAAATACAACAACTGGCGATACTTTATGTAATACAGAAGATCCAATAGTTTTAGAGACTTTGTTTATCCCTGAACCAGTTATCTCGGTGGCTGTTGAGCCAAAAACTAAAGGCGATATGGAAAAATTATCAAAAGCTTTAACTGCTTTGTCTGAAGAGGATCCAACCTTTAGGGTTAGTACAGATCCTGAGACAAATCAAACTGTCATTGCAGGTATGGGTGAATTGCACTTAGAAATCCTTGTTGACAGGATGCTTAGGGAATTTAAAGTTGAAGCAAATATAGGAGCTCCTCAGGTTTCATATAGAGAGACAATTAGGTCTAGTTCTAAAGGTGAAGGTAAATATGCAAGACAGACTGGAGGAAAAGGTCAATATGGTCATGTAATTATTGAAATGGAACCTGCTGAAGTTGGAAAAGGTTTTGAATTTGTAAACAAAATTGTTGGCGGTGCTGTGCCAAAAGAGTATATTGGACCTGCATCTAATGGAATGAAAGAGACCTGTGAATCTGGTGTTCTTGCAGGTTATCCACTCATTGATGTAAAAGTAACACTAGTCGATGGTTCATTCCACGATGTAGACTCATCTGAAATGGCCTTCAAAATTGCAGGTTCCATGGCTTTTAAAGACGGGGTTAAAAAATGCAATCCTGTCCTTTTAGAGCCTATGATGAAAGTTGAGGTCGAAAGTCCTGATGATTTTCTTGGATCTGTAATTGGTGATCTCTCTTCTAGAAGAGGTCAAGTAGAAGGACAATCTGTTGATGATGGATTGTCTAAGGTACAGGCCAAAGTGCCCTTAGCCGAAATGTTCGGCTATGCCACTCAACTCCGATCAATGACTCAAGGTCGGGGTATATTTTCAATGGAGTTCGCAAATTATGAGGAAGTTCCTCGTAATGTTGCTGAAGCTATCATTTCCAAGAATCAGGGCAACTCCTGATCTCTAAACTAAAAACAATCTTAAACCCTCGATTCTTTAATTCAAAATGGCTCGCGAGAAGTTCGAAAGGAACAAACCACATGTCAACATAGGTACTATTGGCCATGTTGATCATGGGAAAACAACACTAACTGCTGCTATTACTAATGTTTTAGCCAAAAAAGGTCAAGCTCAAGCTCAAGACTATGGAGACATTGATGGTGCTCCTGAAGAAAGAGAGCGTGGCATAACCATTAATACAGCTCATGTCGAATATGAGACTGAAGGCAGACATTATGCTCATGTCGACTGCCCAGGACATGCTGATTATGTTAAAAACATGATTACAGGTGCAGCCCAGATGGATGGAGCTATTCTAGTTTGTGCAGCTACAGACGGTCCTATGGCTCAAACAAAAGAGCATATACTTTTAGCTAAACAGGTTGGAGTTCCTGCCCTTGTTGTTGCGCTCAATAAGTGCGATATGGTCGATGATGAAGAAATTATTGAACTTGTTGAGATGGAAATCAGAGAACTTTTAGATAGTTACGATTTCCCAGGAGATGATATTCCTATTGTTCAAGTTTCTGGTTTAAAAGCTCTTGAAGGAGATTCAACTTGGGAATCAAAGATCGAAGAATTAATGAAAGCAGTTGATGCTAGCATTCCTGAGCCTGAAAGAGAAGTTGATAAACCATTTTTGATGGCAGTTGAAGATGTTTTCTCGATTACTGGTAGAGGAACTGTTGCTACTGGAAGAATTGAGAGAGGTAAAGTTAAGGTTGGAGAAGAAGTCGAAATAGTTGGAATAAGAGACACAAGAGTAACAACTGTTACTGGTGTTGAAATGTTCCGCAAACTTCTAGATGAAGGTATGGCTGGTGACAATGTTGGTCTACTTTTACGTGGTGTCCAGAAGGAAGATATTGAGAGAGGAATGGTACTTGTTAAGAAAGGTTCTATTACTCCACATACTCAGTTTGAAGGAGAAGTTTATGTTCTCAAAAAAGAAGAGGGCGGAAGACATACTCCTTTCTTCGCAGGATATAGACCTCAGTTTTACATCAGAACAACTGATGTAACAGGTCAAATAACCGCATTCACCTCTGATGATGGTTCTAATGTTGAAATGGTTATGCCAGGAGACAGAATTAAGATGACTGGAGAATTAATTTGTCCAGTAGCTATTGAACAAGGAATGCGATTTGCAATCCGTGAAGGTGGACGTACTATTGGTGCTGGTGTTGTTTCTAAAATACTCAAATAAATAATATATTTGAATTTTAAAAATTTAACCTCCATCATCTAATATATGTATATGGATTAAGGGTCATTTAAATCAATGACCCTTCTTTAAAAGTTATTTGAAACTATGACTGCATCAATTGCACAACAAAAAATAAGAATAAGACTAAAAGCATTTGATAGAAGAATGCTTGATTTATCATGCGACAAAATAATCCAAACCGCTGATACTACTTCTGCCTCAGCAATAGGTCCAATACCTTTACCTACAAAAAGAAAGATTTATTGTGTCCTAAGATCACCACATGTTGATAAAGATTCCAGAGAGCATTTTGAAACAAGAACACATCGAAGAATCATAGATATCTATAGTCCTTCAGCAAAAACTATTGATGCTTTAATGAAACTTGATCTACCTAGTGGTGTAGATATCGAAGTTAAACTTTAATAAATCCCGAAACTGCCCTAAATTGATTAATATAAAAACAATTAAATGAGGTTTAAATGGGAGAACTCTCAGTAAGGGAATTACCTTTATTTCCTTTGCCAGAGGTAGTCCTTTTTCCTCAAGAAGTATTGCCTTTACATATTTTTGAATCTAGATATAGGATCATGCTCCAATCTGTTCTTGAAAGCGATTCTATGTTTGGTGTTATTAAGTGGGATCCAACTACTAAAAGTATGGCTAACATTGGATGTTGCGCACAAATAATAAAACATCAAACTGCAGAGGATGGAAGAAGTAATGTTATCACTCTTGGTCAACAAAGATTTCAAGTCTTAGAAATTACCCGTTCGACCCCATTTTGTTCTGCGATGGTGAGTTGGATTAGTGATGAAAATATTGATGATTTTCAAAAATTAGATTCTTTAAAAGATTCAGTAAAAGAGGCACTTAGTGATGTTATTAATTTAACGAGTAAATTGACTAATACTAAGAAAAATCTACCTGATAAATTACCTGACAACCCAATGGATTTATCATTTTGGATAGGAGCTCATTTGGGGGGTCCTGTTGCGCAGGAACAGCAAAGACTTCTTGAGGAAAGAAATACTTTTACCCGTTTGCAAAGAGAATATGAAATGCTTGATCATACAAGAAAACAACTTGCAGCAAGAACAGCATTAAAAGAGAGTTTTCCTGATATTAAAGAAAATTAAATGTTTGAGTTATTATTTCCTTTTTTTTTAATAGTTTTATTCTTTCTTGTCTTGGCTATAATCTGGAGGAATAAAGCAAGAAAATATATTTCTTCCGGTACAGTAGCTTCTGCATATGATGCTTGGACCAAGGATAAATTACTTGAGAGATTATGGGGTGAACATATACATTTGGGCTTTTATCCCACAGGAAAAAAAAATATTGATTTTAGAAAGGCCAAAGTTCAATTTGTTCATGAATTAGTCAAGTGGAGTGGTCTAGATAAGTTACCACAGGGATCCAGAATACTTGATTTAGGTTGCGGAATAGGGGGAAGTTCGAGGATTCTTGCAGAATATTATGGGTTTAATGTCACTGGCATTACAATTAGTCCTGCTCAAGTAAAAAGAGCAAGGGAACTTACCCCTTCAGGACTCAATTGCAGTTTTCAAGTGATGGATGCTTTGGATTTGAAATTTGAAGATGGATCATTTGATGCCGTCTGGAGTGTAGAGGCTGGTGCACATATGAATGATAAAACTAAATTCGCAGATGAGATGCTCAGAATTTTAAGACCTGGCGGATATTTGGCATTGGCTGATTGGAATTCCAGAGATCTCAGAGCTTACCCCCCATCTTTTTTTGAAAAATTGGTTCTTAAGCAATTACTTGAACAGTGGGTTCATCCTAATTTTATTAGCATTCATGAATTTGGGAATATTCTTGGTACTAATAAAAATAGTGCAGGTAGAGTTATTTCTGAAAATTGGAATATTTACACTAATCCTTCATGGTATGACTCAATTATTGAAGGAATTAGAAGACCTATGACAATTTTATCTCTTGGTCCTTTAGCTCTAATAAAGTCCATTAGAGAAATACCAACTATTCTCCTTATGAATTGGGCTTTCAGCAGAGGTTTAATGGAGTTTGGAGTTTATAAATGTAGGGGATAAATTAATCTAATTCAGCATTTTCAGAAAAGTAATTTCCAAAATCTACAAAGTTATTGCAGAGTGTCATGAGTCGGTTTTTTAGTTCAAGAAAATTTTCAAGGTTATGTTGGTGATCAATTTCTAGATCGATATAAATTATATATTCCCCTAACTCTCTTTTTGATGGTCTAGACTCTATCTTACTCATATTAAATCCAAAGTCTGCAATATAATTCAAAGCTTTAAGTAATGCCCCAGGTTTGTTTGAGATTAATGAGAAAGCAAAACTAGCAATGTTAGCTGAATTAGAATTTAATTCTTTGCTCAATAATACAAATCTAGTGCAATTTCCTGAAACATCATTAATAGGAAATGCTAATTCTTTAAGTCCTTCTATTTGAATTAATGATTTTGAACCAATAGCAGCTCTGAACTTACTCCCCTTAACCATATTGACAGCTTCTGATGTTGAATTTGTTGGAAGTGGAATTGCATTTGGAAGATTTTCAGATAACCATTCTGAACATTGAGCTAATGCTTGAGGATGAGATAATACTTCTGAAATGTTTGAAAGTTCTCCATCACTAATTAATGCATGTTTTATAGGTAGAACAATTGCTCTATTTATAAAAATTTTAGGAAATTTCCAAAGGGCATCTAGAGTGGCCGTAACTCCTCCTTCTACGGAATTTTCTATAGGTACTACAGCAGCATCACAATTGTTGTAGGCTAATGATCTAATAACCGAATTTAACCCATTACATGGTACAAATATAGGTGTCTGAAAATTGACAAGCTTTGACAATATATGAGCTGCTTTTTCTGCGTATGTTCCTTTAGGACCTAAATATGCAACTTGTTTGCGCATGATTAATTGTAAAAAAAAAAGAGATCAAATAAGCATTGGAGGAATATAGAAAATGCTATTGTCTTTTGATGCTAAACAGAAACTAAAGCTTTCTGTAACACGTAATAAAGAATATCTTTCTAAGTATCTTTTGGAAGAAGAAAGAGTTGTTGGAGCAATGCTTGACTCCAAAAAATTAGTACCACAAGGGGTAGGTCGATATAAGTATACAGTAACAAGTTTTAAGGTTTTCCAACTAGATATTAACCCTGTTGTTTCAATTGCGGTAGAAAATAAAGATGGAATTTTAAAAATGAGTGCTCTTGAAAGTACTTTGGATGGCTTGGGAATAGTAGACGATTTTAATCTTATTTTGAAAGCGAATTTGGAAGCAACTGATATTGGGTTAGAAGGAGAGGCGCTTCTCGGGGTATCTGTAAGCCAACCCTCTATATTGAAGTTGGTACCAAAGAAAATTTTGGAATCGACCGGTCATTCGGTATTAAATGGGATTCTTTTGGGTATAAAGTCAAGGGTTCAACAGCAACTAGTAAAAGATTTTTTAGATTGGTGTGAATTAAATAATATTTGATTTTTTTAAAAAACTTTTCCTATGAAGTTTAGTTATTCCATTTTTTTTAATTAATGAAAGATGCTCTCTGGTACCATAACCCTTATTTTTAAATATCAAGTAACCTGAGTGTTTTTTTTCCAACCTCTCAATTAAATTATCGCGAGAAACTTTGGCAACTATGCTTGCTGACGCTATCGAGATAAACTTTGAGTCGCCAGATACTATGTTTTTCTGAATTCCATTCCATGGTCTCAATAATAAGGGGCCATCAACTATTAATTCAGATGGCTTATTTTTTAATTTTTTTAAAGCTCTTATCATTGAGAGTTCAGTCGCAACTCTGATACCTAACTTATCTATTTCTCTAGCCGAAGATTGCCCAATTCCATAATCTGAAGAGAGTAATAAAATTGTTGGTAAAAGTAATTTTCTTTCTTTTGGAGTTAATTTTTTACTATCTGTTACTCCTAATTGATTTAAAGTAAATTTATTTTTTTCAGTTAACTCTACAACCGCTGAAAAAACTGGACCAAAAATTGCTCCCCTTCCCACTTCATCTATTCCAACTTCGGATACTTTATTCATTGCTTGCTGAAGATCTTCTTCTTTTTTTTCTTACATTTATTAGGTCATCTTTAGGTTCAATTTCGTCTTTTATATCTAGAAATATAACTTCATTACTTTCATTAGTTGTATATGTTGAGTTGTCTTTAGAATTTGCATTATCTTCAATTTTAATTTGAATCTTTTCTTCTCCCGATTTTGAGCTTTTTTGTATTTGTTTTGATTTTGTCTTTTTATCTAAGGTTTTTTCCGTTTCCTTATTACTTTCTTTTAAAAGCACAAAATTATTGCTAGTGATATATTCTTTACCTAACTTGATAAGAGGATTAATACCTAATTGACTGAAAACAATTTTTTCTTCATTAGTAAGATCAACTGTTATTGTATTTTTTTCTTTTGAATTTGATTGGTTCAAATTGTCATTATCATTTTCTTTCTTATAAGAAGAATTCTCTTTACTTTGTTCTTTAGAGTTAAGTAATTCCTTGTTAATAATTTTTTCCTGCTCATTAGTTGATTTCGAAGCATCTATATCTAGAGATTTTTGATTGTTTGATTGATAAGATTTATTTTCATCATTTTTAATTTTTAAGTTAGAAATTTCCTGAATTAATATATTTTCTATATGTCCTGTCCCATCGCATGTAGAACATTTTTTACCGAATAATTCATATATATTTTGACCTTGTCTTTTTCTGGTTAACTCAACCAAGCCTAATTCTGTAAGCTGAGCTATTTGAGGCCTAGCAGAATCATCTTTTATTGCTGAGGTAAAATGTTCAAGTAACTGAAATTGATCTCTTCTAGATTCCATATCAATAAAATCAACTACTATAACTCCACCAATATTTCTTAACTTCATTTGTCTTGAGATTTCAACTGCTGCTTCGCAGTTCGTCCACAAAACGGTTTGTCTTGAGTTGGCGGATCTTGTAAAAGATCCAGAGTTAACATCAATTACTGTTAAGGCTTCAGTAGGTTCAATGATTATATAACCCCCCGAAGGAAGATCTACTCTGGGCTGAAGAGCTTTTTGTATTGTTTTTTTTATTTCGTACTTCTCGAAAATATGTTGGTTTAAACCGTTATCGTGAAATTCAACTTCTATATCGGATTCATAATTTTTTAAAAAATCTTTTGCCCTTGCAACTGAAAATTTACTGTCAATAATTATGCTTTTAGTTGATTCTTTAATATGATCTCTTAAGATCTTCAGAGAGAAATCATCATCTCTTTTTACTAAATTTGGGGGATTAGTAGCCTCAGAGACTTTTATTACATTTTCCCATTGTTGAATTAAACTTTCTAGATCTTCAATTAGAAGTTCTTCTTTTATCTTTTCAGCCTCTGTTCTAAATAACAAGCCTGTACTAGGTGGTTTTATTAAAACCCCAAGAGCTTTTAAACGGCTTCGTTCTGTTTCTGTATTTATTTTTCTGGAAATATTTACTCCTTGACCATATGGCTGCAATATCATGTATTTTCCTGGGATTGATATACTTCCAGTTAGTCTAGGCCCTTTAGATCCTGTGGGTTCCTTTATTACCTGTACTAAAACTTTTTGTTTTGGTTCTAGTAATTCAGTTATTCCAAATGTTCCTTTTTTGAGTCTTAGTGGACCTAAATCTGAAACATGGATGAATCCATTTTTTTCACTTTCACCAATATTGATGAAAGCGGCATCAATGCCAGGAAGAACATTTTCAACTGTTCCTAAAAAAATATCGCCAATTTGATATTGACCTTGTGCGGCGATTAATTCATCAACTCGATCATCTGTGAGTAGTGCTGCAATTCGAGCCTGCTCAGCGATGATAATTTGCTGAGACATATTATTGATTCTGAATGATTTGGATTTTGAAAATCGTCTAACTTAAAGAATTAGATTTTTATTTTTTAATAAAGCAATTTTTATAGCTTTAATTATTTACTTTTTAAGATTAATAAAGCTAATAATGATTGAATTCTACTATTTATAAAGCTTTAAAAGATTGCCTAACTAATTGAAATTGAATTCATAGCTATGATTGTCTCTTGAATCAATCATAACTAAAATAATATTAACATCTAATTACCACTAAAGCACGTTAATACATTATTCTAATATTGGTGAAATTTTTTTTCTAAAGTGGTTCAAGTAAACGAAAATTATTTAAAACTCAAAGCAGGGTATTTATTCCCTGAAATTACCAAAAGAGTAAAAATATATTCTCAATCAAATAAGAGTGCTGAAATCATAAAGCTTGGTATAGGAGATGTTACAGAACCACTACCAAGAGCATGCATAGAGGCTATGAGTAAAGCCTTAGATGATATGGGAACAACAAATGGTTTTAGAGGTTATGGACCAGAACAAGGTTATTCTTGGCTTAGAGAAAAAATATCTAAGCATGATTTTATTTCGAGAAGCTGTCAAATTTCGCCTGAAGAAATCTTTATTTCAGATGGTTCTAAATGCGATAGTAGCAATATTTTAGATATTCTTGGCAAAGATAATTCAATTGCTGTAACGGATCCTGTTTACCCAGTTTATGTAGATAGTAACGTTATGACGGGCAGAACTGGAGATGCTCTTGAAAATGGTACTTATCAAGGATTGACTTATCTTGCAATAAACGAAGGCAATAACTTTTTGCCAGAAATACCTGCAAAGAAAATTGATATTTTATATCTTTGTTTTCCTAATAATCCCACCGGAGCAACTATTAATAAAGAAGAATTGAAAAAGTGGGTTGACTATGCACTTCAAAACAAATCTCTAATACTTTTTGACGCAGCTTATGAAGCATTTATTCAAGATGATAATATTCCACATTCAATATATGAGATTGAGGGAGCAAAGGATTGCGCTATTGAATTTAGATCTTTTTCTAAAAATGCAGGATTCACTGGAGTCAGATGTGCTTTTACAGTAATACCAAAAAATCTTAAAGGTTTGAGTGCAACAAATGAGGAAATAGACTTATGGCCTCTTTGGAATAGGCGACAATCTACAAAGTTCAATGGAGTAAGTTATGTGGTTCAGAGAGGAGCAGAGGCTGTTTATTCTCCTGCGGGCAAGATACAGGTGAGAGGCTTAATTGATTTTTATATGGAAAATGCAAAAATCATGAAAAATAAACTTCAGAATGCAGGATATAAAGTGTATGGTGGAGAAAATGCTCCTTACATCTGGATTAAAGTGCCTGATCAAATGACATCTTGGGACTTTTTTGATTTCCTTCTTCAAAATGTTAGTGTAGTAGGAACACCTGGGAGTGGATTTGGATTGTCTGGAGAAGGTTATTTCCGTTTGTCAGCATTCAACTCACGATCAAACGTGATTGATGCAATGGAAAGAATAATTAATATATAATTATTAGTACAATTAAGATTCTAAAAAATTTAATGCTATCAATAAAGTTGGAACAAAGTGTAAGTAGTAATTCAGCAGTAATTGAAAAGAAACCTGCTGAATTAAAAAATAAATCTCCAAAATATAAGGTTTTACTTCATAATGACCCAGTTAATTCTATGGAGTATGTCACTGTTACATTACGAGAAGTCGTCCCGCAATTAAGCGAGCAAGACGCTATTGCCATAATGCTTGAGGCACACAATACGGGCGTAGGTTTGGTAATTGTTTGTGATTTAGAGCCAGCAGAATTCTATTCAGAATCATTAAAATCGAAAGGGATTTCAAGTTCAATTGAGAAAGAGGATTAATTACGGTTTAATTTATTTTTTAGAATGAACTAATTTCCTCTCTGATAGGGGACGGACTTTTAAGGATTCTTTTAAGGATGACTTTCCATATTCTCTCTCAAGAATGTTGATAACTGTTTTGCCAAATTCATCTTCTGGATTATCAAAAGCTTCTAAGCAAACCTGACCTAGTTTTTTCCCTAATGAGCCTGGATTCCAAAGAAGTTTTCTCGCTGTCCAAGGCATCATACTCATTGGATTATAATTTGGCTTCAAAATTTTATGTTCCAAGGCGTACTTCTCAAGAAGAGTGTGAGGTTGTAATCCTATAAAAAATATAGCTGGATCAACTAAGCCTTTACCAAAAATATTTTCTAATTCTCTATGGTAAGCAATAGTTTGTCTTATGGTGCTTGGCGTTTCATCAAAAACATTAAATGAATAATTGACTGAAACGTGATTTTTGAAACCTGATTTGACTAGCATTCTGCAATTATTTAATACAGTTTCAAGGTCATACGCTAATCTCATTTTTCTAACAAGTTCTTGAGATCCTGAAGTGATACCTATTTCAAAATAGCTCATGCCTGTATCCACCATAAGCTGAGCTAGCTCAGCGTCAATATTATCTGCTCTGATGTATGCAGCCCAATTAATATCATCCCAGCCTTGATCCTTAATTGCTTGCAAAAGTGTCTTTGCATCTTCAATATGTTTTTTTGCTGGAATAAATTGTGCATCAGTGAACCAAAATCCCCTTACTCCAAGATCATATAATTGCTTCATTTCTTTGATTACTTCGTTTATAGGATTAACGCGAACCTGCTTCCCCTCCACAACTGTGTAAACACAGAAACAACAATTATGAGGACATCCTCTTTTTGTTTGCACCCCTACGTAGTAATCTCCACCTTCTATGTACCAGTTAAATTCAGGCCATATTGATTTTATATATTTATAGTTGCAGGCAGTTTTAACAGTGCCTGAAGGTTGTTCATGTATTAATTTATTTCGAGGTTTTTGTCCAGCAACGTAACATCTTTCTTCCTTAATAGAATCTCCTCTAATTATTTTTTCAATAAGATTTTCTCCTTCTCCAACTGAAATAATGGTTCCTTTTGGGAGTAGATTCCCCAATTGTTCATAGAAGACACTTACAGCACCACCTCCTAAAATTACTTTTACATTTTTGTTGTATTTTTCTGCTCTTTTTAGTCCCATCTTCACTAAAGAAGTATTTCTATTTATTTCTCCATAATGAGAAGCAATTAATTTTAATCCTCCCCAAGAACCTCTAATTTTTTTAAGAATATTTTTTGAGTAGAAAACTTCAAAAGAGTTTTGTAGGGGATTTCCACTTCTACCATCAACAGGTGCATAAATTTGTATATCTCTCCATGAAAAAATGATCAGATGTGGTCTAAATTGATCAATTTTTCTAGCTAAATATTTGGATACTTTATTAGATGGAATTATTGCTAGGTCAATGAATTGCTGCTCTATACCTGGAAAACATTTATGAACATGGTCTGCTAAATAAATTGGTCCTATTGGAAATATTGGATTACAAGGCAGTCTTACAGTTAGGATCTTTCCATATTGCTTTCTTTGGTAATTTTTTTTATTTAATTTTTTAAACTTTAAATTAAAATTCATGTCATGAAATTTAATTAATTTATCTTCTTTATGAATCTAACTACTTTATTACTAATTTGGAGAAATTAAAAATGCTCACGAAAATTTTGTTTAATTCAGATATCAGAAATCATATAAATCCAGCATACTTTGAGAAGTTTTAATCCATCTATCCATCTAGATATATTTGGTGCTCCAGATTTTCTAGCATAATATCTAACAGGATAATTAAGTATTTTAATGTTATTATTTGCTGCCTCAAATATTATTGTAAAGTCTCCAAATGGGTCAGACTTGGAATCCCAACTACCGTTTTGTTTCATAAGTTTGAATAGTTTTCTTGAAAAAACTTTTGTTCCGCAGAGTGTATCTGATACAGGCTTATTTATGAGAATTGATAGAAATATTGCGAAAAGTCTATTGCCTATATAATTTGCCCATCTCATAGCATCTTTTTCCATTGGAAAAGTTGTGCGAGCGCAATTGATTAATATATTTTTATTTTTGGTTGATTCCAGCATTGCTGCAATACTGTCATCAATATCTACAGTAAAATCACTATCAATTATGGCGAGGGTCTCACCCGAAGAAATATTAAATCCCTCTACGACTGCATTTTTCTTCCCTTTAGAAGTTTGTTTTAAAAGAGATATCTTGAAAAAACTTGAGAAAATTTCTGTTAAATCTTTCAAAATTTCATATGTATTATCAGTGCTATTACCTTCAACAAATATTATCTCTAGTTTATTGGGTATATTTTTGAATTTATTTAAAGCATTAATTAAAAGTTCTTTATTCCCAGCTTCATTTCTAGCAGGAATAACTATTGATATTAAATGTTTTGAAATATTTTCATTATATTTATAAAAAACTATTTCGAGTTCGTAAGCAAGTTGTTTTATGATTGGTATCTTCCGAAAAATATTTTTTAAAGATTGTGGAATTACATTAGTGGGCAGAGGAGTAAGTTTTTTTGCTTTCCACCTTATTGATCTGTAATTATAAATTTCCGCTAGAGATTCAATATCGCACAAAGTAATTCTTGCTTTGCTGGTGGTTTCTTTAAAAATTCTTGAATCTAATTTAAGCCATCTTGTAATTGGCTCCCAAGTATTACTGCGAACTTTAATGGAAATAAATTCTTTATTATCTTTAAATAATTGATGAAGTTTATTATTAGTTAAATTCCAACTATTAACAGATTTCATCATTAAAGATTAAAAGCGACACCTCATTATAGATTTATTATTTAATTTTTTAAAATTAATTTCCAAGGTTTTAAAGTATCGCTTTCATATATCACTTCAAAAGATAAATCGTTGTTTTTTATCTTTTTAAGGTCAGTTGTCCATACTAGTTCTGATTTTTTTAACTGATCAATACTTTCTAATCCTTCACCTAGTTTAGGAGTTAATAAAGCAATTCCTATTATTTTTGATTGGGATAGATTATTGATACCTGATGTATCAACTTTTATCGGTTGATTTTTTGCTATATCAAGAGATGATACGTACTCCATTTTTTCTCTTAGTTCTCTAGATCTATCTGTGAATAATCCTGATTGCAAAAGAAATGATGTTAGTAAGTAAGGCCCAATTAATAAAATTATTAATAATTCTTTAAATGAGTTTTTTTGTTTTAAAAAAGACCAAGATATTCCAAAAAATAATAATCCAAGAATAAGAAATGTATTTTCTTTGGAGTTAAAGTTAGTATTATTTTTTAAGAAAAAATAATATGTGAAAGTTAGAGAAAATATAAATAATGGAATTATTTTTGAAGTTATAAATAAAAAAATTTGGTTATACCTTTTTGAGTTGTACAAATATTTTATTCCTGCAAAAGCATTTAATGAAAAAATAGATGAGATTTGTAGGGGATAATAGGGCGTTTTCGTAGAGAAAATACTAAGAGTTATTATCAATATCAAGGGGAAGAAAGTGAGTACATATTTATTCTCTTTACTTTGGGATATATTTTGTATTGTCCCAATAATTGCGAATAAACTCCATGGCAGAAATGTTGTGGGAATATTCCAAAGATAATAATAGAAAGGATTCGTAAAATTGTTACTATTAGATAAGATGTTAAATTTTTCGACTAAGTAAAAAATAATATTTTTCTCTAAATAAGGGTTGATTGAAAACGTCCAAATAAAATAAGGAACAGATCCAATCAATAGTCCAATCCAAAAAAATTTGCTGAATAAAATATTCTTTTTTAGAAAAAAATATGGTAAGAGTGAAATTAATGGTACAAATACTAAAAAAGTTTTCATCATAAAAGCTAAACCAATCCAAATTCCAAAAAGAAGAATATAGAATTTGTTATCTTTACTTTTTATTTTGACTAAAGAAAATAGTCCAATAGATACTAAACATGAAAAAACAATATCTTGAGTGGCTAAGTGTGAGTAGTCAAACCACAGATATGTAGTTGAAAGTATTAATGGAGATATAATTGCATATTTTTTACTGAATAATTCTTCATGTAATTTATAAGTTATGAATAGCATCAATATTGCAGCGGCTGTTGTGGGTAGATATGCAGAAAAAATATTTCTTCCAAATAAGTCTTGTGATTTTGCTATCAAAAACTGTAATCCTATTGTTCTATCTAATACATATTCATCCCACCAAAGAGGAATTGTCCAGTTGCCCTTATCCAGCATCCATCTAGCTTGTAGTGCATAAAATCCTTCATCAAAAGCAGTATAACTTCTTTTGCTAAAAGAAAATATTAGAGGAATAAAAATAATTAGTTTAAAAAGATATTTAAAACTTGAAATTCTATTAAACATTTTTGGATTTAATTTTCTTTTTAAGTGCCGATAATTGGAATTGAACCAATGACCTACTGTTTACGAAACAGTTGCTCTACCGCTGAGCTATATCGGCAATGCTGAAAATTGATATTTTTGATATAAAATTAATTTTATAATTTAGCTTATTAATGTCAAAAATAGATCCTGAATTAAAAAAGAAATTACTGAAAGAATCCCAGACTCCTTTTAAGGGATTAAGACGAATATTGTGGATAGCTTTTAGTGGTTCAGCATTTTTAGGTCTTCTAATAATGCTTTCTAGAGTTGCGAATGGAACTGAATTACAGCTAAATAACCTTCTCATACAGTTGGGTGCTTGTGTAATATTTCCAACTTTATTAATCTTTGACAGAAATAAAGATTAATAAACTAGAGGTTTAATTATTGTGATAAGGTCCTTTTTTTGGTTACAAACTTGAATGCTTCGATTACATCTCCTTCAACCCATGAAGAGAATTTATCGCAGCCAACTCCACATTCAAATCCTGTATTTACTTCTTTTACATCATCTTTAGCTCTTTTTAGAGAGTCTAAATTACCCTCAAATATTACTTTCTCTGATCTAATAACTCTCAGAGAACAATTCCTTTGCAATTTACCAGTTTGTATATAACAGCCTGCTATGGCTCCTTTACCAACTGAGAAAGTTGCTCTAACTTCAGCTTGCCCTAAAGATTCTTCGACGAGATCGGGTTCAAGTAGCCCCTCCATTGCCAACTGAATATCTTCTAGGAGCTTATAAATTACTTCATATTCTCTTATATCAACGTCATTAGCATCAGCTGCTCTCTTCGCGCCAGAAGCCAATGAGGTGTTAAATCCAATAATTACTGACCCAGATGCAGCGGCGAGATCGATATCTGTCTCAGTTATTTCTCCGGGAGCAGAAAGTAGGACTCTAACTTGAACTTCATTTTTTGGTAATTGTTCTAGTGATCCTAATATCGCTTCAACACTACCTTGAACATCAGCCTTAAGAATTAAGTTTAACTCCTTAAGTTCTCCATCATTTGCTTGAGTTGATAAGGATGATAAGCTAACTCTTCTAGAGGCCATTTGCTGAGCTAATTTTGTGGCTCTAGCATCTGTGGCCCTTTCTCCGACAATGGCTCGACCAGTTTTCTCATCAGGGTAGACTTCGAATTCATCCCCTGCAGTAGGTACTTCACTGAATCCTAGCGCTTCTACTGGGAATGATGGCCCTGCTTCTTTGATTCTATTACCATGTTCATCAACCATTGCTCTAATTTTTCCAAGGACTGAACCCGCAGCTAAAACATCTCCAGATTTCAAGGTTCCATTTTGTACTAACAAAGTAGCCACAGGTCCTTTTGCTTTGTCTAGGTGGGCTTCAATAACAGTACCTTTTGCAAATCTATCAGGATTAGCTTGTAGATCTTCTACCTCTGAAACTAATAAGATCATTTCGAGTAATTTATCAATGTTTTGTTTTTTGATAGCACTTACTGGAACCATCACTGTATCGCCTCCCCAATCTTCAGCAATTAAATCTTTTTCTGAAAGTTCCTGCTTTACTCTGTCTGGAGAAGCACCTTCTTTGTCAATTTTATTTATTGCAACAACTATTGGTACTTTTGCAGCTCTTGCATGACTAATAGCCTCTAGCGTTTGAGGCCTGCAACCATCATCTGCAGCAACTACAAGAACAGCTACATCTGTAACCTTTGTACCCCTTGCTCTCATTGCAGTAAAGGCTTCATGACCTGGGGTATCAAGAAAAGTTAATTTTTTCTTTTGAGATTCATGTTCAAATTCAACTTGATAAGCTCCTATGTGTTGAGTGATGCCCCCTGCTTCCCCCGAAGCTACTCTTGATTCTCTAATGGAATCTAAAAGACTTGTTTTGCCATGATCTACATGACCCATCACTGTAATAACAGGAGGTCTTCTTATTAAATTATCAATATCATCAGATTCAATCATATCAACTGTTTTCTCAGCGGCTTCTTGTATATCATCTTGTAAAACAGGCACACCAAATTCTTCTGCTACTGTTTCGATAGTTGCTAAGTCAAGTGATTGAGTAACAGTTGCCGTTATGCCTTTGAAGAAAAGAGATTTTATTATTTCAGAACTTTCAAGGCTTAATTTATCAGCTAATTCTTGAACAGTTAAATTATCTTCGGGAACTATTATCATTTCAGGTCTTACTTGTTTGGCCTCTTTGGCAGCCTTTAATTCCATTGCTCTCCTTTTCTGCCTTTGTCTTGTGGTCTCTTTTTTCTTCTTTTTAAATTGTTTGATAGATTTTTGAGATTTAGTTTCTTCAGACTTTTCTTTCTTAGGACGTGCAAGACTTGCTGATAAAATTGAAATTTTCTCACCTGAATATCCACTGGTTTCAGATGTTAATGAATCATCATTTTCACCAATAATATGAACTTTCTGCCTTTGTTTTTGAGGATTTTTACTTCTTAATGCTTCAAGTTTTGCGCTATCATCCCAGTCTGTCTTCCCAGATTTCTTTGAACTATTTGAAAATGATCTGTGAGGAGGTTTTTTGGAACTTGGAGTAGCATTTGGACGCATATTAGGCGCTTTAGCCTTCTGATTAGGTGCATTGATATTTTGTTTTGCGTTATTCTTTTTATCTTTGTTGTCTTTCTCAGAGTTATTATTTTTTTGAAGTTGTAAAAGTTCGTTAGGTGATACTGGCTTCCTTATCCCAGATGAATTTTGACCATTGAATTTAGAACCAGGCCTATTATTGGGCATGCCAGGTCTATTGGGATTGCCTTGCCTATTAAATGAGCCAGGTCTGTCTTGAACTGAAGGTTTGTTTCTTAAACCAGGCCTATTATTGGGCATGCCAGGTCTGTTGGGAGAACCAATTCTGTTTGAGCCAGTTTGTTTAAAAGCAATGTTGTGCTTATTATTTTGCTTATTAGGATTTATCTTTGGATCTTCTCTTCTTATTGGAGCTCCTACGAGCTCAGGGGTTTTTATTTTACTATTATAATTTTTTGGTTTAGGTTTGTTAGTATTTTGATCAGGTTTGTTTGATAGTCTTCTGTTATCTCCTGCACTTGAGATGTTCTGGGAAGATTCATTAGATTTAACATTATTATTTATATTTTTAGGCTTTGCAATTAATTGAATAGGTGGTTTTGCCGGGCTTTTGATAGGCGGGATTGTATTATTTTCGAAAGTTTTTTTATCTTGGTTTAAATTCTGTGAAGTTTTACTATTTATATTTGTATTTGTAAGATTTGCTCGAGATTGTGAACTATTAACAATATTAGGTTTATTAGGATTTTGAAGTTGATTTGAAATTATTTTTACACTCTCAGGTTTGTTAAGTGGTTTTATCAATAAGGGTTTTTTGTTTGAATTATCTTTGAGAGGTGTCCCTTTTTTAGAAGAAATAAAAGGAGATTTATTTTCTTTGTTTTGTTTGAAATTATCTTTTTTAATTGAAGGTTTATTAATGGAAAGTATTTTTTTATCTGAATTCTTTTTATTAATAAGATTTTTAATTTTTTTTGCCTCTTCTGCACTAATAGAACTACTATGGCTTTTTACAGAAATTGAAAGTTTTTGCGCGGCATCCAGTATATCTTTATTTTCCAGATTTAAGTCTCTGGAAAGTTCGTAAATTCTGATTTTATCGCTGATAGTCATTTAATCTGATTTGTACTCTTTTAAAATAGAAGAGAATTTAATTTAATTATATTCCCTTAATGGGGATAGTTATTGAAGCTTGTAATTTCTTTTTCAAAAATTTCAACAAATTCAGGTTCCAAAAATGTTTTTAAAGCTTTTTGAAGCTTTTTTTTAATCTTTGAATCTGAGTAGCATTTTTTTGACTTGCAAATGTAAGCTGATCTTCCCATTCCCTTTTGAAGCATGATGCCTTGCTTATGATCTTTAGTAATCTTTAAAAGATCTTTCCTGTCATATGTTTTTCTACATGAAATGCATACACGCAAAACAGGGTTTTGTTGCATCACCGTTTTTTCTCCTCTTTGGCAGATATCTCAGTATCTTGAAGAGTCTCTAATGAATCATTATCTGTGAATTCTTCTCCTTCGTATTGTTCCTCTCCATATTCTTCTTCATCTTCGGGAAGGGGATAAAGCTCTCTTAATCTTGCATCTTCCGCAGCACGCTCTGCTTGCTCTGCTTCTAATCTAAGCTCAGCTTCACGCTGGAGATTCTCTTCATCTTCTCTTTGGATAATTAATTCAGAGACTGCAGCATCTTCTGCTTCCTGATCGTATTCATGTGAGTTTTTAACATCAATCTTCCAACCAGTTAATCTTGCCGCAAGTCTCACATTTTGTCCTTCTCTACCAATTGCGAGACTTAATTGATCAGGAGGAACTAGTACGTGCGCGTGTTGACCTTCAGGGTCAACAAGTCTCACGAGATCGACTTTAGCCGGACTTAAGGAATTCAAAATATACTGTATTGGGTCAGATGACCATTTAATAACATCAATTTTTTCTCCTCTTAATTCATTTACTACTTGTTGGATTCTTGCTCCTCTCGCTCCAATACAAGCACCTACAGGGTCGACCTCATTTTCGATGCTATCAACAGCTACTTTTGTTCTTGGCCCAACAGCTCTTGAAGGAGGATTAGCTTCTCTTGAAACAGCAACTATTTTTACTGTACCTTCCTGAATTTCCGGTACTTCATTTTCAAATAAATAAACTACTAAACCAGCATTGGCTCTACTCACAAAAAGTTGTGGACCTTTTCTAGCTATTTCGCTAACTTCTTTTAAAAATACTTTGAAAGTTGCATTTGCTCTATAGTTATCATTTGGTAATTGATCTCTCTTGGGAAGTTCTGCTTCAACCTCGGGTCTGCCGATTCCCGAACTAACTCCCATAATCACTGATTGTCTTTCAAATCTGATAACTCTTGCAGTTAAAACAGGATCCTCCAAATCTGCAAATTCTTCTTGGATCATTTTTCGTTGTTGATCCCTTAATTTTTGTGCTAAAACTTGCTTTGTTGTTGAAGCAGCCATTCGCCCGAAATCCTCTTTTTCAGGAGTGACATCTAATACAACTGTGTCACCTATTTGCGCATCATCAGCAACTTGTTTAACTTCTATTAGAGATATTTGATGATCTTCGCTCTCTACTTCTTCAACAATTATTTTACTAGATAATATCCTGTAACCCTCTTCATCTAGATCTAGTCCAACATCAAAATTACTGAAGTATTCTTCATCAAATGGATCTTCGTTAACTCCAATGTAAAAAGTTCTTCTATATTTTTCATATCCCTTTAACAAAGCTTCGCGCAAGGCTGCTTCAACGATATTAGGAGGTAATTTTTTTTCCTCACTAATGTCTTCAATAAGATTGTTTAAACCTGGGAGAATAACTAATGCCATCTATGATGGGAAAATTGAATAATGGTTGAAAAATAATCAATCTTTTAAGGTACAAAGACTAATTTTTAATACTTCATCAAAAGGGATTTTCTTTATCCTACCTTTAATGTTAATGGCTAAATAATCATTAGACTTTTCATAAAGTAAACCATTCAGGAATTTTATTTTTGAATTCTTTTGGTTTAACTCAACATTAACTGGAAAACCCTTAAAAGTTTTGAAGTCTCTTTCTGAGGTTAATTCATCACTGACCCCTTGACTACTAATTTCTAACACATATGAACAATTTAAAAGATTTGATTTTTCTATTTCGTCAGATGCTGGGGTATTAAATAGCGCGCAATCATCTAAGGAAACGTCATCTCCATTTGTTTTTTTTATGATTATTTCAATAACAATTGGATTTTGATTAGTTTTTATATTTAAACTGTAAATTTCTAAATCCTGATTATTAGCAACATTTTTTAATAGCTTTTCTAGTTTACTTTTGTTTTCTTTATTCAAATTTATTTATAGATTTATTTAAAGTTATTTTCACATATAAATAGATTTTTTCTATAGAAGAATTTGAAAATTTGTATTTTATGGATGTAAACAAAAAAACAACAATAATATGTTTCTTCAATTAGATTATTTAAATAAATTCCAAAAACTATTAATTAAATGAAATTTCTCAAGATTAAATTTATTAATTTAATCCAAATTTTCATTATTTTTTGTTTTTGTCTAGTCAATTTCTCTCAAAAAGCTGAAGTTTTAGCTTTAACATCTTCAGAAAGTCATAATTTCGTATCATCTGCAGTTAAAAATATTGGCCCCGCAGTTGTAAAAATTGACACTGAGCGCTTAGTAGAGAGGCAACAATTTGATCCTACTTTACTTGACCCTTTATTAAGGGATTTACTTGGTGAGCAAGGCATTACTCCTGAAAGGGAGAGAGGACAAGGCTCTGGGGTTATCATTAATGAGAATGGTTTGGTTCTTACAAACGCTCATGTCGTAGAAAGAGTCGATAATGTTTCAGTTACTTTGGCAGATGGATCTATTTGTGATGGTGAAGTTTTGGGAACGGATACAGTAACTGATCTAGCTTTAGTAAAAATTGATGAAGATGCTTATTCTGGTTTTGCTCCACTTGGAAATTCTGAAGATCTTGAAGTTGGGGATTGGGCAATTGCTCTTGGCACTCCTTATGGTCTTGAAAAAACAGTTACCTTAGGGATTGTAAGCAGCCTACATAGAGATATTAATAGTTTGGGATTTTCAGATAAAAGGTTGGATCTTATTCAGACTGATGCGGCAATAAATCCAGGAAATTCTGGGGGACCACTCATAAATTCCAATGGCGAGGTAATTGGAATAAATACATTAGTAAGAAGTGGTCCTGGAGCTGGTCTAGGTTTTGCGATTCCCATCAATCTGGCTAAAAGTGTTTCTGATCAGCTACTCAAAAATGGGGAAGTTATTCATCCATATTTAGGGGTGCAATTAATTTCTTTAAATCCTAGAATTGCTAAAGAACATAATCGAGATCCCAATTCTTTAGTTCAATTACCAGAAAGAAACGGAGCTCTAATTCAATCAGTAATACCAAATAGCCCGGCTGAAAAAGCTGGTTTAAGAAGAGGAGATTTAGTAATAGCAGCCGAAAATATCTCTATAAATGAGCCTAAAACTTTACTAGATGAAGTAGAAAAAGCTCAGATAGGAAAAGTATTTAATTTAAATATTTTGAGAGATAATAAAGAGATACAGATAAACATTAAACCAGAACCTCTCCCAGGTTTGACATAAAGCTCCCATTGAAATTTAATAATCTATAACCATTAGAGAAAAAGATTTTGGATTCACAAACTCAAATGAAACAAGTTGTTGCTGATGCAGCAATAAGGGAAGTAAAAAGTGACATGATTCTTGGATTAGGTTCTGGATCTACAGCTGCGTTAATGATAAAAAGCCTTGCAGATGAAATACGTTCTGGGAAACTCCAAAATATAAGAGGTGTTGCAACTTCTTTTCAATCAGAAGTTTTAGCGCTTGAACTGAATATCCCGCTTATCGATTTAGCTTCTGTATCTCAAATTGATTTAGCTATTGATGGAGCAGATGAAGTTGATCCAGGATTTCAATTAATTAAAGGAGGAGGAGCATGCCACGTGAGAGAAAAGTTAGTAGCATCTAAATCTGATCAATTGCTGATTGTTGTTGATGAAACTAAACTTGTACAAAATTTAAATCTATCTTTCCCTTTACCTGTAGAAGTTCTTCCAAATGCTTGGAAGCAAGTTCAGGAAGTTATCTCAGAGATGAAAGGTAGTTCTACTTTAAGAATGGCTACTAAAAAAGCTGGCCCAGTTGTTACTGATCAAGGTAACCTCATCTTAGATGTATTATTCGATGATGGCATTAATAATCCAAAAGACATTGAAATGACGATTAATAATATTCCAGGAGTATTAGAAAATGGATTATTCGTTGATCTTACAGATAAAGTATTAGTTGGTAAAATTGAAAACAATACTCCAGTGGTTTACTCACCCTCAAGAGCTTGCTAATCTTCAAATCTTATTTGCACTGAGTTAGCGTGACTATGTAAGCCCTCACTTTTAGCTAGATTAATAATATCAAGGCTATTAACTTTTAAACTTTCTTCATTAAATTCTATTATTGAAGAATTTTTCATAAAAGTTTCAACCCCTAAAGAACCGCTAAACCTAGAATTACCTGATGTCGGTAAA
Organism: Prochlorococcus sp. AG-347-L21; assembly: GCA_003278875.1. Taxonomy (GTDB): domain Bacteria; phylum Cyanobacteriota; class Cyanobacteriia; order PCC-6307; family Cyanobiaceae; genus Prochlorococcus_A. The sequence goes on along the minus strand of QCCQ01000001.1, from coordinate 136,556 downwards.
GTATGATTTGGTCCAGCAAGATAATCTCCAACAGCTTCTGGAGTCCATTTTCCTAAAAAAATAGCTCCTGCATTCTCTATGCCTGCAAGAATTTTTTTTGGCTCTACAGTAAGAATTTCTAGATGTTCAGGGGCAAAGTTATTGCTTAGTTCAACACATTGTTCAGTGTTCTCGCAAATCACAATTGAACCCCAATTTTTTATTGATTGCATACAAATTTCTTTTCTTGGATGATCATCTATTTTTTTATAAAGTTCTTCTAAAACTTCTTTTGCCTGATTCTTTGATGTAGTTAGTAGTATTGCCGAAGCCAAAGGATCATGTTCTGCTTGCGCTAGTAGATCAGATGCTATATGGGTGCTTTGAGCTGTTTCATCTGCAATGATTAATATTTCACTTGGACCAGCCAAAGAATCAATTCCTGTAGAACCATAAATGAGTTTTTTTGCAGTTGTAACATATATATTCCCAGGACCTGATATAACATCAACTTTATTGATTTGATTTGTGCCAAATGCTAGGGCACCAATCGCCTGAGCTCCTCCAATTCTAAATACTTTATTGATACCTGATAAGTGAGCTGCAGCTAAAACAGTTTTGTTTATTTTCCCATCTTTATTCCCAGGAGATACCATTATAATTTCTCCTACTCCTGCTACTTTTGCTGGAATTGCATTCATTAATACAGTACTTGGATAAGCAGCTCTTCCTCCAGGAATATAAATACCTGCATTTTTAACTGGTTTCCATCTTCTTTGGACGATATCGCCATATTCACCTTTTATAGTAAAAGATTGAGGAATTTCTTTTTCGTGGAATTTTTGAATTCTTTTATGAGCTTCTTCAAGCGAGCGTTTTAAATTGTTATCAATTTCATCCCATGCATTCTTTATGTGTTCCGCATTCACTTGCATAGGGTTAGGATCGAAACCATCAAATTTTTTGGTATATTTTTCTACCGCTTTATCTCCAGAAATTTTTACCTCTTGAAGAATTTTTTCAACAATTGTATTTATTTTAGTGTTGTTTTCTGAATTAGTTCGCGAATAAATCCTTTTTAATTCTTCAATAGCTTCTGTTTTATTATTTATTATCTTCATATGCTTAATTTTTTCAAATTGAAAGACTTAAAACTCAATTTAATAATTTTCTAAATTATATATGATTGATTAGTAGTCGATTTATTTGTTATTATAGAAATCTTATATTTATGTACCCTCTGTGGCCAATAACAAATCAGCAAAAAAGAGAATTCAAATCGCAGAAAGAAATCGTTTAATCAATAAATCCTATAAATCTACAGTAAGAACTCTGACTAAAAAAACTTTAGAAAATTGCGAAAAATATAAAAAAGAACCAAATGAAGAAAATAAAAATTTAGTCAATACAAGCTTAAATAAAGCTTTTAGCTTTATTGACAAAGCAGTTAAAAAAAATGTTCTTCACAAGAATAATGGAGCTAATAGAAAATCAAAAATTAATAATTTTGTAAAAAATACTATTACCACAAGGTAAAGAGGCAGATCAGAATTATGAGCAACATAGAACTCATAGATTCGCACTGTCATTTAATTTTTGAAAATTTTGAGAGTGATCTTGAAGATGTTGTTTTAAGGTTGCGTTCAAAAGGCATTAAAAAATTAGTTCATGCTTGTTGTGAATTAACAGAAATTCCTAAGCTAAAAAAAATATCTCATGAATTTCATGAAATTTATTATTCAGTCGGGTTGCATCCTCTAGAAGCAAAAAAATGGGAACAAAGTTCAAAATCTCTTTTAAGAAAATCAGCTCAAGAAGATAGAAGAGTTGTAGCTATTGGGGAATTAGGTTTGGATTTTTTTAAAAATGAAAATAAAACTCAGCAAATTGAAGCCCTTATTCCGCAAATGGAGTTAGCTTATGAACTGAAATTGCCTGTAATTATCCATTGCAGAGATGCTGCAAATGAAATGATTTCTATATGTAGTGATCTCTTTAATAAAGGGAAATGTCCTGATGGTGTACTTCATTGTTGGACAGGAACTCCAAATGAAATGAAGCAATTCTTGGATCTTGGTTTTTACATTAGTTTTAGTGGAATAGTAACTTTCCCAAAAGCAAATAAAATTCATGAGTGTGCCAAAATAGTCCCAAATGATAAATACTTAATCGAAACTGACTCACCATTCTTGGCTCCTGTTCCTCATAGAGGTAAAAGAAATGAACCTGCATTTGTTGAAAATGTTGCAAAATTTATGGCAGATTTAAGATCTACTGAGTTAAACACAATTGCTAAAGAGTCATCTAAGAATGCTGAAGATTTGTTTAAATTTGACTTGTTAATTTGACAGAGAAGCTGTTAATATAAGAAATTACTGGAAATTTTCCTTAATTTTTTAGCTTTTAACTTACACAATTAATGATTTTCAGCAAAAAAAAATTTAATTCATCTAAATTTAAATTGATTTTTTTGTTGAAATCGAGATTTAATGGTTGATCTCATTTAAGTGAAAAGTAAATAACTAAAATATTAAGTAGATTTAAAGTAAATAGTAAATCTCACAAAATCGCAGGTTTTCTTGGATGAGCAGTAGCGCTTTACAGGTAGCAAAAACAGCTACTTATCTACCAGATTTAGTTGAAGTACAAAGAGCAAGCTTTAAATGGTTTTTAGAAAAGGGTTTAATAGAAGAACTACAGAATTTTTCTCCAATTTCTGATTACACAGGTAAATTAGAGTTACACTTCATAGGTGAAGAGTACAGATTAAAAAGACCTAGGCATGATGTTGAGGAAGCCAAAAGAAGAGATGCTACATTTGCATCTCAAATGTATGTAACTTGCAGGTTAATTAATAAAGAGACAGGGGAAATTAAAGAACAAGAAGTATTTATTGGGGAACTACCATTAATGACTGAAAGAGGAACTTTTATCATTAATGGTGCCGAAAGAGTTATTGTTAATCAAATTGTTCGAAGTCCTGGAGTATATTTCAAAGATGAACTGGATAAAAATGGTCGAAGGACCTACAATGCCAGCGTTATTCCTAATAGAGGTGCTTGGTTAAAATTCGAAACCGACAAAAATAATTTACTTTATGTAAGAGTTGACAAAACTAGAAAAATTAATGCTCATGTTCTTATGAGAGCGATGGGTCTTTCTGATAATGATGTTGTCGATAAACTTAGGCATCCTGAGTTTTATCAAAGCTCAATTGAGTCAGCTAATGACGAGGGTATAAATTCAGAAGACCAGGCATTACTTGAGCTATACAAGAAGTTACGTCCTGGTGAACCACCCTCTGTATCAGGAGGACAACAGCTGTTACACAGTAGATTTTTTGATCCCAAAAGATATGATTTAGGTCGAGTTGGTAGATATAAAATAAATAAAAAATTGAGACTTACCGTACCAAACGATGTGAGAACACTTACCCATGAAGATGTTCTCTCTACCATTGACTATTTAATTAATCTGGAATTGGATATTGGCGGCGCTAGTTTGGATGATATTGACCACCTTGGTAATCGAAGAGTTAGATCTGTAGGAGAACTTCTACAAAATCAAGTCAGGGTTGGACTTAATCGTTTAGAGAGAATTATTAAAGAGAGAATGACTGTAGGAGAAACAGATTCATTGACTCCTGCTCAACTGGTCAATCCAAAACCTTTGGTTGCTGCTATAAAGGAATTTTTTGGCTCCAGTCAATTAAGCCAGTTCATGGATCAAACTAATCCTCTGGCTGAATTAACACACAAGAGAAGAATTTCAGCATTAGGTCCAGGAGGATTAACCAGAGAAAGAGCAGGCTTTGCAGTAAGAGATATACATCCTTCGCATTATGGAAGATTATGTCCTATCGAGACTCCCGAAGGTCCTAATGCAGGACTTATAAATTCTTTAGCTACCCACGCAAGAGTTAATGAATATGGTTTTATTGAAACTCCTTTTTGGGAAGTCAAAAACGGTAAAGTGGATAAAGTTGGTAATCCTGTTTATCTTTCTGCTGATTTAGAAGATGAGTGTAGGGTGGCTCCAGGTGATGTAGCAACTGACAAGGATGGAAACATAATCGCAAATTTAATACCCGTAAGATATAGACAAGATTTTGAAAAAGTTCCTCCTGAACAAGTTGATTACGTTCAGCTTTCTCCTGTACAGGTAATTTCAGTTGCTACTTCACTCATTCCTTTCTTAGAACATGATGATGCTAATAGAGCTCTCATGGGATCAAATATGCAACGCCAAGCAGTTCCACTACTTAGGCCGGAGCGTCCTTTAGTTGGTACAGGTTTAGAATCTCAAGTTGCTAGAGACTCAGGAATGGTTCCAATAACAAAAGTTAATGGAACTGTATCTTACGTAGATGCTAATGAAATTGTGGTTAAAGACGAGGATGGTAATGAACATTTTCACTATCTTCAGAAATATCAAAGATCAAATCAAGATACTTGCCTCAACCAAAGACCTATAGTAAAAATTGGAGATAGAGTTATATCAGGCCAGGTTTTAGCAGATGGATCTGCATGTGAAGGAGGCGAAATCGCGCTTGGCCAAAACGTTTTGATTGCTTATATGCCATGGGAGGGTTACAACTACGAAGATGCAATTCTTGTGAGCGAGAGGATGGTAACTGATGATTTATATACTTCAGTGCATATTGAAAAATATGAAATTGAAGCAAGACAAACGAAGTTAGGGCCTGAAGAAATAACCAGAGAGATTCCCAATATCTCGGAAGAAAGCTTGAATAATCTTGATGAGATGGGAATTATTAGGATTGGTGCTTTTGTCGAGAGTGGAGATATCCTTGTAGGAAAAGTGACTCCAAAAGGGGAATCAGACCAACCACCGGAAGAAAAACTTTTAAGAGCCATTTTCGGTGAAAAAGCTCGAGATGTTAGAGATAATTCTCTCAGAGTTCCTAAAACTGAGAAGGGAAGGGTGTTGGATGTTCGTATTTATACTAGAGAGCAAGGTGATGAACTACCTCCAGGAGCCAATATGGTTGTAAGAGTTTATGTCGCTCAGAGAAGAAAAATTCAAGTAGGCGACAAAATGGCAGGCAGACATGGAAATAAGGGAATCATTAGCAGAATCTTACCCAGAGAAGATATGCCTTATTTACCTGATGGGACGCCTGTAGATATAGTTCTTAATCCTTTAGGGGTGCCAAGTAGGATGAATGTCGGTCAAGTTTTTGAATTGCTGATGGGCTGGGCAGCTTCTAATTTAAATTGCCGGGTTAAAGTCGTTCCATTTGATGAAATGTATGGAGCTGAAAAATCACATCAAACTGTTCAAGCATTTTTAGAGGAAGCTTCAAAACAGCCAGGTAAAGCTTGGGTTTACAATCCTGATGATCCAGGAAAGTTATCACTTAAAGATGGTAGGACAGGGGAACCCTTCGATCAGCCAGTTGCTGTCGGATATTCTCACTTCCTCAAGTTAGTTCATTTGGTGGATGATAAAATTCATGCTAGATCTACTGGACCTTATTCTTTAGTAACGCAGCAACCATTGGGTGGTAAAGCTCAGCAAGGAGGGCAAAGGCTTGGGGAAATGGAAGTATGGGCCCTTGAAGCTTATGGAGCCGCTTACACACTTCAGGAATTGTTAACAGTTAAATCTGATGACATGCAAGGAAGAAATGAAGCGCTCAATGCAATAGTAAAAGGTAAACCGATCCCAAGGCCCGGTACTCCTGAGTCATTTAAAGTTCTTATGAGGGAATTACAATCTCTGGGTTTGGATATAGGAGTTTATACAGATGAAGGAAAAGAAGTAGATTTAATGCAAGATATTAATCCGAGAAGAAATACTCCATCTAGACCTACTTACGAATCTCTTGGTACCTCTGAATATGAGGAAGATTAAATATCCAATTAAAACCTTCTTTAATTTAAATTAACCAAAAATGACAAACAGCAACTTAAGAACTGAAAATCACTTTGATTACGTCAAAATTTCAATAGCTTCTCCTCAAAGAATAATGGATTGGGGGCAGAGGACTTTGCCTAATGGACAAGTAGTTGGTGAAGTCACGAAACCCGAGACTATCAACTACAGGACACTTAAACCGGAAATGGATGGGTTGTTTTGTGAAAAGATTTTTGGGCCATCTAAAGATTGGGAATGCCATTGTGGAAAGTATAAAAGGGTAAGACATCGCGGTATTGTTTGTGAAAGATGTGGGGTTGAAGTTACTGAAAGTCGAGTCAGAAGACATAGGATGGGCTACATAAAACTTGCTGCGCCAGTTTCCCATGTTTGGTACTTGAAAGGAATACCTAGTTACGTTGCGATACTTTTGGATATTCCTCTTAGGGATGTAGAGCAAATAGTTTATTTTAATTGTTATGTCGTTTTAGACCCTGGTGATCATAAAGAACTTAAATATAAGCAATTGCTTACTGAGGATGAGTGGCTGGAAATTGAAGATGAAATTTATGCTGAAGATTCAACAATCGAAAATGAACCTTTTGTTGGAATTGGTGCAGAGGCTCTGAAGCAATTACTTGAGGACCTTGATTTAAATCAGGTTGCTGAGGAGCTTAGAGAAGAAATTACTAACAGCAAAGGGCAAAAGAGGGCAAAACTTATAAAAAGGATAAGAGTTATTGATAATTTCATTGCAACCAATGCCAAACCAGAATGGATGGTTTTAGATGCAATTCCAGTTATACCGCCTGATCTTAGACCTATGGTTCAGCTTGATGGGGGAAGATTTGCAACTTCTGATTTAAACGACTTATATAGAAGAGTTATAAATAGAAATAATAGACTGGCTAGGCTTCAAGAAATTTTAGCTCCTGAAATTATCGTAAGAAATGAAAAAAGAATGCTTCAGGAGGCAGTTGATGCCCTTATAGATAATGGACGGAGAGGAAGAACTGTTGTCGGAGCAAATAATAGGGCTCTTAAGTCCCTAAGTGACATAATTGAAGGGAAACAAGGAAGATTTAGACAGAATCTTCTTGGAAAGCGTGTTGACTATTCAGGAAGATCTGTAATAGTTGTGGGTCCAAAATTAAAAATGCATCAATGTGGCCTCCCAAAAGAAATGGCGATTGAGCTCTTTCAACCTTTCGTAATTCATAGATTAATAAGACAAAATATTGTAAATAATATTAAAGCTGCAAAAAAATTAATACAAAAAGCTGATGATGAAGTTATGCAAGTACTTCAGGAAGTTATTGAAGGGCATCCAATTCTCTTGAATAGAGCTCCTACGCTGCATCGTTTAGGAATTCAAGCTTTTGAACCGAAATTAGTTGGAGGTAGAGCAATTCAACTTCATCCTTTAGTCTGTCCTGCATTTAATGCTGACTTCGATGGAGATCAAATGGCCGTTCATGTTCCTTTAGCTTTAGAGTCACAAACTGAAGCACGCATGCTTATGTTGGCCAGTAATAATATTCTTTCTCCTGCTACCGGGGAACCAATTGTGACTCCATCACAAGATATGGTTTTGGGCTCTTATTATCTAACGGCTTTGCAACCGAATTATCAAAAACCAGAATTCGGAGATAATAAGATTACTTTTGCTTCATTAGAAGATGTTATTTTTGCTTTTGAAGATAAAAGACTCAGCCTACATGAATGGGTTTGGGTTAGATTTAATGGAGAAGTTGAAGATGAAGACGAAATGCGTAGTCCACAAAAAACTCAATTGCTAGAAGATGGTTCAAGATTAGAGATCTGGAATTTAAGAAGAGACAGATTTGACTCTGATAATAATTTAATAAGCAGATTTGTACTAACAACTGTTGGGAGAGTAGTTATGAACTATACCATCATCGATTCTGTAACTAAAACGTAATCTTTAAAAACTATTTTTCATTTACCTTAAAATCATGACTTCATCTAAACCTAAAAAAACATCCAGAGTACGTAAAACTACTAAAAACTCTAAAAAGAATAATCCAGTTACAATGCCTGCTCTAGCTAAAACACCACCATCATTTAAGAATAAGGTAGTTGACAAGAGAGCCTTAAAAAATTTAGTTTCATGGGCCTATAAAACTCATGGCACTGCTGTCACTGCAGCCATGGCTGATAATCTAAAGGACTTAGGATTTAAATACGCTACCCAAGCAGCTGTCTCTATCTCAGTAGATGACTTAAAAGTTCCTGAAGCAAAGCAAGATTTAATAGGACAAGCTGAAGAGCAAATATCCGCTACAGAAGAATGCTACAGACTTGGTGAAATTACCGAAGTAGAAAGGCACACAAAAGTTATAGATACCTGGACTGAAACTAATGAGAGATTGGTAGATGCTGTCAAGAATAATTTCAATCAAAATGATCCTCTAAATTCCGTTTGGATGATGGCCAATTCAGGAGCGAGGGGTAATATGTCTCAGGTTAGACAACTTGTTGGTATGAGGGGATTGATGGCTAATCCTCAAGGGGAAATCATTGATTTGCCAATAAGAACTAATTTTAGAGAAGGACTCACTGTTACTGAATATGTAATTTCTTCTTATGGAGCAAGGAAAGGTTTGGTGGATACTGCCTTAAGAACTGCAGATTCTGGTTATTTGACTCGAAGATTAGTTGATGTTGCTCAAGATGTAATTGTTAGAGAAGAAGATTGTGGAACAGAACGATCAATAGTTGTTGAAGCTGAAGATGGTAAATTTGGATCGAGGCTTCTTGGTAGGCTTACCGCTGAGGATATTTTTGATGATGAAGAAAACCTTGTTGCTCCTCAAAATACTGCTGTAGATCCTGCATTGTCAGGAGAAATTGAGAAAGCATCTATTAATAAAGTAAAAGTAAGATCCCCATTAACATGTGAAGCTAATAGATCTGTTTGCAGGAGGTGTTACGGATGGGCGTTGGCACATAATCATTTGGTTGATCTAGGTGAGGCAGTTGGAATTATTGCTGCTCAATCTATTGGTGAGCCAGGAACTCAATTGACAATGAGAACTTTCCATACTGGAGGTGTATCTACTGCTGAAAGTGGAGTAGTAAGATCAAAAATTACTGGTAAAGTTGAATTTAGCTCAAAAGCAAAGGTTAGAGGTTATAGAACCCCACATGGTGTTGAAGCTAAACAAGCCGAAGTTGATTTCTTACTAAAGATTGTTCCTCAAGGAAATAATTCTGGCAAGGCTCAAAAAATTGAGGTTTCTAGCGGATCGCTTTTATTTGTAGAAGACGGTGAAGAAATTAATTCTGATATAACTGTTGCTCAAATTACCTCTGGAACTGTTAAAAAGAGTGTTGAAAAAGCAACAAAAGATGTTATTTGTGATTTGGCTGGTCAAGTTAGGTACGACAAGGTTATTCAACCAAAGGAGGTAACAGATAGGCAGGGTAATATTACTTTAAAAGCTCAAAGATTAGGCAGATTGTGGGTTTTAGCTGGAGATGTTTATAACTTGCCCCCTAATGCAAGACCGGTTGTTTCATCTGGAAAATCTGTAAATGAAGGAACTGTTTTAGCAGAAGCAAGTCAATCAACTGAGTTTGGTGGAGAAGTTCGATTAAGAGAATCAATAGGAGATTCAAGAGAAGTTCAGATTGTTACTACTTCAATGTCTTTAACTAATTTTAAATTAATTGAAGAATCTACCCACTCAGGTCAAATATATAATTTGGAATCTAGTGATGGTATCTCTTATCGTTTAAATATTTCTCCTGGAAGTAAAATCAGTAATGGTGAAGTAATAGCAGACTTATCAGATGAAAGGTTCCGCACAAAAACTGGTGGTCTAGTAAAGTATACACCGGGATTAAGTGTTAAAAAAGCAAGATCATCTAAAAATGGTTTTGAAGTAAGTCAAGGAGGGACATTGCTTTGGATTCCTCAAGAGACACATGAAATCAATAAGGACATATCTCTTCTCATGATCGAAGATATGAAATGGATTGAAGCTGGAACAGAAGTTGTAAAAGATATCTTTAGTCAAACATCAGGTATTGTTACAGTTACGCAAAAAAATGATATCCTTCGTGAAATAACTGTAAGAAATGGAACTTTTCATGAGTGTGACGATGAAGAAGTATTAAATAGATTTACAGAAGAAGGAAATCTTGTTAATCCAGGCGAGAAGATTCTAGATGGTGTTGATAATAAAGAAATTCTATTTGTTCAAAAATTAGAAACACCTAAATGTCGTGGCTTACTATTAAGAACTGTTGAAGAATTTACTATTCCTGACCACGCGGAATTACCCCAACTTTCGCATATTAAGCAGGAAAAAGGACCACATCTAGGCTTAAAAGCCATCCAAAGGCTTACCTACAAAGATGGTGAATTGATAAAATCAGTTGAAGGAGTTGAATTACTTAGAACACACTTAAGTATTGAAAGCTTTGATGCTACTCCTCAAATGACTATTGACGTCGAGTCGATAGAAGATAAAAACGATGCATCAATTAATAGATTAAATTTAGTAATATTGGAGTCTATTCTTGTAAGAAGAGATACTTTATCTGACTCTAGTCATGGCTCAACACATACAGAACTGCAAGTCAAGGATAACCAATTAGTAAAAGCAGGAGATGTCATAGCTACTACTCAAATTCTTTGTAAAGAGAAGGGATTGGTTCAATTACCAAATGTTGTTGAAGATGAGCCCATAAGAAGGTTAATTGTTGAAAGAGAAGAAGATAAAATTAAAATTAAAATAAGTGATAAAGCAGTTGTTAAAGTTGGTGATCGTGTAGTTGATGGGGACCCTATTAGTAAGTCTGTAAAATCGACTTCTTGTGGAGAAATAGAAGAAATTTCTAATAGTTCGGTAACATTAAGACTTGGCAGGCCTTATATGGTTTCTCCTGATTCGGTTTTACATGTTAAAGACGGAGATTTAGTTCTTAGGGGAGATGGTTTAGCTTTACTTGTTTTTGAGAGGCAGAAAACTGGAGATATCGTACAGGGATTGCCTCGTATTGAAGAGTTATTAGAAGCTAGGAGACCAAGAGACGCTGCAATTTTAAGTAGAAAATCTGGAATTGTTCAGATTAAAAAAGGTAATGATGAAGAATCAGTTTCGTTGTCGGTAATTGAAAAAGATGATTTTGTAAATGAATATCAACTATTAATTGGAAAAAATATAATGGTTAGTGATGGGCAACAAGTTATAGGTGGTGAATCTTTAACTGATGGACCAATTAATCCGCATGAACTATTAGATTGCTACTTCAATGATTTAAAAGATCAAAAATCTTTGATAGATGCCGCTCGAGAATCTATATCTAAACTTCAAAGAAGTATGGTAAGTGAGGTGCAAAATGTTTATAAATCACAGGGTGTAGCAATAGATGATAAGCATATTGAAGTTATTGTTAGACAGATGACAAGCAAAGTCCGTATAGAAGATGCTGGGGATACTACTCTTTTGCCTGGTGAACTCATAGAGTTGAGGCAAGTGGAGGATATAAATCAAGCAATGGCAATTACAGGTGGTGCTCCGGCAGAATTTACTCCTGTTTTGTTGGGAATTACTAAAGCCTCTTTGAACACAGATAGCTTTATTTCAGCTGCATCTTTCCAAGAAACAACAAGAGTTCTTACAGAAGCTGCAATTGAAGGTAAATCTGATTGGTTAAGAGGTTTAAAAGAAAATGTTATCATTGGTAGATTAATACCTGCAGGTACTGGTTTTAGCGGTTTTGTTGAGGAATTATCATCAGAGGCTGGCCCTCATCCCGATATCCTTGCAGAAGAATCTGGTGGATACAGAAGAGCACAGAACTTGAGACCAGACTACACAGTTGATATGCCACAATCACCTTCTGTAAGCTCTACTGCAATACTTGATGATCCTAGTGATGAAGATCTGGAGACAACGAGAAACCGACATGGAATCGATCCTTCTTCGAGTAATTTTGCAGCCTTCGCAAGGCCTAATGCTGAAAATCAATTTTCTGAAGATCAATTACCAGATCCTGCTGCATTGGAGGGATTGCAGGAGGAGGGCCTTCTGTCTGATGAATAATATTATCTATTATAATTTTTAATGACTAGAATAGATCTTTATAATGTAAGTGATGATTAAGCCTGAAATTGTCCCTAAAAGAAAATTACCTCGTTACGGATTCCATTTTTATAACGAAAGACTGAACGGAAGGATGGCCATGATTGGTTTTATTGCTCTTATTCTTACAGAATTCTTCTTAAAACATGGTTTGCTGTTATGGTGAAAGTAGCTTTGAAATAAAGACTACTGAATTTGAAAAATCTTCTAGGAAGTAGTATTAAAGATCTAGAAAATGTGGCTCTAGGTTATGGTCAGGCTGGTTTTAGGGGTCGCCAAATCTATAATTGGATTTATAACTATAGAAACAAGAAGAAAAATATTGATCAAATAGAAGTCTTACCCTTAGATTTTAGAAAGAAGTTAAAAGATGATGGTTTTAAAGTAAGTGATCTAAGTATTCATGAAAGAAACTTAGCTAATGATGGTACTCTAAAATTGTTACTTTCTACAGAAGATAATGAAAGTATTGAGTGTGTTGGGATACCAACTGAAAAAAGACTAACTGCTTGTCTCTCAAGTCAAGTTGGTTGCCCAATGGATTGCAAATTTTGCGCAACTGGTAAGGAAGGTTTGAAAAGATCTTTAAAAGCAAGTGAAATTTTAGATCAAATTTTATTTATCGAAAATGAAATGAATAGAAGAGTGACCAATATTGTTTTTATGGGTATGGGTGAGCCATTATTGAATATTGATGATTTGATAGTGTCAATTAGATCCATAAATGAGGATTTTAAAATTAGTCAGAGAAAGATAACTGTAAGTACTGTCGCTGTCCCAAAAATGATTAATAAATTATCAGCAAAGTCTTTTCAAATATTAGGCAATTGTCAATTTACATTAGCAATAAGCCTACATGCTTCTAACCAAAAAATAAGAGAAACAATAATACCAAGTGCAAAAAACTACGAGATCGAAAATATAATTGAAGACTGTAAGCAATACGTAAGAGATACTGGTCGGAGGGTAAGTTTTGAATATTTAATGCTAAGTGGGGTTAACGACAAATTAGAACATGCTTATGAATTAAGTAATTTGCTTAAAGGGTTTCAATGCCACGTCAACTTAATACAGTACAACCAAATTGATGAGGTTGAATTTAAAAGAGCCTCTCTAAAAAATCTTCAATCATTTCAATCTATACTCTTTCATAATGGCATCGCTGTCAGTTTGCGAAAAAGCAGAGGTCTCGATAAAAATGCTGCATGTGGTCAGTTAAGGCAAAATGCGAGAAATTAATAATATTATCTAAGAAAATATTATCAAAAAAATTTTTAAAAGTCTCTTTAGCAGGCTATTATTGTGTTAATTAAACTTGAATAATTGGGTTTTATTAAGACAAAAATTTTACCTCTCGCTATCGTCTCACTTTTTGGGATTGCCTTTTTTGCAGTTAGTGCAAGAATTTGGTTGCCAGGAGATATGATGTCACCTGCTCCAATGAATTAATATTATTAGATTCTAAAAATGACAAAAAATAAGAATCCTAATCAAGAAAGTTTAGCTGAAATAGCAATTGATCCAGATGTTTTAGCCAGAGAATTGGCTTTAGAGATTGAAATAGATCCTTTAGAGCAAATTGACGAAGATGTTTTTTCAAAAGATTTAAATTTCACTCAAGAGTGTGATGAAGCTTTAAAAATGCTCAAAGGTAATAGAGAAGAAAGAATACAAGGCTTAAGAATATTTTGTGAGTATAGAGATCAAAGATCTTTCCCCCTTTTATTACCATTGCTTGATCAACCTTGCCCTGTCGAAAGAATGAGTGCAGTATATGCTTTAGGTCGTAATCCATGTCCTAGCGCCGTCGAAAAACTCATCAGCCTTTTGAAGACTGATGATAATGCTTATGTCAGAAGAGCAACAGCATGGAGCTTAGCTAATTATGATAATCAAATTGTTTTAGAACCATTAATAAATGCTTTAAAGAATGATGTTGCTGCAGTAAGGTTATGGTCATCTAGTTCTTTAGCTGAAATTGGAAATGTTTCTTTTGAGAACGCTCAATTAGCAGCAGAACAACTTTTAATAAGTTTAAAGATAGATAATGAATCAGGTGTACGAAGTAATTGCATCTGGTCTTTGTGTAGGTTGTACGAAAAATTAAACAACACATTCCAAGAAAGTTTCGTTGATGAATGTACTAAGATAGCTCTTTTCGATAAAGAACCATCTGTTATGGAAGAAGCAAAAACTGCCCTTGATTCAATGGGTATGCAAGGTTTTTATAATTAAATAATTTAATTTTTACACCAGAATGTTACCGAAAAAGTTAATTTATCAAATATTCAATATAAAAATTAAAATTAATTAACTTGTACCAACTGAAACAAAATATTTTCGTTATTCTATATAAAGTAAAAGTACTCAGTACTTGAATTTAATGCCTCAAAAAACATTGAGATTCAAAATTCATCAAGACGGAAGAGTTGAAGAGACTGTTGAGGGATTCACGGGTTATTCATGCAATGAAGCCACAAAAAATCTCGAAAATGCTCTCGGTAAAGTAACAGTTAAGAATAAAACATCTGATGCTTTCCTCTCTAATCAAAATGAAAACTTAAAACAACTAAACAACGAATCTAATGTCACATTTTAGTACTATTAAAACTCAGCTAAAAGAAGCAGAGCCATTACTTCAAGCCTTAAACAATCTTGGTTATACTATTAATCAAGAAGAAAAACTGGTGAAAGGCTATAGAGGTAAATTTACACCTGTAGACATAAGTATGAGTTTACCTGGTGAAACTAAAGTTGGATTTAAATGGGATAATAATTCAAAAGCTTATGAATTAGTTACTGATCTTGATCTATGGAAATTTGAGATACCAGTAGAAAGATTTATCTCTAAGGTTACTCAAATGTATGCCTACGAAACAATTATTTCCAAAACAAAAGAGGATGGTTATCAAATCGTAGAACAAAAAAATCAAAATGACGGCTCTATTGAATTGGTTTTAACCAAGTGGGATAACTAATCTCATATTATGGATTTAACTGATCCATTTAATAATCTAGGAGAAAATAATGAAATTTCAGGCTTTGAGCCAGTTTTAGGTGGTAAATTAGCCGAAAAAGCTGTTTGGGTTGATGAAGCTAAATGCATTGGTTGTCAATATTGCGTACACGTTGCTTCAAACACCTTCTTAGTTGACGAATTTCATGGTAGAAGTCGAGCAATCAGACAAGATGGTGATGGAGTTGATGTTATACAAGAGGCAATAGATACTTGCCCTGTTGATTGTATTCATTGGGTCAAGTTTGAAGAATTAAATGATTTGGAGAATAGCCTCGATAGGGACATGTTTCAATCTTTTGGAAAACCACCAAGAATGAATAAGCATTAATTTTTAAAAGATGCAATATCGGAGATTTGGTAGAACCAATTTGAAGATCCCTATTTTATCTCTAGGTGGTATGAGATTTCAAAAAAGTTGGGAACAATTAGATTTTTCTGAGATTTCAAATGAAGAACAAAATAAAGTAGAAAATATTTTAAATCTAGCAAATAAATATGGCTTGAGTCATGTCGAAACTGCTAAGTATTATGGGACTTCTGAGGTGCAATTAGGAATGGGTTTTAAAAATACAGAAAATATTCCAAACATTATTCAAACAAAAATACCTCCAAATAGTGATCCAAAAATTTTTAAGAGAGACGTTATGACAAGTATTGAAAAGTTACAAGTTAAAAGAATTGATTTGTTAGCAATACATGGCATTAATACAGATGAACATTTACATTATGCTGTTAAAGACGGAGGTTGTATTGACATTTTAAGAAATTTGCAAAAAGAAAATTTAATTGGCTCAATTGGATTTTCTACTCATGGAAAATCTTCACTCATTGAAGAGGCTATATCAACAAACTTTTTTGATTATGTAAATTTGCACTGGTATTTCATCAATCAAGAAAATACAAAGGTTATAAATTTGGCAAATAAATATGATCTTGGGGTTTTTATAATAAGTCCCACTGATAAAGGGGGACATCTTCATACTCCCTCAGACAAAATGTTGGAACTTTGCAAGCCACTTCATCCTATAGTTTTTAACGATCTTTTTTGCTTAAGAAATCAAAATGTCCATACTCTCAGTGTGGGTATTGCAAAAGAGGCAGATTTTGATTTGCATTTAGAAGCTGTCTCTTTATTATCAGACTCTGAGAAGTATGTTCCGAAGATACTAAACAGATTAAGGCAGGAATCAATTAATTCTTTGGGTTTAGAGTGGCATCAAAATTGGAATAGAAATTTGCCGAGTTGGGATTATACGCCAGGAAATATTAATATTCCCGTTCTGCTTTGGCTTTCAAATTTAATTGATTGGTTGGATTTGGAAGGGTATGCAAAAGCTAGATATCAATTGCTTGGTAATGGAAGTCACTGGTTCCCAGGAAATAACTCTAATTTGTTAGATACTGATGTTTCTGAAGTACAATTATTAAAAGTATTAGAAGGTCATATAAATCCAAAAAAAGTTATAAAAAAATTGAGAACTTTAAAAGAAAAGTTTGGGGATAAGGTTGCTAGAAGACTATCAAAAAAATAATTTCATAATGGATTTTTCTCAGGTTTGCCAACTTTTCTTGGATAGATTTTAGAGCAAATATTTTTTGGTTGAATAAGAATAATATTTCGGGTACCTTTATCGCTTGGTAACAAAATCTTTTTTTTCTCTTTAAATTTTCCTTCTAATATTTCTAAAGTTTTATCTAGATTTTTACTTTCTTTATCAGTCCATCTGCCACAATATAAAATCCCTAACCCTTCTTTTTTGAGCATTGGTAGTATATATTCTGAAACTGTTGATGGATTACTCACCGCTCTAGTAGTAGCTATATTGAAACTATTTCTCATTGACGATTGATGTGCTAAGTTCTCAATACGATCATTAATTACATGAATATTGTTTTTGAAATTGATCTCTGTAATTAAGCTTTTTAGAGCATCTGTTTTCTTTTTTGAAGAATCAATCAGGTATATTTCTGACGTAGGATGAGTTATGGCATAAGCTAAACCCGGGAAGCCACAGCCTGATCCAATATCTAAAAATTTTTTATTATCAAAATTAATGTTCGGGAAAGTTTTAAAGGGCCAAATGCTGTCAAAAACTTGAGATATCCAATAATCATCACCATTAATTAATCTCGTTAAGTTTTTTTTATTATTTAATTCTTTAATTTTAATTTGTAATTCTTGAAACATAATTATTTCTTCTTCAGTTATTAATGAAAAAATTTCTTCTGGAATGTTATGTTTTTTCATTGCTTTATAAATATAAATTTTTGCCATTTATAAAATACATTCTATTTATTTAAAATTTATTAGAATTACAATATTAATAAAAGATTATTTTGAAAGGGGAAATTTCTTATTATAAAATTTTAGGTGTAGATGAAGATGCCTCAAATCATGAATTAAGAAAGGCATTTTGCAAACTTTCCATTGAGTTGCATCCTGATACAACTTCTTTAGAAATAGATGATGCTAAAAGTAAATTTCAAGAAGTTTTGGAAGCTTATGAAAATTTAAATAATAGTAATTTGAGGAAAATTTATGATAATAAATTAAAGGAAAAATCTAGAAGTAAGAATAATACTAAAGTTTTAAATAATTTAATAATCGATTCAAATAATCAAAATTTAGAAGATAATAGAAGACCTTTTTCAAATGGGGAATTGTTTTCGTTATTTCTTTTATTTATTATCATTTCTACTTGTTTAATTTGTTCAATATTTATTGCCTCTTTTACTGGCAAAGAATTAGATACAATACCCATCTGGTTATTAAAATAATACTTTAAAAAAGTTTGTGAATTACCCTAAAAAACCAATTAACCAACATTCACTCCAATCATTGGAATTGTGGCTAACCGATTTAGGTGCTGTGAAGGATGTTAATAATCCATCTAAATGGTACCTGTTACTTTCTAATTGGAATGCAACCATTATTTTTGAACAAGAAGATTTAAGCGTTATATGGGAAAGTGAAGGAAAAGAAACTAAAAGACTATTTTCGTACTGCATTAATAAAGAAGATGTGGAAAATGCAATACTGCAGGGACCTTAAATTGTCATCTAAAGATTGTCTAAGATTTGCCTTATTATCCAGTAACTTTTTTCTAATTGATCATCTGTTATACAAAGAGGCGGCAAGAGGTAAATAACATTCCCAAGGGGCCTAATGAATAAACCTTGCTCCATTGCAAGGCCCTTTATTTCTTTCCCAATATTATTGAAATAACCTTTTTTGTTCCCAATATCTAAATTGAAGGCAGCAATTGTGCCGGATACCCTTACCTTTTTTATATAAGGTAAGTTTTTAAATTTAATTAAATGAGATAAATGTTTTTCTTCAAATGAAAGGTATTTTTGTGGTTCTTTTTCTAATAAATCGAGGCTAGCGTTCGCTGCAGCACAACCTAAAGGATTAGCAGTAAAACTATGTCCATGCCAAAAAGTTTTTCTTGGGGAATCATCAATAAATGATTGAAAAATTTTTTCTTTACATAAAGTTATTCCCATCGGTAAAAATCCACCAGTTAAACCTTTTGAAATACTTATTAAATCAGGAATGATTTTTGCCTTTTGAAACGCAAAAAGGCTTCCACATCTTCCAAACCCTGTTAATACTTCATCGGCAACTAACAAAGAATTATTATTTTTTATAATTTCTGAAACTTTTTTTATAAACTGAGGCCTAACCATATTCATCCCTCCTGCTCCTTGAACAAGTGGCTCAAGGATTACTGCAACTGTGGGAGTTTTAAGTAGAGTTTCTAGTTTTTGGATCGCCTCATTTTCTTTCTTTTCTACTGCTTCATCGTTCATCCAAGTTGAAGGCCATGGGACTCTTCTAACTGGGAACATAAGATTATCGAAATTCTCATTAAAAATATTTCTTTCACCTAAAGCCATTGCTCCAAATGTATCACCATGATATGCGCCATCAAAAGCTACTATTTGAGTTCTTGTCTCTCCTCTATTTTGCCATGATTGGTAGGCAATTTTTAAAGCGACTTCCACTGCAGTAGAACCGTTATCAGAAAAGAATAATCTTTCTAGTTTTGTTAATTCACTAAGTCTTTCCGCTAATTTTTTTGCCTGTGGATGTAAGAAATCAGCAAAGATAACTTGCTCAAGTTTTTTTGATTGATCGAAAATAGCATTCGAAATATATTCGTTACTATGACCATGTAGAGTTACCCACCAACTACTAATTGCATCTATTAGCTCTTTTTCAGGATCTTTTGTAAATAGGAGGGCATCTTTACCATGAGTTACTTCTATCTGCGGTTTGCTATTATTTATTTGCGTAAAAGGTGGCCAAATATTTGGGTGCCAATCTTGATTTGGAGTTTTTGAATCCAAAGATTTCATTTAACTTATTTTTGAGTTTAATAGTGAGATCAACTTATTCTTGATGTCTAATTCTTTCCATAGTATATCTAAATTATTTGAGTCCATTTTTTTGATGTAAGGAAATTCAGCAATTAAAGGAATACCACTAAAATCAACTATAGTTTTTGGATTATCTAGGTGTTTTTCGCCATTGACTACTAAACCTAAAATCTCAATCTTTCTTCGTTTTAAGGCCTCAATACTAAGCAAGGTATGGTTAAGAGTGCCAAGTGAGCTCTTACATACAAGTATTACCGGAAGATTCCATTCTTTTATTTGATCTATTTGCAAAAAATTGCGTGTTATTGGAACCATTAATCCACCTGCAGTTTCTATAATTAGCGAGCTTTGTACTTTTGGCAATCTCAACTTGTCAAAGTTAATAGCTTGTTGATCTATTTCAGCGGCCCAATGCGGAGACAGAGGTTTTGTAAAGACATAAGCTTCTTTGATTATTTTCTCCTTACTTACTTGTGCAAGTTTTTCAACAGTTTGACTATCAGTTCGCGATTCAATACCACTTTGAATAGGCTTCCAATAAAAGGCATTTAATCCTTTAACGAAAAAAGAGCTTATTAAAGTTTTCCCAATATCAGTATCTGTTCCACAAATTATAAATTTGAAAATATTTTTGTGAATACTCATAATTTCTTTATGATTTGAATCTCAATTTGCCATGAAAGGTTTACTGTATTATTGTAATTCTTTGGCCAAAACTTTTGAATTTCCTTTAACTCTTTCACTGTTTTGCGTTTACAGTTTGTTGATTGTGCTCCTACATTTTTAATGCTTCTAAAAAGTTTATATACATCTTCAAAATTTTCAAGATAATTAAACTGTTTTGAATAATGTATTTCAGTTGATTTGAAATCTTTTAATAATTCTTTAGAGCAAAGGAAATTAAGACCACTATATTCAATATCAATTTTTTTACAAGTATCTTTCCATTCAGGAAAACAATCTTTTGTTGGATATGAAATGATTAAAAAACCACCGGGTGTTAATTTGCTAAACCAATTTTTTATATTCTTTTCTGGGTTTTCTAACCAATGTATGCAAAAATTAGATGTTAATAGAGAACAGTTTTTTACTTCAGAAGGTAAATCATTATTCAAATCCCATAAAATTTTTTTTCTAGATAATTTATTCTCAAGAAGCATTTTCTTGCTGAAATCAATTCTGGATACTTTTTGTGGAGAAATTTTTTCTATTTCATCTGCTAATAGTCCTGGTCCTGATCCTAGATCTATCCATTCACCTTTTTTTTGGGGATTTAATTCTTTGATAAGATTAACAATCTTTTTTGCAAAAAATTTCTGAATATTTGAATGCTCTAAATATCGATATGCAGCATCATTGAAATTATTTTGTATTTTCTCATTCCACTTTTTACTATCCATTTTCATCATTAAGTGTATTATGTAAGATTTCGTATAAATTTAAATTATTCAAGCAATGACCTTGTTGAGCTAATTTAATTAAAATTGGTTTCCTTTCAAGTGTTTTATTTAAGGAATCTAAAAAGTTATTATTTGATTCGTTGTCAAGAATCAAATCATTTTCTGATTTTATAAAAATAATTTTGCAATCTTTTCTTAAAAATACTGGAAAATCTCTATTGATGTAAAGTTCTTTTAAATCACT
Source organism: Prochlorococcus sp. AG-347-L21 (assembly GCA_003278875.1). Classification (GTDB taxonomy): domain Bacteria; phylum Cyanobacteriota; class Cyanobacteriia; order PCC-6307; family Cyanobiaceae; genus Prochlorococcus_A. The sequence continues at coordinate 115,535 of QCCQ01000001.1, read as the reverse complement.
TAAAAGAAGAGTTTTGTTTACACTCTCTAGACTTTTATAAAAGATATTTTTAAAACTATTATTCATATGATTTGGCATAAATGATCTATATATAAATTCTTTCAAAATATCCTTGGGTTCATTTTTTATAATTTTTGCTTCCATTCTTTTTAGAGACCTCAAAATAAAGCTTCTCTTATTACTTAAAGGAAGAAAATTATTAAAAGAATTTATAAGAACAATATGAGTTGCTTCTTTTAAAATTTTTTTTGACATTAAATGAAAACCAAATGAATGGCATAAAGTCATTCTGATTTCTTTTTTAGATTCGCTTTTAATCCATGTTGCTTGATAATTATTTGTCGAAAAATAGCCCCTTTCATTATCTTGCCAATGCCAATTATTATTTAAAAAATCAACTTTATAATCATCCCAGAAATATTTATTTAGTCCCCACCCATGTTGAGTAATAACTTGTTTCATTTAAACTCTTTTAATACTGCAATGAAATTATTTAGCAGATTAAAATCTAAGTTTCTTCGTATTGTTATTCTGATTCTTGATTGCCCTATTGGAACAGTTGGAGGTCTTATTGCAATTGCTAAAAACCCATTTTCTTCGAGATATTTTTGTAGATAAATTGCTTTCTCTTCTTGGCCAACAATAATTGATAAAATGTGAGAATCTCCCTGGACTGGAAAACTAAAATTTTTAATAATTTCATTTTTCCATATATTCGCAGAAGATAACAAATCATTACCCCATTCTTTATTTTCTAAAATTTTTTTTAAACCTTCTAGCGCCCCAGCGGCCAAAGATGGCGCAAGTGCGGTTGTATACCTAAATGCACCACTTGTTTGGATAAGATATTCTCCAATTTCTGAATTGGAAGCTATGAAAGCTCCACCGCTTCCAAATGCTTTTCCAAAAGTTCCAGTAATCATAGTTATATCTGAACGACAATTAAAACTTAAACCTCTGCCTTCAGGGCCCAAGATCCCAATTGCATGAGCTTCGTCAACTAATAATTGAACACTATTTTTTTTGCAAATGTCCGTTACTTCTCTGAGCGGAGTAATTGATCCCTCCATGCTGTAAAGAGATTCAACAACAACTAAAATGGAATTTTTTGTGGGGTTAGATTTAATAATTTTATCTTCTAAATCTTTTAAATTATTGTGTGAGAATCGAACTAGTTTTGCTTGAGCAGCTTTGACTCCAACTAATAAAGAGTTATGGATCAATTTATCTGCTATTACGATACTATTTCTGTTTGCTAAAGCTTGGATAGCGGCTATATTTGCTTGAAATCCGCTTGGGAAAAGTAATACTTTCTCCTGATCAAGCCATTTGGCAAGTTCTGTTTCTAATAATTTATGTATTGGTCTTGAACCTGTAATAAACCTAGAACTTCCTGAACCAATGCCTTCCAACAAACTTATTTCGTAAGCAGCTTTTATTAAATCCTTGTCCCTGCTTAATCCAAAATAATCATTACTGCATAAGTCTATAAGTTTTTTATTTTGCGAATTTAAACTTAGAAGTTCGAAGGGTTTTTTACCTAAAGAAAATGTTTTTAATTTACGGATTCTATTTTTTGGAATTTTTATTTTTTTCATTTTGGCAAAATAAAATTATAGTGGATTTAATTAAAAAGATTTAGATTTACTATTAAAGTTTGCAAGGTATTTTTTGTTTATTAATATCTATATAGATCATATATTAAGAAGTTAACTCATCCTCTCTTCAATCACAATTATTGCTTAATTTAGAGGAATATTTCCCCTTTCCGCTAGATGATTTCCAATTAGAAGCAATACAAGCTATAAATAGCGGAAATTCTGTTGTTTTAACGGCACCAACAGGTTCGGGTAAAACATTAATAGGTGAATTTGCTATATATAGAGGCTTATCTCATGACAGCAGAGTTTTTTATACAACACCTTTAAAGGCCCTATCAAACCAAAAGTTTAGAGATTTTGCTAATCAATATGGTGAGAATAAAGTTGGTCTTTTAACTGGAGATATAAGCATAAATAGAGAAGCACCAATCTTAGTCATGACGACTGAGATTTTTAGGAACATGCTTTATGGCGAATTTGATGAATTTGATGATCCCTTAGAAAATTTAGAATCTGTAATTCTTGATGAATGTCATTATATGAATGACCCCCAAAGAGGTACAGTTTGGGAAGAAACTATAATCCATTGCCCTACTAGAACTCAAATAATAGCTTTATCAGCAACAATAGCCAATGCAGATCAATTGCAAAATTGGATAGAAAAAGTTCATGGGCCCACAGTACTAATTAATAGTGATAAGAGACCGGTCCCACTTGATTTTATTTTTTGTAGTGTTAAAGGCCTCCATCCACTTTTAAATAATAAGGGTAATGGAATTCATCCAAACTGTAAGATTTGGAGAGCTCCTAAAGGGCAGAAAATAAGAGGAAAAGTGGGTAGGATAATGCAACCAAAGTCTCCCTCAATTGGCTTTGTGATCTCGAAACTAGCTGAACGAAATATGTTGCCAGCTATTTATTTTATTTTTAGTAGAAGAGGATGTGACAAGGCAATTGAGAATATAAAAGATTTAACTTTAGTAAGTTATTCAGAAGCAAGTATGATATCCCAAAAATTAGATGTTTATCTTAAAAATAATCAGGAAGCAATTAAAGATAAATCTCAATGCGAGGCATTAAAACGCGGTATTGCATCCCATCATGCTGGATTATTGCCTGCATGGAAAGAATTAGTTGAGGAATTATTTCAGCAAGGTTTAATAAAAGTTGTTTTTGCAACTGAAACTCTTGCTGCAGGAATAAATATGCCCGCAAGAACAACTGTTATCTCTTCTTTATCAAAAAGGACAGAAGATGGTCATAGATTATTATTTAGCAGTGAATTTTTGCAAATGTCAGGAAGAGCTGGAAGAAGAGGAAAAGATACCCAGGGATATGTTGTTACATTACAAACGAGATTCGAAGGTGCCAAAGAAGCAAGTGCACTAGCTATAAGCAAACCAAACGCTTTAGAAAGTCAATTCACTCCAAGCTATGGAATGGTACTTAATCTTTTACAAAGTTATACTTTAGAGAAGTCTAAAGAATTAATTAAAAGAAGTTTTGGTAGTTTTTTATATTTAGGTGAAGCGTCAGGTGAGAATAAAATTCTTGAAAATTTAGATAAGGATTTAATTGAGTTAAAAAAAATTACATCTAACGTTTCATGGAAAGATTTTGATGCATACGAAAAGTTAAAAAATCGTCTTAAAGAAGAGAGAAGACTCTTGAAAATTTTAGAAAAACAATCAGCGGAAAAATTATCGGAAGAGATAACCAATGCACTTCCATATATTAAAGATGGAAGCTTAATTTCAATCAAAGCTCCCCAAATTAAAAGAAAAATTGTTCCAGGATTAATTTGTAAGAAAATATATGAATCCCAAAAAATTAAGAGTTTATTGTGTTTGACGATTGATAATTTATTTATTCTTATAAAACCCTCATACATAGTAAGTATTTTTAATAATTTGGATGCAATTGATGTCTTAGGACTTGAAGTGCCAAAGATGTTTTTTTCTGGAGAGGTATTTAGGGGAGATGATATGTCGCAGTGTTATGCGGATCGAATTTTAGAAGTTTCTAAAAAAAATGATTTACAAACTCCACAATATGATTTGACAACAGAAGTTTTGGCACAAAAGCAACAAATCAATAATTTAGAAGAAACAGTTACTGAGCATCCTGCACACAGATTTGGAGACTCCAAGAAATTAAAGAAATATAGAAAAAGAATTATTGATGTTGAACAAGAAATAAATATTAGAAAAAAACTTCTTGAGGATAAAGAAAATCATAACTGGAGAACTTTTACTGATTTGATTAAAATTTTGAATCATTTTGGTTGTTTAAATGATTTGGAATTGACAGAGGTTGGACAAACTGTTGGCGCAATAAGAAGTGAAAATGGATTATGGATTGGTCTTGTTTTAGTTAGTGGTTATTTAGACGATTTAGATCCTCCTGAGTTAGCTGCAATTATTCAAGCTATATGTGTTGATGTAAGGAGGCCTAATCTTTGGTGTAATTTCAAGCCTTCCTTAAAGATAATAGATGTTTTAAATGAATTAGATGGTTTAAGAAAATTAGTCTCTTTTCAACAAAATAAGTTTCATATTGAAATTCCTATCTATTTAGAAACAGAGTTGACTGGAATTGTTTCTGAATGGGCAAGAGGAAAAAAATGGAAAGATTTGGTTTTTAATACTTCATTAGACGAAGGAGATGTAGTGAGGATTCTTAGAAGATCAATTGATGTCCTTTCTCAAGTGCAATACTGTATTGGTGTTAGTAATAAATTAAAAAGTAAAGCTAAGCTAGCATTAAAAGCTATTAATCGTTTTCCTGTTTCTGAATCTCATGATCTTATAAAAGTCTCTGATGATATTAATCCTGCAACAAAAAGAATTGACAATATTTTTTAAATTTTTTTAATCAAATCATTGAATTGATATTCATTGCTTCATCAAATTCATCTTCGTTTAAATAACCTAATTTAATTGTTGCCTCTTTTAAATTTAATGATTCTTTGAAGGCAAGGTTTGCAATTTCAGCTGCTTTTTCATAACCAATTTTTGGCACTATGGCTGTGACCAGCATTAGTGAATTTTCTAAATTTAACTTCATTCTCTTTTGATTAGGTTCCATCCCATCAACTAATTTTGTTCTGAAGTTCTCTATTACATTTTTAAGCAATTTTAAACTTGTGAGAATATTAAATCCAATAAGAGGCTTATATTCATTCATCTGTAAAGTGCCGCTAGAATTTGCCATTGAGACTGCATATTCAAAACCCATTATCTGAGTACAAACCATTGATAAGGCTTCGCATTGAGTTGGATTCACCTTGCCCGGCATAATAGAACTTCCAGGTTCATTTTGAGGAATAATTAGTTCATATATTCCTGATCTTGGACCAGAAGATAAAATTTTTATATCATTTGAAATTTTAAACAATGCACCTGCTAATATTTTTATCTGACTCATTACTTGAGCAAGACGATCATGCGAGGCCATGATGGAAAAATTATTTTTTGATTTATAGAACATTAGATTAGTATCATCGGAAATTGATTTTATAGACTCTTCACAAAATCCTTTTGGACAATTAATCCCTGTACCAACTGCAGTTCCTCCCAGAGGTAAGAAATACAATTCATTCAGACTCAAAATAATTGCATTCTCAGCATCTTTAAGTTGTTCTGACCATCCTGATATTTCTTGCCCAAAAGTAAGGGGAACTGCATCTTGAAAATGGGTTCTTCCTATCTTTATAAGGTCTTTCCATTCTTCACTTTTTTTATCAAGGACCTTAGTAAGTTCTCTGATCGTTGGAACTAAATTTTTGATTATTTCATTAACAACAGATATTTGGATAGCAGCGGGAAAAGTGTCATTAGTTGACTGAGATTTATTTACATCATCATTCGGATGAATTGGTTGATGACTACCAAGCTCTGAATTAGTTTTTAAAGCTGCAATATTTGAAATTACCTCATTAACATTCATATTTGTTTGTGTGCCACTACCAGTTTGCCAAACCTTTAAGGGAAACTGTGAATCGTGAAGCCCCTCAAGTATTTCCGTACATGCCTCTACAATCAAATCTTTTTTCCTTCTATCAATTAAACCTAAATTGAAATTCGCAATTGAAGCAGCTTTTTTTATGATGGTCAGAGAGTAAATTAACTCAATTGGAATTAATTCTTCTCCAATAGAAAAATTTATTATTGATCTTTGTGTTTGAGCACCCCACAAAGCTTCTATGGGAACCTCTATTGTTCCCATACTATCTTTTTCAATCCTAAAGTTTTTGGTCATTATTCCTCTGAAAACACTGGTTTAACTTAGATAAGGTTTTCAGTAATCCTAGATACCTAACTTCTCCCATATTACACTTAAATTATTAAGATGAATTGAAGGATTAAAACATTCTTCTAATTCACTTTGATCAATAAAATCCATAATTTCATTATCTCTCTCTATATTTTGTTTGAAATTTCCATTCTGAGTATTCCAGGCCTGATGTGCATTTTTTTGTACTAAGCTATAAGCTTTTTCTCTAGACAAGCCCTTCTCTACAAGCAAAAGTAAAACTTTCTGACTAAAGATTACACCACCATATATATTTAAATTTTTGAGCATATTTTTTGGATAAACTTCTAAATTGCTTACTATATCTTGCATTTCCCTGAGCATAAAATGTAAGCAGATTGATACGTCAGGTAGCATGATACGTTCATTAGAACTATGGCTTATATCTCTTTCGTGCCAAAGTGGAACATTTTCAAGTGCTGTCAAGACGTAACTCCTCAAAATTCTTGCTAAACCACTTACTCTTTCACTTCGAATAGGATTTCTTTTATGAGGCATGGCAGAACTTCCTTTTTGCCCTTTTGTAAAGCCCTCCTCAACTTCTAAAACATCAGTTCTTTGTAAATTTCTTATTTCAGTTGCGAATCTATCTAAAGAAGCACCAACTAGTGCAATAGTTTGCACATATTCTGCATGTCTGTCTCTCGATATAACCTGCGTACTTGCTGTATCAGGTTTTAAACCGAGTAAATCACAAGTTATTTGTTCTACTTTAGGATTCGTATTAGCGTAAGTTCCCATTGCACCACTTATTTGTCCAATTGCTACAGAATCTTTCAGAGTTAACAACCTTTTTTTGTTCCTTATTATTTCTGCTAACCATCCAGCAAGTTTAAAACCGAAGGAAATTGGCTCCCCATGAATTGCATGAGATCTGCCAATCATTAATGTATTTTTATGCTTTCTTGCTAATAATCTGACCTCATTTTCTAGTTTCTCAATTTCTTCTAATAACAATTCGCAAGAATCTACTAACTGAAGAGATAAGCCAGTATCAAGTACATCACTACTGGTCATACCAACATGTATGTATCTTCCTGAATCTCCTACAAATTCATTAACGCTTGTAAGAAATGCTATTACATCATGTTTAACTTCTTTCTCAATTTCTGTAATTCTAGATTCATCAAACTTTGCATTTGAACGTATCTCTTTCATGGCATTATCAGGGATTTTCCCGAGGGAAAAATTTGCTTCACATGCAGCTATTTCAACCTTAAGCCAACTCTGGAATTTTGTGCTTTCAGTCCAGATTTTCCCCATTTCGGGTAATGTGTAACGCTCGATCACAATTTTTATTTATTATCAATTTAAACTTTATAACAAAATTAAGTTATTGCCCTATACCTTTAAAGATGTACTTGCCATTGAACATATTTACTTGGCAATTATTTTCTTATGTAACATTTTTCTGGCTAAATTAAGAAAGCTTAAATATAAAAATGTTTGCATATATTACTTAGTTAATCATGGGTAATTTTTTAGTTCTTATTTAAAATTGAAAGGTATTAAAGAATTTGGATCTTAATCTCATAGAAGTTCATTATTCAGTCTTTTTTATTGATTAATATATGATTAAAAAAAGCAGATTAGATCTTTATCTTCTAAATAAAGGTTTATGTGAAACTCGTCAAAAAGCCCAAGGTTTAATTCTTGCGGGCAAGGTCAGAGATATCAACGGGAAAGTATTGGATAAACCTGGACAACAAGTATTAATTGGATCTGAGTTTTTTATTGATTCCGAGCCTATGTTTGTATCAAGGGGCGGCGAAAAATTATTGGAGGCATTTAAAAAACTTGAAATTAAAGTAAAAGACAAAATATGTATTGACGCAGGAATCTCTACTGGGGGATTTACTGATTGCTTATTGCAACAAGGCGCAAAGTTAGTTTATGGGATAGATGTTGGTTATGGACAAACTGCATGGAAGATTAGAAATAACCCAAAAGTCATACTTTTTGAACGAACTAATATTCGAAATTTAAAACCTAATGATCTTTTATCTAGAAGTAATGAATTACCAAATTTTGTTGTTGCTGATTTGTCTTTTATTTCATTAAAGTTAGTTTTTAAATCTATTGGTAATTTATTAGAAGGTGATTGTATTGAGGGAATATTTTTAATTAAACCCCAATTTGAGGTAGGTAAAGATAAAGTCAGTAAAGGAGGTGTTGTTCGCAATCCTAAATTACATACTGAGGCTATAGAGTCTGTTATCTATGCTGCTAAGAATTTCCAATGGAATATAAAGAATTTGATAGCTTCTCCGCTGGTAGGTCCCGCTGGGAATCATGAATATCTAGCTTGGATGACCTTAGGAAGTGAATCAAATAAAAGTATTAATAGTGAATATATACAAAATTTAGTAAAAGAAACTCTTTGAATTAAAGAGCTTCTTCGTCTTTGTCGCCAGTTCTAATTCTTACAACGGAATCAATTGATGTGATGAATATTTTTCCGTCACCGATCTCTCCAGTTTTTGCTGCTTCAGCAATCGCATCTATGACTGAATTAACCTTTTCATCTTCTACGACAACTTCTACTTTAAGTTTTTGAAGGAATTCAACAGTAAATTCGGAACCTCTATATCTTTCAACTTGTCCTTTTTGCCTTCCAAAACCTCTAACTTCACTAACTGTCATTCCAACAATACCGGAATTTACTAATGCAATTTTTACATCCTCCAGCTTAAATGGACGTATGATTGCTTCAATTTTCTTCATGATTAAAGATTGAACATTCCTATTTTAATTGTTTTTTGGGAAAACATCCAACATTGAAATATCAGAAAAACATTCAACATTAAGGCCTGCATTCTTGGCGTCTTCAATTAATAGTCGGGAATTTTCTTCAGAAATTATTACTGTACTATTTGACAACGCTTCCCACTGATCATTCTCAAAGTGAGTTTGAAGCCATAACATTCCAATTGCAGTTTTTGGTTGAAGCGATTTATTTAAGTTGTTATCAATAGTTATCAAACAAATGTCCATTAATTTTTCATTAGACTAAACACATATAAACCTTTCAGTGGACATTATGAATGTTACTATTGATACAAAAATAAGATTTAACATCTTTTGACTTAGTCAATTGTAATACTTAGATTTGTTGATAATTTTGCGAATTTTTATCTTTATATATAGTTTTTATATAGGTTTAGTAAAAAAGTTCTACTAAAAAAATGAGTACAGCTGAATTAGAAGATTCGACTCAAAGACCGCTATATGGTGAAAGAATTATTGAAGAATCAAAAATAATTTGTTTCGATAATCCAAATAAGAAAAGAATTTATGAAATTTCTATTCAGTTACCTGAATTTACATGTAAGTGCCCCTTTTCTGGTTATCCAGATTTTGCAAAGCTAAATATTATTTATCAACCTAATTTGAAAGTCTATGAGTTGAAGTCTTTAAAGCTTTATATTAATAATTTTAGGGATATAAAAATATCACATGAGGAAGTTGTGAATAGGATTATGGATGATTTAGTGAATGAAGGTTCACCTCACTGGATACATTTAAATGCTGCATTTAACCCCAGAGGGAATGTTTCTATGCAGTTAGATATTTTTAGTGGAAAAAAAAGAAATTAAAAATTTTTTATTTCGTCTGATAATTTAAAAAATTCTTTTTTAAAACCAACTAGATTTTTATTACTAAGGCCTCCAATAGATAACTTTTGTGATTCTTTATTTACCAGAATCCATAATTGGTTAGTTGGTATAAGACTTATTATTGTTCCAAAAATTATTAAGATAAAAGAAAAGTAAATAAATGGTATAGACGGATCATTTTTAATTATTAATCCACTGCTGGGGATTATTTTTTTCAGAGATATTTTTGAAGAGTTAACTTCTATAGGATCGTCATTGATATAGAGATTGTTACCGGAAAAATTTTCTATATTCGAAATTTTAAGTGGACCATTTTCATTATCTATTGTTAAAAGGAAATTTTTTTTAGTCTCAGATCCTAATTCAACTAAAACTCCCCAAACTTGATTACCGATTTCAGGAATCTCCTTTAATTGTAATTGATAAAGGATATTATCTATTTCTAAAATAACATTTGATATTGCCCAATCTGCTTGATAAATAGTTAATCCTTTAAACCTTATTGGGTGATTAACTTTGGTTGTTTTTATTTCATTTAAATTTAGATCTTCAGAAGAAAAATTTAATTTTGAAATAAACTGTTTGGGCACACCATCACTTTCACGTTCTATAGAAAAATCGACTAATTTAACATTTGCTTTTGAGTTTGTGCTCTCATTAACAAGATCTAAAGTTTCTCCAGGCAGTAAATATTGTTCTTTTGATTGACTTGTAAAACTTCCATATGCTGAACCTACAAGTAAGACTATTAATCCGATATGTACTACTAAAGGACCGATTTTTCCAATTAACCCCTTTCTTGCAGAAATATGACTATTAAATTTGTAAGTTTTCCATCCTTTTTTTTTTAGTAATAAATCTACTTTTGATAAATGTTCTCCATCTTGATTTATTGGATGACTTATAGTTAGTTGCAGTTGGCTAAATTTTTTTTCGCTCTTATATTCAATCCATTTTAATGAAGCTTTTAATGAAGGAATTTGCCTCCTGAAACTACAAGCTGCCAGAGAAATGCAAAGAAGAATTAATGTAAATAAAAACCAAAAGCTTGTATATATATGATCCAATTGAAGTTTTAGGACTTTTTCTCCATCTAAAAATCCAAAAATGGGAGCACTATCAAAATTATCAATGTAAAATTCATTATTACTACCTTGAGGTATAAAAGTACCTATTCCACTAGCAATAGCAATGAAGATTATCAGCGATATAGCGAATCTTAAACTTGATATTTTTAAAATTAGATTCTTAAAAATAATCATTTAAATCCAATTTGAAAGTAAATTTAATAACCCTAGGGAAACTAAAAATATCCCACTTAAAGTCGGAATTATTTGACTAAATTTTCTAAGAGCTAAAAATTGCTTTAAGTTTTCTGCAGTAGCTCCTGCAATGATTAATGGAGTTACTTGGCCTATCCCAAAGAAAAATAAAAAAATAATAGATATTATCGGGTTTTTAGCTTGCGATACCCAAGCCAAAAGTGTTGCTAAAACTGGAGTAATGCAAGGTGAAGAAGCTAGTCCAAAAGTAGTCCCAATGGCAAAAGGCGCTATTAATGTTGGTATTTTATCTTCAATTATTTTTATGTCAGGTCCATTCGGAAACTGAAACTTTAGAATTCCTAATAAATTTAAACCCATTATTATTGCTATTAGGGCAACAAATGAAGTGTAATAAGATGGAATTTGCCCATATATTTTACCTAAGAATCCACTCGCAGCCCCTAGTGTAACAAGCGAAAAAACTACACCTCCTGAAAAACTAATAAGTTTAAATTTATTTTTCTCTGTTCCACCTATATAAGCAATAGTCACTGGCAGTAATGATAATGAACATGGCCCAAGACTTGTTAAAAGTCCTGCGCTGAAAACCAAAAATATAGTAAATGGACCAGGACTACTAAGACCATTCTGCATAAGCAGATTACCCTTTTGAGATAATTCTGAAATAATTAAATTAAATGATTCGATAGCTTAAATTTAATCTTTTAAATTCTAACTAATTAAGAGTCTTTCGTGTACTAATCATACCAATAAATCCTGTTGACTCTAATGAACATCTAACTAGCATCCCTGCAATAAAAAAAGAAGCTATTAATGAATTGCCACCATAACTAATGAAAGGTAGTGGCAACCCTGTAGTAGGCATTGAACCTGTTGCTACAGCAATATGCATTATTGATTGACCTGTCAACAATACACCACATCCGATAGCAACTAATTTTGTATAATTGTTCCTGCACTTTAGACTAATTCTTAGGCTTATATAAGAGAATACTGCTAAAAATCCTAAGAATAAAGTACACCCCAATAAACCAAATTCTTCCGCGAAAATGGCAAATATAAAATCTGTATACATGAACGGCAGATACTGTAATTTTTGTATCGACAGTCCAAAACCTTGGCCAAGTAGACCACCTGAACCTATAGCTAATAAACTTTGAACCAATTGAAATCCATTTTCTTGTTGATCTTTCCAAGGATTTATAAATGAAGTAACTCTCAGTTTTTGATATTCGTTATTTAGGATGCTGATACATCCAGTAGTTATTCCTATTGAAGCAAATGAGCAAAGAGAGCTAAGTTTTACTCCTCCACATAAACCCATTACCCAAAGAAGAATTCCAGTTAATGATGCAGTACTTAAATTAGGCTGTTTAAGTATCAAGAAAATTAATAAACCAAAAGTTATAATTGAAATTAATTTTTTATCATTCTTTACTAGATTCCAATGTGCGAAAAGATTAGAAGCTTCTAGAATTAGAAAAGGTTTAATTAATTCAGACGGCTGCAGACGTAAATTACCAAGCACTAGCCATCTTGAAGATCCATTAACTGTAATTCCAGTAATATTGGTAAGGAAAATCAGAAATAATAAAATATAAAAAATAATTCTTGAAAACTTTAAAAGATTTCTAATGTTTGTATTAAGTACGATATAAAAAAAACCAATTCCTGGAATTGTCCAAATGATTTGTTTTTTTAAGAAGTAAGCCCAATTTCCCATTTCCCTACTAGCCACCCACCAACTTGATGATCCTAGTATGCATATTCCTAATATTGACCAAATTCCAATGATGACAATGAGGATTTTTGCTTCATAAGGCCATATCGCCCAAGGTAAGGGAAATATAGACTCTGTTAAGTTGCTGAAATTATTTTTGTAATTAGAACTAAAGGTTTTTTTTCTTTTAGAAATTCTTTTATATTTTATTTTTTCTTGACTTATCTCCAATTTTTTAGATGTATATTTACTATTGAGACGTTTAATTGAGATTTTGCCAAGTCTTTTATTAACGTTTTAAAGTGTTAACGCAATTAAAAAGATGACTTTTCATAAATTTTATTTTTGAAGAATAAAGTAAAAAATGGCCAACAGATTCATCATAAATCTTAAGAATTAATTTTTTATAAAAAAAAACTAGCTAAAAGGCACCTCTCCGTGATAGATTCCGTGAGTTTATATACTTACTTAAAACCATTCAGAGGGGTTTCTAAACTATGTTCACACCAGTGAACTCAAATACAAAAAAACTTGAGCATCCTTCTAATGAGAATGTTCAATTTCCTCAATCCCTGAATAATTCGATCATCAAAGAAAGTAAATCTGGCATTGCCAATCAAATAGATCATTTGCTTTCTCAAAATGATGAATACACAAAATTGCAATTAACAATTTTTGGAATTGCTTTTATTGTTTCTATATTATTAGCATCAATAACTGGAATTTTTTTAGGCTTTACTTTTGGTTTTAGTATTTTTATAGGTGCAATTGCCGGCATTTTTTACCTACGTTTGCTTGCTAAAAGTATAGGGAAACTTGGTAAAGAATCATCAGGTGTATCAAAATTGCAACTATTAGTTCCAGTTTGCCTCTTTATTTTTGCGAGCAAGCTAGGATCTTTGGATATTTTTCCTGCAATGATAGGTTTTTTCATTTATAAGCCTTCACTCATTCTTTATTTTTCACGTTCTTAAGTAAATTTTTTTTATTCAAAACAAATGTTTTTTAATTCCTTGCTAACAAATTTTGCAGCATTAGAAGTTGGTCAACATCTTTATTGGCAAATTGGAAATATCAGACTTCATGGGCAGGTATTTTTAACATCTTGGATTTTATTAGGAGCGTTATTAGTTTTTATTTCTTTAGGAACTAAAAAAATGGAAAATGATCCTAAAGGCCTTCAAAACCTGCTTGAGTTCCTATGGGATTACATAAGAGATCTTGCTAGGACGCAAATAGGTGAAAAAGTTTACAGAGATTGGATGCCATTTATAGGGACTTTATTTTTATTCGTCTTTGTTAGTAATTGGGGAGGGGCTTTAATTCCTTGGAGATTGATTAAGTTACCAAGTGGAGAATTAGGAGCACCTACTGCAGATATCAATACAACTATAGCCTTGGCTTTGTTGGTTTCACTGTCTTATTTCTATGCTGGTTTAAGCAATAAGGGTTGGAGATACTTCGAATACTATGTTCACCCAACTCCGATTATGCTTCCTTTCAAAATTCTAGAGGACTTTACGAAACCTTTATCACTCTCTTTCAGGCTATTTGGAAATATTTTGGCTGATGAACTTGTTGTTGGTGTTCTAGTCTTTTTAGTTCCGCTAATTCTCCCAATACCTGTTATGTTCTTAGGATTATTTACTAGTGCAATTCAGGCATTGATTTTTGCTACTTTAGCGGCTTACTACATTGGAGAAGCTGTTGAAGAACATCATTAGCTGTTTTCTAATACATTCAGACGCTTTTACAAAGAGTCTGTAATCTGGCAAAATATCTAATCGCGTAGGTCTGAAAATATCAGACCCATTCTTAAAACAAAGGATGTCCAAGCGTGTACGACAACAAAGATTATCACAAGTATTAAGCTCTTTATTTCAAAATTATGGATTCGATTACTTCCGCTGCATCAGTTGTAGCTGCTGGTTTAGCAGTTGGTCTAGGTGCTATTGGCCCAGGTCTTGGACAAGGTAACGCAGCTCAAGGTGCTGTTGAGGGTATTGCCCGTCAGCCAGAAGCTGAAGGTAAAATCAGAGGAACTCTTCTTTTGTCTTTCGCTTTCATGGAGTCATTAACAATCTACGGATTAGTTGTGGCTTTGGTACTACTTTTTGCGAATCCTTTTTCCTAAAAGTTAATATTGCTTCTAATTCTTATTAGCAATATTTAAAATTAATTTTTTAACTTCAACTGAATCATATGTTGGCCTTTAATTTTTTTGGTGCTACAGAAGGTGGATTATTTGATATAAATGCCACTTTGCCACTAATGGCAATACAAGTAGTTGCACTTACTTACATATTAAATTCTCTCTTTTTTAAGCCTGTTGGCAACATTGTAGAAAAAAGAGAAAAGTTTGTAAGTAATAATATTATTGAGGCCAAAAATAAACTTTCTGAGGTTAAAAAATTAGAAGCTGATTTATTAACTCAGCTTCAAAATGCTCGTACAGAAGCCCAAAGAATTGTAAGCGAAGCTGAGAATGAGTCTGATAAGCTTTATAAAGAAGCACTAGAATTTGCTAATAATGAAGCAAATGCTTCAAAAGAAAAGGCAAGACTAGAAATTGAAAGTCAGACGTCCGCTGCTCGTGATCAACTTTCTAAACAGGCTGATGATCTAAGCGAACTTATTGTTAATAGATTGATTCTAGAAAAATGAATTTAACCCTTTTTGCTACAGAAGGTTTTGGATTGAACTTCAATTTATTCGAAACCAATATCCTTAATTGGGCTGTAGTAGTTTTCGGTCTTTATAAATTTTTGCCTGGTTTCCTAGGAAAAATGCTTCAAAAAAGGAGAGAAGGTATCCTTCTTGAATTAAAAGATGCTGAAAATAGACTCCTAAATGCAACTCAAGCTTTAGAAAAGGCGAAGAAAGATTTATCTTCAGCAGAAGAAAAAGCTTCTCAAATAAAAGCAGATTCCCTTAAAAGATCTGAATCAATCAGAATGGAAAGTGAGAAAAAAGCGATTGAGGAGATGGCGCGAATTAAACAAAGTGCAATCTCTGATGAGAGCTCTGAAGCATCCAGAGCAATTTCTCAACTTCGAAAAGAAGCTGTAGAACTGGCAATTAAGAAAGCTTTAGATTCCCTCCCAAATCGACTTGATAAAACAACTCAAGAAAATTTGGTAACTCAATCAATTAAAAATATTGAGGTGAACTAATGCCACTTTTAAATTCAGTTACTACACCATACGCAGAGGCATTACTTCAAGTTGTGAATGAAAATTCACAAACAGAAGAGATGGTTTCTGAAGTTAAACAACTCTTGGAATTAATAAATGATTCCCCTGAACTGGAGAAGGCATTATCCTCTCCTATTTTAGAAACAGATGCTAAGAAGAAAATCATTAATGAAATTTTTTCAAAAAAGATTAATTCTTCTTTATTGAATTTCTTAAAATTATTGGCCGATAGGCAAAGAATTGGAATCCTTACTTCAATTCTTGATAGGTTTTTAGAGATTTACCGAGAAAATAGTAATATTGCCTTGGCAACTGTTACTTCTGCTGTCGAGCTTACTGATGAACAGAAAGGTTTAATTACTAAAAAGATCATCAATATTGCTGGAACAGAAAAATTAGAACTTGTAACTAAAATCGACCCATCTCTTATTGGTGGTTTCGTCGCCAGTGTAGGATCAAAAGTAATTGATGCTTCTCTTGCTTCACAAATAAGAAAACTTGGCTTATCCCTTTCCAAGTAACTTTTAAATCAACCTTAAATTCTTAAATCCATGGTAACTATACGCCCTGATGAAATCAGTTCAATCTTAAAACAACAAATAACTGATTATGACCAATCTGTAAGTGTTAGCAATGTAGGAACTGTTCTGCAAATAGGTGATGGCATTGCAAGAATATATGGCTTAGATCAGGTCATGGCAGGTGAGTTATTGGAATTTGAAGATGGTACCGAAGGTATAGCTTTAAATCTTGAAGATGATAATGTTGGAGCTGTTTTGATGGGAGAAGCACTTGGTGTCCAAGAAGGAAGTAACGTTAAGTCCACTGGTAAAATTGCATCTGTTCCCGTTGGTGAAGCAATGCAGGGGAGAGTTGTTAACCCTCTAGGACAACCAATAGATGGGAAAGGGGAAATTCCAACAAGTGATACTAGATTGATTGAAGAGATGGCTCCTGGAATAATCAAGAGAAGATCAGTGCATGAACCAATGCAAACAGGTATAACATCTATTGATGCAATGATTCCTGTTGGAAGAGGTCAACGAGAATTAATTATTGGTGATAGACAAACTGGAAAATCTGCAATTGCTATCGATACGATAATTAACCAAAAAGGTCAAGACGTAGTTTGTGTTTACGTAGCTATTGGTCAGAAGTCAGCATCAGTAGCAAACATCGTAGAGGTATTAAGAGAGAGAGGAGCCCTAGATTATACAGTCGTAGTTAGTGCAGGAGCTTCAGAACCAGCTGCTTTACAGTACTTAGCTCCTTATACAGGTGCAGCAATTGCTGAACATTTTATGTATCAGGGTAAAGCAACACTTGTTATTTATGATGATCTAACGAAACAAGCTCAGGCTTATAGACAAATGTCTCTTCTTTTAAAAAGACCACCAGGAAGAGAGGCTTATCCAGGAGATGTTTTCTACTTACACAGTAGATTATTAGAAAGAGCAGCAAAACTTTCTGATGCTATGGGAGGGGGTTCTATGACAGCTCTTCCAATTATTGAAACTCAGGCAGGGGACGTTTCTGCTTACATTCCAACTAATGTTATTTCAATTACAGATGGACAAATATTCTTGAGTGCAGATTTATTTAACTCAGGATTAAGACCAGCGATTAATGTGGGTATTTCAGTTAGCCGTGTTGGAGGAGCCGCTCAGACAAAAGCAATTAAAAAAATTGCAGGAACTTTAAAATTAGAACTCGCACAGTTTGATGAACTAGCTGCTTTTTCTCAATTTGCATCTGATCTTGATGAAGCAACTCAGCAACAACTTGAACGAGGCAAAAGACTAAGAGAGTTATTAAAGCAACCTCAATTCTCTCCCCTGAACCTTGCAGAACAAGTTGCAGTTGTTTATGCAGGAGTTAAAGGTCTTATTGATGAGGTTCCTGTTGAGGATGTTACTAAATTTGCAACTGAACTTAGGGAATACCTAAAGTTAAATAAAGCGGAATTTATAGAAGAGATTCTTAAAGAAAAGAAATTAAATGATGGATTAGAAGCGACGCTAAAAGAGGTGATAAATGAAGTTAAATCATCAATGCTTGCCACAGTTTAAATTTATTGAGGAGATACCATGGCAAATCTTAAAGAGATTAGAGATCGAATCGTTTCCGTTAAAAACACAAGAAAAATAACGGAGGCGATGAGACTTGTTGCAGCTGCAAAAGTTAGGAGAGCGCAAGATCAAGTTCTTAAGAGTAGACCTTTTGCGGATAAACTTGCACGAGTCTTAGAAAATATTCAATCTAGAGTTCAATTTGAGGCTGTGGACTCTCCTCTATTATCCAAGAGAGAAGTAAAGTGTATCTCCTTGGTTTGTATAACTGCGGATAGAGGTTTATGCGGTGGATACAATACAAATATTATAAAAAAAGTAGAAATAAGATACGCAGAATTAGTTAAACAAGGGTATCAGCCAAATTTAATTTTGGTAGGTAAGAAAGCTATTGGATATTTTCAAAATAGAAAGGATAGATATGTAATTAAAAGTACTTTCAAAGAACTAGAACAGGTACCCACAGTCAAGGATTCTGAAGGAGTTACAAATGAGATTTTAGCCGAATTTCTTTCTGAAAATTCTGATAGGGTGGAAATTATTTACACGAAATTCATCACTCTAGTTAGCTGTGCCCCTGTCGTTCAAACACTATTGCCACTTGACCCTCAAGGAATCGCTGAGGAAAACGATGAAATTTTTAGGTTAACTACAAAAGATAGTAAGTTACTTGTTGAAAAATCAAATATTGAAAAAAGTGATTCTGAGAAGTTGCCATCAGATATTGTTTTTGAACAAAGTCCTGATCAACTATTAGATTCTTTATTACCATTATATTTACAGAATCAGGTACTAAGAGCTCTTCAAGAGTCGGCAGCTTCAGAACTCGCTTGCAGGATGACTGCTATGAATAATGCAAGTGATAATGCTAAAGAATTAGCAAGTACTTTGAATCTAACCTATAACAAAGCCAGACAAGCAGCTATTACACAAGAAATATTAGAAGTTGTTGGAGGTTCAGCAGTCTAGCAATAAGATTTAGGATATGCCTGAATACAATATCAAAGTTCAATTTGAGCAAAAGACTTTTAGTTTTTCATGTTCTGAGGATCAAGATATCATTTCAGCGGCAAAAATGAATGGAATAGATTTACCAAGTAGTTGTTGTTCAGGAGTTTGTACAGACTGCGCATCCATGATATTGGAAGGATCTGTAGATCAGGAAGATGCTATGGGATTAAATGATGATTTGCGGGAAAAGGGCTTTGCACTTTTGTGTGTAGCATACCCCAAGTCAGATTTGAATATTGTTATTGGTAAAGAAGTCGAAGATGATTTATATAATGATCAATTTGGTAAATATCAAAAATGAAATTAAGTTCAGTTGATTATTATTTAGATTGGCCATTTTCAATAAAATTAAAAAATTTAAGGGAATTCATCATTACAAATTTAGAAAAAAAAGGAGATTTAATTCGATGGTCAATTGTTGATATTCAAAATTCTATTGACTCTTTTGGAACAAAAAAACTTAAAATTAAAGCTGTCGTAGCTAATTAAAAAATATAAATTGAAATATTTTTAACAATGGAAAATTCACCAACAATATTCATTATTCCAACAGGTATTGGTTGTGAAGTAGGAGGTTTCGCTGGGGATGCACTTCCTACCGCTAAATTATTAGCATCCGCAAGTGGGTGTTTAATTACTCACCCAAATGTTATGAATGGCGGTACTCTTTCTGAAAAAGATAAAAATATTTTTTATGTTGAGGGTTATAGTTTAGACCGACTTGCTAAAGGAGAAATCGCTTTAAAACGGGTAAAGCAACAGAAAATTGGGATAATTTTTGATTCAGCCATTGAAAAAGAAATATTAGTAAGACATTTACAAGTTGCTGATGCATGTGTTTCTACCCTAGGGATTAATGTTCATTCTTATGTGATGACAAAGAAGCCATTAAACATAGTTATTGATTCTGATTCTTCAAAAATCAGTGGTGGCACAATTGAAAATCCTGATGCTCTAATTGATGCTGGAAAATGTTTAATAGAAAAAGGAGTTACGGCAATTGCAATTGTGGCAAAATTTCCAGATGATTCAGACTCTTTAGAGTCAAATATCTATCGAGAGGGGAAAGGGGTTGATCCTATTTCTGGAGTCGAAGCAGTTATAAGTCATTTAATAAGCAAATTTTTAAAAGTTCCCTGTGCTCACGCACCTGCTTTAAATCCAATTGAATTCAATGAAAATTTAGATCCTCGTGCAGCTGCAGAAGAAATAGGATTCACCTTTTTACCCTCAGTACTGATTGGGTTGAGCAATGCACCTGACATTGTTGAATTGCCCGCTAAAAATGAATCAATCTCACTACACCCTGATCAGATTGAATCTATTGTTGTTCCTAATGGGGCATTAGGTGGAGAAGCAGTACTTGCAGGGATTGAAAAAGGTTTAAATATTATCTCTGTAAAAAATCAAAATACATTAAAAGTGACAAATGAGTTTTATGATTATCCCAATCTTTTTGAAGTGGATAATTATTTAGAAGCTGCAGGCATAATTCTTGCTATCAAAAAAGGTATCAACCTTCATTCAGTTAAACGGCCTTTAAAAAAAATTCAACAGTGTTTTTATAGTGATTAATAAGTTATTGCTATGGGGACTCTCCAGTCACTTCCTAATGATTGACTGCTTAGTTTTAGGATTGGAGGAGCCTGCTTTCTTTTAAATTCAGCTTTTTTTATGAGTGAGATAATTTTTAAAATTAAATCTTTTTTATAGCCATCTTTTTCTAGTTGTAGTAAATCTTTTTTCTCTTCAATAATTCCTTTAAGAATATTATCTAAAATGGAATAAGGTGGGAGAGAATCAGTATCTAATTGATCAGGACCTAATTCAGCACTTGGAGCTTTCGTACGTATATTTTCTCCAATTAAATCTAAACTAGTATCTAACATATATGATTTTCTATGATTCATTGAATCTTCACTATCAAGCCAATTGCATAATTTAAAAACATTAGTTTTATATAAATCCCCAATTACCGATAATCCCCCATTCATATCTCCATAAAGTGTGCAATATCCTACAGCCAGCTCTGATTTATTTCCTGTTGAAAGTAATAAATGCTTTTCTTGATTTGCTAAAGCCATTAGAAGCGTTCCTCTGATTCTTGATTGAATATTTTGATTTGTTATTTCAGCCATCTTGAAAGATATGGTATTTATAAAAGATTCCTCAAAAGAGCTCATCAAATTTTCAATTGGGATGCTATTGAAATTTATTTTTAATCTTCTTGCTAAATCTTTCGCATCACTCTTTGAATGAGATGAGCTCCACTTGGAGGGCATTGAGACGCAATATATATTATTACTGCCAAGAGCAGCTGTTGCAATTACTGAAACAAGTGAAGAATCAATGCCACCACTTAGTCCAATTAAAGCTGTTTTAAAACCGCATTTTTGAGCATAATCCCTAACACCAAGAACTAATGCATCAAAAATTGATGACATTTCAGACTTTTCAAATTTAGTTTTTTGAGGTTTTGTTTGCCCAATGTCCCAACTAGTGATGTCTTCTGAAAAAGATTTTAATTGCTTAATTTTAGATCCATGCTTATCAAGAATAAAACTATTACCATCAAAAATTAAATTATCATTTGCGCCAATCTGGTTAACATATATGAGCGGTACTTGAAGATATTGGGCAGCAAAACTGGAAACTTTGGCTCTTAGCTCTAACTTTTTAAAAGTATATGGTGAGGCCGATAAGTTCACTAAAATATCAATTTTTTTTTCCTTTAAATCAAAAATAGGATTCTTTTTATGAATTCCTCTACCTTCTATATTTTTGTTGACCCATAAATCCTCACATATTGTAAAGCCAAGTCGCCAAGTTTTATTATTAATTTCTTTTGTTAATACGGAAACTTTTTCTTCTGATCTAAAGTATCTTTTCTCATCAAATACTTCATAGGTGGGAAGAATAATTTTACGAGCAATTATTTTCCACTCACCGCGCTCAAGCAATGCAATAGAATTATAAAGATTTGGGAAAAAAGAATCATTTATTATCTCAGCTATCCCTACTGTGATACCTAAGTTCCCATATTTTTTATAAATATCTACCGCTAATTGGTCAAGAATTTGATATTGATTAGTGATTAAATTTTTTTTTAGAAATAGGTCGTTTGCTGGATATCCCCATAGTGATAATTCTGGAGTAAGAACTAAATCAGCAGAAATTGAGCTAGCTTTCGAAGCAGTATAAAGTATTTTTTTTGCATTACCCTCTAAATCACCAACAACTGGATTAATTTGAGCAAGTAAAAACTTCATTCAACTAATTTAGTGGATTCATATAAATTATTCTTTTTAACAATATCTATTAATGAAGTTGGTAAATTAGAATAATTAAAATTTGACCTTAGCTTAGAACTTGAAATGTTTGGGATTTTTATGGTTGAAATCTTAAATTTCACTTTGTAAGCTTTTAACATTTTAAGAGTATTAGACTCAACAGGATATCCCTCTCTTAAAATTACTAAAAAACTAACCTCATCAGCAATTTTATTAAAATTTTTCCATTTAAAAATATCTTTAATTAAATCGCTCCCAATAACAAAATCTAAATTATTTAATTCATAAATTCTTTTACATTTTTTAATTGACTCTACTGCCCATTGGCTACTAACACTTTGATTAAATACAATTTTAGGATTATCTAAATCTTCAATAAGAGTTCTTAATAAATGGCTACGAATTGAGATATCCTCTTTGTGGTTTTTGTTGGGGTTGTTGCTAACATAACCAATTGTAAAAGCATATATTTTGGATAATTCTTCAAGTATTTTTTTATGTCCAATGGTAGGTGGATCTGCACTAGTACCAAATAATGCAATGCTTTTTCTCATTTAAGTTTTAAGGCAGAATGCTAACAAAATTATTATTTAAATTTCTATTTGAAAAATAAATATTTATGTGGTTAAAAATATCTGGGTCATTAAAAGTCATGTTTTGGATCATATTAGCGGGTTCTATAAAAGAGGCTTTGCTTCTTATAACTATCTCTTTTGCGGCTAATTTCCCTAGGATTTTTGTAGAATGCACAGCAATTGCTGCTTGAATAATTGCTACGGGTCCATAGGGTAATAATGAGAGCCCATTAGTGAAAGGTGCCGATAATAAAATTACCTTCTTAATAAAGTTGAAAGAGGTATTGATACCGACTTGAGTTACGCCCAAGTATAAATTATTAATGGATATATTTTTAAATATTTTTCTTGTAGATTCACCTTTCAATTTTAAGTCATAAATCTTACTTAATTCACTAATCAATGCAGTATCAAGTGCGAAACTCCCAGCAACATCAAATAAAATAAAAGGATTAAGAGCTACTGCGGATGCCTTTATAGTCGAAAATTTACCAATAGTTGATTGAGCTAATTTCTGCCTTCTTTTCAATCTTTGCTCTTTTATTCGCAGAAATAATTTGTCAGCTAATTGAATAGAATTTAGGGTTAATAGTATCTCACCATATTGATTGATAAATTTCGCTATGTAATTTTTAAGATTGTTTTCATGATTGATAATTATTGGAATATTTAAATCTTTTGGAAGCTTAAACTTTATATTTTCAATTATTTCTTTTAACTCTTTTTTATTATATAGATCGATTTTGTTTAAAATTAATATAATTTTTTTTCCATCTTTTATGAATGAGCTGATTTCATTTAACTCATTTCTATTTAAATCTCCCGTAACTATAAAAAAAATAAGATCTGAATGATTTATGTAAGAGTAAACTTTATCTGGAAATTTAATATTGCAGAAATCAAATCCTGGAGAATCTAGCAACTCTAAACTATTGAGTGTTTGATCTTTAAGAGTCCAAGTTTCCGATTGTATTTCTTTTGTAGTCCCATTAATAATGTCTGTCTTGAATATGTCTTTTTTTAATAAAGAATTTAAAACAGAGGATTTTCCAACACCTGATTTGCCATATGCGCCAATTCTTATTTTTTTTTCTTTTAGTCTTAAAAGTTGTTGATTAAAAGAAATTATTTCTCTATTAAGAAAACTTTTTTCATAATTGGTAAGATTAGTTGTCTCCCACCATTTTTTTAACAGTAAATAATTTTCTTGAATTTTAAATTGTTTCATGATTTATTCTTCCACCAACCGGCCAATACAGATAAAACAGCTTCTGCACCAATAATTCCCACGAATCCCCCAAATTCATCTACTACTACTTTCACTCCTTTATGATTCTTGTCAAATTTAGTTAATAATTGATCTGCTTTAATCATTTCGGGAATGTAGTCCACAGGTTCGCAAATTTCTGATAATAATTTTTTATTTCCCCCATTAATTAACTCTGCCAACATTTTTTCACGCTTTACTACCCCTTGTATTTTGTCAACTTTATCTCCCAAAATAACCCACCATGGAGAGCTGTCAGACATTATAAGTTTTGAAATTTTATCAAGATTTGAAGATCCATCAAGACAAGGTGCCGATACCCTAGGGGTCATTAAATCTTTAGCTTTTAAATCATTTAATTGAAAAACCTTAAATATCATTGCTGCCTCATCAGCCTCTATTAAACCTTTTTGACTTCCAATTTTTGCCATTTGTCTAATTTCTTCTTCATCAGTTGAAATTTCGTTTTCTGCTGTAATAACCGGAAATATTTGTTCAATCAATATTAAGAATGGCCTCATTAAAGTATTTAATATTCGCAAGATGGGGACAGATAATAGTGCTATTTGAACTGAAAATCTTGTGCCGAGAGCTTTTGGTAGAACTTCCCCTACTAAAACAACTAGTATATAAAAAGCTATTGAAAAAAGGGTTAAACCAAAACTACTATTAATTACTAATGCTCCGTATACTCCTAAAATAAGACTTCCAATGATGTTAAATCCATTATTGGTTATAGTAATTACAGTTAGTGTCCGTCCAAGATGTTTTCTAAGTTTAAGAAGTTGATTTGCAGAACTTTTTGGCTTTTGTTTAGAGGCAATTTCTAAAACTCTAATTGAATTTACGGCTAAAAAAGCTGCTTCTACTCCCGAACAACATGCTGATCCAATTAAAATTATTATTATAAGTAAAAATAAACCGTAAACACTTGGTTCCATTAAAGTAGATTAGTTACTAAATCTGTTTTAATTCATTCTTCCATTTTTTTTAAAAACACGCCAATACAGAATTTATGTTTGAACCTGACAATAAAGTTTTTGAAGAAAGAAGAGAAATTTTCTTAAATAAATTAGATGGAAAAGCTGCCATTATCCCAGGAGCTAATCTTGTAAGGCATCATGCTGATTGTGAATATCCTTTTAGACAAGATAGTAATTTTTGGTATTTAACTGGTTTTGATGAGCCGGATGCAATTGCACTTTTCTTATCACATAAGCCAAAGGGAGAGAGATTTATTATGTTTGTCGCTCCTAAAGATGTTATAAGTGAAGTCTGGCATGGCTTTAGATGGGGTTTAGAAGGGGCTGAAAAAGAGTTTAATGCTGATAAGGCTCACTCAATAAACGAATTAAGAGATTTACTCCCAAGTTACATAAATGGCTCTGATGAACTTGTTTTTTCAATTGGGAAGCATCCCATAATAGAGAAACTAGTTCTTGATGTATTTTCGCAACAACTTGAAAATCGCTCAAGATCAGGGATTGGAGCAAATTCCATAAAATCTCCAGAAATTTATTTAAATGAGATGAGATTAATTAAAAGTGAATTTGAGATTAAGAGAATGAGGGAGGCTATACGAATTTCAGCAGAAGCTCATGAATTAGTTAGAGAATCTATCTCATCAAAGAAAAATGAAAGACAAATTCAGGGTCTTCTGGAGGGGTTCTTTTTGGAAAAAGGGGCGAGAGGACCAGCTTATAACTCTATTGTTGCTTCAGGAGATAATGCATGTATTTTGCACTACACTGCAAATAACTCACCCTTGAAGAAGGAAGATTTATTGTTGGTGGATGCTGGCTGCTCATTAACTGATTATTACAATGGAGACATAACAAGAACTATTCCAATAGGCGGTAAATTTTCTAGTGAGCAAAAAATTATCTATGAAATTGTATTGAGTGCGCAGAAAAATGCAATTAAAAGTGCTGTTAAGGGATCGAATTCTAGTTCTGTTCATAATGTTGCTTTAACAACTCTGATAGAGGGATTAAAAGAAATTGGTTTATTGTCTGGCAGCACTGAGGAGATAATTGAGAATCAATCTTATAAACATCTTTACATGCATAGAACTGGACATTGGCTTGGTTTAGATGTTCATGATGTTGGAGCATACAGAATGGGAGACTATGAAGTGCCATTACAGAACGGAATGATTCTTACAGTAGAACCTGGGATTTATATCAGTGACAGGATCCCAGTTCCTGACGGACAACCCCTCATTGACGAGAAATGGAAAGGCATCGGGATAAGAATAGAAGATGATGTTCTGGTCACAGATGAAAAGCCAGAAGTTTTAAGTATTGCAGCACTAAAAGAAATTTCCGATTTAGAATTTTAAAATTTGACTTATCCAGTTAATAGTTTTATTTTTTATAAAGTTTAGAGCTTAAAAATGAATAAGTCAGATTCATATGATTTGAAACTCTCTCAAGCGAGAGGCTTAGCTAGTCAGCTTGGTATGTTTGCAGAAGAAAACGATATCCCTAAAGATCTTTGGGATTCATTGGAAGCTACAATTTATGACTTTTATAAAGTATCTCATGATAGATAAAAATCCTATCAAAAAAGTATCAATAACTAAAATCATGAAATTTTGAATAAATCAATCAAAATGTGACCATAAACTGATAAATTATTTATTAAACATAAATTAAGTGAATGTCCTCACCAGATAAGTTAAATCAAAATTCAACAGAAAAAAAGGAAAAAAATAGTGATGCACCAAAGTCTAAAAATTCTTCCCCTAATTCAGGAATGATGGGTGCCACAGCTGTACTAGCAGCTGCAACAATTGATGAAGATGGAGTACCTACTGGTTATACTCCTAAACCTGATGAAGGAAGATTCATAATTAAAGTATTGTGGTTACCTGATAATGTTGCTTTAGCAGTCGATCAAATAGTAGGCGGGGGACCAAGTCCTCTAACTGCGTATTATTTTTGGCCAAGAGATGATGCTTGGGAAAAATTAAAAAGTGAATTAGAAAATAAAGGTTGGATTACAGATAGCGAAAGAATAGAAATATTGAATAAAGCTACTGAAGTAATAAATTATTGGCAAGAAGAAGGTAAAACAAAGAAATTAGAAGAAGCTAAATTAAAGTTTCCCGAAGTAACTTTTTGTGGAACCGCTTAAATATTAGTTTTTTGCAGCTTGAATCCTTGCCTCAGCCTTAGAAACCTCTTTCAAGGCTTTGAATTTTTCGGGATTTTTTTCATTTTCAGAAAATTTGCTTATTGCTAATTTTGCTTCTTTGAGATCTTGTTCAGCATTCTGAACATTTATCTCAGACCCAATTTCAGCATTATTTACTAAAACTACGAC
Source organism: Prochlorococcus sp. AG-347-L21 (assembly GCA_003278875.1). Classification (GTDB taxonomy): domain Bacteria; phylum Cyanobacteriota; class Cyanobacteriia; order PCC-6307; family Cyanobiaceae; genus Prochlorococcus_A. Next base: position 88,264 of record QCCQ01000001.1, on the reverse strand, counting down.
TTCATCTGATTCAATTTCAGCGAAGCCTCCCATTAGAGCTATTGATTTCCATTGGGAATTCATTCTTAGCCTTAAAACACCAATATCTATAGCAGTAACTAAAGAGATATGTCCAGGTAGTATACCAAGTTGACCAGTGGTACTAGGAAGGATTACTTCTTCAGCTTCGCCTTGATAAACATTTTTATTAGGAGCTAAAACTTTTAGGGAAATTGCCATTACTTTAAGTTTATTGTGGATTAAATATTTTAATATTCAAATATTTATTTTTCAGATTTTAATTTTTCAGCCTTTGCTTTAACTTCATCAATATTACCAACTAAGTAAAATGCCTGTTCTGGTAAATCATCTAATTCGCCTGACAAAATCATATTGAAACCAGCAATGGTATCTTCTAACTTTACATATTTACCAGACATTCCTGTAAATATTTCTGCTACAAAGAAAGGTTGTGAAAGGAATTTTTCAATTTTTCTGGCCCTGTCTACTGTTAATCTATCTTCTTCAGAAAGCTCATCTAGACCAAGAATCGCAATAATATCTTGAAGTTCTTTGTATCTTTGTAATGTTGATTGGACAGCTCTGGCTGTTTTGTAATGCTCATCTCCCACAACTGATGGTTGTAGCATAGTGCTTGTTGAGTCTAATGGATCAACCGCTGGATAAATTCCTTTTGCAGCAAGAGCTCTTGCAAGCACGGTGGTAGCATCTAGATGTGCAAAGGTTGTAGCTGGAGCTGGGTCTGTTAAGTCATCAGCAGGTACATATACAGCCTGGATAGATGTTATTGATCCCTCTAGTGTAGATGTAATTCTTTCTTGTAATTCACCAACATCAGTTCCAAGAGTTGGTTGGTATCCAACAGCTGAAGGCATTCTTCCAAGTAATGCAGATACTTCAGAACCAGCTTGAACGAATCTAAAAATGTTATCAACGAAAAGAAGAACATCTTGTTTATTGACATCTCTAAAATGTTCGGCCATTGTAAGTGCTGATAAGCCTACTCTCATTCTTGCGCCAGGTGGCTCATTCATTTGTCCAAAACATAATGCAACTTTTGATTGAGTTAAATCATCAGCATTAATAACACCTGATTCTTTAAATTCTTCATATAAATCGTTACCTTCTCTTGTTCTTTCCCCTACGCCGCCAAAAACAGAAACTCCTCCATGTTCCTTAGCAATATTATTAATTAATTCTTGAATAAGAACTGTTTTCCCAACACCAGCACCTCCGAATAATCCAACTTTTCCTCCTTGTCTATAAGGCGCTAAAAGGTCGATAACTTTAATTCCAGTTTCAAAAACTTTTGGCTTAGTTTCCAAGTCAGTTAATTTTGGAGCAGCCCTATGAATTGGAGCAGTATCTTTTGTATTTACTGGCCCTTGTTCATCTACAGGTTCTCCTAAAACATTAAATATTCTTCCTAAAGTTGCTTCTCCTACAGGTACAGATATTGGTGCTCCTGTGTCGATTGCTTCCATGCCTCTTACAAGACCGTCTGTGCCGCTCATTGCCACTGCTCTTACTCTATGGTCGCCCAGTAGCTGTTGGACCTCTGCAGTGAGCGCTATGTCTTGTCCAGCGGGATTTTTCGCTTCAATTCTTAAGGCATTTAATATTTTGGGCAATTTCCCAGCTGGAAACTCTACGTCCAGAACTGGGCCGATTACCTGACGAACTACGCCTTTGGTTTGTGAGGAAGTTGATGGAGTTGCTACCATTTTTTATTGATTGGTGATGAATAGCTGATTTTAAACAGCTCATAATCCGAAAATACTACCACCTCATGGGCCGATTCGTTAAATGGGTTCGGCCACCCGCACAGTTTAAGTATGGTTCAATTGCCGCTTTGCAGATTATGTTGTTGAAGATAGGGATCGAGAATTTCTCTTTCCATTTTTATGACGCAAAGCGTCCCAAATTATGATCCTCCATTAATTTATGGCAGCTGTTTCACTTACAGTCTCTACAGTAAAACCACTGGGAGATAGAATATTTATTAAAGTTTCCGCATCTGAGGAAAAGACGGCTGGGGGCATTCTTTTGCCTGATTCAGCTAAAGAAAAACCACAGGTCGGAGAAGTCGCTCAGGTTGGTCCTGGCAAACTTAATGACGATGGTTCTCGACAAACTCCAGAAGTGAGTATTGGCGATAAAGTTTTGTACAGCAAATATGCTGGAACAGACATTAAATTGGGAGGAGATGAATATGTCTTACTCTCAGAAAAAGATATTTTAGCTGTAGTAAGCTAAAATATTTTTTCAAAAATTATTAAAACTTATTACTAAATTACTGCCTAAATATGGCTAAAAGAATTATTTACAATGAGCAAGCTCGTAGAGCGCTCGAGAGAGGAATTGATATCCTTGCTGAGTCTGTAGCTGTAACGCTTGGACCAAAAGGAAGAAATGTTGTACTAGAGAAAAAATTTGGTGCTCCACAAATAATCAATGATGGTGTCACAATCGCTAAAGAAATCGAATTAGAGGATCACATTGAAAACACTGGTGTTGCTTTAATCAGACAAGCTGCTTCAAAAACTAATGATGCAGCTGGAGATGGTACTACAACAGCCACTGTTTTAGCTCATGCAATGGTTAAGGCAGGGTTGAGAAACGTTGCTGCAGGAGCTAATGCAATTACCTTGAAAAAAGGAATTGATAAAGCTACTGAATTTCTAGTTGGCAAAATTCAGGAAAATTCCAAACCTATTAGTGATAGTAATGCTATTGCTCAATGTGGAACTATAGCTGCTGGAAACGACGATGAAGTTGGTCAAATGATTGCCAATGCTATGGATAAAGTTGGTAAAGAAGGCGTTATCTCCTTAGAAGAAGGAAAATCAATGACTACTGAATTAGAAGTTACAGAAGGGATGCGCTTTGATAAAGGCTATATTTCACCTTACTTCGCAACAGATACAGAAAGAATGGAGGCTGTTTTAGATGAGCCATATATTCTTCTGACTGATAAAAAAATTGCCTTAGTCCAAGATTTAGTTCCCGTATTGGAACAAATAGCTAAAACTGGTAAACCACTAGTCATTATTGCTGAAGATATAGAAAAAGAAGCTTTAGCAACTCTCGTGGTTAATAGATTGCGAGGTGTGTTAAATGTTGCTGCAGTAAAAGCTCCTGGATTTGGTGATAGAAGAAAAGCCATGCTTGAAGATATGGCCGTTTTAACTAATGGACAACTTATTACTGAAGATGCAGGCTTGAAATTAGAGAATGCTACCTTAGATATGCTTGGAACTGGTAGAAGAATAACTATCAATAAAGAGACTACAACTATTGTAGCTGAAGGTAATGAGCAAGCAGTTAAAGCTAGATGCGATCAAATTAAGAAGCAAATGGATGAAACAGATTCCTCATACGATAAAGAAAAGCTTCAAGAACGTCTAGCTAAATTAGCTGGAGGTGTAGCAGTGATTAAGGTTGGGGCTGCTACTGAAACTGAGATGAAGGATAAAAAGCTTCGTCTTGAGGATGCTATTAATGCAACAAAAGCAGCTGTTGAAGAAGGTATTGTGCCTGGAGGAGGAACAACCCTAGCTCATTTATCTCCAATTTTAAAAGAATGGGCAGATAAAAATTTAGAAGGAGAGGAATTAATTGGAGCTAACATTGTTGAAGCTTCACTTACTGCTCCTCTCATGAGAATTGCTGAGAATGCAGGTTCTAATGGGGCTGTGATTGCTGAAAATGTAAAGACTAAACCATTTAATGATGGATTTAATGCTGCTACTGGAGAATATGTAGATATGTCCTCTGCTGGTATAGTTGATCCTGCAAAAGTTACACGTTCAGGATTACAAAATGCAGCTTCAATAGCAGGAATGGTTCTAACCACCGAATGCATAGTTGCAGATTTACCTGAGAAAAAAGATTCAGCTGCTCCAGCGGGCGCTCCTGGTATGGGCGGTGATTTTGATTATTAACTAAGCAATAGTATTTTTAATGAATTTTTAAAAGGGATCATTCAAAAATGGTCCTTTTTTATTTGACTTTTATGAAATCCAACCAGCGCTTAGAATAATTGCGAGAGATAAAAATATCACTAAAAAAATCCAGGTTATTTTATTTAAAGAGGCCTCTGCACTACTTGCGCTGTTAAACATAGAACTTCCACTTGCAGCTATGCCTCCCATTCCATCACCTTTAGGACTATGAAGTAAAACTAAAAGAATGAGAAGAACTCCAGAAAAAACCCATATCCAACTAATAATTTCAATCATTGCTTAAAAACTTTTATTAACTTTAAACGTGTTGAACAACCTTATTATAACCTTTTAATTCAATTTCTTGAATAAGAGATTTGCCTGTCATTTCTCTTGGTATTGGGAGATTTAATAATTGCAATAAAGTGGGAGCAATATCTGCTAAGCCGGCATTATCTCTTAAATTAATTTCATTTCCCATATTTGGTATTTTTCTTTTTTCACCCTCAATCAATATTAGTGGAACTTTATTTGTTGTATGTGCTGTCCATGGTTCACCTTCAGCTCCTTTCATTACTTCTGCATTACCATGATCGGCTGTAATAAGAATGCTTCCACCCATTTCTCCAGTAGCATTAACTATTTGACCTACACATTTATCTACTTTTTCTATAGCTTTAACTGTTGCATCCATGTTGCCTGTGTGACCAACCATATCAGGATTGGCAAAATTAATTACAACAAAAGCATAATTCCCACTTTTAATTGCTTTAGAGCAACTAATAGTTAATTCCTCCGCAGACATTTCGGGTTCCATATCATAAGTTGCAACTCTTGGAGATGGAATCAAATGTCTCTCTTCTCCAGGTAAAGGAATTTCAACTCCCCCATTGAAAAAATATGTTACGTGAGGATATTTTTCAGTTTCCGCGGTTCTGTATTGTTTAAGTCCGTTTTCTGATACTATTTGGCCTATAAAATTATTAAGAGATTCAGGAGGAAATGCAACTTTAACGGGAAAGTCCGGATCATATTGAGTAAAAGTGACAAAATCTAGATTTGGATGATTTTTTCTTTCAAAGTCTGAGAATTTTTTGCTTGAAAGGGATTTAACTATTTGTCTTGCTCTGTCTGGACGAAAGTTAAAGCAAATCAAACTATCACCATCCTTAAGGTAGTTTCCAGACATACGTATGGGCTCTATAAATTCATCGGTTATGTTTTTGGCATAACTTTTTTTTATATAATCCTGAGGACAAATACTTGATATTGGAATATCTGGATCAGTTAAATTAGAATATGCTTTTTGTGTCCTATCCCATAATAGATTTCTATCCATTATCCAGTATCTTCCACATATGGAAGCTATTTCGCCTGTATTAAATTTTTTTATGCATGATTCTATTTGATTTAGATATTTAGAGGCACTTTTTGCCGGAGTATCTCTCCCATCGGTAATAATATGGATTGCCACTTTTTTGATTTCATTATCAGATGCCCATTTTATTAAACCTAATAAATGATCGATATGACTATGAACTCCTCCATCTGAACATAATCCCGTGATATGTAGAGTAGAATTATTTTTCTTTAATGAATCAGCCATATCTTTTAACTCATTTACCAAGCCTAATTGATTATTTTTTACAATATTTGAGATCCTTACAAGTTCTTGTTGTATTATTCTTCCCGAACCAATGGTAAGGTGCCCTACCTCTGAATTTCCCATTTGGCCATCTGGGAGACCTACATCAGAACCACTAGCACTTATTAGAGTGTGGGGATAAGCATGCCACAATGAATCCATAATTGGTGTGCTGGCATTATGTATAGCATTATTTAATTTTTCTTTTCGATATCCCCATCCATCTAGTATTGCGAGAACTACAGGGCTCTGAGGAACACTTATTCTTTTTATATTTTTGCTGCTAATCTTTGACATACTTAGATCAAATTCATTTTTAACTGATCCAACCTTAAATTTAGCTTCAAAGGTTACTCTTTAACAATTTATATTTAACATAGTTAGCTTTTGCTAATTTAAGAAAATAGTAGACGAATTTTATTTATTGATAAATTATGTCCGAGAAAACAAAAAAGATTGTAATACTTAATGAAGTTGAGCTTAGAAAAACTATTTCGCGTTTAACTTCCGAAATTATTGAAAAAGTAAAAAAACTGGATAACCTTCTGTTGGTTGGTATCCCGACTAGAGGAATTGAGCTGACCGAAGTACTAGAAAAGGAATTATTTTCTAGAACAGGTTTAAGAGTTAAAAAAGGAACAATTGATCCAACTTTTTATAGAGATGATCAAAATAGAGTTGGAACTCGCCTGATACAAGCTGCAGATATCCCAACTCCAATTGAGAAACAAGAAATTCTTTTAATTGATGATGTAATTTTCACAGGTAGAACAATTAGAGCTGCAATGGATGCTTTATATTCATGGGGCAGACCCCAAAGAGTGATGCTATTAGTGATGGTAGACAGAGGCCATAGAGAATTGCCTATTCAACCAGATTTTTGCGGTAAAAAAGTACCAACTAGTAAAATTGAAAGTATTAGTTTACGTTTAAAAAATGTTGATAATGAAGAGGGAGTTTTTCTTGAATAGCTTGCTTTCAGAAGATATTTCCTAAATTATACTCGCCTAAAAATTCATCTTTAATATCAAAACACTTAACAAATAAATCAGCACTTTTCGTGATTTTAAAAAAGAGTTTTAAGTTGTCTTCTCCAATATTAGATTCATTTTCTAATACTATTTTGAGTGGTTTTTTTTCCCATGTTATAATTTCTTCTTCATTTTGGACCTCTGATAACTTTGGCAATCCATTTTCGAAAATAACATCATATGATCTTTCTTTTTGTGTCTCTCCAATTATTATTTCAAATATTTTCTGATTATCATTACTGGCTTGAAGGATTAGTTTAAATGGATTTTCTGTCGGCCATGTTTGACCCCTACTAAAAATTGGATGCCAAAAGTGTTTTTGTTCTCTTTTGTTAAATAATCTTATAGATAATCCTTTGTTTAATATGTCTTTAATTTTTACCCCCGGCGTCATTGCTAAAGCTCCCAAAGCTATTGATTCGATAGGTGGCGGTGACTTTATTTGAATCTTTGAAATTTTTTTTGTAATCCATTCTTTGATCAATGGTATTTGAGTTCCTCCACCAACCAAAACAATTGAATTTAAGTCGTCAACCGTGCAAAATTTGCCTCTTGCTTGATTTAATAAATCTTTGAGTAAAGAATTAAGGTGATTAAGAAGATTATTTTCAATGAGTATTTTCTCAAATATTTCTTTACTAAGGTAAAATTCTCTTTCTTGATTTTGTTCAGTAAATAATTTTATTGGATATTTATTTTCATATTTGATTGCAGATGAACTGAGCTTACATTTTAATTCTTCTGCCTTTAGAAGATTGGTAACATAATTATTACTAGTAATAAAATAATTAACTATCCATTGATCAAAATCTTTTCCACCAATTTTTGAGCCTGTTTTCCCAATTATTTCTGCACACCTTATTTTTTGTTTTGAAATTGAGCTTACATCATTACCTTTAAATTTTAATAGTTCAGCTATTGGTCCAGATTTGCCTTCTCCTCCCTCTATTTTGACTATATTCATATCGATTGTACTTCCTCCAATATCTAGTGTCATGATTTTCGAGCCAAATGGTATATTTATTCCTAAACTTGCAGCGGTAGGCTCATCAACTAGGGCTATTTCATCTACGGATATTTCTTCGCAAAGGTTGACTAACCATTTTCTATAACCCTTGTATGTATCTATTGGAGCAGTTAAAACAAGTCTTTTTATTTCATATTTGTGAGGAATGCTTGCCCACAAAATTTGAAAAAATTTTTCGCCACATTCATTTGGGTTTAAGAGACTTTTTTGGTTAATTTTTTCAATAGAATTTCCAATTAATCTTTTAAAATTCGAATGAAAAAACAAGTCAGAATTTGAGTTATCCCTCATCTTTAGAGCACTAAGCCCAATTTTAGGAATCTTCGAAGGTTCCTCGAACCAAAGGGCTGTAGGAATAACCCCTGGAGATGATGTAATGTTTGGTATTTCAACTAAAATAGAATTGATATCTTTTTGATCTTGAAAAGCTATTACAGTATTAGTGTTTCCTAAATCAATTGCAAGTGTTCCAGATAAATTTTCTTCCATGTGAGATTATTAGAATCAATTAAGTTTTTTTTTAATTTATGTTTAAAAACGGTCGAGTAAACAGTAAAATATATTTTATAGTAAAAAAATTTTTTTAATGAAAATAACAAATAATGCAGGAATCGATTCAAATGATCTTGCAAAGAGAGGTGAAAGCTTAATAAGAGAATCAACTAATAGATATTTAACCACTGTGAAAATTGCTTTCAGAGCAAAACAAAGAAGATTTGATGATTTTGATGGCTTATTGGAGGAGTCAACTATTAAACCTGTTCAGAGGTCAATTATTGAACTGAGCGATGAACAAGATCAACCAGATTTACTTCCAGGCTAATTTTGGTAGGAGACCAAAAAGGATGGAGATTACTTAGAGATTCTAAAAAAGGGAAATTTTGCTTTTTAATTGGTGTTGGTAATTGGTCAATCGAGTTACAAAAAAGTGAATTTTATTCACTCTACCTTCTACTACTAAAAATTAATGAACAACTATTAGTTATCAAGGATGAGCTAATGGATGAGGAATCTATTACATTAGAATTAGAAAAACTACCTTGGTATATTTGCTTAGAGGGTGAAAAAAATGAATGGAGTCTAAAGTTTGTTTTCGAAAGTCAAGATCAAACTAGGTCCTTCGAAATGTATTGGCCGATACCAATTGCGCAAAATTTATTTTATGAAATAAAAAACATGTGGGAATCAATGGATTAAAAAATAAATAAAATTGGAAATTTTATAAAATATTTCCCCTTTTAAAAAAAAATTTTTCACAACTTTTCCACAACTTTTTTAAGAAAAGTATCTGTGGATTTAAGTTATGTGGAAAACTTCTTATTTTATATAAATCTTTATATTTCAGTAAGAATTAATTTTACAAAAATAATTTCCATGATACTCCCTTTTATGACTGGATTCTCATTTTTCTATGATCTGAGACTGCCTCTTAATAATGCTTGTTGACGATTTTGTGATTTTGGAGAAAACTAGATTTTGTAGATTTTATTTTCAACAATTTTCTTTAATATGCAAGAGCTAAACTATCACGAAAATTCAAAAGTTTTAAATCATAAAGATGAAGTAATAAGTTTCAAATGTGAACTTCAAGAAAATCTTCAAAAGGCTATGAAAGAATTTGTTGAGGAGCATCCTAACTGGGATCAATACAGGATACTACAAGCTGCTATTGCAGGATTTTTGATGCAAAAAGGATTTCAAAATAGGGATTTAACGAGACTCTATATTGGCAATATGTTTTCAATGAATTTTAAGGATTGAAAAATTTTTTATATTTTTTCTAGTAGTATTTTTGCAACTTCATTTCTGACAGGTAATATAGATAACCTATTTCCTTTTTTTACAACTAATAACTCATCCTCATTAAATAAAATCTTTAATTCAGATAAACTTAAGATCTTATCTGACTTAGATTTATATTCTACTTTTACACAATCCCATCTCGGATTATCAGGTTTCGATTTTGGATCAAAATATTTTGAATTTTGATCAAATTGAGTAGGATCAACAACATTTAGTTCTATTACCTCCATAAGTCCCACTATTCCTGGGGGTTTACAATTCGAATGATAGAAAAAAACTTTATCTCCTTTATTCATTTTTCTCATAAAATTTCGAGCCTGATAATTTCTTATTCCATCCCATAAAGTTACACCATCATTTTTTAAAGTATCTATGCTGTAAGCATCAGGCTCACTCTTCATTAGCCAGTAGCTAGGTTCCTGTTGTGGCATGGGATCTCGGCGAAATTATGTAGTTCGAATGAAGTTAGAATAACTCGTTCAGATATAAATTCATTATCCATCAAATTCCCTATTTAGGAAAGTGATGGGTGGGTTGGTACGGGGTACATGTGACCGTTCTACGTCATTAAATATGACCTAAGAAATTTCTTTCGCAAATTTACGGATACAACCTTTCAATAGCTTTTTGTTGCTCTTCCCTTATTAACCCGTCATCGGTTTTTGATTAACCTTAATAATCATCAAGACTTTTACAGAAATCCCAAAATCTACTAGATATGCCAATTTCTTTTGCAGCTTTATCAGAAGAGATGGTATTACTTTTCCATTTAGCGCAGTTAATTGTCATTTTATCTAACTTTGCGGATGTCCTTAAACTTCCGGCTATAGAGAATAAATTAATTGCAATAAGCGCTAATAAAATGCTCATTGGATACTTTTTTAAAAAAGGTAGAATTTTGTCCATATCTAATAGCAAAAATAATTTGTTATTGATACTTTAAGAAAAGACTTTATGTTGAGTCCACACGGGTTGTTTATATGAAAATAATTAATCCTTTTAAGTCTCACAAAAAGAAAGATTTTATTGCTTGTTGGCAATTAAATAAATTCGAAGAATTACTAACCAAAGGAATTGAAGTTGGTAGCAATTATTTCTTCCTAATTAAAAGTATTGATAATATTTGTTTGCTAGTAAGAGAATCAGACTTTGAAGGTACTAAAGTTTTTGATAGGGAGGATAAAGAATTATCAATAAATGCTAAAGGATTCGATAATAGAACTTTTGATTTAAATAACAAAAAAGAAAAGATTGAGTTTGATCGTCTTTGTTTTGAGGCTTCAAAATTATATGAAGGTGATCTTTGTGAATGGTTTCACTTAACTAATCAGCTACTTTTAGAGGTTAAAGAGAGAATTAAAGAAGGATATACAAAATTAGAAATGATCATAAAACCTTTAGAGGAAGTTGTTGATAAAAAATATAAAGATTTTGTTGGAAGTTCAAAAAAAAATGTGGTATCTCACCCTGAACCAATTTTATATGGTGGTTCCTGTCCAGAAAGTATTTTTAAAGCAAATATAGTTGTCACTTATGTAAAATCATCATCTTCTCAAGAATTAAATACTGAATATGAAGAGAAGCCTCTTTTTGTAAACTCTGAGTTAGCGGAAGAAATTATTTCCAAAAATAATATAAGAAAGTTAGAAGAAAAATTCTTCGATCTTTGTAGAAAGGCTAAATCAGAAGAAAGTGATAACAATTTTGAGGAAGGTATTTCTCTTTATTCACAGGCAATTGATTTGGTTGGCATCTGGTCTTTCAGTGCAGGCGCTTTATTTAATAGAGCAAGATTATTTAGAAGAATTCAGCAATTCGATAAGGCAATAAAAGACTACGATCAATTTATAAAATATAACCCTGATGACTATAGAGGATATACCAATAGAGGAATAGTTAAATTAGAAAAAAATGATAATAAAAGCGCCTTAGTAGATTTGAAGAAAGCTTCAGAACTTGGCGATGAAAAAGCAGAAGAATTAATAAATGAATATTGTTCATGAATACTTGTTAGAGATGTTCTTCAATTACTAAAAAGTTCGAATGAGGTTCGAATGGAATTTTCTGTAAAAAATAAAACCCTTGCTATGACTAGTAAAATGCATCGTGCTCTTTTTTCATTAGCCAAAACTTTTCTTTAGTCATATCAAGGGTATTGGAGGAATTTATCTGCTAGAATTTTGCTAGAGTCAGATTTATTTTATATGTTTATTATCCATCAAAGTCACAATTTAGGAAAGTAATGGGTGGCATGGGGGTGCATAGGATCGTGCTGCATCGTAAATATGATCTGATACATTTCTCTTAAAAGTTTACGGGTACAACCTTTCAATAGCTTCTTTCTGTTCTTGTTTTTTTATGTCTTCAGTATCTAAAACAGGGCACGAGTTTTGATTTAGTGATAAGAGGAAAGTGCTTTTTTTGAATAGTTTGAAAAGTGGTGTAAGTAATAAGTTTTTCATTTATTCCCAAGTTTTCATATCAGAGAAGTCGCTTGCTATTGCATGAAGCATCCCTCCTACAAATGATCTAGGGCAACCAAGTTTGTTAACTAAAACTTCTGATTGTTTTTTGATATCTTCCCATGTAGGTCTGATATCCTCATTTATTTGTTTAAGGCTAGGTTTAAATTCTTCTGAATCATTCATATTAAAAGGTATTAACTTATTAAGATTCAAATAATAGTAAAGAAAATCTCATTTATTTAAATAAATATTCAATAAAAATTACAAAATAAATTCTTTAGAAATTATTCTAAGCTGATTTAAATTCAGATTATTTAAATAATTATTTGCAATCAATTTTTCCTCATTAATTTCGAGATCTTTAATCTCAGAAATAATGCTATTAGATATTAAATCAATTAAATGTTGTTTATCCATGACTTATATATAACCCCAAAAAAAACATTAATTATTTAAAGTCTTCAACTCAACATATAAGTAAAAATACTCAGATAAAATTCATAGGTTTGCAAAATTACTTTAGATGATTGGTATAGGGTGCACGAAAATTATCAGCTACTCACACTTGAGCTTTTTATGTAACATAATAAGTTTACATAAAGTAACAATTAAATGAAGAGACTTTTTCCTTATATAGCGTTTGCATGTTTAACTGGTTTTACGGCTACGACCGGTTTACCAGTAGTTATAGCAGGCGGTTGTAGTAGCCACATGAACAAAAAAGCTGAAATCAAATGTGCTGAAGATGATACTGAGTGTCAAATTGAAAAAGCTGAAAAGTTTGATTTAAGAGACTCTCTCAAGTCATAAATTTATGACTCAAATCAGTTTTTTTATTAACTCCGCCCCAAGAGATTTAATCGAGTTCGTATTCTTTGCTGCTGTTGGTTTTACTGCAGGATTATTGGGATTAATTTAGTTATAAAAAATTGACCCATTCTTTTTTTCTCCTAACTTTTTCAAGTCTTTCTTTCTTTTATGTGATGGCTTGCTTATGGAGAGATTTAATTAATCAAAAGTAAAAAACTTTTTTTAAATTACCTTTTATAAATAAACTTTTGTATGTCTTCGAATAGATTAGATTTTGATTTAAAAAATCCATTACTTTTTAAATAAGATTTTCCTTTTTCTATATTTTCAATTCTTCTTTCATAAGAATTTTCATCTAAATTTTTTGTCATAAAAAAATAGTCGGACTCTTATTCTGAATAATGCTCACAAAAAAGGGGTTACCATAAATACAAAATTTAAATTCTTTTTTGAATTGAATCTTAGTTAGATCGACTTTCAACCAATTAGTAATTAATTAATTTTCTTTTTCCATCTCTAGTTTCTACTTTATTTATTCTTAAACCTATAAAAGCAGCCCAAATAACTGCAAATAAAATTGGTAAAAAAATGATTGCAAGTTTCATCATTGTTTTAATCCTGTTATTTGCTCAAAAGAATAACCTTTAAATAAATAGGAAAAAATAGGTACTTTATCTAATTAAGCAGCATCATAATCTTTATCATCTTCAAGCTCTCTAATAAATCTTTTATCTAATAAGTAATTGTCTATAAGCTCTGCTGCCATCTGTATCTCAGCAGCAGGTTCTTCTAGATCTTTGTCTAATAAGTAATTGTCTATAAGCTCTAGATTGTTATTTTCATTAATTTGTTTATCGCTGTTTAATAGTTCTCTTATGTAGTTATATACAAGCTCTTGATCATATCCACTTTCTCTAATTTCTTTCAACATTTCGTCTGGAATTTCCATAATCGTAAACCCCCATGTGACAGTTTTTTAGAGCAAATTAGAGCCTATATACGCATATTTACGAAAAAATAAGGAAAAAGCAAGAAAATTGGCAAAAAATCGAGGTGTATAAATCTACTATTCGCAATCATTTATGGAAAAAGGTTGGAAGAAGACTTCTTTGATTTAGGAGCTATTTTTAATACTTAATAGCCATCTGCCAATAAGAAAGAGGTGCAAGTAGTAAGCGTTTCATAAAAAAACAGCTAATGAAAATAGATTTTATTTAGGATATAAAAACAAAAATTTTGGGAGGATTAAATGTCTATCATTACCGACAATACTGTGTTAGTGCATATTTACAGCGGTTTAGAATCCAAAAATAAAATAACTTTAGGTTTATTGGTTGCCCTTACTGCAGAAAAAAACGATCATAAAGTAACACTTTTTCTAGCAGGAGACGGAGTACAAATATTAAATTGCAAAAAAGCTGGTGAAATAGTTGGTCAAGGGACTGGAGATTTATACGAACATCTTCAAAACTTAAAGAATTCAAAAATTACCATATATGTCTCAGGAATGTCTGCTAAATCTAGGGGTTACGATGAGAAGCTTCTAGATGGATACACTGCAGAGTTTGTTATGCCAGATGTTCTAGTTGAAGAATCAATTAAAGCGGATAGCGTATTTTGCTATTAAAAAAGGAGCTAATTACCCCTTATTGTAGATCGATTGTCAATCGCGAAAAGTGTGGACGAGGTGTGGACGGAATTTAGCTGATTTTTGGAATCCATTCCTATGACCACTGGTACATGGTTCATTAGCCAGTAATTAGGTTCAGTAATATTCTTAAAGTTTAGAAAAATAGGGTTTTATCTTTAATTTGTTTTACAAACCAATCCTTAGGTATTGATTGTAATAGAGAAATTTAATAACAAAAAAATATATTTTCAAAATGTTTTGTAGAAATATTTGTTAATGTCTTAATTGGTTTTTTTTATATAAACTTGATGATTTGGGGTTCTAAAAATTGCGCTCCTTAGAGCAAATATATTAGTAAAAGAATCAATAGCAATCTTAGGATTAGTAAGTAAGTTATTTGAATTTGGCAGTTTCCAAAGATAATCATCAAAACCAATTATTCCATTAATTTTGAGTAACTCAAAAGACAAGATTGCATCACTTAAAACATCTGATGCCATGTGAGAACCATCTATATAAATAAAATCAAAATAATTAGACTTCTGATTTGTTATCAATTTACTCAGAGTGTTAATTGATTTATCTTTAAACGTTTTTAACTCAATTTTTTTAGAGGAGTTTTTAATAGCAAGAGAAGTATTTTTATGAAATCTTTCTTCAACTAATTTCATATTAATCTTCATTTCTTTATGTTCTACCCCTCCATCCCATGTATCAATTGCATATATTTCAAAAGAATCATGGTAAAGAGATAATTTTTCAATTAAAAAACATGTGGAAGCTCCTTCATATGAACCTATTTCAAGTATTTTTTTTGGTTTAGTTTGATTAAATAGTTGCGACCATATTGCTTTTGCAGATGTTTCGAACCAATTATTAGTAAATTCGTAATTATCCATCTTTAAGTTTTTTGATTATCAATTCCAAATTTTAATATATTATTTTAAAGAAACATAGTAAAAAGATCGAATATGCTGAGTATTTAAGAATTTTAAGTAAGTGGGATTTAATGAAAAAGAGAACAAATGAGTTGATAAAAAGTTTTGTATTGGAAACAAATTGATAATTAATTTATTAAAAATCTTTTTTAAAATTCAAAGAATTATTTCGGTGGTTTCCGGCTACATAATCATGATTAATAACCACCGAATCTCTAGAAATTTTGGACCAAAAAATGGAATGCTTATCCATTCTGTTATAAGTCTTAGGGAGCCATAGAACTTTCAAGTCAAAGTTTCCTGTATTAAAAGCTATATCCAAGCAAGGATCATCACCTTTATTCTTATTATTGGGTTCATTTAAGTTATTTATCCAATTAATTAATAGATGGATTGATGGTGCTGTATAACTATATTTTTGAACACCGCCTGAGCACAATAAAGCTCTCGTTGTGGGATCATAGGGGATTTTACCTGATAAATGATGATCTTTATCCGCTATCCAGTTGTAAATTGCAAAATCATGTTCAGCGAATAATAATTCTGGGAATTTCCAAATTTCAGTGTCAATATCCATCCACACTACAGGTTTTCTGAATTTCAAAAGAGATTGAAGGATAAACTTTGATTTAAAGTGAGTTCCTTGCTCCCAACTGGAAAAATTACTATTGATTTTTAAAATATGAGATTGCAGATTAAATTTATTTATAGATTTTATTAACTTTATTGCTAATTCGGGATATTTTCCTTCGTCAGTATAAAAGGAAATGAATACTATATCTGTTAGCACTTGTATTATTTTTTAGAAATAATAAATGAAAAAATTTAAAAAGACAACACTTTAGGTACCAGAAAAAAGGAATTTTCATAACTAAAATTTCTCTCCTTATTTAATATGTTGGTTTAGTATTAAAAATTAAAAAAACGAGCAAGTTTCATCTCATGTTTGATCAACTGTCAATCTCTAAAAGTATGGACTAGGTGTGAATGGCTTAGCTTTATCCTTTCACTTCTAAGAGTATTATCCATTAAAGGTGATAATTAGAAAAGTGCAAAAAATTGAATTTTTAAAACCTCAATTTGAATAATATTTTTAAATACTATTTTAGGATTATTTAAGAAGCTTTTGAATCGGTTGAGGCGAGAGCCGGTTTTCTAATGAACCTTTTAAAGATTTATTAATTTTATCTCTGATGGTAGATTTGAATTCTTTAAGTTTTTTTTCTCCACTTAAGTATGTTCGAAGTAACGTGAAAAAAATAAAAAAGGGGCTAATTTAGCCCCTTGTGATCGACTGTTAATTAGGTTGATTTATTCTTCAGGATTCAAAGTAGGTACACCTTCTGCTGAAGCCACAGCAACCCACATAACCGCTGAAGAATTGCCACTATTAGCCATTGTATGAGCAGGAGTATTTGCTGAGAGAACAAATGAATCTCCTTCCTTAAAGGTTTTACTAATACCTGTCTTTTCAGCAAGCGTTAATTCCCCACTTTCAATATGACCTAGTAAAGGTACAGGATGCGAATGCATTGGTATAGTTGCTCCATTTTCAACTTCTACTCTAATCAAACGCATTTCAGCTTTTCCTTTTGGATAGTTAAAATTATCTCCATCAATGTTTTCTGAAGAGGTGAAGATTTCTTGTACATCAACAGGAGATTCTGCAGCTATAGAAATGCTTGGATTGATAAGCATTAATGCAAAAACTAATGAGATGAATAAATTCTTAATCATGAATTTGAATTTCTATAAAATTATTTAGACTCATAGTATTTATTTTTTATATATCTGTCAGTACTTGATTTAACTTTTTATGTTTTTGTATAAATCTTTTATAAGGAGCTAGCGCTCAAATCTTAAATAGACTATTAGTGTAAATTTTTTATTATTCTTTTTATAAATTAAATCTTAAATTATGTAGAGAAACTTATATGGAACTAGTATTTATATAAGTTATATAAATCAAATTAAGTAGTCTTTTTTACCAATTGAATATACCTGTTGTTGAATAAATATATTTGTCCTTGAAAAGCTCCTAAATAATACTTTTTCTTGAAATAAAGATTGACAAGACATTCATAAAAAAAACTTTTATAAAACATTAACTTCTTTTATGAATATGTTCCTAACCAACAAGACTCGTTTAAAAATTAAGGATATTGTTAAGAGGATTTCACTTGATGAACCTGTCGCATTGGAAGAAAGAATTTATGTAGAAAAGTTCGCAAAACATAATTCAACTATATGGACATGGCTTAAGAAAGCTAATAGCTTGAGGAGATATGGTAAGCAAAAATCGGATGGAATCAATGGACTTATCCAGAATCTTGGCCTTGATGGTTTAGAAACTGAAAATCATTTCGACCCCCAAAATGATGATCTTGCTGATTGGTTTAGTGGATCTCCTGATTGGGTGAGGAGGAGCTAATTGCTCTCCGTTAATAATTTCAAATTAAAAATGAAAAAAAGGAACTTCCTCAACTTGTCTTGGAGCATAATCACAAATTCCGAATTGCATACATTCCATTTGAGCATCAGTTAGTTTTATCTCAATTGATAACGTATCAAAAAAACCACCCAATGCATGTTCAATTTTATTTTTAATTAGATTTCCGTAAGTCATAATTAACCACGTTTTTTAGAAGTTATTTAGTATTAGTTATATTCAAGAATCAAGAGTCTTAATAACTAAAATACAAACTATAAATTAATCTTTTTTAAAATATTTCACTAAATTCATAATCAGTATTTTTGCTCTAGGAAGTTTGAATAATCACCTTTAAATTAGATCCAATGATTGGAGGTTTCACTTCATGAGTACTTACAAAACGAAATACTTTAAAAACACAAAAAAGATCAATAACACTCTTTGGTTGGATAAATTAATTAATCAACTTGAAAAAAAATCAAAGGGAGTTTGATCATGAATACATTTAGAAATAAACAATTCAAAAATGAATTAGATCCCAAGTATGCCTTCTATGATTGTCTTCGTAGTTGCGAAATTAAGAGTAATTCTGAAAAGTCTTTAGAAGAATGCGTCGAAAATTGTGAACCTAGTCCAGTACCAAAGAATCTAGATGGCTAAAATTGGAATTTAAAATTTATTCAATTACTACTCTGCCATTTTAAGGTTTTTATATAAATTTAAGTAGGGTAATCTTATGACCAACCTTGCAATTGAGCTACTTCTTCGAATTATAGTTTTAGTTAATTTTGGAACGATCCTCACTGATAAAATTTATTTATAATCAGTAAAATAAATTCATCGTAAGAGATTATTTTGTAATGAATCTATAAGTAAACCTATATTGTGTTTTTTTAAAAAATTAATTCCTAACTAATAACTCTCAAAATAGAAATCTAATATTAAAAGTTAAGGTCTACCAAAACTAAAAATAAGGTGTATAAGGTACTTCTGTTTTTAATGAATCTCCATAGTAACTTTCAGCTGACTTTAATAGGATCCAATAAATAAAATTCAGAAATGATTTTTCCATAGGAACATTTATACCTTTACTAATTCAAATCAGAATTTCAAATAAAAACATCGTAGAAAATACTTAACTGAAGAGATTTAGATTTTCTTAGTTAATTTGTGATGCTTAGGTTTGTATGAAATGCTACTAAAGCTTGTTTTATCAATCGATTTGGTAATATTGCTTATTGATTCCTTTAATTTCTGAAGATATATTAAATAAATTATAAATGTAAAAAATTTATGAGTACTCAAAAAAGTCAAAGCCATAAAAGACAAGAGCAAAATAATACAGAATGGTTAGATGAATTAATCAATAAAATTGAAAATATGAAAAATAAAATATCTAATACTTTTTAACTTATTACTTCTCTATCATTTATTACGTTATTAAATATTTTAAATACTTTTTTAATTAAGCCAGCTGGCTTTTTTAATAGAGTTTTGAATTTTATTTTTGCGAATAGTTATTTAACAATGTTTAAATGAGAATCTTTTAAAGCAAGTTTATGGTTCATTTTTATTTTTATTGACAAAATTGAAATAAGTGTAAAAATAATTTTCAATTTGTGACTACTGAATCATCTAAAAATCAAAACTTTATAAGGAAGCATCCCAGTGAAGGAATGGATGCTTTAGAAAAAGAATCAAAATTACCTTTGAAAGGATGGGAAACTGAGGTTGCCAGAGCAAAGGAATATGGTTTAGAAGGAGCAAAAAGTATTGTCGATAGAAATATATCTACATTTTCAAGAGGAGAATTACCCCATTTTGCAGGTATCAATACTTTCATGAAAGCTCCATATGTTGAAAATGTAAATGAAGTGGGAAATTATGATGTTGCGATCGTTGGTGTTCCCCATGATTCTGGAACTACTTATAGACCAGGGACAAGATTCGGACCGCAAGGAATAAGAAAAATATCTGCTCTCTATACTCCTTACAATTACGAAATGGGAGTTGATCTGAGAGAGCAGATATCTATTTGTGATGTAGGAGATATTTTTACAATTCCAGCTAATAATGAAAAAAGTTTTGATCAAATTTCAAAGGGGGTTGCTCATATTTTTGCTAGTGGTGCATTTCCAATTATTTTAGGTGGAGATCATTCAATAGGTTTTCCAACAGTTAGAGGAGTTTGTCGCCACTTAGGAGATAAAAAAGTAGGGATCATTCACTTTGATAGACATGTAGATACTCAAGAAACAGATTTAGATGAAAGAATGCATACCTGTCCATGGTTTCATGCAACTAATATGAAAAATGCACCTGCAAAAAATCTTGTTCAATTAGGAATTGGAGGTTGGCAAGTACCAAGAGAAGGAGTGAAAATTTGCAGGGAACGAAGTACAAATGTTTTAACAGTTACTGATATCTGTGAAATGGGATTAAAAGAGGCCGCTGATTTTGCGATTGAAAAAGCTACGGATGGAACTGACTGTGTATATATTTCTTTTGATATTGATTGTATTGATGCTGGATTTGTCCCTGGAACTGGTTGGCCTGAACCTGGGGGTTTATTACCTCGAGAGGCATTAAAACTTTTGGAGTACATTATCAGAAAAGTTAATGTTTGTGGAATTGAGCTTGTTGAGGTTTCGCCTCCATATGATGTAAGCGATATGACAGCTCTATTAGCTACTAGAGTTATTTGTGATTCAATTGCACATCTTGTAGTAAGTGGTCAGCTTCCAAGAAAATCTAAACCAGAATGGATTTCAGATAAATGCAATATGTCAGTTGATCAAAAATGGAGATAGATTTTCGTGCATGAAGTAGATATGACAAAATGCCTTATTCTTTCCATGGAAGAGTGGGCAGAGAAAAAAAATAAAAAAAAAATAGTTGTTGAAAAGATTAATCTTAAGATTGGCGAATTTACTTGCGTAGAACCAATATCATTAATTAATACTTTTAATGCTGCAGTCTTAGGTTCTTGGTTAGATTCCTCTGAGATTACAATTGAGACAATACCTTTTGAAGGGAAATGCTCTAAATGCAGTAGACTTTATTTTCCAAAGAAAGAGAATGGATATAAATCTCCATGTTGCAATTTTAATTTAGAGGAAATTATTAGTGGGAGGGAATTAAAAATCGCATCTATTGATTTTAAAGAAAAGTAGAAATTTAGTATCTAGAATAAAAAAGTATTTTCAAATATAAATGCATTTACCAATTTCAGACAAAATTGAATTAAATATTCTTCATCAAAATAGTCATCAAGCTGAGAAAAATAAAGTTAAGTTTAATAATTATAATTTGCTTTGCTTGAACATAATGAGTAGTCCTGGTGCAGGAAAAACGAGATTACTTGAAATAACTTTAGAAGATCTTTCAAAAAAATTTCACAGTGCTGTTCTAGAGGGTGATATGACCACTAATCTTGATGCGGCAAGATTAGAAAAATTAAATATTCCAGTAGTACCAATTACAACTGGAAGAGCATGCCATCTCGATGCAAATATGGTTAGTGGAGGTTTGAAGTTACTTGAGAAAAAAATAAATCCTGATTTACTAGATATTTTGTTAGTGGAAAATGTAGGAAATTTAGTTTGTCCTGCAGAATTTGAGATTGGAGAACATTTTAAAGTTGCACTTTTAAGTATTACCGAAGGTGAGGATAAACCTTTAAAATATCCTATAATGTTTAGAGAGGCAGATTTAATTTTGATAACTAAAGTTGATTTGTTACCACATTTGAATTTTGATATTAACGAATTAAAATCGAACATAGCTTCAACTAACCCTAAGGCAGATGTGATAGAAATTTCTTCAATAACCAAGTCTGGATTCGATTTATGGCAAAATTGGATTAGTAAAATGATTCTCAAATTTAAAAATAATTAATATTGATCAAGTAAGATTTATCTCTTAAAAGTATCAGTCATTACAACTTTAGATTTGCTTTTTCTTGAGTATTGATAGTACGTAATATTTTTTTCAAAAATGTTTAAAAAATTGAGAGTCTTTGTTGCCTCTTTGCTGGCTCTAATATTAGCGATTTCATTAAGTACACTATCAAGTCCTGCATCTCCAAAAGGTGAACCAATCACTTTGGGATACAGTAACTGGGCAGGATGGTGGCCCTGGGCGATAGCAGTTGATCAAAAAATGTTTGAAAAAAATGGAGTTAATGTTCAGATGAAATGGTTTGATGGGTATGTTCAATCCATGGAAACTTTTGCCGCTGGTAAAATTGATGGAAATTCGCAGACACTTAATGATACTATTTCGTTCTTACCAGGAGAAAATGGAGGGGAAGTAGTTGTTTTAGTTAATGATAATTCTGCGGGGAATGACCAAATAATTGCAGATAAATCAATTAAAAGTGTTGCTGATTTAAAAGGTAAAACAGTAGCAGTAGAAGAAGGAGTTGTGGATGATTTTTTACTTGTTTTAGCTCTGAATGATGTTGGATTAACTCGAGATGATGTAATTATTAAAGGTCTTCCAACTGATCAGGCTGCAACAGCTTTCGCAGCGGGAAAAGTTGATGCAGTTGGTGCATTCCCTCCATTTACAGGAACTGCGATGAAGAGGCCTGGAGCAAGAGTTATTGCTAGTTCAAAAGATTATCCAGGTGCAATCCCTGATTTATTAGCAGTAAGCGGAGATTTGATTTCTGAAAGACCAGATGATGTTCAAAAAATTGTTAAAACATGGTGGGATGTAAGAGAATTCATGGAAAAAAATCCAAGAAAATCTGAAAAGATTATGGCAAAGCGAGCTGGGATCCCAACACGCGAATACAAACAATATAAAGGTGGAACTAGGTTCTTTTCTTTAGAAGAAAATTTAGAAGCTTTTAGTGATGGGTTCGGTATGAAATATATGCCTTATGCAGCGAAACAAATGGCAGACTTTATGGTAAGGGTAGGATTTATTCCTGAAAAACCAGATATGAGTAAATTATTTGACTCTTCGTTCGTTAAAAACATCAGTTAATTAATACAAAATTAAAATGGTTAGTTCGAAATTAATCAAGAGGGATAAATATTTTTTATCCCTCTTTTCATTTGGTAGTGAACCGAAAAAATTAAATAAAATATTTCTTCAAATAGCCTCACTTTTGCTTCCACTTTTAATTTGGACATTAGTTTGTCAATTAAAACTTGTAAGTGAAATGTTTTTACCATCACCTTTAGCTGTCTTTTATTCTCTTTTGGATATGGCTGAAAGTGGAATATTATTTGAAGATATTTTTGCAAGTACTGGTAGGGTATTTGCTGGTTTTATAATTGCAACAATTTTTTCAATTCCTTTAGGAATTTTAATGGGTTCTTTCCCTTCTTTTTGTGCGTTATGTGAACCATTAATTGCGATGCTTAGGTATATGCCTGCCGCTGCTTTTTCTCCTTTACTTATTATTTATTTAGGAATTGAAGAGGCTCCAAAAATCGCATTAATTTTCATTGGTACCGTTTACTTTAATGTTTTGATGGTTATGGATTCAGTAAAATTTGTACCCAAAGAACTCATTGAAACAACGCTTACTTTAGGAGGTAATACAAAAGATTTATTGATCAGAGTAATAGCCAGATATTCATTGCCAAGTATTATAGATACTTTAAGAATTAATATTGCAACTTCATGGAATTTAGTAATCGTTGCCGAGTTAATTGCAGCAGAAGTTGGTTTAGGTAAAAGGATTCAACTGGCTCAAAGATTTTTTCGCACAGATCAAATATTTGCAGAATTAATAGTTCTTGGATTAATAGGATTTGCTTTGGATATGAGTTTTAGATTGCTACTTAGACGTACATGTAAATGGGCTGTTTAAATGAAATTAGATGTTAATAATATTTCAAAATATTTTGGGGAAGGTTCAAATAGAAAAAAGGCAATTGAGGGAATAAGCTTTTCAATAAGTTCTGGCGAATTTAAAACTCTTGTTGGGAGCTCTGGATCAGGTAAAAGTACTATATTGAGGATTATTGCTGGGCTTGAGAGTCCATCTAAAGGGAACGTAAAAGTAGATGGAAAAATAGTTAGTGGACCAGGATTGGATAGAGGAATGGTTTTTCAGAAATATAGTCTTTTCCCTTGGCTCACAGCATCTGAGAATATTGCCTTTGGAATGAATTTAAATTCTTATAAGTTGAAAGAAATAAAATATAGGACATCTTATTTATTAGAAGTAGTAGGTCTTCAGGATTCGGGAAATAAGTATCCAAAAGAATTATCTGGAGGAATGCAACAAAGGGTTGCAATAGCAAGAGCTCTAGCGACTAACCCTAAAATTTTACTTTTAGATGAACCTTTTGGAGCCTTAGATTTACAGATAAGAGAATCTATGCAGAAATTTCTCTATGAATTATGGAAAAAAACTTCATTGACAGTTTTACTTATAACCCATGATATTGAAGAAGCATTAGCTCTCTCTCAGCAAATATGTATTTTGGCCCCTAATCCTGGAAGAATCATAAAAGAAGTTAAGGTAGATCTACAAAAAGGAGATTTAGATAAATTGAAACTTGATTCTGATTTTGCAAAATTAAGATATGAGTTATCTGATTTTTTAAGAGGCCTCCAACAAAAATAAATAATGTCAACAAGTTTTTTGCCTACTTGGCTTTATAGCGAACAAAAAATTTTTGAACTTGAATTAGAAAACTATTCAAAAAATTATTGGCACCCATTGATTTTCATAGGAGAAATTAAACCTGGCGAAATATTGGAAAAAAAATTATTTAATCAATCATTATTAATCTCTTGTTCAGAAAAAAACTTAATAACTGTTTTCAAAAATAGATGCCCTCATCGTGGGTCAAAATTGTGTTTGCCAAAAACAAAATTAAATCCTTCTAAAAATATTTTTTGTCCCTACCATGGCTGGACTTTTGATAGTTTTGGCAAACTTAAAACCTTGCCATTAAAGTACAATTTTGAAACAAAAATAGAAACAGAGAATTATTTTTTAGAAAAAGTTAACTCTTTAATAAATGGACCTTTAATTTGGATTAATTTCAGCAACAACCCAATATCTATAGATGATCAAATTGCGCTTGTTGGGAGAAAATGTAATGATCAATGGGATATGAATTACAGTATTTTTTCTGAATTTTCTGATACCTTAAATTGCAATTGGAAAATTGCCCATGACAATACACTTGACGATTATCATGTAGCAATAGCTCATAAAGATACCCTACATAAAGAACAAGGTCCAATTAAAAACTACAGGTATTTCTTCAGTGAATTTTGTAATGTACTTGTTACTCCTCTTAGTAGTGAAGGAAATCTATATACCTTTGGATTACTCCCATGGACCCATCTAATAATCTGGCCTGGTAAAGGGATTGTTTTAATAAATTATCTTCCTAAAAATATTGGTCAGTGTATTATTGAAATTAAATTAGCCTCTGCTTCTTTATGTAAAAATGATTTAGAAAATTGGAAAAAAAGTATATTAGAATTTCTTGGAGAAGATAAAGTTATTGTCGAATCAGTTCATAAGTCTTATCTCGAAAATTTTAAACTTGGTCCGCCTAATAGACTTGAACAAAGGATTATACACTGGCAAAATATTTATAAAGATTTTCTAAATGCATCGGGCATTTCTTTCTAAAAAAATTTCTATTTAGTTCACAAATATTATTTTTTTTTCCAAGTGAATAACCACAAGATTCAATAATAAAAACTGTTAAAACAAATTAAAAATAAAGTAATTAAAAGTTATTTAAAAATAATTAGCTTCTCTTTAAGCTGAGATTTTTGATGATTTGATAATTTCCCATGCTTCTGGTGCGGTGTCTGCATATTGGAAAAGATTTAAGTTTTCATCTGAAATTAATCCAAGATCAGCTAGATATTCGAAGTTAATTATCTTATTCCAATAATCTCTACCAAAAAGTATGATTGGGATTTTAGTTTTCATTCCTGTTTGACAAAGTGTCAATAGTTCAAATAATTCATCTAGTGTTCCAAAACCTCCAGGGAAAAATACAGCAGCTACTGATCGCATGACAAAATGGATCTTTCTTAATGCAAAATAATTAAACTTAAAGCAAAGACCGGGAGTTATAAAAGCATTTGGGATTTGTTCATTAGGCAGACTGATATTTAACCCTATAGATTTACAATTTGCTTCAAATGCCCCTCTATTAGCAGCTTCCATAATTCCTGGCCCCCCACCTGTCACAATCACATGAGAATTACAGTTTTTATTTTGATTACTAATTGAAGCAAGTTTAGAAAACTCCCTTGCGGATTGATAGTAATGACTCATAAGAAGCAAATTTTCTAATCTATTTAAATTTCGTTTTAAAAGTATCGATTTAGGATTTTTTTTAATTAACTCTTCTATATTTTCAAGTCTCTTTTTTATATTTGATTCTTCTGTAATGCTTGCGCCTCCAAAAATAATTATTGTTGAAAGAATTTTATTTTCTTCAAGGATTAAATCTGGTTTAGTAATTTCAAGAAGCATTCTGACTCCACGCATTTCATTTCGGCTCAGTAAACCAATATCTTCGTGAGCTAATTTATAAGTATCAGAATTAATAATTAAATTCAGGTTTTTAAAATCATTACTAGGGGATATATGTTTTTTCATTTCAAACAAGAGTTTTAACTTTTCTTTCTAGAGGATTAAAATAGACTCTTTTGATCTTGTTATTTTCGTAAATCCAATAAACAGGCGAACTTTTTCTTGCCTTAATTAAATTAATTTTGTCTAACTTTTGAGGGGTGAATTCTTTAGAAGGATCAAAAAATTTATCTCTTTTGGGTTGGTTTAAAACAATACTACCTTCTTTCCCTGAGATAGATCTGTGATAAGTTCCTAAAGGAATTTCTAATGCTCCCATATATCTATTTAAATAAATCACATGATGAGGTTCATCCCAGGAAGGATTTATTAAAACAAATGTCCTTTCTCCAGTGATAACTAAATTGTGGTCAATTTGATGATTGTGAACGTAATATTGCTCATCTTTTAAATCATCTGGAGGAGATATAGCTTCTCCAGAATGGATCACAACATCGGAACCATTAGAACTATCTATGCCTGCATCGAAGAATGTGACTTTTGGAGTCTCTCTAAAAATATTTATTGGGAAGAATCTTAATTCCATAGTGCTTACTCCCTTTTAGAAAATTTATAAATACTAATAATAAAAATTTATTTACTTTTAAAAAACAGCTATTTTTTGATTTTTAATTGCAACAAACCAGGCAGTCTTCTTGATTGGGATAATCTATACATTCTTTATTTAAAATTTCTTCTAAAAAATCTACTTTTTTAACATAATCAAGATCTTTTAATTTTTTGTTTGGAACCGTGAACTGAGTTTGTAGTTTCATTTTCTATTCTCCTAATTAATACTGTTTTTTGAATCCATTCCAAGTTTGAGAAAACCTTAATCCCAGATAAGAAATTAAAATTATCCAAAATAAAATTTCTATACCTAAATTAGTCATTTGCTTGGCCTCCTTTCTATCTGATTATTATTTAGTACGGGTATTATGTAAAAATCAAGCGTAAGAATACCTAAAACTTAAAGTTTTTAATCACAAAAAATCTTGCAATGGTTGTTACTCGGATGTTCTGTACATTCATTATTCCAATAAGCTTCAATTTTTTTGAGCTTATTATCAAATGAAAGGTCTTTTTTATCCAAATTAATTTCTCGGACAGTAAATGTGTCATTTAGTGCCATAAGACTTACCCCTTTACTACAACTATGTTTTAATTCATTTGAATAGTAAATTTCAAGTTTTATGTGTGCGGTTAGAGGAACAAAATTGTACGGATTAAGGATCAAAAAAAAATCTCAAATTATGAATAATTGCAAGGAAAATATCTTCAAAAAATTTATTCCAAATTTAAAAAAATTTGTATAAATTTTGCTAGAAATTTTATTCTCTTAATACCTTCTTAGGTCTGCTAGTATCTATCATTCATCTAATCTACTTGGATATTCTCTTAAAATCTCAGCCATCTTTTGATGTGGAATTTCTTGTCGATATTCTCTACAAAAATCAAAAAATTTATCTAATAAATCTTTATTGGGCAGATATAAAAATTAGCGTCTCATTTTAAAAGTAAAGTATGCAAACCCACCAAGCAATAAAAGACTCACAACCCCATAAGTAATCGCTATGCCGTAAATGTAAGTCATTTATTTATAAAGACATAAGCAGAATATAAATAAACTAAGAAAACTCCAATAGCTAAGGAACTTCCATAAATAAGAAAGTTCCAAAATCTATATAATTTAGGTTTTTTAAATTCTTTTTCTTCTTCTTTAGTAATCATTTATTTTCTTTTTCTTTTCTGGCAGCATTACCTTTTGCTCTTAATACCAAAGTTATCGTAAGGGCAGCGCTTAATATCACAGCATCAATTAATAGGTGCGGGGAAATATTCATCAGCTGAAAAGAGAAATAAGAAGAGTCATTATCTTTTCGGCAATAAATCTATTAAACATTAAAAAAGAGGAGTTTATCCCTCTAAGTTTAGATCGACTGTCAATCACAATCTATTTTAGCTTTTTAGCTTCTCTAAAAAAACAGTATTTTATTTAGCCAGAGCAAGAGAAGGCACCTGCAAGAATATTTTTAAAAATTGGTGCTTGACCCAAGGCATACAAAAAGAAAGTTGATGATGCGAGAGTAATAGCTATTTTAGAAGCCCTGTTAACTTTCAAATTTGAGACTTTTGCAAATGCAGAGTTCATTTGTTCTTTAATTTATTGATTTTATAATAGCTGCAAAAATTAAATATTCAGCATCAATTTTTACCAAAGAATAATTTTATTGCTCCTTTTTCTCAGCTTGCATTTTTATTAGCTCAAATTCTTTTTTAGAAACTATTCTTATTTTGTATGCTGGATATCTTGTCTTCCACCATTTATTGATCGAAATAGCTACTCCTTCTAAATTTTGGGTACAAATATTGACCCATAGAGTTTTAGTTTCAATTTCTTTGTAGAATTCCCAACTTGTAGGTGAAGCCATTAAAAATCACAAATGAAAAATTTCAATAAATTATGGGAAATGGTCCAAAAGCTAAAACTTTTGTTTTTTTAATAAGAGGATTTAGTTGAAGATATAGAGTTTTCATTAAGTAGTAATAAAAACTTTAAACAAAAGATTTACATCACTTTCGCCTTCTAGGAAAGTATTACTTTAATTTTATAACGAGTTTCAATTAAAAAATATCACCGCAAAGAAGGGGCCAAAAATTGACCCCTCTTGGTGAAACTCTTCCAAAGAAACACCATTAAAATCTTACTCTGAAAGTTGCAAAGTTAAACAAATTAATAAAATCAAGATTAACAATTTATGCGGACTTTTTAAAAGGGTTCATATTCCTTAAAAAGTTATTACTTTTGCGGGTACTCATTTTTCTATATCTTTGATTTATATCCAGGATATACTTTCTAGCTTTCTTATCACTTTCAATTTTCTTTTTTCGAAGACGTAAAGCCCTTAAATCTTCTATAGACATGAGGCCATCACCTTCATTGAAATTTAAATGATCAAATTGCATCAGTTTAAGAAATTAAGTTTCTTCTTTAAGCGCAAGATTAACAACCTTATCTTTATTTGCAATAGAGATAATTAACCAACTTAACTCAAATTAGTTATTCAATTTTCAGAAAGCTATGAATTTAAGTATTAAAAACTTTCTAAAATCAAGAAAAACTTTTGATTGAATTAGATGGAACTTCTACAGATAAAAATGATGCTCCATAATGAGATTCCGCTGATCTTATTAGTAACCAATAAAAGAAATTTACTAAAGCTTTCTCCACGAGGATTTAGTAACTAATTTAAATAAACTCATCATTTTTGTAATAGCAATATACAAAATAAATTTATTACGCAATCAAGATATTTACCTCATAAAGCATACTTGCATATTAATTAAGAAAAATTTGCATTCTCCGGCTTTAGGCAGCGGACTAAATCCTCGTGGAGTATTGGACTTTAGTCCGCTCTATTTTTTTAGCAAAAGAAAAATAGCACTGCAACGTAACTAGATCACCAATTTAATATTTAACTCTGAATAAGCTAATTGAGCAAGAGTATCTGAGCATATGTTGGTGTTGTTTATTGTATAAATTTGCTACGAAACTTTTTTTATATCAATGGCTTCAGTATTTTTGCTCATTGATATAATCATTCTTAAATAATATTATTATTAATGCCTAAAGAGGGTTTAATTTTGAAAAAAATAATTAAATTTTTTAAACTGCTCAAGAGAAGAATCGATATTCTTAATGCAGAGACTGAATTGAAATTTATATTGGAAAATAAATAATGGGATTCCCACATTGCCCTATTTGTGTAGTTCTTGCATTTGTTGCGGTTTTTATGGGAGTTACTCGTAGTTATATGTTCTTTATTCTTGTTCGGGAGTTTATGAGAGCCGAATCTACTTTTAAATTGAAGTTTAGTTTCTATTAATTGTTGACATCTAAGTATAAATACTTTATAAATAGATTGTAGTGAATACTACAAAATCGTCCGATCTACCATCTGATAGACCGCAGTACGACTCAAGCCATAGGACGGGGACTTGAGCAAGTTCAGGAGCTGCATCATGGTAAACATGTATTTCAATGGAAAGTCATTCGTATATTGTAGAAAACAAGAAGAAAAGATTATAAAGCTTACTTATAGAGGATCAGTTTACTTGAAATAAGATTTCAAATTTATTTTAAAAAAGTTTGGACATTTATTGACGTTTTTGGATTAAGTATTTATTTATACTTTATAAGAAGAACTTATAGTAAATATATTTTTTGCCTATTTAAAAATTCATATATTCGTATATTTAGTAACGAGAAATTAATTTTAAAATAATTAATTTGTGATTAGATTTTTAAAAAGTTATGCAACCTATTTCCGATGAACTTTACAAAAAAATAGTTGAGAGTTCTAAAAAATGAGTAAGTTACTAATTGCTTTATTGGCTTTAGATATAGGCGTTAGTCTGTCTAAAGTTTTTATTTTTACCTGAAAATCAAATTACTTAGCATAAAAGAAGCAATTATTTTCTAAAACAAGAAATAATTACTGGGTATTATTTATTTGATCTACTTATTTTATAAAATACAAAATTAAACCAACAAAAGAACTACCTACAAGTAGTAGCACCATTAAAAGAGCTATTAACTTTGCTAGTCCCATAAAGATAAATCCGAATTTCCAGTGGATCTTTGCATCCAGTGAATTTTCCAAACATTATTTACTTTTTTAAAAATTGACGTAACTGTTGGTAAGTCATCATTAGGTGTCCCTTTATAAGTAAATTTTGAACCTAGCGTAAAAATGCACATTACTATAGTTTCGCTTAAAAATTCGAATCGGTGAATTTTGGTTATTTCTGCCTTTTCTTGAACTATATCACCAGAAATCATTTGTTTGAAACCTTTTGCATCTATAGGATTACCACTGGGTCTTATGAATAAGAAATCAGGGGTCGCATTGTTAACAAAAAATGAGGCCATTTTTTTTGGATTGGCAAACTCATTTAATAATGAAATTATTGTTTCTTTATCATTCATAAAAAAAGGGACGTAACCCTCCTAGTTTAGATCTACAATTTAAATTGTACAAATCGAAATGGAATGATTCTAAAAAAAATTTGTTAGGATATTTTTAAAAAATTAGATTTTAATGTAAATAATGATCAATTTATTAAACAAATCATTGTCCGTTGGCAAAAAGTTCAAAAAATATTTACCTTTCTTTATTGGATTTAAATTACTCACATTTACTGGATTTCTTACTTACTTAATGAATCGCTAATTGATAAATCCTTAAAAATAAATTTTAAATAATTTAAGATCTAGTGAATAAAGAAGAACGAATTAAAAAATTTAAGTCTATGTCAAGTATGCAAAGACAAGAATTGATATTAAAGAAGATGAAAGAGAGAGGTATAGATGTGGGAAGTGGAATTCCTAATAAAAAATACGATAGCAAAGAGGTTTATGAATTAATTCATATTGCGAGTTGCTTCACAGAATTAAGAGAGAATAAATGAAAAAAATTTAGGTTTATTTATTAATATATTTATTTTGGTTCCCTTATTGCAGCAATAGTTAATCCACCCATTAATCCAAGATTCATAAATACTGCTCTTTGATGAAAAGGGAATACATGAAAAATTATTGTTGTTGGGATAAGAAATAGTAATAAAAAAAGCGAACCGATTTTTTGATTTTCTCCAAATATAAAAAATCCAGAACCCAAGATAAGACATATTATGGCTCCCACTAGAAGGATAGACGAAATTGGTTCAGGAATACCTTTTGAAGAAATATATTCAACTGTTCTTTCAAAATTATTTATTTTTCCGGGTATGGCTGAGATAAATATTGCTGAAATTGATACCCTTGAAAAAAAATCTAAAAAAGATTTGATCCTTTTATTTTTCAAAAAAGAATTTTTCATAATTTCATTATAAGAAAAAAAGTTTTATGAGTTTGGTAAATACTTAATTAAGCTGAAATAATTTTAAATTTTTCTCAAAGAGTTTTAGCTAAATTAATAGAAAACTTTTTAATTAATATGAATCTTATTAAGGCAATTAATAGTAATTTATGAATTGTCTATTTATATTTATGAAATAATAAATCTAATTAAAATAAATGTTTAAAAAATTTCTTTTCACTTCTTTTTTAATTTTAAGTTCCCTCATAACTATATATCCATC
Source organism: Prochlorococcus sp. AG-347-L21 (assembly GCA_003278875.1). Classification (GTDB taxonomy): domain Bacteria; phylum Cyanobacteriota; class Cyanobacteriia; order PCC-6307; family Cyanobiaceae; genus Prochlorococcus_A. The sequence goes on along the minus strand of QCCQ01000001.1, from coordinate 55,818 downwards.
CAAAAAAGAAAATACTAATTTCTTAGATTATTGTTATTCTTTAGAAAAAATAATTTCTAGAAATACAGTAGAAAAAAATAAGAATCTATCTAAGAATTTTAGGCCTTTAGCAAAAGATATTGCTCTATTTGGTACTAAAAAAACTAAAGGCACTTTAGCTAATAAGATAATTGATCAATATAAAAATTCCAAAAAATTATTTATTATTACTTTTATTCCAAACCAAATTTATTGTTTAGCAGGATATTGGATAGAGGAGGTAATTCCAGGAAAATTTGAATCGATTTTCTATGAGAAAACCAAACAAAAAATAAATGAATATAAGAATACTAAAAAAGAAGTAGATGAAATTATAAAAGGAATTAATTTAGAATATAAATCTATAAAAAAAGAAATTAAAGATATTTTTTAGAAAATTAAAATTTTCTTTCTAATAAAATCAATTTATTTTGACTTTCTAGTTCCGCCATAGAAATAATTTTTATGTGTAGAAATTAGATTCCAACATTCTTTACAACAAAAAATCCAGTTCGTATGAATTATGGATTTAACTCTGTAATGAGTTTTATCTGGCTTATGACATAAATCACATTTTTTCATGTATCTATTAATTTTTTAATTTATTTTAGATATTCAAAAGTATGATTTAAAACTATTCACGAAAAAAATTTTATCGTGACATCATAATGTTGCACTCTACATATCCTGAAGCAAAGCAGTGGTTTTGTTGAGTGCGATTATTTTAATGACCGGATATAATTCCCAATTTTTATTTTTTATAATTTTTTTTGGCAACCTAATTATTTAAATAAAATTTATTAGATATTTTTTTAAAGTTTTCATTAAAAATAAATTTTTGATTATACATCTAAATTGGAACTTTAAAAAGAAACTCACGAATCATATTTGATTGATTTTATTATGAGTTTATAAATTTCTAGTAGTATGAACATTTATCTTTTTTGGATATTATTTTTAGCACTATGGGCAATAGTTCCCTTAATGATTATTAAAGGTAGAGTAGACGAAGAGCCTAAGATTCAGACTTCACCAAAAGTTAAAGGAAAGAAAAAGCGTTGGTTTAATTAACAGAATCATTTGATAAGTAAAAATCAATCTATAGGGTAAATTTTATTTATGAAAAGTGAAAAAATTAAAAAATAATTTTCTTTATTTGGTTGTACTTGGAGGTAGAGCAGAAAAAGCTAATATTGAACTACATGATGTTAGATGGGTTGTTGGATCTAAAATTGAAGACACATTTGATTCTTTAAGAAAGGATTGGTTTGGATCTTCAAAAGGTTTGCATATTGATAGCTATAAAAAAATACAACACATAGATGGCCATAAGATTAATTTAAAAAATATTGAAAAGCATGAAATACGAAAAAAGCAATTAGTAAAAAAAAACTATGAAAAAAAAAATTTATGGTTTGTCAATATTGGAGGCTATAATCCAACTTCTATGATGGAAAAACATGAGTTTGGATTAGTTATAGCTTCAAATAAATTAGAGGCAAAAAATATAGCTAAATCTAAATGGCTTATTGGGTGTAAAAAAAAGCATAAAGATGATCTTGCTTCTTTAGAAATGTTAATTAGCTGCGATCATTGTGAACAAATAAAAAAGATAGGTAATTGGGAAATAGAATTAACTCCAGATGAAAAATTTATTCAAGGAAATAACTATCCTGATTGGTATGGTTTTCAAAAAATAGCCGAGGAATAATATTTAATAATCTCTTAATCAAAGAAGAGTTTTGTTATGTATATTCTTATTTATGTGCTTAAAATATTAAAAAGAACTTGCTTTTCTTAATAAATAAATTCCACTTCCAAGAGAAATTAAGACAGGTAACCATGCAGCAAAAATTGGAGGTAAAATACCTTTTACTCCGAACGAACTAAATAAAAATGACATAACGTAATAAATTAATATAAGAATTACACTTAACCCAAATCCCTGACTTTTTGAAGATCTTAAATTAGATTTAGATCCCAGACTGCTGCCTATTAAACCAAAGACCAAGCATGCGAAAGGCAGAGTAAATTTTTCTTGAATGCGGACTTTAATTCTTCTTATCTCCTTCAAGTTCCCAGTTTTTTCATAAATCTTTTCTGCTTGTATAGCCTGCTTTAAAGTCATTTCATTTGCATCTTTGGGCACCTTTGCTAACTCCATAGGCCCCTCCACAAATGGATATGTATATTCTTTAAATTGAATATTTGTAGTTTGTCCGCTTGGATCAATTGATACAATATTCCCATCAGAAAATTTCCAAGATGAACTTTTCCTATCAAATACTCCATTCTTTGCCTTTAAGATTTGTTGAAAATCTTCTCTTGAAAAATCTAAAACTGTAACACCCTCCATAATGTCGTTTTCATACCATGAAGCATAAAATATATGAGTAAGGTAAGTATTTGTTTTTGTAGCTTTTTTATTTGATGCACTTATCCTAGATCCATATCTAGAAAACATAATATTACCTTTTCCTTGTTCGGAGCTAAAAGAACTTCCTATTCCTGCTCTTAATGTCATTTCAGCTAATTTATTACTCGCAGGAACTAAATTATCGTTAAAGTAAAAAGTTAATCCTGTCATAAATATTGAAAGAGCAATAGCTGGAGAAATGATTCTTGAAGTTTTTATACCCAAAGATTTCAACGCCAACAATTCAGAATTGCTTGATAATTTTCCATAGGCTAATAATGTTGAAAGTAAAACTGCCATTGGGAATGATAAGACTAAAAAACTGGGTAAACTAAAAAAAAGAACTTTTAAAGCTAAAAATAAAGGTAAGCCAAATTCAACTATTTTTCTTATGAGATCAAACATTACTCCAACAGATAATGAAATAACAGTGAAAGCAGAAATTGCAAATATCATGGGAGGTATTATTTGCCCTAATAACCATCTATCAATTAATGGAAGTAAATACCAAGGAGAAATTACCTTATTAAAAGTTTTTTTAATTAGTGATTGATTTGAAAGTTTCAAAGAAATTTATTTGTTTTTTACTGTCTTTTTTAACATTATAAAATATCAGTGTTTTAGAAACCAATATAAAAATGATAGTTAAGAAAAATAGTTTTATTCTTTAAATTTCAATAATTTATCAGAAAAATAATTTATCAATACTTGCAATAAAAGAAGAAATTTGGTTTCTTTAAAAAAACAGTTAAATCATGAAAAATAAAACTTCTATATACGAATGCAATTGCATGCACTGCCAACAAAAACTAAATCAAATTAATAATTCAAAACTATATTGGGAAAAATTAATTTTAAGTAAAAAGTTGGTATAGTTTTTCGCCTAAATCCTCTAGGGTTTTAAAACTTTTTTAAAGCAGATGTTTTAAAAACTATTATTTTCAGGAAAAAAAATAAAGTTTTCGATCTTTATTATTAAGCCTTTATTATAAAAATATTATTACTTTACTTTTTGATTTTTTTTGTAGATCACATTTTCTCGATTTAAAAGAAAAAGAATAATCAATATACAAGATGGAATGAGAATAAAATCTAAAGACATACATTTTGTTCAGTCTATTTTCTATTTAGCAAATAAAAAAAACATTGACATTAGTTTATTTTCTTTAATTTATTATTCAATTGGTCAAAAATTATCAAAATGCTAGGTTTATTTTCTTGCTTTTAAAATTAAAAGAGCCTGCAAGTATCCCACCTGCAAGCTCATGACGACCGAATTAATTCAGATTACCTGATTTAACCAGCTAAGCACTTCCTAAATGCTACTAATATTTTACTAAGTAAAATTACTCACTGTGAGTATAAATGCTTATATTTTGTGATTAATCTGCAAATTTGATATTAAGTTGATTCGTTAAAATAAATATTACGACTCGTTATTTCCTTTTGAACAGAAATGTAAGACATTGACCAGTAATTACTCACAGGTAAATTTATAAAGGCTTTTAGTTTACATAAGTTAATATTCGTGTTACATTATTTAACAATTATTATCTTATTAATGACAAAATCAGGAGTAACTACTGAATCAGGTGGAAGACAGAATATGTTCCCATCAGAAACTAGGCCTTATATTGATGAAACTGTTTCATATGATGGATATCCTCAAAATGCAGAAAAAGTAAATGGCAGATGGGCTATGGTTGGTTTCGTTGCACTATTAGGTGCTTATGTCACAACAGGTCAGATCATTCCAGGTATTTTTTAGTAACTAAGTAATTGTTTTTATAAACTTTTTGTTTTAGCTAGATTGTTTAGCGTTTTAAAAAAAGAGTTTGGATTTTTATTTTAAATTTGAAAATAAGAAAAACCAAATAAAAGTTATGGCATTTAGGCTAAATATTATTCCTAAAAATATATAAGCAAACTTTTTGCCAATGAATGCTGTTTCCGGTTCGAGCTTTACTCTCATTAAATCTTTGAATTATCTAAATAAAGATAGCATCAATTAACAAATAAAATTAAGTTTTACAGAAGGAGAATAATCAATTTTTTATTCCATTTGTATAGGTTAATCAATATCACTAATTTCTCTCAGGTTGAATAGCTTTTAGCCATTATATTTTATTAAATTAGTCAGAAAAATAAACTGATGTAAATTTAAATCAGGCTATTTGTAGAATTAAAAAAATAGTTTAGATAAAACCAGGAATTATTTGTCCTGTGGTTAAATATGCTCCGAGTAGAGCAACAAAACCTAACATTGCGAATCTACCATTAAGTTGTTCAGCAACGATTTTTTCTTTTTCAACTATTTTGGGTTCGTTATTTTTCATTAGAACCAACCTGGAATAATCTGGCCTGTTGTGACATATGCACCAACGGCTGCAACAAAACCTAACATTGCTGCCCAGCCATTAAAACGTTCTGCTTCTGGAGTCATTTTGAAAGTGTTATTTGTTAAAAAATATAACACAATTATTTAGTAATGTAAAGAAAATAAGGAATTATTCCTAGTTTTATCAGGAAAATTTAAAAAACTGCTACATATATGTATCGAAATACACCTTATCGGTGTTTTAACTTTTTGTTCTGATTTTTAAATATGCAATAAAAGGTATGAGATTTTCACCTTATTTTTTTGGAGCTATATCCTCATTTAGAGGTAATTTAAATTAATATATTATGAGAGTCAGCTAGTAGGGATACAGGCTGACTCTATTTTTTGAAAATTTTTGGTTTTTGACTAAAAGTAGTTTTTAAAATTCAAATAATTGCTATCAATAAATTAGATATATATGAATTCATGTCATTCGCTACCTACTACATGCATTTAATTTTTGGAAGGATTCCTTCTCTAATTAGTACTGATTTAATACTTTACATCTTGCCTGCTCTTACAATTTCAATATTATTATTTAGCCTTAAAATAATGTTTTTCAAGACTCCTAAATTGAGAAAGGTTAAATAATCAAAGATTTTAGAATTATTCTTTTTATTGAAGTGCCCAATTTTTTTTAATTTTGGATAATAGACTTTTTTTTTCAGCAACTCAAAGAAATAGAGACTGCATTGGTGATGTACTATCCAGAGTTATAAAAAAAGGTTCAGTATTGGAAATCGGGAGTGGCAGTGGTGAACATGGAGTGTTTTTTCAAAAACTATTTCCTGGAATAATTTGGCAAACAAGTGACCCAGAGTTAGTGCATAGAAAAAGTATAAGTTCTTGGATTGAGTATGAAGACCTATCTAAGAAAATGCCCCAGCCTCTTGAGATTGATGTTGAAAAAATTCCTTGGAAAATTCCATTTATATTAGCTAATACTTTGCAAGGAATAGTCTCTATAAATATGATTCATGTAGCAGAGTGGTCTTGTACTGTAGCACTCTTTAGAGAGTCAGGAAAATTACTGAATAAGGGACAATTTTTGATTTTGTATGGGCCATTTAAAATTTGTAATAAGCATATAAGTGAAAGTAATTATTTTTTCGATAATTCATTAAAAATGCAAAATGATCTTTGGGGTATTAAAAATCTTGAGGAAGTTTGTGATGAGAGTAAGAAAAATGGTTTTTCGCAAGAAGATATTATTAAAATGCCTGCAAATAATTTTTCAATAATTTACAGAAAAGTTTCTTGATAAGGCAAATACAAATATCAATAAGTTTTTAAAATTCATCCTATTAGATGATCAACCTGATAGTTTTTTGCTCCATTCTTTATGCTTTTGATCTAAATCTGAAATTTTTTCACCTAGACTCAACTGCCTCTCTAATAATTCAACTTTTGTAAGTGTTATTTTTTCCGAATAAAATTTAATAGGCTGTTTACCATGTAAATTGTCGCCACTCATAGAATTACTAAACTTGTGAGTATTTTCTAAGATGAAAAATTTGTTATTGCTAATTCTTTTATATTTTTTTCAGATTTGCGTAAATTAAAGTGATAAAGAATTGATGCTTAATGTGTTTTTAATCCACCATTTTTGTATGAAGATTGCCATACATATCTTCCTCTCTTGATATCTGACTTAACAGCAACGCAATTGCAGGCAATATTCCATAAAGCTTTGTGTATTGGATCAGGATTAAAAAGATATGCTTTTTTAAAGGCTTTTTTAATTAAGACAGTTGCCTTTTTTGCATGATAATGAGGGATTGTTGGACATACATGGTGAACGACATGGCTAGAACCTATATTATGGTGAAGAAAATTAAGGACTCTACCGTAAGGCCTGTCAATAGATAGAAATGCTCCTCTCATAAAGGAAAATTCCGTATTTGAAAGATGAGGTACATCTGAATCTGTATGATGAAGCCATGTATAAACTACTAGCCAACAATTAACCACTATTAAAGGGCCAAAATACAGAGTAATTACTGGAAATAATCCATACTTGAAAACTAAATAAACAATGCCCACTAATGTCAAACCTACGCCAATATCTGATATCCAAACTTTCTTGGCCCATACTGATGGCCATAATGCTTTAGAGAATGGTTTAAGTGGCCAAAAATGATTTGAAGTGCCATATTTAACACCTCCAGTACTTCCAGTAAGTAAATAAGCAGGCCAGCCAAATATTAGATGTAAAACAAGTTGAAGAATTCCATAATTTTTCTTACCTAAAGAATTTGAAAAATGTAATTCTTTTTCTCCGCCAACTTTTTCTGTAACTCCGTTCCCTTTAATGACTAAAGGGACATGAGTTTCTCCATTAGTAATGTTATTTGTAAATCGATGATGAACTGCATGAGAACGCTGCCAAGAAAAATAAGGCACCAGAAGTAATGAATGTAGTAAATAACCAGTTATAGATTCCAATGTTTTGTTTTTAGAGAATGCTCCATGCCCACATTCATGGGCAATTACCCAGAATCCCATTGCAGTGGTACCTGATATTAATGCGTAAATTATCCAAATTGGGATCATTTTTGGGGTAAATGGAATAGATGATCCTATTGCAATTACTAATGATTGAATGAAAGCTGATTGTAAAAGATACCTCAAAGAAGTTTTGGTATTGCACCTAAAGTAGTGATCTGGGATAACATCCTGAAATTCTTTTATGCTTGGAATATCTTTATCCTTTATTACAAGCGCTTGGCCTTTAAGACCAGAAAATTTTATATTACTCAAATTTTTGTTGGTTAAGAATTTTGTTAAATAAAAGTGAATTTATATTTTCTATTATCCATCACAGGATCTCATAATGGTAAGAATTTATAAATTTTTTTTCGATAAAGTTTTTAAGATTTTAATTTCATCTTCAAATAAAACTATCTTTGTCAAACATTTTTTATTTTATTCTTTTATCGCAATCTTATTAATTTTTTATTCATTTATTTCTTTTTTATACCTGATTGTCTTTGCTCTTCTTTAAAGCTTAATTAATTTAAAGACCGCGTATATACCTCTTAGGTAAACCAGATTGTTTACGAGGCTTTACTAGGATAGGTAAAACAATAACTCCTACTGTAAAAAGACAGATTGGAGCAACTACCATCAATATAGATTCTAGAGACATGAATAATTTTGAATTTATTAATAAATAGCAGGATTTTTTTTTAAAGTCATGCGTATTTATATCTATTTTGTGAAATTAGATTCAAAATTTTTATAAATTATTAAGCAAAAAAGAAAAAAAGCTTAAAAAAAAGAAATTTTTTCAAAATTCATCTTATTTATTTAACCATCATTTAAATAGTGGTTAGTTATGGATCAAGAAAAAAATTGGATGCTTATGACTTATTATTGTCCAACTCATGGTGATTCAGGATTAGTAAAACCGATTCAACTAACAAAAAAAGAAATTAGTAAAACATTCTTAAAAAAAGGTAGGAGTTCTTTAAATTAATTTTTAGAATAAAACTATAGTTTTATGAAAATGTTCTAAATCTTGATTGAAATCTGATTAATTAAAATCCTACAAAAATCCCATAAGCTGTTTTTTTTCAGCAGTATTAGAAAATATATTGAAAACGTATCTTAATTTGTATCAGAATCGCATGTTAATTCACATTGATTAAGGTCATTAGATGATATCCTTTCCAAAATTCTTAACATATCAATTTCCGAAAGATCTCCATTCGTATTCCATTTTAAAGTTGTTTTCCTTTGGGGTGAATTTTTTTTATTCATTTTGATCACCCCCCTTTAAGTGAATTTCTAAACAACGAGTAATACATTCTTTATGACCATCCACAATACTGCATTCCGTAATACACTCAAAATATGAATTAATAGAATCTATTTCTGTATTTTGGTCAGTAGAAACAAATGAATCAATCATAATATTATTAGATTTATTTGGAATAGAGATATAGCACGGAATTATACTCAAAAATTAAATTTATTAAGTGAACTAGAAAAAATAAGTATTATTTACTAAGTTAAATTTGAAACTGGTTTATCTTTAAATAAGTAGTAATAAGCTGCTTTAAAAATAAAAAAGGAAATAATAATTTTGATTATTTATGCAAGACAATCGTCCAAAAAAATCAGTATAAAAACTGATTTACTTTTCAGAAACTTAGTTAGAGGATAAAGAAGTACATTTTATAGATTTACAAATGAAATCATTAATTAATTGGCTTACGAATATGTTAGAGAGTATGGCAAATGCTTTTATGCATCCTTTAAAGAATGACTTACCTCCATCCATTGGTACTCATGCATATAGCAGTATTCCTCTAAAAAGAAAATTGAGAAGAAGGTTGAATTAGGGATTAACCTATTGGGATTAATTTTTCATTTTTATTGTCCCAAATAATATATTTGAAGCAGTTAGAAAAATCGCTTAATTTTAGGAACTTTGATTGTTTGAGCAAATGAATGTTTGCTTTATGACAAGCTCTTAAGTTGTAGTTTGGGATTCTCTCAGAGAGATGATGAATGCTGTGGAAGGATATGTCTGCTAAAAACCAATTTAGCCAATTAGGGATATCTAAATTGCTACTACCTAAAATCGCTCCATCGACAAGATCCCAATTTTTTGTTTTTTTAGCATATGCATTTTCATAGTTATGTTGTACGAAAAAAACACATATTAAAATTGCCGCTGATAACGTTAATACCATGGAATAAAATGATAAGAAAAAAACTAATCCCAACCATTTACACATAAAAATCCACCCTATTATTACTACTATGTTGTTGATTATTAATTCGCATAGCTCACTGAAATTATCTCCATAATCGGAAAAAGGTGGTTTGAGCCTTGAATTGATAGCTAGAAGTTTAGAAATTTCTCTGTTTTTTATTTTGATAAAAGTCTCTTCTAATATATCTTTAATGAAATTGAAAATAATAATAACTAGTCCTAATCTAGGCTTTAAAACCAAGTAAAAAAAACCGCCAGGGAAAAGCATTGTCCAGTTCCGACTTACTTTATAAATTATTTGCTCTCTTTTTGTAAGGGCTTCATAATCTTTAAGACTTAAAACATCTATAGGGCCTTTATAAATTTCCCAATTTCCATTATTTCTATGATGAAATGCATGATCAATTGACCATGACTTCTGAGGAATACCATTAACCAAGCCAAGTAAAAATCCAAAAAATCGGTTTAATTTCCTTTTTGTAAAAAGAGAATTATGACCGCAATCATGCATTAATGAGAATGTTCGAGAAGAGAACAAAGTTAGAAGAACTATAAAAGGTAACAATAGAAATCCTTTAATCAAAAATGAAAAAGGTTGATTTATTATTTGGTGGACGATTAACCAAATAGAAATTATTGGGAAGATTGTAGAAATAATTTGATAGGAAGCTCTAATATTATTTCTTTTTAAAAAAGGTTTTATTAAAAAATCACCTCTATTAACTTTAATCATATTTCTCTTATTTTTTTTGATACTAACAATTTTTAAAAAGTATTGATTATTTAATAAACAATAAAATATTTAAAATCCATACTAAAGAATAAATTCCTTAGACATAGTTCTCAATTGATCTAGATTTAATCTTTCTAAGTAATTTTTAAAGTCACAAAGATTCTCGGTGGAGTCAGAATTTTTGCTCTCGTAAATAAGGCTGTTAGAAATTAACTCAATAAGATGGTCTTTATCCATAATTCTTTATAGACCATAATTCTCGATTAAAAAATTAAGGTCTTGAATTCGAGATCATCACCTCATCTCTAAATGAGTAATTTTTTATAAGTTTTTTAAATCTTGTTCTATTTTTTCTAATCTTTGGTTTAATTCTTTTTGTTCCTTAATTAAGGCTTTTTTCTTTTCTGCAAGTTCTTTGTTCAAAGGAGAAGTGAAATATTTTTGGTAAGAGATAAAAAATACTGCTAAGGCTACCGTAATGCCAAGAGCACCAATTATTAAAATTGGAGATGAAGGAAAGTCATAAAATGGAATTGACAATGGACTTTAATAAAAACTAATACTAGCTATCTTTTAGACAAAATAATGAGTAATAAATATTTATTCTCAAAGGAGTTTTTTGGTTAATTATGCTAGTTATTTTGTAATAAATAAATAGTTTTATAATTAAATTCTAAAAATAAGTAATTGTACAGCTGTCAAAGAATCAATAATTAATAATGATTAAACTAGTAAAAATTTTTTAATGAAGAAAATCATTAATAAAAAACATAATAAAAATGAACCATGGTTTAAGTGGTTAACTAGAGAACTTAATTCTTATGAAGCTTTTCAGGATTTTGAATCAGGCAAGAATCCACGAGATGTTGCAGAGGATTTTATTTCTACAAATAGTATTGCTATTTCAGAAGTTTTCGAAGATTTTGATGAAGAAGATAAAGATACACTCGATCAATTTCTCAAATTAACCGAATGCGAGATGCATGTTTTTAGGATTCTTGAAAAACAAATAGAATTAAGAAATAAGATAAGATTTGTAGATTTTAAAAAAAGAAAAAAAATAAAGAGTTAATTTCTATATAAGTTTATTTTTACCATTACCTGTCTTACCAAAGCCTAACCAAATGAACCACAATATCCATCCGAAGATAGGTACTAAATTAATTAAAATCCATTTCCAATCTTTTCCAAAATCTCTGATTCTTCTTATATCAATAGCTATTTGAGGAATAATACAAACTAATCCATAAACATTAAAACCAAACGTTTTTAAAAATATTGGGATAGTTAGGAAAGAAATTATAAGATTCGCTAGTTGAACTAACCACCAGTCCGATCGAGATGTAAATCCTTTGAAGTCTGTAGCTTTAATCCAAAACTCTTTATATGCACTGAAAAAGTCATTAAGCATAAATTGAAAATTTAAAAATTAAACATATTCTATTTAATCTTTAATTTATTAAAATGTTTTTCATTTCCTAGACAGGATCAAATAAATTCATATCATTTGAATCTTGTTTTGGGATCTCATCTTTATTTGGTAATGAACAGAATCCGTCTTTGCAAATCATCTTTTCTTTTGCAATACTTGTAGTCTCTGAGAATATATTTTTGTTATTGTTATTTGAAGATTCTTTCAGCATTTATATAAAAAAAATTAAATCCAATATTTAATTAATAACTCAATTGATTTTAATAAGCAATAAATTTAATATTAATTATTTACTTTTTTTGATTTGGCAAGTCTCTCCAAAATAGCGCCATTATATATATGAATAAAGATATAGAACAAATATAAAGTAAAGAATTTAGATGCATTTTTATTTATTAAAGTAAATTTGTAGCAGAGCCCCGTCACAAAAAAAAACAACTATGAATTTGTAGTTGTTTGACTTAGTAATACTTAAATTCTAGTATTTATTTAATTATTTTACGATTTATCTTCATTTATATCTGTTAAAGCTTTTCTACCTTCTTTTAGGGTTCTCAACACAAGCCATGTCAGAGAGGAAATGATAAGTATAGTAAGTGTAATTAGGGAAATATGAGTTATATCAATATTGTTATTCAATTTACTGAAATTTTCAAAGTTTGTAATTTAAAATCTAAAAAATCTCAAACGTCAGATCTAGAGTAAGCAGGTATAAGCATTCCGCCATCTTGGTCATCGTTATCATCATCAAATCCACCACCAAGAAGTAATTCAATGATAACAAGTACAGCTATTGGATAAAAACACCATAATATTGCTGTAAAAGGACTTACCGCTGAAGAAGCTGAGTAAAATTCTGTCATGATTTGATATTAATCTAAAGAAACAACAATTGTGGATCCTCCGGGAAGTGTTATTCAATATTTCGATAAATATTTTTTAAACTTTTCTCTGTCGCTCGAATAAATCTTTAGTATTTATTAATATTTTTATTCTTCAATATGAATGTGAATAATAATTCTGTCGAACCTTATGAGAAACTAATAATGACATAATGAATCGCGTTATTGTTATTTTTTATACTTAACAATAATTGTACAATTTTGATTCAAAAACTATTATTTATCTTGATTTTATAAATTCTATGTTTTCTTTCACATTTGATCCTTTGGCTGCGATATTTGGTATATCAGGAATTGTAGGCTTCTTTTTCTTTGTTTCTGCTGCTAAGGGAACTTCTAGTATCAATACAAAACCAAAAAAGGAATTAGATTAGAATTGATTCTGTGAGAAAACTAAATTGAGATTTTAAATCTAATATTCTTAAAAGGCTTGTTAATTATTACTTATTCCATTGTTTAGAAATAAACTCAAGAAAATCTTTTAGGTCCTCTTCAGGACAATTTGTTTGTTTTTGCAAATCAATGCAAATTTGCTTAATATTTTCAAAAGCTTTTTTTACTATTTCGTTTTTTTCAATAACCTCAAAATATTCTTGATCAGTAAAAGGCATAATATTAGTTCCCCTTTTGAAAATTATTTATTAACCATATTTTATCTTCCTTGACTTAACAGTAAAGAAAGAAAAAATCTAATTTCTTAAATTTAGCTGCCCAATCGATAATGTTTTTTAATACTTTTGGTTATTTCCCATTCGCAGTAAAGTCCAGCAGGAAACTCAACAAGATCTCCAGCTTTAATACAAAAAATGTCACCGTTTTTCGTACTAATTTTCGCATGGCCTTCAATAATTAAGCAAATTTCTTTATCATCGTAATTCCATTGAAATTTACTTGGCTCACATTCCCAAATAGGCCAACTTTTTATTCCATACTGAATTATTGTGCTTGCACTGCAAGGGGAAGTGATTATAACTTTCACGAAATAGTTCGGATTTTTTTTTATTGTACAAATAAAGGAAATTTATATTTGCAAGAATGTGTATTTGTTTACTATGTTTTATTTTTTTTAGTTTATCATAAAAAAAATTAAAATTTATGGACGAGCTTTCTGTATTGTCAATTTCATTATCTATAGCTTCTATCGGAATATTTTTTATTTTTTTCGCGTCCAACGATGATGATGATCAAGATGGAGGTAAGTTGATTAAATCATTCCAAAGAATTAATTAATCTTAAGTAAATAAAATATTTAATAGAGATTTATAACCTATAAATCCTACATAAATACAGCTTAAAAAAATAAAATAAACCTCCATTGTTCCAAGTCTTTTTTTCTTAAAAATTTTCATTTTTCTGAGTTATTACATGATAATTTTATTTAATCTGATTTCTATTAACATGAGTATTTATTACATTAACTCTTAGATTAAATAATTATTAATGTTAAGCCAAAAAATAAAAAACAAGTAAAAAATATTATTTTTTTGGTAATTTCTCTTTCCTCATTCTTTGCGAAAAGTAAAGAAAATACTGGAGATGTGCTTAATAATGCCCAACCTATTCCTATGGGAAGAGTTTTAAATACAATTTGTTGTAGCAATATTCCTATATTCGTTCCAAGAAGTATTGAAAGCAAAAATCTTTTTTTTTCTTTTTTTTCAATGTTTTTTAAGAAAAAATTGATCTTAAACCCTTTTAAAGTTATTAAAAAAATTATTGCACCTAATAATCTTATCTCAGTTGTAATGAAAGGTGATAAATTGCTTTGTAGGAAAACCATCCTTGAAAAAAGACCTCCAAGAACAGCACATAAAACTGATAAAAAAGGAAAAGCAAAATTCTTAAAATTATTTTTTTCTGAGAAAGTTGAGTTTTCATCTTTAAAATCATTACCTTTTTTGAGAATTATGAATAGCGAAACCGATACTATGATTATCCCAACCCATGATTTAATTGTTAAATCTTCATTAATAAAAATTTCCCCTGAAAAAGCAGCAATTAACGGAGAAAGAGTTTCTACAGATAAAGTTTTTCTTGTGCCGATGGTTTGTAATGACTTTAGGTAGAAAGTATCACCTAAACCAATACCTATTATTCCACTAACTAATAGGATAAATATGTTTTTTAATTCAGTTGTAGAACTAATATTGATAAAGGCAGGTGTAAAAACTAAAAAAGCTATTATATTTTTTATTAAATTAATATCTATTGTTTTATATTTCTGAGTTTGCGAGCGCCAAATAAAGCACGCATAAGTCCAAGATGTAGCAGCTCCAAAAGCAGATAGAATTCCAATCAAAACAAGTAATTTTTAGAAATTTTATTTAATAAATTGAGTAAATGCTAAAAAGAATACATAAATAAGAATCAAAATCCCTGGTAAGTACTGAATTAGTGATTTGAAATTATTTTTTTTCATATTTACTTAAAATATTTGTTAATTCTAAACAGTTCTTTTATTACTAGGATATAAACTTTCTAACTTCTTTCTTCTTTGAACTTTCGCATTAATTCTTTCTTCTTTTTCTTTTTTCTTGATCTCATCGTTTATCTTGTTTTGTCTGTAACCAAACCAAAGTAAAACCCAAATAATAGAAGTTATTAAAAGAAGAGCCGTATATTGACCAGTCATAGGAAAACTGGCCTCAGAATATTTGACGTAAGAAAATATTAAACTCATTTAATTAAGTTAAAGCATAAAAATAGTGATTGCGTTGATTTTTTTTTGATATTTTAAAAATTATTGAATTGCAGCAATTTATAATGAAGTTTTTTATTTATTTTTTTTATAGTTTTTGGAATAATTTTTCTTTATAACTCCTTGCTATTATCAGATAGAAGGATATTGAATGATAAGTTTTTGGAACCTTTTGATTTAGCAGTTGTAGGAGGCGGTGCAGCTGGTTTTATGACAGCAATAACTGCTGCTGAAAATGGAGTAAAAAAAATAATAATTCTTGAAGGTACTTCAAAACTTATGGAGAAAGTAAGGATTAGTGGAGGGGGAAGATGTAACGTCACTAATGCTACATGGATACCGAATGAACTAGTTGAGAATTACCCCAGAGGTGGAATTCAGCTCTTGGAATCATTTAATCGTTTTGCTTCTGGAGATGTATATGATTGGTTTGAGAAAAAAGGGTTAAAATTAAAAATTGAGGAAGATCTAAGAGTTTTCCCAGTATCTAATTCTTCTTCAGATGTTATTGATTGTTTGAGAAAAAGTGCTTTATCAAAAAACGTAGATATATTAACAAAATTTTTTGTAAAACAAATTTCAAAAACTCCAGATAATATATTCAATATTTTTAGTCTTAAAAAAGCAAAAGTAACTGCAAAAAATATTATTCTTTCAACTGGAGGTAATCCAAGCGGATATAAATTGGCTCAAAATCTTGGACACACCATTGTTAAACCCGTACCATCGCTTTTTACTTTTTCTACAAAAGAACCAAATTTGGATGAATGTAGTGGGGTATCGATAAAGGGCATAGATATAGAAATTAAATTAAACAATAAGAATTTTCAAAATAGAGGCGATTTACTAATAACGCATTGGGGGTTTAGTGGGCCAGCAGTATTAAAACTTTCATCAATTGCAGCAAGGGAACTTTATAGCCAAAAATATAAATTTAATCTAATCATTAAATGGTCTTCTTTAAGTTATGAGGAGTTAAAAGAAAAAGTTAATTATTTAAGATTAAATAAAGGTAAGGTGAATCTTATGAATAATAGACCTGTTCCACTATTAACAAAAAGATTATGGATTTTTTTATTAAAGAAAATAGGTATTGATAAAGAGAAAAAGTGGGCTGATTTACTGGCGGATGAAAGAGAGAAAATGATAAATACTCTAATGAGGGATAAATATATAATTTCGGGCAAAGGTCCATTTGGAGAGGAATTTGTTACTTCCGGAGGCGTAAAAATTAATGAGGTTAATTTTAAAAGTATGGAGAGCTTAATTTGTCCAGGATTATTTTTTTCTGGAGAAGTTTTGGATGTTGATGGGATCACTGGTGGATTTAATTTTCAACATTGTTGGACAAGTGGTTGGATAGCTGGGATGGCAGTCTCAAAGTCAAAACAGTCAATAACAAATTAATAAGTAATAAATCAGTAAGTAACAAATCAGTAAGTAACAATTCAATAAGTTTATCTTTTTTTTATTAAGTATTAGACGGAAAAAGTTTTTTGGAGAAACTTTAATTTTAAAGTTTTAATTATTGGTGAAGATTAATGCAGAATCTTGTATCAAAAAAAGAAGAAGAGGAAAGAAGATTAAAAGCTTTAGCAGAATATAGGATTTTGGGAACCAAGCCAGAATCATGTTATGACGATATTACGAAAATTGCCGCTACAACATGTAATGTGCCTATTTCTTTAATGACTTTGCTAGACAAAGATAAACAATGGTTTAAATCCAAAATAGGACTTCAAATATCAGAAACTAGAAGAGATTGGTCTTTTTGTACACATGCAATAAAAGAAAATAGTCCATTAATTATTCATGATGCTCTCCAGGATGAAAGATTTATAAATAATCCATTGGTAACTGGAGATCCAAAGATTCGTTTTTATGCAGGTTTTCCCCTTAGAAATAGTGATGGCAATAAGCTTGGAACTCTATGTGTAATAGACAGAAAGCCAGGAAATCTAACTACACAACAATTTAATATTATGGAATTACTATCTAAGCAAATAGTTTCATTTTTAGAGCTTAGAAAAAAGTCATTAAATTTGCTAGATGCTTTATCTAATTTGCATAAACAGGAAGGGATTTTATCTGTATGTTCATATTGCAGAGAAGTGAAAAATAAGGAGGGCGATTGGATGCATTTAGAAAAATATCTTTCGAAAATTAGTGATATTAGATTCAGTCATGGGGTTTGTGATAATTGTATGGAAAAACATTTCCCAGATGTAATCGAAGTGTGGAATAAAAAGGATTTTTTTGAAGATGGTCAAAAAAGGTTTTTAGAGTCCTAGAATCAAAAATTGCTTTTTATTGTTTAATCTATTTTCTAAACAAATTCCTTATTTGGTGGTTAGTATTGTATAAATTTTGACTAGAAAATGTTATTAGGAACTTTATTGACAGGTGAAATTGCTAAAAGTGCATTAGTAGCATATGTTCATTATTTAGGAATTATATTGTGTTTCGGTTCTCTTTTATTTGAAAGATTGACTCTCAAAGTAGGTCTAAATAGAAATGAGACGATTTCAATGATAATTGCCGATGTGGTCTATGGTTTGGCAGGAGTTGCAATATTGGTTACTGGGATTTTGCGTGTTAAGTATTTTGGTCAAGGAGGTGATTTTTATACAGGTAATCCTGTTTTTTGGATAAAAGTTTCTCTTTATATTCTGGTGGGATTACTTTCTTTATATCCAACAACAACCTATATCTTATGGGCCATTCCATTAAGTAAGAATAAATTACCTGAAATATCTGAAAATCTAGTTAAGAGGTTCAGACTAATCATTACTACTGAATTAGTGGGCTTTGCAACAATACCTTTGTTTGCCACTCTCATGGCCAGAGGTGTAGGTTTAGGTTGAATAAATTATTTTTAGAAAGAAATTGTTTAATAAGTGCTAACAAACTATATAGATGGAGTTTAAGTTATAAGATTTCTAGATCTAAAAAAGAGATTATCTTTATTGGTTTAAATCCTTCATTATCTGATGAAGTTTTCTTGGATAACACAACAAAAAAGATAATCAAAATTTCGAAAAACAATAATTACGGCAAAGTAAAATTAATAAATCTATTTGCTCTTATTTCAAGCAAACCAGAAAAACTTTTTAAACATAAAAACCCTGTGGGCTATCTAAACAATAATCATATTTATAAAAACTTAAAACACTGGTCTGAAAGTAAAAATTGTGATTTATGGTTAGGTTGGGGTAACAAAGGTAAATTTCAGAATAGAAATAAAAGAATATCAAAAAAAATAATGCAATATAACTCAATTAGGAAAAATAATTTTGATAATTCTCTTGGACCGCTTTTAATTAAGAAAACAATTAAAGATAATCCAATACACCCTCTATATTGTTCTGATAATTCCATCCTCCAATCTTATTTTTAGGTAGTAAGGCTCAAATGGATATCAGTATTTTTAGCTATTCTATTAAATATATGTTAATTTCTATTTGTTAAGTTAAATTAATATGAAAATTTCAAAACAATTAAATAAACTAAAAAACTTGAACGTTGAGGCGGAAAAATGTTCTACAAGAGAAGAAGCAAAAAAAATAATTTATAAAGCAAATAAAGCACAAAGTAAAATCAACAAATAAATAAACAGTAATTTCACTTATTCATAATTTATGATTTTCAAAAATATTTAATTTACACAAATACACCATATTTATTTCTTAGTATTTATGTCTTTGAAAATAATTAAATTAAGGAAATCGCACGAAAGATTTAAATCGACTAGAGAATGGCTAAATTCGATGCATTCATTTTCTTTCGCAGAGCATAGAGATCCAAAATGGGATAATTTTGGGAAAATTAGAGTTATAAACGAAGATATTATTTCTCCTAATGCAGGATTTAATACACATTCTCATGCAAATATGGAAATAATTACTGTCGTAACAAAAGGAGCAATAACTCATAGAGACTCTTTAAACAATCTTGGAAAAATTCATAAAGATGAAGTACAAGTTATGTCTGCAGGTACTGGAATCTCTCATAGCGAGATGAATGAAGAAAATGAGAACTGTAAGTTGTTCCAGATTTGGATATACCCTCAAAAAGAAAATATCAAACCTCGATATGATCAAATCTCATTAAATGAAAAGTTGTGGGACAATCTTATTTTTGATTACAAAGACGTTAAAAATAATAAGCTTTTTCTAAATCAAAGTATATCTTTATGGCGTTGTAAATATAAGCCAATTAAAGAAAGAAAATTGCCATTAAAAATCGATAAATATAATTGGATACAAATAATTGAAGGTAATCTTTTATTAAAAAGTAAAGACTCTAATTCAAATATATTTCTCGAACATGGAGATGGCTTGGGTTTTGAAGTTAAATATTATGATGATGTCTCTATAAATACTGAAAAAGACTTAGATTTTCTCTTGTTTTCGATGCCTTCATTATAATTTATCTGTTACTTTTACCCATCAACTTCTTTATTAAATGCATTTAAGGCTTGCAAAGCCATATTAATGTGGACTTCCATAGCCCCAAGTGCAATTAAAGAATTTGGCGATTTGTCTTTTAGTAAATTCTCTTTTCTTTTTGATAACTCATTAACTACCTTCTTAGTTGAAGCTTCCCAGTTGTTTATTAACTCTTCAAATTCTCTTTTTTCGGGACTTTCTATTTCTGCTAATTCATCAGAAAAATGAGCATCTTTTTGTGCCTTCAGCATCAAGTAACTTAATTTTTTATGACTTATTGCTTGAGGTAAATTGTTAGATTCACTCATTGCTTGTAGTTAATTTATAGTCAAAATCTAACTAATTAAGTGAATATTTGCTAGAGGGTAAACGGTTGTAATGACCGACCTGAAAATTACGAAATAATACTTGAACAAAAAATGGATTTATTAACCTTTAATTTTTCGCTTATTAGTTTCTTGAAATAATCTCCACGCTCTTCATAATTTTTAAATTGATCAAAACTAGAGCATGAAGGTGTGAATAATAATGTTCCAACCCTATTATTTTGTAAATAATGAAAAACAAAATTTAAAAGCTCTTTTAGTTCTGAAAATTCAAAAATATTTTTTTTAAATCCTTCATTAATAAGTGCCATTTTTAGGACTTTTGAGCTTTCTCCAAAAAGGAAAACACATTTAACTTTTTTCTTTAAAACTTTTATCCACTCACTATATTCATTGCCTTTTAATCTGCCCCCAGCAATGATTATTATATGACCTTCAATTGAACTTATTCCCGCGATAGATGCGTCAAAATTTGTAGCTTTACTATCATTAATGATTTCCAGATCATTATTTTTATAAATTGTCTCCATCCTATGGGGTAATTGTTTGTAATTAGATAAAGAATCTTTAATCTTCTTGCCAGATAATCCAACTTTTCTTGCTGCTGCAATTACCAATAAAAGATTTTGAAGATTATGCATTCCTTTTAAAGAAAAATTTTTAAGTTTGAATAATTTCTTCCCTCTCTCAACAATGTATGCTTGATCATCTATCCAATAATCGCAATGAATAAAATTTGATTTATCTAAACTAGTGGTTATCCAAACCCCTCTTGATAGCGAACTGTAGTGATTTCTTAGGTTTTTATCGTCATAATTATAAATTCTAAAATTAGATTTTTCTAACAAGCTTTTTTTTATGTTGAAATATTTTTCAAGTGTTTTATGTCTTTCAAGATGATCTTCTGTGAAGGTTGTCCATATTCCAATATTAGGTTTTACTTCTGGAGATATTTCTATTTGATAACTGCTTAATTCAGCTACTATCCAATCAATTTTTTCATCTTTTTTGGAGTGAGCATATTTACATAAAGGTGTACCAATATTTCCAGCAAAAGGAGCATATAATCCAGTATCGCAGAGTATATGGCTTAGTAGATGAGTAACACTAGTCTTGCCATTAGTGCCAGTAATACCTATCCAATTTGTGTCTTTTAAAATTTCCCATGCAACATTAATTTCTCCAATTACTTTAATTCCCTTTTTTTTTAATTCAATAATAGTTATGTGGTCATAAGGTATTGATGGGCTTACAACAACAGATTCGATCTCTTTCACAAAAGGTTGAATTTTTTCAAATACAAATTCTTTATTTAGAGAAACTATTATATTAAGTTCTTCTAATGCTGTTTTTCTTTCTAAGAATTCTATCCCATCTTTACTTTCCCAAACAATTACTCTCTTATTGATGCTTCTCAAATACTTGGCAGCCCAAAATCCAGATTTACCTAATCCAATTACAAGATTAATATTTCTTTTACTTGAATGATTATCTATCATTAAATTTATAATTGCATTTATATTAATTGTGTTTAAGGGGTAATTCAATCATGAGATTTTTCTTCAGTATTTATAGTATTCGCCCAAGAAAAGTTAATTAATGGAAGATAATACTGCAAAATATTGGTTCTCTTGGTTTTATGAAAAGTGGGAGAAAAATGCTCCAGGTGAATTAATTGAACAGGGTTTAACTCCGTCTCAGATTGCTGAGCGCTTTGTTAATGAAAACCACGATAGTTTTATTCAATTGTCAAAAAAAATTGATGAAAAAAATTATGATGCCTTAACAGAATTTATGAAACTCTCAGAGAGTGAATTACATATCTTGAAGTATTTTCTGAAGTTAGTAAAAATGAAAAATTTATAAGTAGTTATTAAGTATTTCGAGGCTTTTTTCCCATAAATTTTTTCTTTCTTTTTTATTCATGGCGAAAGGAGAAGTAGGGGATAGTTTTGGATGACCTCTGAAATTAAATCTAGGCCCATAATGATCACCGCCTCTTGCGTCTGGTGAAGTAGCCGCAAAAAGTTGAGGTAAAGCACCCATCTCAGCGGTTTGAAAAATAGGGCTAAATAATTCCAATGAGAATGTCTCTAATGGACCAGGGTTAGGTTTTTGAGCGGTAAAGAGATTTGTTTTTGCAATTCCTGGGTGAGCAGCTAAAGAAAGTATATTTTTGTGCTTTAAGTTCGCATTTAGTTCCAAAGCAAACATTACATTTGCCAATTTGCTATTGGAGTAAGATTCCCATTTGTTGTAATAGTTCTCGGCTTTCAGATTTTTCCAACCAACTTTGCCAAAAAATTGTGCTCCAGAAGTAACCGTAACTATTCTAGATTCTACTTTTTTTTCAATAATTGGAAGTAGCTTTAGAGTCAAAAGCATGTGAGCTAGATGATTAACTGCAAATTGTATTTCGTATCCCTGGGCACTAAGAGTTTTAGGCGGATGCATAATGCCTGCATTATTGATTAGTAAATCCAAATTTTCAAAATTATCAAAAATTTTGGACTGAACTTCAACAATATTCTTTAAATCTGATAAATCTAATTCTAAAGGTGTAAATAATCCTTCAGGATTAAGATCTTTAAGTTTTATGATAGTTTGATTAGCTTTTTCCAGCGATCTACAAGTTATAACAACATGAGCATTTTTTTCTGCTAAGGCTTTTGCAGTGTAATATCCAAGACCACTATTCGCACCAGTAATTAGGGCTGTTTTGCCTGCAAGGTTTGGAATATTAGATGTTTCCCAGTTAGAGATTTTAGGTCTTGAAAAAGTGGCAGTCATTTAGTAATCCTGCGAATTGCTTTGGAATTTAACCAAAATTTAATTACTTTCCCACTGTAAATACTGGAAGTCAGTATCGTGAGCTCTTTTTGAAGGTACTATTTAATATTATTTTTGAATTGCATATTGCCATTCGTTATTTTGAGATAAACTTTTCTCTCTAAGTAACTGTAATTTCCTACTATTTATTTTTATAACTATCCCATTAGTTGGATATTTAGCAAATATTTTTCTCTCTAACCAATTCTTTTTATATATTTGGATTTCGCTTGTATGATTTGTGAAGTAACTTTCAGGGGTGCTGAAGCCACATTTTTTAAGATAGTTAAGGGTTTCGTATTGATTAAGTCTTCCATTAAGTATTTGGAAACAGCAAAAGCGGAGACTTTCTCCAATCCCTTTCTTATCATAGATGTATTTTCTTGTAATTCTTTGGGAAATGCCGGCAACTTGGTTTGTAGCGTATAGTTCACCTCTAATTTGAAAATCTCGTTTGATAGGAATAAAATCGGGGACATTTTTAATTTGTTTAATTTTGCTTGAGACATCTAATCCTTTTTTTGTAATAGCTTTATCAAAATTGCCATTTAAATATCTAATTGCAATAGCACAGCCATCAATTTTTGGTTGAATGCTTAATCTTGTTTTTGTTAATAAACTTTTCAAAAATTCTTTATAGTTTTCTTTAGCTAATTTTGGCAAAAGTTTATTATTTTTTTGATTAAAGAAGTCAGGTTCTGGATCAACAGGAATAAATAGCTTTTCAAGTTGCTTAAATGCGCCATCTGAAATTATGTCTTCACCTATTCTGTATTGTTCATCAAGATACTTAACATCTCTCACTAATAAATTATTCATAATAATTTTGATAAATATTTAAAAACCTCTTAGAAAAAATCATTTTAATAAAGATTTGAAAATTAAAATTAGATTTAAAAAGTAATTGACCAGTTAATATCCTCCTATGCAGAGAACGATTTAAGAGTATAAAATGTACGGATTAGGGGTTTAAATTAAATACTTCAATCAAACATATTTACTTAAAAGTGAAACAGAAAATTTTAAGAATTAATTTGCAGGAAAAAATTTTTGAAATTTCTATCAATACAAATAAAAATTTTTTACAGTTAACAGAAAATGTCATTTTTATTAAAAGCTCAAAATACCTGGGAAAATTTTGCGAAATACAAAATTAATGATTATGCAAAATTAAGAAATTTTGATTTTGGGCCAAATAAAGAAAGTTCAGTCTCAAAATTATCGCCTTTCATTACTCATAGAATTTTATCGGAATATGATCTGATTCATGATATTAAAAGTAAGTACAAAATCAAAAATTCAACTAAATTTGTTGAAGAAATATTTTGGAGAGTTTACTGGAAAGGGTGGATGGAAAATAGACCTAAAGTTTGGAGAAATTTTATTTCAGAAAACAATCTCGATTTTGATTATGAGCTATATGAAAGTGCAATTAGTGGCAATACAGAATTAGATTTTTTTAATTCTTGGGTCCATGAATTAAAGCATTACAACTATTTGCATAACCATACAAGAATGTGGTTTGCAAGTACTTGGATATTTAATTTAGGCCTTCCATGGCAATTGGGAGCAAAGTTTTTCTTTAGATATCTTTTTGATGGCGATGCTGCATCTAATCTCCTTAGCTGGAGATGGGTCGGAGGATTGCAAACGAAGGGAAAACAATATCTTTTTTCATCATCAAACCTCAGAAAATTTTCAAATAATAGATTTAATGCAGAAAAAATCAGTAATCAACAAATTTTTCTTGAAGAATCTAATCAAATTCCATTAGAAGATGAGATTTATAAAAATGATATGTATCCTAAATCAGGTAATCTGATCATGTTTGAGAATGATCTGCACCTTGCAACCCTTAAAAATTTACTTACAAGCTATAAAAAAGTATTTATTATCCTTTTAAAAAATGAACAAAGACAAATTAAATTGTCTGAATCTGTTTTGAAATTTAAACAAGATTTGGTCTCTGAATTTATAGAGCATTTTGATAATGTTGAACAGATTGATCCTTATTTACTCGAAAATACTTTTAAAAATACCAAAGAAATAGACATTATTTATCCTGGAGTGGGAGAAAATTATGATTTCATAACTGAGTTTAAAAATTTACACCATAAAAAAATTTTTAACCTTGTTAGAGATGAAGATTTATTTGCTTGGAAATTCGCCAAAAAAGGTTTTTTCAAATTTAAAGAAAATATTCCGAAAATCAATCAGAGAATATTAGAAAATTATTCAAAAAATAATTTTTAACTATGTTGAGTTCTTAATCAGAAAAGATTTCGTTTGAGTACTAAGTATAAATACTTAATTAGGCGCGACTTTTGTGGTTTAATCCACGATGGATACTGTGACTAGTTATTTTTACTTAAGGATAATTTTTTTATAGTGCTTTCAACAATTCTTACCAAGTCGTTTAGCAAAGATACTGCTTTATTAATTCTTAGAGTTATAACTGGAACTGTTCTTATCCATCACGGTTATGAGAAATTAGCAAATATAGAGAATTTCGCTGATGCTTTTGTCAGACCTTTACATCTCCCATTCCCAATATTTTTATCATACATAGCGGCATTCTCTGAAATAGGTGGTAGTTGGCTACTAATTATTGGTTTAGCTACAAGGTTCGGGGCTTTAGCAATTGTTGGAACAATTTCTGTTGCTATATATCATGCACTTGTTACTTCAGGTTTTAATATTTTCCTACTAGAGCTTTTACTTTTGTATTTCGCTTCAGCAACTTCAATTGCATTAACAGGGCCAGGTAACTTCTCATTAGATGAAGTCATTATTAGAATTTTGAAATCAGAAGATGATGAAGAAATCATTCCTTCAACAAAATCAGGAAATTCTAAGCAAGTCGAAGTTAAAGAAGAAACAAGTAAAGGTGGCTTATTCCAATTTCTGCAAGCGAACATACTCTCAGATACTTCAAGCTAACTTTTTAGGATAAAGGTTATTGATTAGTTCTAATCTTTTTCTATAACTGTTTCTCTTCTCAAGTTTTATCTTAATTGTTGCTTCAGAAAGACTTATAAATAGCCCTATAGCAGTCACCCAAGATAAAAAAATAATAGGGTTTTCTGGAATTTCTGAGAAATTCATATGAATAATACTTCTTTTTTAAAACTGACTGATCACGATATGTTTTTCAACCTAAATATACAATTTAGAAATATTTAAGGATTAATTTCAACTTTTTCCCATTTCTTACTCTTTTCCCAAAGATATCTTTTATGAACAGGCTGTTCTAATTTAAGAAGATCTACTGAATCGATTTCAAAATTTAGAACTACAAAATTTTCTGACTTGGGAACATTGGATAATATTTCATAAAAAGATTGGACTTTTGGATTTATTTTCTCTCCAGGAGATCCCCAAAACCAAGAAGATTTTGATTTTCCTGATAATAAATCCCAATAATTTTTGTTATCAATTAATTCATGTATCTTACCTTTGAATCTATATTGTGATTTGGTTTTCAAAAAGAACCATAATATTTCTGCATTAGGGTTGGATTTTAAATGCCCAATTTTTTCACTTCTTCTATCTGTAAAAATAATCATTGAACTATTTTTATGCCATCCTCTGAAAACCACTGTTCTTAATCTTGGCTCATTTTCTTCGCTGACTGTTGCAAGCTGAATCCATCTGTTGGAGGGTGATTTGCCCTCTTTTTTTCTAGAAGATTTTAAATCTTGCCTCCAACTGGGTAAGTTGTTATCAGGCATTTAATTTAGGCAATATAAGACCACTTTTCTTTTTGTATTCTTCGAATGAATCATACTTTGAGAGCGATTTATCTTTTTTTATCATTCTTGGTAGAAAAACTATAGAGAAAAATATTGCAAGAATTACAAATGGTATGAAACTCATTGAAAGTATGGCGAATGATAGATAAATTAGTATTTCTCCAAGATAATTTGTATTCCTTATATTTTTAAAAAATCCTTCTTTAATTAGATCTTTTTTTAATTTAAGAGAAAAATATTTTTGAGCATCACTAGCAAAGTGTAGAAACACACCAAGTATATTTATGGATACAGATGCAGCTATTACGATATTTGGAACAGATTTCTGAGATGAGATAAGAATGTAGGGAGCTACCCAGTAACTTCCAAGGAAAATAAAACCAGTAACTGAAGTTAAAAAATTGATTTTTTCTTTAAAATAAGGATCTGGGAATATCTTTTCTTTTAGAAGCCAAAGTAATCCATAAGTACCATGAAGAGCTAAATAAACGTAAGGGGCGATCGTAAAATTATCAAAAAAAATCATAAGACCTATTACTACAAAAGCAGTGAGCCCCTTATGAAGATTAATTATTTGATTAAGTTTCATCTTTTTTAACAATCTAAAAAATGAAATTATTTTCTGTGGATATAACCTAGGTCGTCACAAGTTTTAATGGGCGATACTGGATTCGAACCAGTGGCCACTACCGTGTCGAGGTAGTGCTCTACCACTGAGCTAATCGCCCCAATTGAGGAATTTTTAATCCCCCTTATAAGAAAATAGCAGGTTGCGTTTCATTTTCTAAGTAATTTAACTTTCCATCGTTCTCTTTTGGTTATTTCTAAGTTTAGAATTTCGATAAATCCTTTATTTTCAAGTTCTAGTTTGTCGCCAATTTTAAGATTAATTGTTGGCTTATTAACTTTGCTTCCATTTAATCTGAGCATTCCATTTTCTATCCTTTCAATGATTTTGGTTCGTGATACCCTAAAGCCAGCTGAAGCTATAGCATCTAATCTTGTTGAAGCTTCTACTGTATTGACAAGTTTTTTTGATCTTCCAGAAGGTATTTGTAATTCATCTATACCTACTACATTAACTTTTACTTTTACGTCTCTTAAATAAAAAATCTTATCATCTAGATGCTTAATATTTGAATTATCAATTATCCCTTGTGCTCCCCTATCACCAATAGTCCATATATCTCCAACTTTTATTTGATTAACCCCATTTTCAATTAAGAGGGATCTAAAGTCGTCTTGTGTAGCATTATCAAATAAAAAATTTCCATTAATTTTTATTCCTTGAGCTGGAAAATTACTTTTTAGAGCATCCTCTTCAGGAATATTATCTCCTCTAAAGCAAGCTATCCTAGATCTTTGAGAAGAGGAGAATCCTCCATAAATAAAAAATTTGAAATCATTTAAATTTTCAAAATCTTTTAAAATCTCTTCGCAAACATAAGTTGAATTAAACCCAGTCCAATAAGTTTCCCAGTGTTTGTAGGCTAAGTTAGCAATATTTATTAATTCCTCAGTTTCTTTTTTGTGGTTTGAATTTATTAAGATCTCTTTTAAGTCAATCATTTAGCCTTCTAAAAAAATTATATCTTTTGCTTCTGATTGTTTTATCAAAGCCCATGGTAATTCAGCTCCAATTTGATTTTCAAGTAGAACAAGCCATTTACCCTCTTTATTAAAATTAATGATCGATCTTAACTCTTTATTTCTATTGATGTTGATACTTGCAGAAGAAACAATGCTTCCTAAATATCCTGAACCCATTCCTAAAAGACCCCCAATTAATGATTCCCCGATGTTATTTAAACCAAGAAAGCTGAAGGTAGATAAATTTGTCATATTAGAAAAAGCTATTCCAGCTATAAACCCAAATGGCATTAGCCATCTACTCATATCTTGTTGTCTGATCTTTCTATCAAGTTTAGGATTTAAGATTCTTATATCTTCAAAATTTTGAGATTTGAATAAGATATTTGCTTTCGCATTGAGTAATTCTGTTTCGTCTGATGATATTTTCTCACTTATTGGTGGGATCAAAATAGCTTCAGAGAGCATTACTGATTTTTCTTTGAAAACATCAAATAGCTGGATACATTTATCAATGTCTTCAAATATCACAATACTTTTAGTCAAATTTCAATCCTCAAATGTTTGTGTGTTATTCAAATTAATAAATTAAGATACATACACTATAGATTAAGTTAAAGTAAAAGATTAAAGAACCAATCTTAAATGACAAAAGTTCTCATTACAGATCCAATTGATCAAACAGGAATCGATATTCTTTCACAAGTAGCTCAGGTTGATCAAAAAATAGGAATCTCAGAATCTGAGTTAGCTTCCATTATTAAAGATTATGATGCTTTAATGATTCGCTCTGGTACTCAGGTGACTGAAGAGATTATTAACTCTTCAAGTAAACTGAGAATAATTGGGAGAGCAGGAGTTGGAGTCGATAATGTAGATGTTAAGGCTGCTACGCAAAAAGGAGTCCTTGTTGTTAATTCTCCAGGGGGTAACACAATAGCTGCGGCTGAACATACTATAGCTATGATGCTGGCCTTATCTAGACATATTCCAATTGCTAATAGTAGTACTTTGCTAGGTAAATGGGAGAGAAAGAAATTCGTTGGGAATGAGCTTTATAAGAAAAAATTAGGAGTAGTAGGTTTAGGGAAAATTGGCGCTCATGTAGCGAAAGTTGCTAATGCATTAGGAATGGAAGTTTGCGGATATGATCCCTTTGTTTCAACTGAAAGAGCTCAACAAATCCAAGTTAAACTATCTGATCTAGAAGATTTATTCCAACAATCCGATTATGTAACTTTGCATTTACCTCGCACACCAGAGACAGAAAATTTAGTAAACATAGAGGTGCTTAAAAGTATGAAAAGTAGCGCAAAATTAATTAATTGTGCGCGAGGAGGCCTGATTGACGAAGAAGCATTAGCAGAAGCTCTAAATAAATCATTGATTGGAGGAGCTGCAATAGATGTCTTTTCAAAAGAACCTTTGGAACCTAATTCACCACTTTTGAAGGTTGAAAAGAATCTTATTCTTACCCCTCACTTAGGAGCATCTACTAGGGAAGCACAAGAAAATGTAGCTGTTGATGTTGCAGAACAAATCCGAGATGTCTTGCTTGGCTTATCTGCGAGAACCGCAGTTAATATACCAGGTTTGAGCCCTGATATTATGGATAGTCTAAAACCTCATTTGCAGTTGGCTGAAACAATGGGTCTGCTTATAAGCCAGCTTTCAGGTGGACAGATACAGAAACTTGAAGTAAAGCTTCAAGGGGAATTTGTTCAACATCCTTCTCAGCCATTAATAATAGCTAGTCTAAAAGGTCTTCTAAGTAAAGCTTTGGGAGATAGGATTAATTATGTGAATGCTTCGCTTGAAGCAGATTCAAGAGGTATTTCTGTAGTCGAGAATAAAGATGAGGCAAGACCTGAATTTGCTAGTGGGTCGCTTCAGTTGACTACTTATGGAGATAATGGCGACCACAGCGTAGCGGGAAGCATTTTTGCTGATGGGGAATTAAGAATTATTAGTATTGATCAGTACCCAGTTAACGTATCGCCAAGCAGATATATGTTAGTTACTAGGCACAGAGATATGCCAGGTATTATTGGTAAGCTAGGGTCCTTATTAGGTAGCAACAATGTAAATATTGCCTCAATGCAAGTTGGGCGCAAAATTGTTAGAGGGGAAGCTGTTATGGTTCTAAGTATTGATGATCCAATACCTAATAAGTTGCTTGATACCATTCTTGAGGTAGAGGGAATTACCAATGCTAATCCAGTTACTTTATAAAGAGGCTTGTCCTAATTAATGGAAACTAAAGATTGGTATAAACTAACTTTTCTTATAGAAAGTGATTCAGAAGAAATGATTATTTGGAAATTAAACGAGCTGGGAATATTTAGTTTTTCATTTGAATATTTAATTAAAAATGAAAATAAAAAAGAGGTGAATATTTGGCTTCCAGTCGATGATTGGGGGGAGAGTTCTAGGTGTGATTTTGAAAAAATAATTAGCAAACTTCTAAATATTAATGTCCCTAAGAATCAATTTTTTGATTGGAGTATTATTGAAGAGGAGGATTGGTTGACAAGCTGGAAGAAATATTGGGCACCTGAATTAGTAGGAAATCATCTTTTAATATTGCCTTGTTGGATAAATCTAAATGAAAAGTTTAAAGATAAAAAAATCATAAAAATTGATCCTGGAGCAGCCTTTGGTACAGGAAGTCACCCTTCGACTTATCTTTGCTTGGAAAAAATGGAGAATATTTTCTTTTCTGATAAAAAGATATTAGATATTGGGAGTGGTAGCGGGATTTTGAGTGTCGCCGCAAGATTACTTGGCGCTAAAGAGGTTTATGCAGTGGATAATGATTATTTAGCTATAAATTCAACAAAATCTAATTTCCAACTAAATTTCGGTGATTTAAACAATTTAAAAACATATTTGGGATCTTTTAATGAGGTAAATTTAAAAAATCAACTCACACAATTTGATTTTGTTTTATGCAATATTCTTGCCGAAGTAATAAAAGGAATGATTCCAAATATTTATAAGTGCTTGAGAAACAATGGGGAAGTCATTTTCAGTGGAATTCTGAATTCTCAAAAGGATGAAATTATAAAAATATTAATTAAGAATGACTTGAAATTATTGGATGTAACAACTAGAAAAGATTGGGCATGCATTTCTGCGCAAAAAGCCAGCGATCCAACCTAAGTATAAGTTTTTCTTATAGATACTCTTTCATACATTTTATTGTGTCATTTTTTACTTCAAATTCTCACATATCGACCTAATCGATGTTAAAAATGTATTTGATAGGTATTAATTACCAACAATTTTTTATTTAAATGGCTTCTTACAAAGTTACTCTCATCAGCGAAGGTGAAGGTCTCAATTCAACTATTGAAGTACCTGATGACCAATACATCCTCGATGCGGCTGAAGAACAAGGTATCGACCTTCCTTATTCCTGCAGAGCTGGAGCATGTTCAACATGTGCTGGAAAAGTTACATCAGGTAGTGTTGATCAGTCTGATCAAAGTTTCTTGGATGACGACCAACTAGAAGCTGGTTTTGTTCTTACGTGTGTTGCTTATCCAACATCTGACGTTACAATTACAACTCATGCTGAGGAAGAATTGTACTAATTATAAAAATTTAACTTTTCTAAGTTGATTATTTATTATTTCTCTGCCACCCTCTATGAAGGTGGCTTTTTTTGTAAATGGATAAATTTGAATTTTTCAAGACTGGCAGCGTTCAATCAAGTTATGGAGGTCAGTACAGTTACAAAGTAATTGGCCCCTGTTGCAGACTTTATGATAGGGAAGAGTTACCTTGGCCCTGTTCAAGGATTGCTTGGAGAAGTAAGGAGCCTAGTTGGAGAAGAATAGGGACAAGGTTCGTCGCTGATATGGCTTCTAGAAAATGCCCATCTTACTCAGTGCAGATTTTGGAACCTGGATCAAAACCCGTTGAGACAGTTATAACTCTTTTTTCAAAGAAATTTTCTTCTAATATACAAGAATGGTGGTACAGCAAAAAACCAGGCTCGAAAGAGCCTGGCAATATCTTCCCTTCTGAAGTTAGCTAGCTTTAAATATTATGCTTTTGGCTTTGGAGGCATGTAACCTTTTAATCCGGTGCATTCGAGACTATCAATTGTATTAACCCCAGTTTGTGAGTTAGTTCCACTAGCTCTTTCACATAATGATTTTCTTTGAGAAAGATCAAGATTTGCATCAGTAAAGTCTGCTCCATCAATAATTGCTCCATCAAAAACACTTTTCATTAGTTCACCATTAGTAAGATTTGCATCAGTAAAGTCAGCATTATCGAAGCGTGTTGCATATGCAATAAGGTCTGTCATATTGGCTCCTTTAAAACTAGAGTTTTTTGCTGTAGTTACACTCATATATGCTCCTTGAAGATTAGCTTCTCCTAAATCTTGATTAGATAAATCATATTTAACATATTCAGTATTATGGAGGTCGGCACCATGAAGATCATCTTTTAGAACGTCCACTGATGAAGGATCACTAGGATAGAGTGCGTTTGCAGAGATTGGATTAATAAGTAAACCAATAATTAATGGAAGAAAAATAAATAGTCTTTTACAAGACTTATGTAGTGATGAAAAAATAGAGACCATTTCGATCAACATCAAATAGAAAAACCTAAGACTATTATTTCATGGGTTGGTCATTTACAACGCTCCTGCTAACGAACTGTTGCAGTTTATTTTATTTCTGCAGTTAGAAAATCTTTGGCAAGGTGAGTATTTGGAAAAACTTTTTGAGCCTCTTTAAGCAAATCGCTTGGTGTAATTGAGTTTTTATTAGTATATCTTGGACTTAAATGAGTAATAATTAATTTTTTTGTATTAGATAATAATGCTGTTTTGGCAGCCATGATTGTTGTGGAATGTAATTTTTCGTAGGCCATGCTCTCATCCTTCTGAGAAAATGTTGATTCATGTACGAGTAAATCGGCATTTTTCGAAAGTGAAACAGCTGATTCGCTAAAGACTGTATCTGTGCAATAAACAAAACTTTCTCCCTCTCTAGGAGGTCCACAGAATTCTTTTCCATCAAATGTCCTCCCATCCGCAAGTATGACTTTTTTACCTTGTTGTAGTTCTGAATAAATTGGTCCAGGAGCTATTTTTAGAGATTCTGCTTTTTTGATATCAAATATACCTGGCTTATCTTTTTCACTCACCCTATATCCATAAGCAGGTATTTTATGTTTTAGGCAAGCGCAATTTACTTTTATTTTGTTGTTTTCAAATAGAATTTTATTTTTTGATGCAAAATTTTCAACTTCCACAAAATGCAATGGAAATGACAATTTGCAAAAACTACTTTTAAGTGCTGAATTTATAAAACTTCGCAACTCAGAAGGACCGTAAATTTCAATACCATTACTATTGCCTGATAAACCTAAGGTAGCCAAAAGTCCAGGCAAACCATAAATATGATCACCATGCATATGTGTAATGAATATTTTCTTGATTTGTGAAGATTTAATATTACTTTTCATTATTTGATGTTGCGTTCCCTCTCCACAATCAAAAAGCCAAACTTCTGATGACTGTGATAATTTAAGTGCTAGGGAAGAAACATTTCTCGTTAAGGATGGGACTCCTGAACTTGTTCCTAAGAAGGTGATATTCACTTATTTATGATATTTTTATTGTTATATCTGGATTAAATTTAGACTTTTAGTCAAATTTAGGCAAATTAAGCATTTGTTTTTAAACAAAGTGATACTTAAATTTAAAAATAAATATAGTAAATGTTGCCTGATAAGTATTTTACTTATTTGTGTTTTTCAGAATGAAAGTGTTTTTGCATCAAGGGAGCCAATAATTAGAGTTTTGATATCAAAAAATAACAATTTAAGGATCAGATCAGATAGATCAATTCCCTTAATCATAGAGGGGAAATTTTTTTCAAGCAAAAAAATAAAAGGCTTAACTTTGAAAAATGAGAAAAATAGTAAAATTTTATATTTTGATAAAAATAAACAAAAAAAATATGACTTAGAAAGTAATCAGCAATTTCAAGTTAGTTCTTCTGATGGTAGAGGTATATGGGTAGGTCAGAAGAGATTTTCTGGTAAGCTAAATCTCTTTGTGCTTGACTCTGAAATATTGGTAGTAAATGTTTTAGGAATAGAAAAATACTTAAGTAGTGTAGTAGGTTCAGAGATGCCAACAAAATGGCCTATTGAAGCATTAAAGGCACAAGCAATTGCCTCTAGAACTTATGCTTTAAAGCAAAAGGGAAATAATTTATTTGATATAGATTCAACCCAGAAAAATCAAGTCTATAATGGCTTGGAGTCAAGAACTCATAAAACTATCAGAGCCGTTAAAAGTACAAGATCTTTGGTTTTAACTTATAAAAATAAATTAATTAATGCTTTGTTTCATAGCAGCTCAGGAGGAATGACAGAAAATAGTCAAGATGTATGGAAGAATAAATATCCATATTTATCAAGTGTAAAAGATTTTGATAAAAATAATCCAAAATTTAGATGGCAAAAAAAATTTTCGAGTAATGAATTAATAAATTTATTTCCCAAGATTGGTGGTTTAAAAAATATAGAGATTTTAGATATTACTAGTACCGGGAGGGTAAAAAATGTAAAGCTTATTGGGTCTTATGGTTCTGATCAAATGTCTGGGGTAGCTTTAAGAAAAAGATTAGGACTCAACAGTAATTTTGTGAGATTTAAATTTTTTAAAGAAGAATTTAACAACAATAGTCCCCTAACAAAAGGTTTGATAGTTTTTGGACAGGGATCAGGCCATGGAGTAGGAATGAGTCAATGGGGTGCTAAATATCTGGCGTCAAGAGGCCAAAAAGCTGAAAGAATATTAAAGTATTTTTATAGGGGAGCGCAGATTAAACCTTTTAGAAAAGATTACCTGTAGAAGTTATTTAGCATTGAGGACCAATTTTGGATTTATATTAGTCTGATCTTTATTTAAAAAACCAATCCCAAGTAGGGTTTGTTTTTTATCTATTACTTTTATGGGTTTTTTATAGTCAAAAGACTTGCTTCCCTTGAAGTAATTAATATCAACTTTAATTGCTCTTCCTGTTTGCCAAAAATTAATTTGTTCTTCGGTACATAAGACAAATGATGAAATGTGATTAAGAGCAGAAATTGTTGGAATAATAAAATTTTTCGAGTTTTTTTTACCTTTTTCGATATCAGATATTTTTATCGATTTTTGTTCATCAAAGCCACAAGCTGAAATTCTTTTTAGTTGTAGAAGGCAACCTTCTGAATTTAGAATTTCTCCTAAATCTCTTGCAATTGCTCTTATGTATGTTCCGGCTGAACATTTGATTTTTATTTCTATGATTCCGTTTATTTGATCCCATTTCATTAAAGTAAGTTCGTCTATTTTTATTTTTCTTGGTGGTAATTCAAAATTTTCATTCCTTAAAGATTTTATATAAGCTCTCTCTCCATTAACGTGCACACTAGATACTTTCGGCGGAATTTGTTTAATAATTCCTCTAAATCTATTTAAGTACTGATCTAATTTTTCATCACTGATTTTAGGCCAACTTTTTTGATTAATAATTTCCCCGTGAATATCATCAGTGCTAGTTCTTATCCCTAATTTAATTTGCCCTATATATGTTTTACCCTGAGGAAGATATTGAATAAATCTTGTCGCACTGCCTATAGCGATTGGTAATGTCCCTATAACTTCTGGGTCAAGAGTTCCTGTGTGACCGACCTTTTTTGTATTTAGTAACTTCCTTATTTGTTTAACACAATCATGTGAGGTACATCCTTTATCTTTATTAATTACTAAGAATCCATCTTTAGTTTCCATTTTTAATATTAAGAATACTTTGAGAAAGATTTATAACCATCCTATGATTTTGGTATCGGAAATTTAGAGTAAGAAATTGAAAAACAATAACTTTATTGTAAAAGAGTTTTTAGACAATGCTTTTAATTTGAAATCACATTTAATGGAATACTTATCTATTGGAGAATTTGACTTAGATGGATTCCTTGCAAGTGCAAAGATGAATTTGGCAAATTCACATCCTGGAGATACTTTGAGTGATGTTTCAGATTTTTATACTGAGATTGTAGGAGATAGGCATATAGCTGATTTAGCTGCTTGGCATATCACAAGTAAGGACTATA
Organism: Prochlorococcus sp. AG-347-L21; assembly: GCA_003278875.1. Lineage (GTDB taxonomy): Bacteria > Cyanobacteriota > Cyanobacteriia > PCC-6307 > Cyanobiaceae > Prochlorococcus_A. The sequence goes on along the minus strand of QCCQ01000001.1, from coordinate 19,438 downwards.
TCGCTGATACTCTAAAACTCCAGCAGAGATTTTCTAGAGATTTAGTTTTGGATTTTGGAGGAGGTATTGGCACGCATGCCTTAGCTAACGCTATGTCTTCAAAAGTTGAGCATGTGTTTTTTGTAGATATTAATCAAACAAATAGAAATTTTGTTGAATACAGGGCTAAGAAATTAGGAGTCGAAAAAAAAATTACTTTTTGCAAGACCATTAAAGATACACAACTATTGAAATTTGATACGATAGTTTGTCTTGATGTTTTGGAACATCTTGCAGATCCAGCTTCTCAAATTATTATTTTTAATGAGATTATGGATAGCAATTCTATAGCTTTATTCAATTGGTATTTCTATAAAGGAGACAATAATGAATATCCGTTTCATCTTGACGACAGCCAAATTGTTCAAAAGTTTTTTGAGACTCTTCAATCAAATTTTTTAGAAGTATTTCATCCTATTCTTATAACTACGAGAGCTTATAAAAAAGTTAAATAACTATATTGACTCTTTTTCTATTTCTTAAATTTCTTTTGATGCTTTCAAAACTTACGGTTCCTTCTTTAAGTGCAAAAAGTGTGTCATCTTTACCTTTACCAACATTGATACCCGGCAAAAAGGATGTACCTCTTTGACGAATTATAATTGATCCAGCAGTTACTTTTTCTCCCCCATAAGCTTTAACACCTAATCTTTTGGAATTTGAATCTCGACCGTTCCTAGTAGAACCTGTTCCTTTTTTATGTGCCATTAGAGATGATTAATTTGTAGATTTTTCGGATTTTGGTTTGGTTTCCTTTTTGACAGTTTCTTTTTTTGAAGAAGATTTAGGAGCGCCTTTACCTATTGATATAGATTTTACCATAACTCTTGTAAGTTCTTGTCTATGTCCCATTTTTCTTCTTGTCTTTTTTTTCGGACGCATTTTGTATACAAGAATTTTCTTATCTCTTTTATGTGAGATTACTTCTAATTCAATTTTTGCATCCTTAACGTAAGGTTTTCCGACAGTAATAGAATCCTTGTCTTTTAAAAGTAAAACTTTTTCTAGTGTTATTTTATCTTTCTCTTTTGCATTTAATCTGTCTATATCATAATATCTGTTAACTTCGAACCAAAATTGTTGACCTGAAGTTTCTGCTATTGCATACAATTCATTACTTTTTGAAGAATTGTTTGAGGAATTTTTTGAATTTGTCATATCTTAAAGACGCTATCAGGCTCAAATTGATAATTTGATTAAGCCAAATAAACAATCATAATAGTTTGTCTATTTTCTTATTTTGTAGTGTAATAAGTCAAGGGTTGTTTAAATCTTTTATATCAATTAAGGAACTTTACGATGGCAGCAAGAAAAACATATATTTTAAAACTCTATGTTGCAGGAAATACTCCAAATTCAATGAGAGCTTTAAATACTTTAAGAGAAATTTTAGAAAATGAATTCAAAGGAGTTTATGCTTTGAAGGTTATTGATGTACTTAAGCAACCACAACTTGCAGAAGAAGACAAGATTTTAGCCACCCCAACATTAGCTAAAATTTTACCACCACCAGTGAGAAAAATAATAGGTGATCTCTCAGATAGAGAGAAAGTTTTAATTGGTTTAGATCTACTTTTTGATGAATTAACTGAAACTGAATATAGTGGAGATTAATAACATATTTAAAACTTTTATTATTAAAGATAAATAAAAATTAACTTTACTTTTGTTTTATTAGTACAAAACTATGAATGATAAGAAATTTGGCAAATCAAATAAAATGCAAGTACAGAAATTGCCAACTGGAATAGAAGGATTTGATGATGTTTGTAGGGGGGGGGTTGCCCGTATCACGAAGTACACTCGTTAGTGGTACTTCAGGAACTGGTAAAACTGTTTTTTCACTGCAATATTTACACCATGGAATTTGTAACTTTGATGAGCCTGGAATCTTTGTAACATTTGAAGAATCACCTTTAGATATTATTAGAAATGCCGCTAGTTTTGGTTGGGATTTACAAGAATTAATCGATCAAAATAAACTTTTTATTTTGGATGCTTCTCCTGACCCTGATGGTCAGGATGTTGCAGGTAACTTTGATTTGTCTGGTCTTATTGAGAGAATTAGTTATGCAATTAGAAAATATAAAGCTAAAAGAGTTGCAATAGATTCAATAACTGCAGTATTTCAACAATATGATGCTATTTACGTTGTTAGAAGAGAAATATTTAGACTGATAGCAAGATTAAAAGAAATAGGTGTAACAACTGTTATGACTACAGAAAGGGTTGATGACTATGGACCAATCGCTAGATATGGAGTAGAAGAATTTGTATCTGATAATGTTGTCTTATTAAGAAATGTTCTTGAGTCAGAAAAGAGGAGAAGAACTCTAGAAGTTTTGAAGTTAAGAGGCACTGTGCACATGAAAGGTGAATATCCATTTACTATGGGAATGGATGGAATAAGTGTGTTTGCACTTGGAGCAATGAGATTAACGCAGAGATCCTCAAATATTAGGATTAGCTCTGGAGTTAAAGATCTTGATGATATGTGTGGAGGAGGATATTTTCAAGATTCCATTATTCTCGCCACTGGAGCTACTGGTACAGGTAAAACAATGCTTGTATCAAAATTTGTTGAAGATGCTTATAACAATAATGAAAGAGCAATTCTTTTTGCATATGAAGAATCTAGGGCTCAATTACTTAGAAATGCGACTAGCTGGGGAATAGACTTTGAAAAAATGGAAAGTGATGGATTATTGAAAATTATTTGTGCATATCCTGAATCAACTGGTTTAGAAGATCACTTACAAATTATTAAAACGCAAATTAATCAATTTAAACCAAAAAGAATGGCAATTGACTCTCTCTCTGCATTAGCCAGGGGTGTTAGTTTGAATGCATTTAGACAGTTTGTAATTGCTGTTACCGGTTATACCAAACAAGAAGAGATAGCAGGCTTTTTTACTAATACTGCAGAAGAATTTATGGGGAGTCATTCTATAACTGATTCTCATATATCAACAATTACGGATACAATATTATTGCTTCAATATGTAGAAATTAAAGGTGAAATGGCACGAGCATTAAATGTTTTTAAAATGCGGGGGTCATGGCATGATAAACGAATTAGAGAATTTATCATTACGAATAGTGGCCCAGAAATAAAAGATTCTTTTTCTAATTTTGAACAAATATTTAGTGGTGCCCCTCATAGAGTTGTGCCCGATCAAAATGTTCAAAATGTTTTTAAAGGGTTAGATAAAAATTAGATAATTTCTTTAATTTCAGAACCTGAAAAAGAATTCGAATTATTAAGAGCTTTTGTCAACAATTCATCTTTATCTGATTGTGCTAAAGCCAAATCAAACCAGAAAGTTGTTCCTACTCCTAATTCACTAGCCATACGAATCTCACCACCATGTTTTTCAATTATTCCCCGTACTATAGACAAACCTAAACCGGTACCTTGCTCAGTATGGACGGAATTCTCTACTCTATAAAAACGATCAAATATCTTTTCTTGATCAGCCTGAGATATTCCTGAACCAGTATCGGCAATCTCAATTCTTACTTTTGGAAGTGGTGAAACTAATTCACATTGAGGGGCCGCATCATTTTTAATAATTGGGGGGAAAGCAGGACAGGAATCTGGCCAAGTATAGGCTCTTATAGTTATGGCGCTGTTTTTTGGACTAAATTTCAATCCATTTCCTAGTAAATTATCAAAAACCTGCAAAAGTAAATCAAAATTTCCAAGGATTGGAGGAATAGTTTCCTCTATTTCATGAGCTAGTGAAACATTTTTTTCTGAAGCATTAAGTCTATAATTTCTAAGAGTCTGTTCTATTGCTGGTTTTATTTCCATTTGCTCTAGCTGAACAATTTTCCCGGATTCCAACCTAGATAAATCTAATACATCATTTACAAGTCTTGTTAACCTATCAGTTTCTGAGTTTGCAATTCCCAAAAATTCTATTTGTTCTTCATCAGTAAGCTGATCTTTTAAATCATGTAAGGTCTCTACATAACTTTTAATATTAAAAAGTGGTGTCCTTAATTCATGCGATACATTGCTTATGAATCTATTTTGTGCCGCGTTAAGTTCAACTTCTCTAGTTAAATCTTGGATTGTTACAGCAATTCCTTTTAATTCAACTTTATTGGTATCTAAGACTGATTGCAAGACAATTCTTAAAGTTCTTGCTGGTTCTCCTAAACTGAATCTTAAATCGTCCTTCTCCTTTTCCCTATTTAAAATAGATTCTATATTTGTATGTAAATCATTGGATAAAATCTCGGGGATTTCATTTAAAAAATGTTTACCTTCTAGAAATCTTCCTTCCCAACGAAATAATCTCTTTGCTGTTGGATTAGTAAGTACAATCTTGCCCTGTGAGTCCAATAATATTGCACCATCAGCCATGGTAGCTATTAAAGATTGCTGCTTGATTTGTGCCGCTTTTAGTTCTTCTATATTAGCTTCGTCATAATTTTCTAACTGTGTTGCCATGCGGTTAAATCCATTTAAGAGTTCTCCTAGATCACCTGTCATGGGTAAAGAAATTCTGGATTTAAAATTTCCTCTTGAAATTTCTCTAACACCTCTGACTAACTCTCTAACTGGTCTTGTGATAGTAAGGGCATTAAATACAGCTCCAAGTATTACTAAAACCCAAATAGAAATAAAAACTGCAATGGTTACTTCTCTAGTTAAGGCGGCACTGGCTAATGCTTTTTTGTTAGGGGTGACTCCCAAAGCTAAAGTTCCAAGATATTTGCCTTTCCACAACATTGGGACAAATACATCTGTTACTTGACCTTGAGGAGTTGCATGCTGCCTAACCAAAGGGAATTGAGGTCTCTTCTTCAATTCTGATGGAAGTTTTAATTTTCGAGTGAGCTGAAACTGACTGTCTGAGCTCGTTGGTGTCGCACTGATTGGTATCCCAAGTTGAACAATATCTTCAGCATCAGTAAAGAAAATATAACGAAGGTTTCGACTTGATCGCCAAAACTTTTCAGCTACATTTGAGATTTCTTTTTTTTGATTATTAGCGACTAATTCTGTAACATTCCCAGATAACAATAAGCCAAGATCTCGAGCATATCTAGTATCATTCATGCCGGCATCTCTTTGAATACTATTTAGTGCAAAAAAAGTTATTCCTGTCATTAAGAGGCTCACGACAAGAGTCGCTATAGCTAACAACTTTGTTCTTAAACTGAACCTACTCCACCAAGAGAGGAGTCCATTAATCCAATGGTTATTATGCATATCTTCATTATCATTGATGTTATATTTTCTACTTTCTCGATTATCGGTATCCACCATAAACTTAATTCTCCCCAGAAAAGTTTTTTCTGACTTGATGACCTATGTCATTTCTGAAGTAAATACCCTCAAAATGAATTTCTTTTAAATTTTTGTATGCTTTCTCAAAAACCATATCGAAATTTTTATCTTGACAGACAATACTTAAAACTCTTCCTCCATCAGTTAGCAATTTGCCATTTTCACTTAGAGAAGTACCTGAGTCGAAGATTTGACAATCCTTAGAATCAATCATACCAATTTTTATTTGAAAGCCAGTTTTATATTCGTTAGGGTAGCCTTTGGAGGTGGCAATAACACAACCGCTAAATTTATTGGAAATGTCTATTTTTTCATTTCCTTTTAAATTTCCCATCGCACACAGCTGTAAAACTTTAACGAAACTTTTATCCAATAAAGGCATTATTGTTTGACATTCAGGATCACCAAATCTGCAGTTATATTCTATAACTTTGGGGCCTGAATTCGTGATCATCAGACCAAAATAGAGTACTCCGCGATAATCGATTTTTTTTCTTCTTAATTCATCAATTGTCGGTTTAATTATCTCTTTAATAATTTCTTCAAGGAGATCTGGTGTTACTAGGGGAGTAGGAGAGTACGCACCCATACCACCAGTATTTGGCCCTTCATCGTTTTCATTCAAACGTTTATGATCTTGTGCAGATGGAAGTAATACATATTTTTCTCCATCACAAAGTGCAAAAATTGAAACTTCTGGCCCTTCAATTTTTTCTTCTAAAACTACTACTTGCCCTGATTCACCAAACTTCCCATCGAAAATTATTTTTGTGGCTTGAAGACATTCATCTTTTGATTTAGGAATAAAAACCCCTTTCCCTGAAGCTAATCCATCAGCTTTTACTACTAAAGGATCTTTAGAACTATCAATAACCTTCTTCGCCTTTTCAAAAGAGTCTATTTTCCAAAATTTTGAAGTTGGAATATTTGCGTTTTTCATGAATTCCTTCGCCCAAGATTTACTGTATTCCAATTTTGCCCCATCTTGATTTGGGCCAAATACATCGAAATCATTCTTACGAAGGTAATCTCCTAATCCCGCTGCTAAGGGAATTTCTGGTCCAATTACAACTAAATCAATGTCTAAAGATTTAAGATTTTTGACTAAATCTTTTTTTTCGGTTATGTCTAAATTTATCCTTATGCACTTCTTAATTTTTTCGGATCCACCATTACCTGGTGACAGATATATTTTTTTTATTGACTCATTTTTTTGTATTGCCCAGCCCAATGAATTTTCTCTACCTCCACTACCAATTATCAAAATATTTTCAAGTTTTTTATTAATATTAGGAATTGTTAGTTTAAAACTCATAATTTAATTTTATTCTTTCTTACTTTTTTAAAGGGGAAACTTATTTAGAGTAGGTTGACAAGATTCTTAGAATTAAGATAGTAAACCTTTTGATTAACAATTTAATTATATTCTATTTTAATTATCAAAAAGCTTTCTTATGAAGAATAAACTCGAATTAATTTATGAAGGAAAGGCTAAAAAGATATTTTCTCATGAAGATGTTGAAAAAGTGATCATCGAATTCAAAGACGATGCAACTGCTTTTAATGCATTAAAGAAAGCTCAGTTTAAGGGTAAAGGAGAATTAAATTGTCTTATTACCTCAAAAATTTTCGAATTTCTTCATAAAAATGGCATACCAACTCATTTTATTGGTTTACGAAATAATAATTCAATAATAGCCCAAAAAATAAAAATCATTCCTCTCGAAGTAGTCCTTAGAAATAGGGCTTATGGATCTATTTGTAAGCAAACGACCTTAATTCCAGGTTCGTTATTGAAGGAACCATTAATTGATCTCTATTTTAAAAATGATGAATTAAATGATCCCCTTTTAACTAAAAATAGAATTAGATTACTTGATATTATAAGTATTGAGGATTTGGAACTTATTGAAAAAATAACATTATCAATAAATAAATTATTAAAAGATTTTTTCTTAAAAATTAATCTTGATCTTGTAGATTTTAAGTTAGAATTTGGTAAGAATAAACAAGGGCAAATAGTTTTGGCTGATGAATTTAGTCCTGACAACTGTAGATTATGGGATCTTAATACGATAGATGTTAAGATGCGAAGTCTTGATAAAGATCGATTCAGAAATGATTTGGGTGGCTTGATAGAAGCCTATACTGAAATCAACAATAGGATAGTTAACTTCTTTAGTTCTCAATAAATCTTTTTGAAATTTTTGATTAAGAATACTATGAAAAATCAAACAATAATTTTTAAGAATTTATTTTCAGGTATAGGTTTATTTTTATTATTTTTCTTTTTAAGCGGATATGAATTAAAGGCTGATTCGTTAAGTTCTTCCGAAAAAAAGTATGGAGCTCCAAATAAAATAAAATGGGTTAGGTACCAAGAATCTTATCAAGATAAAGAAATTGAAACTTTAAAAAAAGATTTTAAAGAATCAAATAATCAATTAATAACGAAGGCAAAAGAAGAAGATATTTTAGAAAACAAAGAAATTGAAATTTTAAAAAAAGATTTTAAAGAGCCTAATAATCAATTAATAACAAAGGCAAAAGAAGAAGATATTTTAGAAAACAAAGAAATTGAAACTTTAAAAAAAGATTTTAAAGAGTCTAATAATCAACTAATAACGAAGGCAAAAGAAGAAGATATTTTAGTAAACAAAGAAGTTCAAGTTATTCAAAAAATTAATAAGAAACCAAATTTATCAACCACATCATTTCCACAATCTTTAGAAGGTTTCAAAAATATCTTTTTAGCTAGTAAAGAAGAAGAGGAAGAAAGTAATGTTCTCATCTCAGAAATAATTATTGAAGGTTGGGAAAATCATCCTGAGGGTAGAAAACTTGAATTAGCTGCATATGATTCTATGAGCATAAAGCCTGGAAGTATTATTAATAATCAAATTTTAAATCAAGACCTCAATTCAATATATGCTAGTGGTTGGTTTTCAGGCGTTAAAATAAAGTCTCAAGATGGGCCACTAGGTGTGAGGCTGATAGTTAATGTAGTGCCTAATCCAATTTTGAAGAAAGTTGAACTTAAACCAAAAAACTCTTTATTTTCTAATGAATATGTAGATGATATTTTTAATAATTATTATGGAACAACTCTTAACCTAAATGAACTTCAAAATAAGATAGAAATAATAAAAAAACGTTATGAGAAAGAGGGTTATTCTTTAGCTAGAATTACTGGACCAGATAGAATCTCTGATAACGGAGTTTTAACATTAAAAGTTTCTGAGGGCATTATATCGGACGTAAAATTAAGATTTCTCGGTTCTGATGGTGAAACTATTATTGATGGAAAACCTAGAAAAGGGAAAACAAAAGATTGGGTCATAAAAAGAGAATTAAAAACTCAACCTGGTTCAATATTTAATAGAAAAATTTTAGAAGCTGATATCGGTAGACTCTATGCCACTTCATTATTTGATGATGTAAAGGTATCTCTTGGCCAAGATAATTTAAATCCTGGTCAAGTCATAATTTTTTTAGACCTGAGCGAACAGAGAACAGGATCATTAACAGGTGGACTTGGTTATAGCAATAGTTCAGGTATCTTCGCCACGATTGGTTTGCAGGAAACAAATGCACTAGGAAGAGCATGGTCTACAAATTTAAACCTAAATTTCGGAGAATATTCAACAACTTATAATTTTTCATTATCTGATCCTTGGATTAAAGGAGATAAACATAAAACGTCTTTTAGAACAAATGTTTTTCTGAGTAGAGATTATCCACAAGAATTTAAAAGTGAAAAAAATGGGAGATTTTATGCTGTAGATGATCAAACTCCATCTAGCTCTGATACTTTTTCATCAGTAGTTTTAGAAAAAACAGGGGGTGGATTTTCTTTTTCAAGGCCGTTAAATGGTGGAGATCCATTTAAGGTCGCTAATTGGAGAGTTCTTGCAGGAATGAATTTTAAGAAAGTAAAGATGATTGATGGCGATGGAAACAAAAAACCTTATGGTGATATGACTCCAACCACAACCAGAAATAATATAAGCGATATTATTTGTATTGGATTTACTCCAAATGATGGTTCATGCCCTGATGAAAATACATTAGTTAGTGTTATTGCAAGTGCTTCTAGAAATAACTTGAATAATTTCACCAACCCAACTTCAGGCAACAGATTAAGCTTTGGTACTGAACAGTTTGTCTCAATGGGAAAAGATTCTCCATCTTTTAATAGAATGAGAGCCTCATATTCATTTTTTATACCAACAAAATTAATAAATTTAACTAAAGCATGTAAGTCTAGTGATGCCACTAGTGAAGAATGTCCTCAAGCTATTGGGTTTCAATTTAAGGCGGGAACCATTCTTGGGGAATTACCTCCTTACGAAGCATTTTGTATTGGAGGAACATCATCTATTAGAGGATGGGGATCCTGTGATTTGGCTGTAAGTAAAAGTTTTGTTGAAGGCACTGCAGAATATAGGTTCCCTGTTTGGAAAATGATATCTGGAGCTTTATTTTTTGATGTTGGAAGTGATTTGGGCTCTCAAAATGATGTCCCAGGAAAACCTGGTAAATTATTGCAGAAATCAGGTTCTGGTTATTCGATTGGAGGTGGAGTTGGGGTTAAAACGCCAGTTGGTCCATTAAGATTAGATGTTGCTAGCAAGGACCTAAGTGGAGATTGGAGATATACACTTGGAGTTGGATGGAAGTTTTAAGTGTTTTCTTGGCCTGCTAATTATGATTTCTGCTATACATTGGCTGGAGTTATCTCCAGAGAAGGTATAGGTCTTCATAGTGGAGAAAAAACAAGAGTTACAATATCTCCTTATGAAAAAGAAGGGTATTATGTTTCTTTCAAGGATAAACCTGGCGAGATTTTTAAGCTTACTCAAGATTTAATTGGAAGTACCATGCTCTGTACGGCGGTTAAATTAGGGGGTAGAAATTTGTATACTATAGAACATTTATTATCTTCACTTGCCGGTTGTGGCTTGAGTTATATACATATTGAGGTTGATGGGAAAGAGATTCCTCTTTTAGATGGATCGGCAATCCAATGGGTTAGGGATTTTGAAGAAGTAGGGATAAAAAAGGCACCTAGACCAGATGATTTTTTTCAAGAAATTAATAAATCAATAATTTTAAATAAAGAAGGCTCAGTAATAGCAGCAACTCCTTCTGAAAAAATTACAATTATTTCCACTATAAATTTTGCTTATAAAGCAATTGGAAATCAAACTTTTGTTATTGATTTAAACCCAAAAAGTTTTGTTGAAATGATCGCTCCTGCTAGAACATTTGGTTTTAAAGATCAATTTCAAGAGTTAAGCGAACTTGGATTAATAAAAGGCGGAAGTTTGGACAATGCCCTTGTTTGTGACGGAGAAAAATGGGTTAATCCACCATTAAGATTTGATAATGAACCAATAAGACATAAAATTTTAGACCTAATTGGGGACTTGGCTTTGGTAGGGTTACCTAAGGCTCAAATTTTAGTCTATAAAGGATCACATTCTTTAAATGCTTTATTGGCCTCATCGCTAAAAAATTAACTTTATCTTTAATTGTTTTGGAAAAGAAATTATCCATTGAAAATAATCAACTTTCCTCTGAGCACATACTAGGTTTATTACCTCATAGATATCCTTTTGCTCTTGTGGATAGGGTTATAGAGAATATTCCAGGGGAGAGAGCTGTCGCGGTAAAAAATATAACTCTAAATGAGCCTCAATTTCAGGGACACTTTCCTGAGAGACCTTTGATGCCTGGGGTTCTTATTGTTGAATCAATGGCTCAAGTTGGTGGAATTATTGTAACGCAAATGCCTAATCTTCCAAAAGGGCTTTTCGTCTTTGCCGGAATAAATCATGTTAAATTCAGAAAACCAGTTGTGCCAGGAGATCAATTGATAATTTCTTGTGAGTTATTGTCTATTAAAAGACAAAGATTTGGGAAGGTTAAAGGTGAGGCTCACGTTGATGGCAAGTTGGTTTGTGCTGGAGAATTAATGTTTTCATTAGTTGATTAGAGATATGAATCATAAAAATAATGAATTTAACTCAAGATTTAGTGGCGTAAAAGTGCACCCAAATGCTTTTGTTGATCCACGTGCCGAATTAAATGATGGGGTTATTGTCTCTCAAGGAGCTATTATCGGTCCTGATGTAACTATCGGGAAAGGAACCGAAATAGGGCCGAATGCTGTTATTTCAGGAAGAACTCAAATTGGTATTAACAATAAAGTTTTCCCAAGTGTTTTTATAGGTCTTGATCCCCAGGACCTTAAGTATAAAGGTGCCAATACTGAAGTAATTATTGGAGATAATAATACTTTCAGAGAATGTGTAACTATTAATAAGGCAACTAATGAAGGAGAAAAAACAATTATTGGAAATAATAATTTGTTGATGGCTTACACTCATATCGGCCATAATTGTGAACTTGGTAATAGGATAGTTTTATCAAATAGTGTTCAAGTTGCAGGCCATGTAAATATTGAAGATAAAGCTATTATTGGCGGTTGTTTAGGTATTCATCAGTTTGTACATATTGGATATTTAGCAATGATTGGAGGGATGACTAGGGTTGATAGAGATGTACCTCCTTTCTGCTTGGCCGAAGGCCATCCAGGAAGATTGAGAGGTTTAAATAGGATTGGAATTAAGAGAAGTGGTTTAATGGAAAATAAAGATTTTGACTTAAAATTACTTCAAAATACTTGGAATCTACTTTTTAAATCTAATAATGCGATTTCAAATTCATTAGAAAAAGTAATGACAGGTGAATTAGATATTTCATCTTCAAAATTATGTAATTTTTTAAAAGAGTCAATTTCTAAAGAAAGACGAGGACCAATGCCTATAGTGAATTTATGAGTAAAAAGATATTTATAAGTACTGGAGAGGTCTCTGGAGATTTGCACGGAAGTTTGTTATCAAAAGCATTATTAGAGGAATCTAAAAAAAAATCGATAGATTTAGAAATTTGTGGATTAGGTGGGGAAAGGATGAAGAAAGAAGGTGTAAAAATTCTTCAAGACACTACATCAATTAGTGCAATAGGAATTTGGGAGGCTTTACCTCTTATTCTTCCAACAATAAGAATTCAAAGAAGATTTTATAAATTATTAAAAAAATATCCTCCAGATTGCTTAATTCTGATTGACTATATGGGCCCCAATATAAAAATTGGAACAAAATTAAAAAGATCGAAAACTAAAATTCCAATTTTTTACTATATTGCACCTCAAGAGTGGGCTTGGAGGGTTGGCAATAACACTACAACAAATCTAATAAAATTTTCTGATAAAATTTTCGCGATTTTTAAGAAAGAAGCAGCATTTTATAAAAAGAGGGGCGGAAATGTTTTGTGGGTTGGACATCCAATGATTGATTTAACAAAAAAACTTCCTCTAAAGAAGGTTGCCAGAACTATTCTTAACCTTCGCTCTAATCAAAATATCCTGCTTTTGATGCCAGCATCAAGACCCCAAGAATTACGATATGTATTACCTACTTTTATGAAAGCGGCTAAAAAATTACAACAAAAATATCCAAGCTTGATTGTCTATATTCCCTCCTGTCGGGGTTCTTTTGATGAAATATTTAAAAAAGCCTTTAGGAAATATCAAGTTAAAGGATATGTGATTTCTCAAAAAGATAGTGCAAAATTAAAGCCTTATATTTATTCGCTCACTAAAATTGCTTTTTGCAAATCTGGTACAGTTAATATGGAATTAGCTTTATATGGGATCCCGCAGATTGTTGGTTATAAAGTCAGTAGGGTAACTGCTTTTATCGCAAAAAAAATTCTCAATTTCAAAGTAAGATTTATTTCCCCTGTAAATTTGTTAGTTAATAAATTAATAATACCTGAGTTTGTGCAGAAAGAGTTTAATGAAAAGAAAATCTTCTATAAATCTTGTAGGATTCTTGAGGGGAAATCAGAAAAAATAAAAATAAAAAAGGGTTATGCTTTTTTAAAAAAAGAATTAGGTGAAGAGGGCGTAGTCAAGAGAGCTGCTATAGAGATTATTAATTCTATTATTTGAACTTTATAATAAAAGAATGAAATATTTTTTACCTTTAATAATTGCTCTTTCAATATTCGTTAACCCCTTAAATGCTTTTGCAGAGGAATTGATTCTTGCAGGAGGTTGTTTTTGGTGTTTAGAACATGATTTAGAGTCATTAAGGGGGATAAATTTTGTACAAAGTGGCTATTCAGGTGGAGGTTTACTAAATCCTACCTACGAAAATCATGAAGGACATCAGGAAGTGGTTTTGGTGGACTATGATTCTCAATTGGTAACTTTACCTGAAATACTTAGGCTATATTTTAGAAATATTGATCCTTTGGATAATAAGGGTCAATTTTGTGATCGTGGAGATTCTTATCGGCCAGTAATCTTTTTCAAAGATGAAACTGAAGAAAGTGATGCAAAAAATGCAATTCTTTCGGCCTCTAATGAGTTGCGAGTGCCATATGAAAAAATATCCGTAGAACTAAAATCAAAAAGTAAATTTTGGTTAGCTGAAGAATATCATCAGGATTTTGCTGAGAGAAATGAATTGAAATATAAGTTCTATAGATTCTCTTGTGGGAGAGATCAGAGGCTGGATAAATTATGGGGGGATAACGCTAGATCAATAAATCTTTGGACTGAATGATTTTAAATATAGTTATTTATTTTTAATCCATTGAACAAGAGTTTTAACTCCAAAACCGGTTGCACCTGATGGGTTAATTCCCTTATTCTTGTCAGTCCAACAAGTTCCAGCAATATCAATATGAGCCCATTTAATCTCTTTATCAAAGAATTCTTCTAAAAACAAAGCAGCAGTTATTGAGCCACCTGCTCTAGGACCTGTATTTTTCATGTCAGCTATATGAGACTTTAAACCTTGTTTATAAGATTTTTGTAAGGGCATTTGCCATAATTCTTCTCCAGACTGGGCTGATGCGGCTTTTAGGTCATTTGCTAGATCATCATTATTGCTCCAAAATCCAGCTACATCATTCCCTAATGCAACTACAATAGCTCCTGTTAAAGTTGCGAGATCTATTATTGAATCTGGTTTTAAGTTTGATGCGTAAGTTAAAGCATCAGCTAATGTGAGTCTGCCCTCTGCATCAGTGTTATTTATTTCAATTGTCTTACCATTAGATGCCTTAACTACATCTCCAGGATGTACTGCAGATCCATTTATCATGTTTTCGCAAGATGCCACAATAAAATGAATTTCTAATCCCCTTGGTTTTATTGCTCCAAGTGCTTTTGCCGCTCCTAAAACTGCAGCGCTTCCGCCCATATCATATTTCATCATTTCAATTTGAGATGCTCCTACTTTCAGATTGTATCCTCCCGAATCAAAGGTTAAACCCTTCCCAACAAGCGCAATCTTTTCTTTAATAGGCCCCTCTGACTTTAAAGTAAGATGTATAAATTTAGGATCTAGATCAGAACCTTTTGCTACAGCTAAATATGCACCCATTCCTAAATCTTTACAATCTTTTGCTTCCAAAATTTTTACTTCCAAATCATGATCTTTAGCTATTTGAGAAGCTTGTATAGACATTTCCTGAGGAGTAAGACTATTTGGAGGGGCGGCTACAAGTCTTCTAGCTAGTTCTACACCTTCACATATTTGTGCTGTCTCTTCAAAGTTAATATTCTCATGTTCTTTTAAATTTAAAAACTCTATTTCTTTAAGAATTTTCTTTTCATCTCTTTTCTTATTGAATCTATTGTCCTCATAGGCAGATAATCTGGCTGACTCTGCTAGTTGATTTATTTCTAGTTGTGAATTTATAAATTCCCAAGGTAGCAAGATGCTGATTTTTTCATTTTTATCAACTGTTTTCCTAACTAGATTTCCTATAGAGTTTTCTATATCACTTTTATTTAGGTCCTTCGATTTGCCAAGACCAACTATTATTAAAGTTTCTAATTTTTGATCTAAAAATTCAAAGCTTAAAGTTTTTCCTTTTTCTCCTTTAAATTTTTTTTGAGTAACTTTTTTTAGTAATAATTTTGGGTCAATAACAAATTTTATGTTTTCAAGTTGGCTTGAAATTTCTTCCTCTAAAACTCCAAAAATTAATGAAGCACCTTGCCAGTTATCTAGATTTTTTTGGAATGTGGAAAATTGCATTTGTTAAATGGATTTAATTAACTTTTAATTGTTTGTGAAAGTAGTTGCCCACCTATCTCGAGTTTCTTTATTAAAAGGTGGTAACCATAAATATATCAGTTGCTGTTCTAATTTACGTCTTAATTTTACTTCTTTAGGTACATCTAAGAAGAAACGAATATCTTGGTGACTTGAAAGTTTGTTATGAGCTAGGGCTTCTTTATAGTTCATGAGGTAATCTTTACAGTCATGTTCTCCCTTCCATCTTTTATTTGCTGAATTTGTTTCTCCTATATAAAGGATTATTTTAGAACTCTCCATCGAGTCAATTACAAAATACATTGCTGGCCCATTATGTATATATTGATTGGTTCTCCAAAAGTTCAATGATAATGGCTGCAAGGAAAACGGATCAATTTTTCTTTCATCGGAAATTGTATTTATAGGAAGACTTGTTTGGTGCAAAGTTTTGTTGCGAGTATCTTTTGAAATTTTGGATTGGTGTTTATATATTCTATTTCTCCATTCAGTTAGAATTCTGCCTTTGATTTTTAGATTATTTGAGTGTTGAAAATTAATTGATGTATTTACATTTGAACCAAATAATTCAAATTGTCTATTTTGGTTTGAAATATTATTTACGTTAAATTTTTCCAATATTTATGAAGCTTGTCTACTAAATTTAATTCTGAAAAAATATAAATCAAAGAATTATTTATAAACTAAAATTTATTAATCTTCTAATCAATTTAAAAGATTCTTGTTATCTTGTAATTGAGCCTCAATATGCGAAGTAAAAAAATAGAAATGGGATTCTTTGAGTCAGACATCGTTCAAGAAGAAGCTAAAAAGCTTTTTACAGATTACCAAGAACTTATGCAACTTGGCTCTGATTATGGAAAATTTGACAGAGAAGGGAAAAAAATGTTTATAAAAAAAATGGAATCACTTATGGATCGTTATAAGGTTTTTATGAAGAGATTTGAATTGTCTGAAGATTTTCAAGCAAAAATGACAGTAGAACAATTAAAGACACAGTTAAGTCAATTTGGTATTACTCCTGATCAAATGTTTGATCAAATGAATAAAACCTTAATAAGAATGAAGGATGAACTTGATAAAACTTCTTAAAGTTAACGGTTAAAGCTTCATGACAGATAATTTAAAATTGCCATCATGGCTGTCAAGAGGAATAGAGGAATATTTTCCAATTAAGGGAACAGATGAAACCTTTTGGGAGATTATTGATCATGCGAAAAAAAATAATAAAAAATTAAGGGTTAAACTCGGGATCGATCCAACTGGAACCGATATTCATCTTGGGCACAGCATATTGTTTAAAAAACTTAGGGCATTCCAAGATAATGGACATATTGCAGTTTTAATTATTGGGGATTTTACTGCTCAAATTGGAGATCCAACCGGAAAAAACAAAACAAGAGTTCAGTTATCGGAAAAACAAGTTAAGGATAATGCAAAAACTTACTTAACCCAACTAGGGATGGGAAAGCCAGCTAATGAATCTATTTTAGATTTTGATTCAAAAGATAGAATAGAAATTAGATATAACAGTGAATGGTTAAAAGGATTAAATCTTAATTCGATAATTGAATTAATGGGGAGTGCAACAGTTAGTCAAATGCTAGCTAAGGAGGAATTTAATAAAAGGTACACTTCGCAAGTACCAATTGCTTTGCATGAATTCTTATATCCCCTATTACAAGGTTACGATTCGGTAGTTGTTCAATCAGATATTGAGCTTGGAGGCACAGATCAGAAATTTAATATTGCAATAGGAAGAGACCTTCAAAGGCACTTTAAACAAGACCCTCAATTTGGTATTCTGCTGCCAATTTTGACAGGTTTAGATGGAATTAAGAAGATGAGTAAATCTGAATTTAACACCGTCGGTTTAACTGAAGATCCTCTTTCAATGTATTCAAAATTAGAAAAAGTACCAGATAACATAATACCCACCTATTTTGAATTACTTACTGAATTAGATTTAAGTTTTCTGGAAAACTCAAATCCTCGTGAATTACAGAGAAGAATGGCTTTAGAAGTTACTACTTTATTCCATGGGGCCGAAGAAGCATTAAAGGCGCAATCAAATTGCGAAAAATTATTCCTTGGACACAAAGAAAAAGTTGGAGAAATTCCAGAGATTTCTTTAAAAGAAGTAGTTTTTCCAGTAAAATTTTTCTACTTATTAAGTGCTCTAAAACTTTTCAAATCTAGCAGCGAATCCAAAAGATCTATTAAAGGTGGGGGTGTAAAAATTGATAGTAAGAAAGTAATAAATCCTGATTTAGTTTTTAATTCAAAAAATGATTTGGAAGGAAAAATTTTGCAAATTGGAAAAAAAATAATTAAGAGGTTTGAAAACTGAAAATTGATGAATAACAGATTTAATTCGGAGGATAAAATAATATTGGCAATTGATGGATTAGATATAAGTCAAGCAAAATTACTTTTGGAAAAATGTCCTAATATTAAGTGGGTGAAAGTTGGTTTAGAGCTTTTTCTTAGGGAAGGTCCGAGGGTTATAAAAATATTAAAAGGTTTAAATAAAAAAATTTTTTTAGACTTAAAATTTCATGATATTCCAAATACCATGCGAGCAGCATGTTTCCAAGTTTCAAAATTAGGGGTTGATATAATTTCTATTCATGCTTCAGCGGGTTTAAAAGCTCTCAAGGATTCGAAAAAAGCATCTTTAGAAGGAGCCACCTCAGTCAGTGTAAAACCTCCATTGGTTATAGGAATAACTGTTTTAACAAGCTTTTCTCTTAAAGATTTTCAAACTGATCTTGATAGAAATAATTCAATTGAAGAAAATGTCTTGAGACTTGCAAAGTTGTCTTTTGATGCAGGATTAGATGGATGTGTTTGTTCCCCTTGGGAGGTAAAAATGTTGAGATCTATTTATAAGGATAATTTTGAACTTATTACACCAGGTATCAGATTAAATGTTGACAATAAAGATGATCAAAATAGAATTATGACTCCCTATGAAGCTATAGATAATGGCGCTTCTAAGTTAGTCATTGGCAGATCAATTTCAAAAGCTATAGATCCAAATAAAGCTCTAATAGAAATATTTAAATCTATTGATTCTGATTAATTTTGGATTCTTCTCCCTTAAGCAATCTTGTTATGTTTGTCCTATGTTTCCAGATTACTAATAATGCAACAATTAAACTTATGAAGAAATATGAGTGCATAAATTTACCTAAGTAAAAAAACATAAAAATAGGAAGTAAGATTGCAGCTGAAATACTGGATAAAGAAACAAATTTAGTTTTTGTTAGGACTAATAAAAAAATACCAAGACATGCGAGTCCAACTTTCCAAGAAAGAGCTAAAAACATACCTAATCCAGTTGCAACAGCTTTCCCTCCTTTACCTCTAAGCCATATTGGCCAAATATGTCCTGCGATAGCGGATATCCCTGCTAAAACTTCTATTAATCCTTGATCTGTATAATATTGAGCAATTTTTACTGAAATAAGTCCTTTACCAACATCAATTATAAATACAAAAAGTGCTGGCCATTTCCCAACATTTCTTAAGACATTTGTGGCACCTGTAGATCCAGAACCAATAGTTCTTAGATCTATATTTTTGAGATATTTTCCAATTAAAAAACCTGTCGGAAGTGATCCTAAAAGGTAACTTATAAAAATTATTAAGATATTCATAAAACTTAGTTTAGTTCAAGATCATCATAAATTTCATTATCTGAACCAGCAAATGCAACCCATAATGGGAATTGAAGTATTGGAATTTCAACAGAGGTTTCTGCTGCATCAATGATAATAAATGGCAATTCTTCATTCGCTTCTAATCTATCAGCTCTCTCGATGACACCTTCAGGCCTCTCAAAAAGAACAATCCCACTATTAGGTCCAAAGTCATCCCTTGTGAGACCAAGTGAATCTTGAAGAATTCTTCTCCATTCACCTAATCGTTCAGGCTGCGAAGCTAAAATAAG